>JAEXNT010000011.1 GCA_023439545.1 Bacillota bacterium
TTAAACCTCACCTCGCGGCTCCGGCTCCAAGGCTTGGTACCGACTGCTTGCTATGCTTTGTCAGGTCAGGACTTACACCCGACTATATTACACGCACCGAACTGGCGCACCCTCCCAAAAAATTATATGCTGCGCACCATCCGATCGGCAAGTTAATTATCAGCTATAAAAAAAATCTCCAGCGCATTGAGCGTCTGGATTTTTGAACAATACTTCGCCGGGATTATTACATCGGCATATAATCTACTTTTAGCCGAGTTAATCAAAGTACCATGAAACTATATTCCTAAGTCATCCAGAATAGATGCGGCCTTTCCCTGGATATCCAATTCTTTAATTAATTCCAACACTTCTGTTTTATTCGCACTAACCGATACGAAAAAGCAAAAGTTTCTTTCCTCCTGCTTAACCGCAAACGAAAAGGCATCAAAAATTTCATAATCGTTTTCCTTATAAAAAGTAATTCCGGGAGCTTCGGGCAGTTCCACCTTATGAGTATTATTGAAAACAAATGACGATTTTTCCGTATCGTAAATACGTATAGAGATATAGCGTGAATCATTACCATAATCCAAAGAAATTACGCCCGCTTTTTTTATGGAATAATCATACTTAAAGGGTATCCCTGTCTTGTAATTCATAAATTCCGGTTCGATTATTGTCATACCGCTGCTAAAATAGTACGAACCTACCGTCATCCTCTTGAAAGTGTATTTACCAAGGTTTTCAGGAAATTTCAAAGAAGGATAGTATTTTGTTATTTCCTCCATACTGCTTAATGGCCGGCTCCCCCATACTATGCGACGTTCGCCGTCCATATCGAATATACATGCCTCATCATAATCGAGATCCAGTCTGGTTTTTTCCGTAAGCTCCTGAAGCTTCTTGCGATATTCGGGAGATGCCTTATCTTGAATTGCTGCTTCAAACATTTTACCGTCAAGCGTATCAATAAATTCTGCCGTTACCCTGCTGAGCGTTTCGATTGCCTCGAAATTCAATGCATCTTCCGTATCATGAACCGTATGAGTTATCGGAATTAAATCTTCGCAGGAAAGGTCGATTGCCGCGATGCCCTCATTTTGAAATATGATATGATCGCTTGCACCCTCATCTGAGAATGATATCTCGAATCCATCGGACGTAAGGTGTGAAGAGAAAGCGTCCGCCAGGCTTTTGGACGCCTCGTTAGTATTTAATGTATACTCTGTCGGATTCTTTTTACTGCCTGCCATGTCGAAATTTATATTATAGAAATCTGTATATTTGCCTGTCAGCTCGGATATGGCTGCTTTACTGCCCTGCAGCCCGCTCTCTTCGCCGTTGAATGCGTAAAAAACTATGTCTGTCGGCGGCTGGCGGTTTCCATAATGCTTCTTCAAGTCTTGAGCAAGCTTTATGAGTAATGCGGTTCCGGAAGCATTGTCGGCAGCTCCGCGGAAGACCGTATCGTCCCACCAGCCTATATGGTCGAAATGGGCGCTTAGTATGACGGCTTTTGAGGAGTCCTTTCCCTTTAGCACCCCCGCAACATTATTTACGGATGATGAAACCGTCGAATAGTCACAGTCGATTGATACCGATGCAACAGATTCTATTTCCGATAGAAGCCTTTTCATAAAATCAGCGCTCAAATTGAATGTTGGTACAATACCTTGATCCTCCTCAATTCTTGCGGATGCTTTCCCGCTAATAATGAACAAGGCAGCCGGTTCTGTTTCCCGTGCGTCTGAAATCTTACCGCTGTCAGGCTCAAGCAATATCGTACCGGAAATATTTTCAGCATTGTAATCTGTCGTAATACCGGCGTTTATTGTGAAATCCGATAAGCCGACCGTTGGGAAAAAATCGCGTCCGGGGTCAAGCTTATATAGCTCTCCATTTTTATACAGAACAGATATGTCGATTTTCTGCTTGTCCGGCATATAGGTCATCTGTGTATAGGGAATGCAGTAATTCTCATTAAGAAGCGGTTCCAATCCGGCTGCGTGAAATTGCTCCGCAATGAACATTTCTGTTTTTTGGCTTCCCTCAGTTCCCGTCAATCGCCCCTTAGCCTCATCCGAGGTTAAAAATGCGACTACTTCAGCGGTATCTGCCATGTTGTTCTGCATGAATGAACAATCGGACAAAACACATACTAAAATAGCAAAAACAACCATCATTATACACGGAGCGCTTTGGGAATAGATAATGAGCCGGTTATGCATTTTACTATATAGCTGTTCAATAAATACGTTCTGCCTATTTTTCTCTGTATGCATGCAGTACCTCCAACAGCAATACAATTATATCACTATTTTACATATAATAAATAAAATATTAAATATTAGGATAGAGCAAATACTTATATTAAATATCTTTCCAGTTTACCATCGTACATTGCGTATAAAAAATGGGAAATAGAGTATATTGACCACAGAACATATGTTCGGTATAATGAGACTGTAATATTTGTGTTTCAGAATTATAAAAAGGTTCGTATTTACAAGGATGATCGGATGAGCAGAGTAATTTTGCATAGTGATCTAAATAACTTTTACGCCAGCGTGGAATGCCTGTACAATCCGGAGTTACGCGACCGGCCCGTCGCAGTTTGCGGCTCGCAGTCGACACGTCACGGAATAGTGCTGGCCAAGAACGGGATCGCAAAAAAATTCGGAGTCACGGCCGGGGACGCCGTCTGGGAGGCCAGGTCGAAATGCCCGGGACTCGTGGTAGTAAGGCCGAATTACATGCAGTACCTTAAATTTTCCATGATGGTACGTAAAATTTACGAAAACTATACGAACCTGATAGAGGCCTTCGGCATAGACGAAAACTGGCTCGACGTAACGGAAAGCACGCGCTTGTACGGCTCGGGCAAGCAGATAGCGGACGAGCTCCGCAAAAGGATAGAGTTCGAACTGGGCATCACCGCATCAGTGGGCGTCAGCTTCAATAAAGTCTTTGCCAAACTTGGCTCGGATATGAAAAAGCCCGATGCGACCACGGTGATAAGCGAGGAAGACTACCGTGAGAAGGTTTGGGGGTTGCCTGTCGGCGAAATGATCTATGTAGGCCCGTCCACACGCCGGAAGCTCACGGACATAGGTATCTTGACGATAGGAGAACTGGCCGGCGCGCCCCCGAGGTTCCTGGAACGGCATTTCGGGCAGTGGGGTCGGACGCTCTGGATATTTGCCAACGGTTATGACGATTCCCCGGTGACCCGGCTCGATTTCCAGCCGAACATAAAGGGCGTGGGCAATTCGCTCACCACCCCCCACGACCTCTGCAACGACAATGACGTCAAAATACTCACGTACGTATTGGCGGACAGCGTTGCTGAAAGGCTCCGGAGGCATCATCTCAAAGGCAGGACCGTGCAGATATACATCCGCTCGGCGGATCTTTCCTTTATCGAACGGCAGGGACAGCTTTCGCACTACACCTGCGTTTCTTCCGAGATTGCGGAGAAGGCGCTGGAGATATTCGGCCAGTCCTGGGACTGGTCCAAAACGATCCGTACGCTCGGTGTAAGGGTCACGAATGTGGTAACGTCGGACAGTTGCGGACAGGTATCTTTTTTTGACGATGATAAACGGCTGCGCAGAGAACAGCTCGAGAGCAGCATTGATAACATACGGACCCGTTTCGGGCATTATTCGGTACAGCGGGCGGTATTGCTCAAAAGCAACGGGCTCAACGCAAATCCGGTTGAGGAAAATGTCATACATCCCGTGTCCTTTTTCCGGTAGTGTGCCGTACCGGCGGCAGGCTGTACTGCAAGTGTGCCGTACCGGCGGCTTTTCAACCAATTCGCACCGTTCGTGCGCATCCTGCGAAGGTGGTTTGTTTCGGAGGGTAAATATATGGCTAAGGTTTTTGTTGAAGTGATCGCAAAGTTTACAAAGGATGGCAGCAAGGTCCCTCTCATCGTCAAATGGGAGGACGGCAGAAGCTTCGATATAGACAGGGTAACCGACATCAGGCGCGCAGCATCCCTGAAGGCGGGCGGCCAGGGTATGCGGTACAGGTGCAGGATAAACGGAAAGGAAACCTACCTCTGGCTCGAGGACGACAAGTGGTTTGTCGACAGCAAGGCGTGACGAGTATTTTGCCAAAATGCGCATTTTGGTCCGTGCGCGGTGTTAAGTTAGTGTTATGACGTGCTTATGTCACGACGTTCTCTCCAGGCTCGTTTCATATGAATCCAGTTCCAGATCGGACGCCTGACGAGGTTTGCTGAAATAATACCCCTGCGCTATGTCGCAGCCTTCCTTGAGCAGGAAGTCCAGCTGCGCCTCGTTTTCTACCCCTTCTGCCGTAACGCTCAGGTTCATACTATGGGCGAGCGATATCAGCGCCCTCGTGATCTTCGTCTGGTTCGAACTGCTGTTGAAGCCGTGTATGAAGGTTTTGTCTATCTTAAGGTTGCTTATGGGCAGGACCTTCAGATAATTCAGCGAGGAATAGCCTTTCCCGAAATCATCCAGGGAAATACCTATGCCCATATCCTTCAGCTGCCCGAGTATGCCTATGGTATGCTCGAGGTCGTGCATGGCCAGGCCTTCGGTGATCTCGAGTTCGAGCCACTCGGCCTTTATATGTGTCTCCTTTATTATCTCCCTGATCGTACTTACAAGGTCTGGCTGCTGAAATTGCCTTGCTGACAGGTTTACTGAAACCTTGAGATTCTCACACCCTTGCTCATGCCATTTAGAGAGCTGCCTGCAGGCAGTGCTCAGGACCCATTCGCCTATTTTGCCGATCAGACCGATTTCCTCGGCAATATGTATGAAGGAGTCGGGCATTACCCACCCTATGGCCGGGTTCGCCCACCTGATAAGGGCTTCTACGCAGGCTACCCTTCCTGTCGCCAGTTCTATCATGGGCTGGTAGTACACCACGAATTCATCCTTCTCCGCGGCGCGTCTCAAGTTATTCTCTATTTCCATGCGTTCCATTATGCGCATGTTGAGTTCCTGGGTATATATCTGGAAGTTATTCTTTCCCGATTCCTTTGCACGGTACATTGCAGCATCCGCATTCTTCATCAGTTCCTGCAGATCCGAACCGTCGTCGGGATATACGGATATTCCTATGCTCGCCGTGACGTAAAACTCCCGATCATCCAGTATCCACGGGTTTTTGAATATCTCCAGCATCCTTGTTGCCAGGTGTGAAACTTCCTCCATGTTCTTGATATTGGTCTGCAGCATTATAAACTCATCGCCGCCCAGGCGCGCCAGGGTATCACTCCTTCTGAGCGTGCACCTGAGCTGTTCGCCGACCTTCCGGAGCAGTTGATCGCCAAATGAATGCCCTATGGTATCGTTGATGGTTTTGAAATTGTCGAGATCCAGGAAGAAAACAGCCACTCTTCTTTGTTTCCTGTGAGCCGCTGCGGCAGCTACGATGAAACGATCCATCAGCAGCGTCCTGTTCGGGAGACCTGTCATCGCATCATAATACGCCAGTTGATGTATTTTTTCATCAGTAAGGCGCTGTTCGGTTATATCCGTTATGGAACCGGCGACCCTGACAGGGATGCCGCTTTCGTCCCATATTGCCATGCCCCTGGTCCGGATCCACTTTACTCCATTGTCCGGAGCGCTTACCCTGTATTCAATCTGAAAATGCTTTCTCTGCGGCTCGGTCACATATTTGTTCAAGCTTCGGATAAACCTGTCCTGGTCTTCCTTTGCGATTACGCCGAACCATTTCTCGATAGTCATGTATTCCTGGCTGTCGTCGAGGCCCATTATCGTCCTGCTCTGCTTCGACATGAACAGTTTGCCGTCTCTGCCGTCCCAGTCCCATATACCGTCGTTGACTCCCTCTACAGCCAGCCTGTAACGTTCTTCACTGCGCCGCAGCTCATTCTCATGCATGTTCAGGTCGTCATACTGTATTTTCAGTTCGATCTCCTTATGGACAAGTTCCTCATGTACCGCCTCGAGTTCCTGGTAACTCTCCGTCAGTCTCAGTTCCGTATTCTTCCTGCCCGTTATGTCGACGCCCATTGCTATTACGTTTACAGGCTTGTTCTCAGCGTCCGTTATGGCGTCGACGTTCCAAAGAATATTGATTCTGCTGCCGTCTGCGGAAATAATGCTCTTTTCCATATTCTGCAAGCTGCTGCCCATAGTCAGGCTTTCAAATATCCTTTTGCCGAGGTCGGTATCTTCGGAAAAAGCCGGTATCTCATCGATTCTTTTGCCATTTACATCTTTGAAGCTGTAACCCGTGAGCTCCTCTGCGAATTTATTGAATACCATTACCGATCCTGCCGGATCGCAAACGATGATTATGGTTTTTGCATTCTCTATTATTCCCCTGGCCAGGACCTGTTCCTTTGCGTATTGACTTCTTGTCCTCCTGAAATACATATGCAGTCTGATTATAAAGAGGATCAGCAAAAACGCCAAAACAGCTGTCAATACTGTTACAGCTGTTTTATTCCTGAGATTTTCATAAAAGTACGGGGAATGGATTTTAAAATATTTTACATAGAGTTTTTCATATGCGCCGGATTTTTTCAACATTGCCAGACCTGTATTTACCCGGTCGACCAGTTCCGGTCTTGCCCGGCTGATTCCATAGGCCATGTCGGTAGGATAAAGGTCGGATAACAGAACGTAAAAATCGGATCCCATGTTTTCCCGGACCAGCAGATCATCCACCGCCTCCTGATTCTCGAAAAGCAGGTCGATCTCTCCTTTATGAAGTGCCGTTAGCGCGTTTTCAATGGAATTATAGGTTTGATACGGGGTTATCCCAAGTTGTTCTCTTAGTACATATTGCGCAAGCATACCGTTCCCCGTCCCTATTTTATAACGTGATAGGTCTGCAGGTTGAAGATGATCCATGCCGGCATCCGTAACGGGTTTCTTTGCGTAAACCGATATATGGCACTGTATAACCGTATCGCTATAGTATATATCGTTTTTCTTGTCCTCGTCGACCGGCAGTATACCACAGGTATCAATTTCGCAATTTTTAAGAAGCTCGTATGTATAGTCCTGGTATCCGTCCTTGAAGCTTAAGTCATATTCGTCGGAATTGAAGATCGATCTGGTCAGCTCGATATCGAAACCGGTCAATGAATAGTTTTCAACATAAACAAAAGGAGGATAGCTCCAATCGGCGTGGTATTTTACTGGCACGACGGATGGCTCGTTATCAACTGTTTCAGCTGTTGCCGGCATATTTTGCGCAAAAAACAGGAAGAATATAAACGCCGGAAACAAGGCCTTTCTTAGCCAAGATCTCATTATGCCCCCTGATTTAAGTCAGCATCTAATACTACAACGGGTTCGCTGCAATACTATATACACTTGATAAAATTCTTACTTCTGATTATATATTTAAATCGAAACGAATTTCAACATATTTGTCGAATTTTGCATAAAAATCAATCAGGCAGTTGCCTTTTATATTCGTCGTTTGATACCTGGTCCATGTCGTCGACAATGCCCTGCTTGTCTGTTTCATTGGTATAATAATCTTCATAATCGTGATAACCTCCCAGATCCTGAGGGCTGTCCGAACTGCCGTATTTCATCAGGTCGTTGAGCTGATCCATACCTTCGTATTCGTCATCCTCGCGCTGGTTCAGGTACTTGCGGCCGAACGGCGCGTCAATTACCGCTTCTTCATTGGGCCTGTCTTCGTTCGACCAGCCTCGGGCTTCACGAAGCGGTGAACTTTCCAATTTTTCCTCGCAATCTACGCACAATTTCGCAGCGGGCATCACCTCGAGCCTCTCCGCCGGGATCTCTTTCCCGCAGTGCGAGCAGGTACCGTAAGTGCCGTCATCTATCCTGCCCAGGGCGTCCCTGATATCCCGCAGTATATTTTCCTCATGCACCTTCAGCGCATTGTTCATCTCGGTCAAAAAGAGCTCGGAGCCCAGATCCGCCGGGTGATTATCATAGTTTGAAAGCTCGGACGGGGAATAGGTATCCTGTTCCCCCTCATCATTTTCCTTCATGATGCCGATGGTACGATCGATCTCACCAAGCCTTCTGTTAAGCAGCTCCCTGAAATGTTGCATTTGTTGTTTATCCATCTTTTACCTCCCCGGATTGTTTATATTATTGTTGACGATATTGACTATTTCGCTTATAAATTTGCCTATGACCGGCAGATTCCACTGCACAAGGTATCTCAGTATATACATTATGAGCGCTGCCAGCAGCGTAAACCCTATAGAGGCGCCGAATCCCCTTGCAATACCTGCCATGAAATTCGAAAAAAGCATTTTTCGAGGATGTTCAAGGTACTCCACATATTCTTTGATCCTGGTCTTCTCCATGTTGAAGGAAATCTGATCGAGTTTCCTGCTAAGGAGCCTGTACATGGTTTTTTTGCCGAACACAAATACCCCCGCCTCTTTTCGCGCTAAACCCCGGTTTCCTCAATTCTCTTTTTCGCAATGACTTGCCTGAGATTGTGAATATCCTTCTGAAGCGTCCCTGTTATGTCCTCGAGGCTGAACCTTACGCGCTCCAACAGTTCATGATCCTCCCGTAGCGCATCGTCAGGATAATTTCCCACCGTATTCATCTCGATGTCGTTCAGAAGATCTCCCGCAATTTTGTAAATCGTCTCAAGATCGCTTTGCAATTCAGTTTCAATAAACATGTGGCCCTCCGTTTACGGCAAATGTCGTTATCTATAGAATTTCAAATAAGGTGTTTTTTTATTATACAAAAGAAAAAAATCGCCGGCGCCCGATGCACCTGCGATTTTTTATGATCTTACCGTAATGAACTTACCGGTATCAGACAGACTGTTCCTCCTGTCCGAGTTCAACCAGTACCTGCTTTACAATTTCGGTGTCTTCAACGTAGCAGCCGAGGACTTCTCCTATCTCCCTGGGAAGTATGAAATAGAGCCTTCCGTCCCTCACCTTCTTGTCGAGGTACATCATGTCCATTATCCTGCCGGCATCCATGCCGTACGTTCTTATTGGCAGGCCTGCCTTCCTCAGCGTATCTTCCACCTTGGCTACAGCCTTGTCGCTCACCATGCCGAGCTTGTTGGCAAGCCTGAACGCGCCTGCCATACCGATTGAAACACATTCTCCGTGCAGCAGCCCGAAGCCTGAAACGCTCTCCACGGCGTGCCCGATCGTGTGCCCAAAATTGAGCAGGGCCCTGATGCCTGCTTCGCGTTCATCCTGCTCGATTACGCTCCCTTTGACGGAACAGTTCATCTTTGTGATGTACTGCAGCACATTCTCGTCATAATTGTAGATCTTGTCTATATTGTTGTCGATGTAGTCGTAAAACTCGGCATTCATTATCAGTCCGTGCTTGATGACTTCCGCCAGTCCCGATTTCAATTCCCTTTCAGGCAGCGTCCTGAGCGTGTTTACATTGATGAACACAAACCTCGGCTGGTAAAAAGCTCCGACCATATTCTTGCTGCCCTCGAAATCCACGCCGGTCTTTCCGCCGATACTGCTGTCAGCCTGCGCAAGAAGACTAGTAGGGATCTGTACGAAGGAAATGCCTCTCAGGTAGGTCGCAGCCGCAAAGCCCGTAATATCTCCCGTGACGCCACCGCCCAACGCTACCAGCGTCGAACTGCGATCCAGCTTCAGTGAAATGAGCTTCCTGTAAATATCACTGACCGTATCTAGATTTTTACTCATTTCCCCTGCGGGAAACGTATGAAAGTATACTTCCTTCGCATACAGCGACAATTCGTCCATACAGGCCTGACGGTATTGCCTTTCGACATTACTGTCGGCAATGATCACAATTTTTCCGCCGAGCTTCGCGCTTTTACAGGCCTTGTCCAGTCCCGAAAAGTCAGGCGCTATATAGATCGGATAACCCCTTTCGCCGAGGTTGACATTCATTTTAACCATGCTGTAACCACCTTTACACCTTTGCCACGGTAAATACTACATCTTCCCCGTTTATATTCCATTCCTTGCTGTAACCCTCGCCGCCCGAAGGCCTGAGTTCGTCTCCGAGGACTTCGTCGCTTATGACGGCCATGTTTCGTTCGAATATCGCACTGATCCTTTCATTGCCGCCGTAATAGACCCTGATGTGGTCCTGTACCTCGAAGCCGGCTTCCTTTCTCATTGTCTGCAGCTTGCTTATGATCTCGCGTACAAAGCCTTCCTCCACAAGCTCAGGCGTCAGGTTGGTATCGAGCACCACGGTGACGTCCCTGTCGCTTTCGGATACGAAGCCCTGCTTCTGCGCCGTGTCTACAAGCACATCCGACAACTCAAGAACAACTTCGGCGCCTTCAAGTTCAAAGCTCACCCTGCCGTCCTTGTTGAAACGATCCATGAAATCGTTCCCATCTACGCCGGAAAGGTACTCTCCTATCTTCGGCACGAGCTTGCCGTATTTCGGTCCGAGCGTCCTCAGCTGCGGCTTGAATTTATAGGTTGTAAAGCCCGACGCGTCGTCAGTGAATACTATCTGCTTGATGTTCAATTCGTCCGCGACCAGTTCGCGGTACATCTGCGGGAGCTCGCCCTCAGCCTTTACGTATATTTTCCCGATAGGCTGGCGGTTCTTTATATTTGCGGTATTTCTGCAGGCGCGGCCCAGAACCACATATTTGAGTACTTTATCCATGTTTTCTTCAAGAGCGACGTCTACATACTCCTTCTTCACCGCCGGGAAATCGCACAGATGAATGCTTTCAGGCGCATTGGAATCCACGCTTCGGACGAGATTCAGGTATATTTCCTCGGTGATGAACGGGACAAACGGCGCAGCCGTCTTTGAAAGCTCTACCAGTACCGTATAAAGCGTCATGTAGGCGTTTATCTTGTCCTGGCACATCTCCTTCTGCCAGAAGCGCTCCCTGCACCTTCTGACATACCAGTTGCTGAGTTCGTCCACAAACTCCTGTATATCCCTGCCGGATTCGGTTATCCTGTAGTTCTCGAGGTTTTTATCCACGTTTCCGATCAGTGTGTAAAGCCTTGAAAGTATCCATTTGTCCATTACGGACAGTTTATCCTTTTCCAGCTTGTAATCAATCGGATTGAAACCGTCTATATTTGCGTACAGCACATAGAAAGCATATGTGTTCCAAAGGGTGCCCATGAACTTCCTCTGGCTCTCGCTCACTGCTTCCTCATAGAACCTGCTCGGCAGCCACGGCGCGCTCCCGGTATAGAAATACCAGCGGACGGCGTCGGAACCCTGCTTGTTGAGGACAGTCCAGGGATCGACGACATTGCCCTTATGCTTGCTCATCTTCTGGCCTTCCTTATCGTTGACATGTCCAAGCACTATGCAATTCTTGAACGCAGGCTCGTCGAACAGCAGCGTCGAAATAGCGAGCAGCGTATAGAACCAGCCTCTTGTCTGGTCGATTGCTTCGCTGATGAAATCCGCCGGATAGCGTTTTTCAAATATATCCTTATTTTCGAAAGGATAATGCCACTGAGCAAAGGGCATTGAACCGGAGTCGAACCAACAGTCTATGACCTCGGACACCCTCTTCATATCGCCGGAGCATTTGGGACATTTGAGTTTGACGTTATCGATGAACGGCTTGTGCAGCTCTATATCGTCGGGTACGTCTTCTCCCAGTTCCTTCAGCTCGGCAATGCTTCCCACAAGATGACGGTGACCGCATTTGCATTCCCATATCGGCAGAGGCGTTCCCCAGTACCTTGAACGGCTGAGACCCCAATCCACTACGTTCTCCAGGAAGTTGCCCATTCGGCCTTCCTTGATGTTGTCAGGCATCCAGTTGACGCCGTTATTGTTCTCCAGCAGCCTGTCGCGGACCTCGGTCATCTTTATGAACCAGGTATCGCGCGCATAGTACAGCAGAGGCGTGTCGCATCTCCAGCAGAACGGGTACGAATGCTCATAGTCCAGTGTTTTGTACATAAGTCCCCTTACATCGAGATCCTTGATTATTTCAGGATCGGCGTCCTTGACAAACCTGCCCTTCCAGGGTTTTACGTCCTCTATGAATTCGCCCTGTTCGTTTACCATCTGCACAAACGGCAGGTCATTCGCCCTTCCGACTCTGGCGTCGTCCTCGCCGAATGCGGGTGCTATATGGACTATACCGGAGCCGTCGGTCAAAGTGACATAGTTGTCGCAGACCACGAACCAGGCCTTTTTATCCGGTCTGGCAAAGTCAAACAAGGGCTCATATTCCATGCCGCGGAGTTCCGTACCTTTATAGCTTTTAACAACGCTGTATTCGCTCTTCAAAACGGAAGGCGCAAGCGCTTCCGCCAGAATATACGTCTCATCGCCGCATTTTACGCGTACATATGTTTCATCGGGGTTTACGCACAGTGCGACGTTGGAAGGCAGTGTCCACGGCGTGGTCGTCCATGCCATCAGGAATACTCCCGGTTCGCCTTTAACCTTGAATTTTACGAATACCGAGGCCTCCTTCACATCCTTGTAGCCCTGTGCGACTTCGTGGCTTGACAGCGAGGTACCGCAGCGCGGGCAGTACGGAACTATCTTGTGCCCCTTGTAAAGCAGCCCTTTGTCCCAGATCTGTTTCAATGCCCACCATTCGGACTCGATATATGTGTTGTTATATGTGATGTAGGGATCCTCCATATCGGCCCAGAAACCGACACGGTCGCTGATCTCCTCCCATTCGTGCTTGTATTTCCACACACTTTCCTTACACTTCTGTATAAAAGGCTCTACGCCGTATTTTTCGATCTGCGGCTTTCCATTGATACCGAGCAGCTTTTCGACCTCAAGCTCGACAGGCAGCCCGTGCGTATCCCATCCGGCTTTTCTCAGGACGTCGTAGCCCTTCATCGTCTTGTAGCGCGGGATTATATCCTTCATTGCCCTTGTGAGAACATGGCCTATATGCGGCTTGCCGTTGGCCGTCGGCGGCCCGTCGTAGAAGGTGAACGTATCGCAGCCTTCCCTGAATTTAAGGCTCTTTTCAAAAATCTTATTTTCTTTCCAGTACTTCAGCACTTCCGTCTCACGGTCAACAAATTTCAGATCCGTCGATACTTTTTTGTACATAATTTCCTCCTGTAATATAAATCCCGGGTCATATGATCCGCCCAATATTTTGCCTGTTATGCAAAATCTCGCTTGCATCCCTGAAAAATGAAACAAAAGAACCGTCCCTTTGTTTCGCTTTTGTTTCATACATTAAAAAACCCCTCGATCCCGAACAAAGGGACGAGAGGATATGACTCACGCGTTACCACCCAAATTACCGCCCGATCCACCCAGCAGCAGCTGGTTCTTCGCGGCAGTCTCTTGATCATACTTTTAACGGAGTGACCCGGCTTATCGTACTTGCGTTTACACGCTTTCAGCAAGCTGCTCCCGGAGGATTTTCAGGATACTTTTCCGCAGCCTTGCACCAGCCGGCTGCTCTCTGCAGGATTCGTCATCCTTACTCGTTCCGATCATTGCCATAAAATATTAAAAATCATTATACATCACGTACTTGCTACCTGTCAACAAAGTCCTCAGGCGCTCCTGTCATCCTCGTCAAAAATCTGCTTGAGCGTTTCCATCTGGGACATCAATAGCATTTCGCATTTTGACTTGAATATATGCAGCTTCTTCTTCGAATCTTCGTATTCGAATTTTATTTTTACGACTTCCTGGTTGGCGTCGTTGATTAGCTTCTGTGCTCTTACTTCAGCTTCGTGGACGATATTTTCAGCCTTTTCGTATGCGTTCTTCTTTATGTCCTCGCCGGTCTGCTGCGCGACCAGCAGCGTATTCTGAAGCGATTCCTCGATGGTTTTGTAATGCTGCAGTCCTTCGTTCAGCAGCGCAAGCTTGTCCTTTAGCTCCACGTTCTCACGTATGTATGCAGTATAGTCTTCAATGACTTTGTCGAGGACGTCGTTTACCATGTCCTCGTTGTAACCTCCGATTGCCTTTTTGAAGGTCAGATTCTGAAGATCATTCGGTGTATAATTCATCGATCGGATCACCTCTCTAAACTAGTTTTTTTATCAAAATAGATATCCTGTCCTTTTTAGTCATGCCGCCGACCTTTTCAAGTACGGCTCTCCCTTTACCTCTCAGGCTCACGGTATCTCCCTCGCGAACCGTTTTATCCGGGCTTTCTGTTACGTCCCAGTTCAGTTGCACCTTGCCTGCTTTGATATAATCTGCCGCGAGGCTTCTGGATATACCGAATGCAGGGGCGCACAGGCTGTCCAGTCTTAGCGTCGAAAGCGTTGCCTTTATTTCCCTGGTCTTGGGTTCAGGGACATTCAAATCCGTTGTTTCGGATATTTTGAGGCTGATTCCCGTATTACCTACCTTTTCGAGGTTTCCCGCAATATATCCGGCAATATCGTTCAGCACAATGATGTTGCATTTTTCTTCTTTTACAAGGATATCGCCCGTAACTTCCCGTTTTATCCCCAGGCTCATCAGAGCGCCGAGGTAATCCCTGTGCGTCAGGCTGTTCCTTGCAAGCGGAGTTATTTCGATCACCTTGAGGATGTCGTCCATGTATTCGTAAATATCTTCTTCATCGGCAAATTCCGGCCTGAATACGGCAATAGCCCTTTCAGCTCCCGCGTACCCGCCGTAAAACGAATATTCGCAGACATTGAGCGAGGGCAGCAGCTTTTCCGCCAGATTGATCTGATGAGGGTCGAGAAAATCGGAATGTGAAAAATTCCTTATTTTCCCGGCAAATTTGGATTTATCGAGCAGCCTCGCGATGGCAAGCCTGTCTTCGGCCTTGCCTATCGACCTTAATACTCCGTCTTTGTTTTGCATATGAGCTGCGCCTAATACTTCATCCAGGGGAAATTGCCCTTGCTTTTTATTTCGCCGCTCAGTTCGCCCATTATGTCAACATTATTGGGAGCAATAAGGAAAATGCCTGTGGATACCTTCTGGATCTCTCCGTCCAGTCCATAAACCGAACCGCTCAGAAAATCCACGACTCTCTGGGCTGTCTCCTTGTTAAGAGTTTCGAGATTGACGACTACGGGTTTTTTGCTCTTGAGATGATCACAAACTTCACGGGCGTCATCGAATGTCTCGGGCTGCATTATGACAACCTTGAACTGATTATTGGAATGAATATTCACTACTTTGTTTTGTTGGGACTTCTTTGTAAAGGACTGTAAATAACCGGGAGTGGTATTGGATTCTTCTCTTTCTTCTTCCTGTATATCTTCCGCTTCTTCCTCTTCCTCAGATTCCCACCCAACGAGATTCAGCATCTTGTTCAGCAGTTTAGCCATTAGTAGATCCCTCCGTTTTTCGTTTGTAAATGTATATATGAGTCATCAGCGTTTTCCAAAAAGAGCGGTACCTATCCTGACCATGTTGGAGCCTTCCTCTATTGCTACCTCAAAATCATTGCTCATGCCCATGGAAAGGTAATCCATATCTATATTATCAATATTTTCCTTCCTGATGTCAATAAGCAATTTTCTAAGGTTTGCAAACACCCACCTTATATTTTCAGGGTTTTCAGCCATCGGCGCTATCGTCATAAGACCTTTTATCCTAATGTTTTCCAATTCGGCAGCCGCTTTGACAAAATTGAGCGTCTCTTCAGGCTTTATCCCGAATTTCGATTCCTCTCCGGCAACGTTGACCTGAACCAGTACATCCATACGTCTGCCTGCCTTTTGCGCTCTTTTCTGTATCTCAACCGCAAGCTCAATGCTGTCGAGCGAATGGATCATGCTCACCCTGTCCGCTATATATTTGACCTTGTTGGTCTGAAGATGGCCTATAAGGTGCCAATTGCATCCTATATCCAATATATCGGTTTTGTCGCATAATTCCTGAACCCTATTTTCGCCGAAATCCGCGAGTCCTGCGTCAAAAGCCGCTTTTACCCTGTCCGCAGTCACCGTTTTACTGACGGCTATAACCTTTATTTCCCCGGGATCCCTTCCTGACCTCTTAGCGGCTTCGCGTACCCTGGCCATGATATTTTCATAATTTTTCCTTATGCTTTTTTGATCCTCTGCGTAATTATTATTACCGGTCATTGCTCTACTATTTCTCCTTCAGCAATATTATCGGGGTTCAGTATATAAGTATCGTAAAGACCCACTGTCTTATTCACTTCATCCTCGGGCGAACTGATAATGGCATATTCATCATCCCTGCAAAGCATCTCGACGGTCCTGTTTACCGCTACATTATATCTGATAAGCATGATCCTTGCCCTGGTACCGTCTGCAGATATATCGCGCAGGCATTTCAGAGGAACCTTCAGCCCCTCTTCAGTTTTGCTTATGAAGTCCACGTTGACGATCCTTTGTGAAGAAAGAGTATCGACTCCCCTGTTTATCCTGACAACTATTACTTTGCGGCCGTCCGCGCCGTTATTGATATTGTTTACGATGCCGGTCGTTGCTATGTTCGTTCCGTTGATCCTGAGATCGATGCTGCCGCCTTCCTTGAATGCCTTTGCCTGATCCGAAGGTATTGCTGCGGCAAGGTAAAGCTCGGTGCCCTTGATGATCTTGGCGGCGGGTGCGCCTGCCTTTATGGTTCCGTTTCCGGCAGTGATTTCCGAATATTTGGCCGATATACTGTCAAGCTCCCCGGGAGTAAGCTTTTTAAGCACTGCCGGAGTCAACTGCTTTTCAAACCCGTCGATCGTATACGAAACGACTCCTGAAGTCTCCGATTTTATCTCGACGGTGTTCCTGTTTATCCTGTTCTGTATTTCATCCTTCTGCTTCTGCAGGGATGTGATATAGCTGTCGGTTGAGTTGGCGCCCACGATCTCGGCTTTTTTCTCCACTATCTTTCCGATTTCGTTCCTGTACTTTGCCATATCCGAAAAACTTCTCGAATTGCACGCAACTATCAACTCCCGGACTTCTACGCCTATGTCATCATCGAGCTTCGCCAGATCGTCGGAGAAAAAGTCTGTTTTTTCGGCCTTTTCCATTTTTGCCTTTACGATCTTCGAGTTGATATCTTCGATATCCTTGAGCAGCTTGTCGGAGGTATCGTTCATTACAAGCGCAATACTTGAAAACGCAGGCGTCCTTTCTCCTTCACGGATCTCGGCTATGTATCTTCCTTCGATAGCCGAGGGCGCCAGCAGTTTTTCATCTCTTATTATTACGGCGCCGCTTTGTATGTATTCCTCAATGATGCCGTTACGGATAACGTCGTTGGCTATGTGCCTTCCTGAAAGCCAGTTCATGAGAGAAGGTATATAAAGCAGAACGAAAAGGAAAAGCAACAGACCTCCAATCGTTGCACGCCTGAGGCCGCGCGGTTTGCCTTCCTCAACTGCTTTATCTGCAGCGCCTTCTGCGGAGCTTTCGGGGTAACTGTCCGGCATTTCGTCGGCAGCCCTGTTTGCAGCCCTGCTTGCGTCATTGCCTGCGGCTCTCCTTCTTCCTCCGGGCCCTTCGGCTTCTCTGTCCGTTTTTTCTTTTGCCAGTCTATACCTCATTTTATCAGAACCTTATTAGTTTTCTTTCCTTCATATATTTAAGTGCGATCATGATACCCAGTTTCACGTGCTCATAAACAAGACCGCCCTGCATGTAAGCCGTGTACGGCGGTTTCACCGGAGCGTCCGCGCTCAGTTCTATGGATGAACCCTGTATGAAAGCGCCCGCCGCCATGATGACGGGACTGTCATATCCCGGCATGTCCCAAGGCTCAGGCGTTACAAAAGCGTCAACTGGCGAGCCCTTCTGTATGCCCTGACAGAAGGCGATCATGCTCTCAGGATTATTGAACCTGATGGCCTGGATTATATCGCTCCTTTGCTGTTCAGGCTGCGGCGAAGACTCGAAGCCCAGTCTTTGCATAACTGCCGAGCAGAATACCGCTCCCTTTAGGCTCTCCGCAACGACATGAGGCGCCAGGAACAGACCCTGGAACAACAGTCTGTTGTTGCCCAGCGTCGCGCCCACCTTTCTGCCAAGTCCGGGCGTTGTCAGCCTGTAGGCCGCGTTCCGGACATACTTCTTTTTCCCGGCGATATAGCCTCCTGTCGGCGCCAGTCCGCCTCCCGGATTTTTTATCAGAGAACCCGCGATAATATCGGCTCCCGCCTCTATGGGTTCGGAAGCTTCGACGAATTCTCCGTAACAGTTGTCAATCATTATTATCGTTTTACTATTTAATTCTCTTATTACATCGATAACCCTTTTAATTTCCCTTATATTTATCGCCGGTCTCCAGCCGTAGCCTCGCGAGCGCTGTATCAGCACCATTGTGGTTTTTTCGCTCACAGACGCCCTGACGGCGTTCAGATCGACCGTACCCTCTGCGGTCAGCTCAACCTGTCTGTATGAGATGCCGAAGTCCTTCAGGGAACCGGCTCCCTCGCCCCTAATGCCTATTACCTCTTCAAGCGTGTCGTAAGGCTTGCCCGTTACCGAAAGCAGCTCGTCTCCCGGTCTGAGGTTTCCGTAGAGGCATACCGCAAGCGCCTGCGTGCCGGCGACTATCTGGTGTCTGACTAAAGCGTCCTCTGCCTTGAACACCGATGCATAAACAGCGTCCAGCACCTCCCTGCCCCTGTCGTCGTACCCGTAGCCCGTCGTGCCGCCAAAGTGGGAATCGCTGAGGTTGTGTTCCTGCATCGCTGCAATAACCTTGTACTGATTGATTTCCCTTACGGCTTCGATGTCCCTGAATGCATCTCTTACATTATTTTCGGCTGTTTCTACTGTTTTGATAATGCTTTCATCTATACCGAACGTATTTTTCAAATAATTCTGGTATTCAATATTCATTGTAATGATCCCCTTAAGTCGTTTGATCGCAGATTTCGTCCGCGTATAATTTTCCAAGCGTACCATTTCATTTTATCCCACCCGGATAAGCATTTCAAGGAGTCCTTGAATTCAAAGCTTCTCTGCTGTAACATTAAAATACAATATTAACTGTGGTGGGAAAAATGAGGTTACATTTAACAGTATCGTGTGAAGACGACAATAAGGAAGCCAAGCAGTTGCTAAAGGGGAAACTGCATATCTCGGAGAGGCTGATAAAAAAGCTCAAATATTCGGGTAAAATATTGCTCAATTCAACGCCTGTGCATGTGAATGCAATAGTGCACGAGGGCGATCTTCTCGAAGCGTTCGTGGAATCGGACGAGTGTAATGAGGATATAATCCCGGAGCCTATGAACCTCGATATATTGTTCGAGGATGACAACCTTATTGCGATCAATAAGCCTCCGGATACGGTTGTCCATCCCACCTCGCTCCACCAATCCGGCACGGTTGCCAACGGGCTGATGCACTATCTGCTGTCCAGGGGCGTTAAAACTCTGGTACGTCCCGTGAGCAGGCTGGATCGGGATACGTCGGGAATCATAGTATTCGCATTGAATCCGTTCATACAGGAAAACCTGGTCCGTCAGATGCACGATAAATTGTATTTAAAGGAATATATCGGCCTTGTGCACGGGCAGATGGAGAACGCTTCCGGCACTATAGACCTTCCCATCGAAAGGCTGCCGGGCAGTTTGATGCTGCGCCATGTAACGCCTGACGGTGCGCCTTCTGTCACTCATTATGATGTGATCGAACAGTTTGAGGAAGCCTCATTTCTCAAATTCAAGCTTGAAACAGGCAGGACGCATCAAATACGCGTCCACTGCCAGGCGACCGGCCACCCACTTGTCGGCGATACGCTGTATGATCTCCCAGCCTTTGGGGACAGGCTTGCAGGCCTGATGGACAGGCAGGCGCTTCATTCATACAGGACCGCTTTTACCCACCCGTATACTAAAAAGGAAATGGAACTGAAAGCTCCGGTACCTACCGATATTCAGCATGCGCTGGAAATATTGAGAAATATCCGGTAAAAATTTACTGTTACTTCCTTTTATGGTACTATATATCATAGCAAGTTACTAGGGGGTATCAGAATGGAAGTTCTGAAAGAGAGATACACGATCACCGAGTTGAGTGACATGTTACAGTTAACTGACCATGCCCTGAGGTTTTATGAAAAGGAATTCGAGTTGACGGTCCCGAAGGATGAACGCGGAAGACGCTATTACACTGCCGATCTTGCCAATACGATGTACAAGATAAAGGTCATGAGGACCGAAGGGCTTGAAATAAAGGCAATAAAGAAGATCCTGCAGGACGAATCGGCCTTTGTTATGCCCCAGGCGTCGCCGGATACGAACCCTCCTGCTATCATAGTTCCCGATAATAAGGAATATGAGGCTATGCAGCTGATTTTCACCGAAATAGGAAAACAGCTTACAAAAGAGCTTTCGTTTGAAATCGATTCCGCCAAGGAGCATCTGAGCAGGGAAATTTCCAAAAGCAAGCTCGAGCTGGGGGCGTGTGTGGAAAACGGCATGAGGCGGCTTGAAAACAAAATGGAGAAGCATTACCAGGAAGTGGACAAAGCCCTGGGCGACTGGAGAAGCAAGAAGGGCAGGCATTCCCTGAAGGCGTTTTTCGCGAGGCTGTTCAGGAGAAGGTATAGTCAGGTCAGCCGTTAGACTGTAGTAATCCCGCTTATCAAATCAGTCTGCCATTAATTTTTCAAAGGCTTCTCTGCCTTTTAGTGCAACTCGCCCATCATCATCTGACGCTACACCGCTCACTCCTATTGCTCCTATGACATTACCTTCATACATCAATGGTATGCCCCCTTCAATAGGCATACAGTCAGGCAAACTCAGCACCCCAATGTTCCCGCTCCCCTCAGCCAGCAGTTTCTCATGAAATGTGGTATTTCGTCGGTAATATGCCGCATGGAAGGCTTTCTTTTGTGCTATAACTAACGCTGCATTTGTTGTGTTATCCCTTCTTATAAAATGTATTAATTCCCCTCTATCATCCGTCACTGCGATAGCTACAGCCCAACCGTTATTCTCAGCTTCAGCTTCGGCGGCAGAAGAGATAACTTTAGCGGCTTCAAGAGTCAATGTGGCTTTCATATACAATTTATTCACTAACTGTTCACTCCTAATTCTATATTCTATTACTTTCTATTTCCGAAATATCTCAAGTTTGTTTAAATCAACCTGATATATCCAAGCTTTTATAATTCCTAAAACCCTCAAATATTCCCAAAGGCGATCATCTCTTGATACAGGAACAAAAATGCATCCCAAAAAATAATCTTTACAGGATATTTTTCATGCATATTAGGTAATTACAATTTTTATTATAAAAGAGGTTTTTCTATTTGTATAACGAATATATTTAATAGCTACTATCGAAAATATTAATTATAAATAAGAAGTGATTTGATGTATGGACTACGATCTTTTAATAACCTTTATCTGCTTAGCTAAGCTGAAAAGCTTTACTAAAGCAGCTGCTCAGCTCCATGTGGTTCAGTCTACCATCACCAGCAGGATAAAACACCTGGAATATCATATAGGAGAAACCCTGTTTATCCGGACAAATAAGAATGTGGAATTGACGAGTGCGGGGGAAACTTTTCTTCCCTACGCAAACAGTTGATAAGTGTACAAGAATCTGCTATTTTCCGGCTTAGAGCTCTGGAATTATTCAAAGATTCACTTAATGTCGGTGCTGTACACTCTATTTATGATTGCCATGTACAGGACATGATTCTTAAATATTTGCAGCAAAATAAAAAAATTGCAGTGAAAGTTACCATTGAACACAGTGAAGAACTGATGCAAATGCTTCATGAGGATCAGTTAGATATTGCATTTACATATTGGGACATCAAATCTCCTAAATTCATATGTAAGCCTTTCCATAGTGATAAAATCATACTGGTTACCGGTTCACAAAACAGGGCCATCACACGCGGTATCACAGACGACGAGCTTAGAGAGCTGCCTTTATTGTGCTCTGCGATTCTGACTGCCCCGTTTCAGGAATGGTTCTATTCAATTTTCCCGAAAAACTATGTATATCCACTGGATATCAACATTAGCAGCAGCATCATTAAATTTTTAAAAGAAGGAATTGGCTTTAGCTTCATGATGGAGTCTGCCGCCAGGAGGTTCCTGGAAGAAGGCTCACTAGTGGAAGTAACGCTTCTCGGCAGCACACCGCCAAGCATGGAAAGTTATATGTTAATAAATAATCAGCGAATTAATTCGGTAGCAGTAAGTCAATGGCTGACTGACTTTCGTTAGGCCGCAAGAATCCTGAAACGCTCAGTATATACCAGTTCTATCTCTTTGCTCTCAATTACTGCCGCTGGTATTGTTGTTCAGCCTGCGGGGTTTTCTTTTCTTAACCGTTTTATTTTTGAAATCATTCGAAATGATGCTGATGTTGCCGTCCGTTTCAAGAATGGCCAGATCGACGTCTTCTATAAGCGAGACCCCGTGTTCCCTTACCGCCTCTTTCAACTCATCCAGCGTAAACTTCACCTTCACCATGTTTTTATGATTTATCTCGCCCTTGTAAACTAAAATGACAGGTTCGCCTTGAATTATCTGTCCCAGCTTCGGAAATTTGTACAGTATCAGCTTGAATAGATAGTTGAAGGCGAAAAGAGTGCCGGCGGCGACAAGTCCGCCCAATAATGTCGTATCCGGCCCCACCATCGCATTCTGGACCGCATTGCTTATAAGAAGTATGAAAACCAGGTCGACAACTGACAGCTGGGACAATTCCTTCTTCCCGAACAATCTGATCGCGATTACAATGAATAGATATATCGTTGCCGAACTAAGTACTATGTTCCAATATTGCATGTCGATCGCCCCTTGGCTTTTTTACTTTTTCTGCATATTCAAACCCGCTATTTCCATTATCCCTGCTGCAGCTTCATCAGCCGACAGCATTGATATGTCGAAAGTTGGATAATTTACATCGGCATAAGCTCCCCTTGAAACTTCCAAAGCTCGTCGTATTCTCCCGTTATCCCGTCCGTCGAAATTCATGCGACGTATATTCTCAGCTTCGCTGCTAACCAACAGCAGTGGTATGAAATTGTATTCATAACCGGCTATATCTTCGATTATACCATTAAATATTTCCCTGCGTCGTCCGTGTAGTCCATAAGAAAATATGACTGTCTGCACAGCCGGACAATCAAAATAATTCCTGACCATACATGATATATTCCTTTGGATTGCGGGTATGGTATCGTCGTTCAAAACAAAAGGATTCATGGCTCTGCACGAATCCGAATCGACATAAGCCGAGTTAGCGAGTCTTTTTAATATCGATCTGCATATCGTAGTTTTACCGATTCCATTAGGTCCGCAAATAAACAAAAGGTTTTTCATTCAGTTATCCTTTGCCAACTCGACGAGATAGCTATAACCGTGCTTATGTACATGGCAAAAACCTCCGATCACATGATGTATGGTATAAGGAGCCCGTGTAAAGACAAGGTTTCGCCAATACGATCGCGCATATGTCTATTCTATAAAGTGGCATATATCCAGTATTATGTTGCCCTTGTCATCGGGAGTCGTAAAACGTGGGCAGCCATAACGCTCAAAAAACCACCAGGCGCCTTTTCCGTCAGGAATTATTTTGTACCCTTTTTCCATTAATCTGGCCGAACACTCATCTTCTCTGCCATAAACCTCTTCTTCTTTTCCATAAACCCAGCAAACGCCCAAGGTGCTTTCCGGGAAATCAACATATCCGTAGCTCTCTAGAACAGCTGCATCATCAGGAGTAAACATTCCTGTCCAGTACTCGAACGGTTCGCCCTCTTTCCACCGCATAAGTCCCAAATAGGCGTCGGCATCGGCATATACTTCTTTGAAACCGGGATTTATGAGCCTTTCAATTGCGCCAAACCAACCATTACTGAACCATTCACCCCATTTTGAACCGAAGCTTCCGTCTACACGGTCGGAATCACTGTACTTTTTGCCGATAAATCTAGTTGCAGGTACTTTCTGTTTATACGTATTGATAATCTCCGTCATCAAAATTACTCCTTCATTACAAAATTATAAACATGCGATTTTATTAAACAAATAAGCACCACCAGACGCCATACTTATCAACCAGCTCTACTCCGCAGGGGCTGAAAAACAATTCGCCGAAAGGCGTTATGATTTCAGCGCCGTCGAACAAGGTTTCATATGCCTTCCGAACCTTGTCTTCCTGCCCCTCTCCAAATTGAATGCAAAATTGCATTGTATTTCCCGTAACCCTTCTATTTCCGCCAGCCCTGGCGGTGTCGAGCGCTTCGCCGACTGCAATGGCCTGTCCGCCAACATCAAGCTCCCTATGAATGACTTTGCCATTTTCATCTATATCCTGAAAACCTATACTAGCGTCAAACGCCTTTTTGTAAAATTCAAAAGCTTCGTCGCTCCCTTTTACATAAATCTGAAGTATTGATCTGAACATACATGATCCTCCTTTGAATGAGCCCCTCTCATGAATGTTATATTATGGTAACCGACATGTCAAGAATACCCTGATAATCAAGTATAAAAATACCACCCAATCAATCTGGATGGTATTTTATATAAATTATTCATTATTGCAATCCATTTGGTCAAACTCGCCTCAAAACCCTCAGCTGACCTTCATCTCAAGGCGCAGCTTGTCGGCGACCATGGCTATGAATTCGGAATTGGTGGGCTTGCCCTTGCCGATGCTGACAGTATAGCCGAACAGTGAATCTATCGCATCCACCTGTCCTCTGCTCCAGGCAACTTCTATCGCATGTCTTATCGCTCTTTCGACACGGCTTGGAGTGGTGTTGTATTCACGAGCGATCGAAGGATAAAGCTGTTTCGTTATTGAATTGATAATGTCGAGATCCTTGACTACCATCATTATTGCGTCGCGCAGATACTGGTAACCCTTAATATGTGCGGGCACGCCTATCTCATGCATTATATTGGTGACTTCCACCTCGAGATTCCTCTGAACGGGAACATGGTAAGAGGACTTGGTTTCCATCATATGCTCGGACCTGATAACTGGATTGTGATTGGAGTCCTTCAATTGCCTTATTCGTGAAACAAGCACGTCCATGTCGAACGGTTTCACTATGTAATACTCCGCCCCGAGCGCGAGAGCCCTTTGAGTTATCTTGTCCTGTCCGACAGCCGAAAGTATTATGAATAACGGACGTTTTTTAAGCTGAACGCCTCTCAGTTTTTCCAATACACCCAGCCCGTCAAGATGCGGCATTATAATATCGAGTATGGCAATATCCGGCATTCTATCGGTAATCAGGTCACAAGCTTCGTTACCGTCCTTTGCCATTCCGACGACTTCGATATCGCCCTGGCTGTTAAGGTATTCACAAAGGATATCACTGAATTCTTTATTGTCATCTGCTATGACAATTTGTATTTTTCTTTCCAGCAATCGAATTCCCCCTCCAATTCATTCATTACAGCTTCATATGATGTCACCATTTTATTTTAGTTTGGAATTTTTATCAAGTATTATTTTATCTTTAATTCCAATTATTGATTGTATATCGGTTTATTTTTGGGCTATAAAATCGCGAAAAGGCTTTATTCAAGCCTTTTCTCTTTTTTACATCAATTTGCGATTTTTGCATTATATGTTTGCGGCCGCTTTATTAATTTCCTTGATTTGCCGGTTTATTTCCTGCTGGCGCTAAACATCCTTCCTTGGATGTTTTAGCGGTAATTCGCGCCGTCGGCGCTAAACATCCTATATGGACGTATTTTTCAGCATGGTTTCAATAAATATCCCGTAGCCTCTTGTCGGGTCGTTAACAAGGACATGCGTCACCGCTCCGATGATCTTGCCGTTCTGAATTATAGGGCTGCCCGACATTCCCTGCACTATCCCGCCGGTCGTGTTTAGCAGGCGTTCATCGGTCACCTTTATGATCATCCCTTTGGAGCCGTTCAGGTTCTGCCTTGAAACTTTTTGGATCATTATATCGTATTCTTCGATTTTTTTGCCGTCGATATTCGATAGTATCGTTGCGGGTCCTTCGGTTATCTCGGCTCTGACTCCTACGGGATATATCCTCCCCGGTATCTTCGCGACGGACCCCCGTTCGATCTTGCCGTAAATGCCTATGTTGCTGTTTGTCTGTATAACGCCGAGTTTTGTGCCCTCCGAGAATATGCCCTTCAATTCCCCCGGATCACCCTGCGTTCCCTTTTTTACGCCCAAAATGTTTGATTCCATTATTTCTCCCGACTCCACCGACATGAGCGTGCCGGTGTCTATATCGGTTATGCCGTGCCCGAGAGCTCCGAACCTGCCTGTTTTCATATCGTAGTAAGTAAGCGTGCCTATACCTGCAGTGCTGTCTCTTACCCATAGGCCAATGTGATATTTGTTATCGTCCGAAGACATTACAGGAGAAACCATAGCATCAACTGTTTCATTACCCGAGCTGTAACTGATTTTCAACGGCTGCCCGTCACTCTGTTCAATAATGTCTATAAGCTCCTCGATACTTCCTATAAGCCTGTCATTAATGGAAACGATCTTATATCCGGGCCTGATTCCGGTGTTTCTTACGGGGATTAACTTCTGCCCATTGCTTTCGACGTCCGAAATGCCTATTACGAGTATGCCGTCGAGCTTGATCTTGACCCCTATGGTATTACCGCACGCAACAACCTGCTTGTTCGAAACTATATCCACATTTACCGTTTTTACCGGCAGAACGCCGAAAAAGCGCAAGTTCAGCTTTACGCTGCCTCCCCTGTCCGAACTGATGGATACAGGCTTTGAAACAATAGGATTATTTGAAACCTCAAGGTTTTTGCCGTTTATTTCAATGATGCCTTCCGTATCGGCTTTTATGCTGATCGGGAAAATACTGTCTATATTATAGGTATATTCCTCTCCTTCTATCAGTATCATCTCGCCCGGTACGGTCAGCTGGACCTTTATATAAGATACTGCTATTACAGTAAGGGCTGAAATTGCAACAACTACAAGTGCTTTCCTCAAAAATGTCAGTTTCCTCATTGTTCAACCTCCTGCAAGTAAGTTAACCTTTTGCAAAATCATTTATTCAAACAAATAAATGAACAGGAGGTAAAAATGAATAAAAGCAAGAAAATCCGGCGATTAGCCGGATTATTCTGTCTTTATCTCTATTTTTCAAGCTTTATTTATATTTTTTGCATTGTTTATCATCTCTTCGGCATATTTAAGGGATGCCGAAGATGCTTCAGAACCGCCGATAAGTCTTGCTATCTCCCTTATTTTTTCTGCCTTGTCCAGCAATTCAACTGTCGTCCTTGTATTGTCCTCTCCCGATATCTTTTCGATAAGGTAATGACTCCCCGCCATACACGCAATCTGCGCCAGATGCGTTACACAAATCACCTGGTGTCCTTTCGAAATGTAGGCAAGCTTTTCTCCGACCTTTTGCCCGGCTTTACCGCTTATTCCTATATCTATCTCATCAAAGATCATTGTAGGTATTTTATCCACTTCGGCCAGTATCGTTTTTATCGCCAGCATGATCCTCGACATTTCGCCGCCTGATGCGATCTTTGCAAGTGGCTTCAACGGCTCGCCGGCGTTTGCTGAGATAAGGAATTCAACCCTGTTCAGACCGTTTTGAGTATATTTCCTGCCGCCCTGCGCTCCGACTGCATCGTCGAATTGTATTTCCGCCTTGAACCTGGCCCTCTTCATCTCAAGATCGTCAAGCTGCCGGCCAATGCTTTCCTCAAGCAGCGACGCAGCTTTCTTCCGCTCGTCGTTCAACCTGCACGAAGCTTCAAAAAGCAGCCTGTCCAGTTCCGCCTGCCTGTTTCTCAAGAGACCGGCGGTTTCTTCGCTCTTTTCCATCCCGCTCAGCTGTTCCTGGGCGGCAGTGCAGAATTGCTGGACCTCCTGGATGGATGAGCCGTATTTTCTTTTAAGTTTGTACAGCAGATCGAGCCTTTCCTCAATTTCTTCGAGTTGGGCAGGATCGTATTCTATATTTTCGATGTTTCTTCTGATATCCGCAGTCAGGTCATCCATCTGATATATGATATCCTGCAGGCGTTTCCGCAATTCCTCGAATTCATCCTCGAGCCTCGAAACCGTTCCCAATTGCGAAAGCGCCTCGTTCATAGCATCGGATGCGGGCTTTTTTCCGGATTCTCCGGATGAGAGCAGACCGTACGCCGTGGTCAGAGCTTCTGATATTTTCTCTGAATTCGCCAAAAGAGTTTTTTGTTTGTTAAGCTCTTCTTCCTCGCCCGGTTTCAATTTGGCTTTTTTAATTTCATCTATCTGGAATTTGAGAAGATCCATCTTTCTCTCGCGTTCTCCGGGGTCTCCCGACAGCGCTTTAAGCATGGCCCTGACTTCTCTGTACTGTTCCAGGAGCGCCGTATATTCGCGCTTTATCGACTGGATAGCTTCACCGCCGAAGGAATCCAGCAGGTCGACGTGGCTTTCCACTCTGAGCAGCGATTGGTTGTCATGCTGTCCATGCAGGTCGATCAGACGCTCTCCGAGCGATTTCAGGAGTGACGCCGCCACAAGTCTGCCGTTTATTCTGCATGTATTTCTGCCTGACTGGGTGAGTTCCCTTGAAAGTATCAAAGTCCCGTCTTCTTCGGGTTCAATTCCTATTTCGCCCAGTATATCTCCGACCCTGCCCGTATCTGTCTGGAAAACAGCTTCAACGACAGCCTTGTCCGAGCCTGTTCTTATGATTTCCTTCGAGACCCTGTCGCCAAGAACGGCATTGATGGAATCGATGATTATCGACTTGCCGGCTCCCGTCTCTCCGGTAAGTATGTTGAGGCCGGAGCCAAGTTCAATATTGACCTCATCTATGAGCGCGATATCCCGAATGTTCAGCTGTAAAAGCATACGACCCCCCGAGACCCAAAACTTGAAATAGCTTACTTCAGCCGATCCTTATTTGATCATTTTGCTGAGCTTGTTTACCAGTTCCTCTGCGATTTTTTCAGCCCTGCATACTATCATTATGGTGTCGTCGCCCGCTATCGTCCCGACTATCTCGGTCCATTTCAGCGTATCTACGGCGGATGCGGACGCCTGCGCCATACCGGGCAGCGTTTTTACGATCACGATGTTGTTGGCATAATCGCAGCTTACGAAAGATTCGGTAAATATGGTAAGCAGCTTATTGGTAATGGAAGTTTCGCTGTGCGAGATCGGAGCGTATCGATAATGCTCGTCGTCCACCATGACCTTTATCAATCTCAGTTCCTTAATATCCCTGGAGACAGTGGCTTGTGTGACGTCCATACCGTTCTCCTTGAGTTTTTCCGCCAGCTCTTCCTGTGTCTCGATCTGATATTTCTCGATCAACTCAAGTATTTTCGCGTGTCTGCTGTACTTCATCTTTTTTCAGACTCTCTCCTCTATAATATATTTTGGTTCTGAGCACATTGAAGAAGTTTCTTGATTTCAGTTTTATAAGTTTTATCGAATAAGGCGATCTTTTGACCTCTATCCTATCGCCGCCTCTTACTTCATGATCGTCCTGCCCGTCGCACGTTACCATTGCCCTATGCTGATAGTCTTCGCCGATCATGGCGCCTATAACGCTGCCAGGTTTGGTTACGAAGGACCTCGAATAAAGGATATGAGGACATATCGGTGTGATGAGCATCAGGTTGGTATCCGGCTCTACAATGGGACCGCCGGCGGACAGAGAGTATGCTGTCGAACCGGTAGGGCTTGCTATGATTAATCCGTCGCCTGGAAATGAATCTACAAAAACATCGTTTATGTATGCTTTGACGTGCAAAATCCGCGAAACTGCTCCCCTGGCTATAACAACGTCGTTCAGGGCAAAATCTCTTTCCGGTTCACTGTTTTTGCGGTATATCACCGTGTCGAGCATCATTCTTTCCTCGACCTCGTAGGCGCCTGAAAAGAGCTGTTCTACAGCCTGATCAATATCATTTCTGTCCACTTCCGTCAAAAATCCAAGGTTGCCGAGGTTTATTCCAAGTATCGGTACGTCTTTCGAATAAAGCCTTCGAGCAGCCTTCAGGAAGGTCCCGTCCCCTCCGAGACAGACGATGATCTCACTTTTGCCGATAACGCAGTCCTCGTCTCCGCACGGCATGCCTACGCCGGATTTTTCCGCGAGGTTATCGGACATCAAAGCGCTGCCGCCTCTTTTGATTATGCTTTCGGCGAGCTGCCTGGTATATGTAAATTCCGTATCACGATCAGCGTTTGTGATAATACCGATCTTTTTCATCCACACCTCAGTTTTTAAAGCCTGCTTTTTATTTTCTTTTACATTATATCGTATAATAATGCAGAAGACAATTTGGATTTCGCAGCAAAAAGTCGCACTATAGTTCCTCGTGCGATTGTTTTACCGTATTGTCGATTTCAGGCAATATTTCCCCGATTGCCCTTGTACCGGCTCCGAGCGAAAGGTAGCACAGATATTCTATGTTACCCTCCGGTCCCTTGATCGGTGAAAAAGTTATGCCCTTTACGCCAAAACCGATCTCTACGGCAAATGCTACGATCCCTTCCACTACCTGGCGATGGACTTCCACGTCTCTTACCACGCCGTGCTTGCCCACCTTGTCCCGGCCTGCCTCGAACTGCGGCTTTATCAGGCAAAGGACCTCTCCGGTATCCTGGTTCAATAATTGTTTTACCGCCGGCAGAACTATTTTCAGTGAAATGAATGAAACGTCTATAGAGGCAAAATCGGCTGCCATACCGATATCTTCGGGTTTTACATAACGTATATTGGTCCTTTCGAGATTCAGGACGCGTTCGTCGTTCCTGAGCTGCCAGGCCAGCTGTCCGTAGCCTACGTCAATAGCTGCTACCTTCTCGGCTCCGTTTTGCAGCATGCAGTCGGTAAATCCGCCCGTGGAAGCTCCTACATCCATCGTTTTTCTGCCTTTTAGATCTATTCCGAAGTAATGGATTGCCTTATCCAGTTTCAAGCCGCCTCTGCTAACAAAGGGATTCGGATTCTTCCTGACTTCAACCTCCGCATCCGCAGGATAGCTGCTCCCCGGCTTGTCCGCGCGTTCGCCGTTGACGTAGACCAACCCGGCCATGACAGAGGCCTTCGCCCTCTCACGGCTTTCGAATAAACCCTTTTGCACCAGCAGTGTATCAAGCCTTTCCTTTTCCAAGGTATTACCTCCAGATAGAACTTCTTATAATTTTCTTGCCTTGATTACAAAAGTTAAAGGAAGCATCTTTGCTTTTTTCACAAAATCGCTGTTATCGTCCCACGATTGTATAATTTCATCCTCGGATTGCTCAATCATTTGTTCAATGACAAAACCCGCTTTTGCCAATGCATTCACATAGGTTGACAGTTTACGATCCGATAACGTCAGTATTCCTTCGCCAAGAGATACCGAATACCAGGATTCGTCAAAATAACTCTTGCTAAAGGTCAGTCTATTATTTTCTGCAGCAACACATTTATGTATAGGATGAGACCAACTGAAAATAAATACGCCATCCTTTTTCAGATAAGAAGCGATCCGGCAAAAAGTACCCTCAAGGTCGGTGGTCCAGCCTATGGCATAAATCGAATATACAAAGTCAAAATAATCCTCCGGTATGCCGCATTCTTCTTCCATGGGAGAACAGATTAATTTTGCTGAAAGACCACACGACTTCAAATGCTTCGCTGCCTTTTCGATTTGTTTTTCAGATATATCAATAGCCCATAGTTCGGATGCTTTATGTTCGCCAAGATACTGCAGGGATCGCCCGTTTCCGCAGCCTATCTCCAACAGCTTTTTCCCTGAGATGTCACCAAAAAGCCGGCATTTTTCTTCTGATACAAAAGCTCCATAAAAAGGAAGCACGATTGCTCCTAAAAAGTCATTTCCTTTTGTATCCCAATAGAAGCTATTTTTTTTATAAACAGCATTCTTGTCCATGCCAGCGCCCTCCAGCATAAATTTCCGTACTTGCGCATTACCAATAACGGCTTTATTTTCGGTAATCATAAAAACCCTTCTCCATTAATTCAAATGATGTTAAATAGCCTTCGTGTACTAATGCCTGCTGCGCCGGTTGATTAATATTGCATGAGTTTCGTGACCTGGAGCATATTGATAAGGCATTGGTCAGGGAAAATTTGTGTTTGAGCGAAGCGCTCGTATTTATGCTTCGCGAGTTAAATTTTCCACACAGCCGAATCTATATGCTCCGGGAGCGTAAACTCCGCAATAGGAATCAACCGGCGCAGCAGGGATGGCTTGCGCTTTATGCGACGTCAAACCTGCGCGGCAGGCAAGCCTATTTATTCTTCATCATTTTTATTATGCTGCGGCTGATGGATTCCGCATCAAGCCCGTATTTTTCAAAAATTCTGTCCCGCAGCCCTTGGGTTATAGGTACATCGGGGAAACCGAAAATATTTATTTTGATTCTGTACCCGTTCCTGTTAAGCAGCTCGAGTACAGCGCTCCCGAAGCCACCCGTTATGCAGTTGTCCTCTATAGTTGCGACTGCATGCGTTTTTGAGGCGCTTTCCAGTATCAGCCTGGAGTCGAGCGGCTTTACAAACCTTGCATCGATAACGTCGGCATGTATACTTTTTTCCGCAAGCAGTTCTGAAACGTGCAGTGCCGTTTCTACCATTTTTCCGACTGCCAGTATCGTGACATCCTCACCGTTTTGCAGCTTCAGGCCTTTTCCGCACTGTATCGGAGCTGCAGGCGCCAGCCTTACTTTCCCCGCGCCCCTGGGGTAACGTACCGCTATCGGCCCGTCATGAGACGTAACCGCATAGTCGAGCATGCGCTCGAATTCGAGGTAATCGCAAGGGGCGCAAATAGTCATATTTGGTATGTGCTCGAGGTATGACAGATCATATACGCCCTGGTGCGTCTCGCCGTCTTCTCCGACCAAGCCCGCCCTGTCTATGGCAAAAACGACATGAAGGTCCTGCAATGCAACATCGTGTATTATCTGATCATACGAACGCTGAAGGAAAGTCGAATAAATTGCTACAACAGGCTTGATACCCGCTTTTGCAAGCCCGGCTGCAAACGTAACGGCATGCTGTTCCGCAATACCCACGTCAAAGAAACGCTCCGGGTATTTTTTTGCAAATCCCTCAAGTCCTGTACCAAGTGGCATTGCAGCGGTTATTGCTACGAGTCTCGGTTCGGCTGCCGCGAGATTGACCATTTTTTCACCGAATATATCCGAATAGGACGGTCCGTTATTGATCTTGAGCTCGCCAGTTTCAATTTCGAACGGATTTATCCCGTGGAATTGCTGCGGCTTGTTTTCAGCAAACCTGTATCCCTTGCCCTTCTGAGTCAATACGTGTATAAGAACGGGGCCTTTGAGCTTTTTTGCGCTGAACAGCACATTTGTCAGTTCTTCTACGTCATGCCCGTCAATTGGCCCCAGATATTTCAAGCCCAATTCCTCGAAAAACATTCCGGGGATAAGCATATATTTTATAGAGCCCTTTGCCCTGTTCAATGCGCGCGCGGCGCTGTTGCCTATGGCAGGCAGCCTCTTCAGAAGCGAATCGATGTCCTCCTTCGCTTTGGAGTAAATCGGCTGCGTCCTTATCTTGCTGAGATAACGCGAAAGACCGCCGACATTCTTGCTTATCGACATACCGTTATCGTTGAGTATGATTATCATGTTGTTACGCGAACGTCCGGCGTCATTGAGCGCTTCGAACGCCATGCCGCCCGTCATCGCGCCGTCGCCTGTAACTGCTATGACGGAATAGTTTTCTCCCAGTATATCGCGTGCCTTGGCAAGCCCGAGTGCGGCGGATATGGATGTGCTGCTGTGGCCCGTATTGAAGCTGTCGCTGTCGCTTTCACTGCTTTTGGGAAAGCCGGAAATACCGTCGATCTGGCGAAGAGTGTCGAATCGGTCCCTTCGGCCTGTTATTATTTTATGTACATAGGATTGATGACCGACGTCCCATACTATTTTGTCCCTCGGGGTGCTGAATACCCTGTGCAGTGCCAGTGTAAGCTCAACTACGCCAAGATTCGAAGCCAGATGTCCTCCCGTTTCCGAAACCTTTTCTATAAGAAACTGCCTGATCTCGTCGGCAAGTATAATCATTTGTTCTGAATTCAGTTTTTTAACGTCGTCCGAATTATTTATCCGATAAAGTACGCCTTCATTTTCACTTTTTTCTATCATTTTTAGTTTTCCTTTTTTTAGTGAAAAACAAAATCTTATCCAAAACGAATTTGATTATCACACTTACCTTATATATTATATAATTGCTGTTACGCAGTGCAATCGTTTTTCCGAGGGCTTTTCCGCCGACTGTCATAGCCGTTATCAACCCTGTTATCACAAGTTCCGCGATCGTGATAGTTTCCTGTTCCCCAATTATCCTAATTATGATATAAGCACCCGCGGCGCCGCTTATAATTCCGCATATGTCGCCTACGACATCGTTGCATACATTCGACACCTTGTCGGCATTTCGAATAAGCCTTATGGACTGTTTCGCACCGTAAAGCTTCCTGGACGCCATAGCATGGAAAGGAGCCTCCTCAGCCGCCGTAACAGCCGTCCCTATGATATCGAACATGATATTCACCAGAATTATAAATAATATTACCAAAAAAGACGTAAGTATATCCGATTCTTTCAGAATATCGGATGATGCGATAGTAAGTATGGCAGATATAAAAAAGGACGAAACGGTCACAGCCAGTATCCAGATTATATCGTTCTTTTTTGCAGCACCAACAGCGGTCTTCTCACGGAACTTTACCTTCTTTTCATCCGCCGGATGCCTAAAATTGTCGTCCACCGACTAAAACCTCCATATCAGCAATAAAGGACGTATCCATACTCGGATGCATCCCAGGTTAATAAGTAAAAACCAGGTGGCAATATATTGAGTAAATTTTGCGGCTTAGGTCAGGCAGGATTTCCCCCGGAAATACCGATCTGTCGCCAGACCGGCGGTTTCCCTTTAAATCCCCGGCCGCTGCGTTACCGCAGGCGGGGCCTGATTACCACTTAGTCCACACTGCAATCCCCAACATATTTCATTTGGAACAGCCTAGGGGTTTTCCCCGGCAGTCTGTCCGTTTCCTAGCCTCTTTTGCAAATAGGGTTTCAAATAGCGATAATGCGCTCATACCGGCCAGTAATCATGCATCTGATCCATTATCCACCGTATTCACTCAAGGCAGGCTACGCTGTCCACAGCATCGAATGATACCGCATAACAGGTTTAATCCCTGATCGTAGTTGATGTCTAGCTTCAATACCCCTTTCGGAATATTCAAAGCTCCTTTCTTCCACAAGTCAGGGTCTCCACGGTAGAGGGGTCAACGCCTGCATGCCATTGCAGATCGCCCCTGAACCTTAACTCCCAGCACCGACCCACCACTGGGCGTAGCAAGCCTGCACAAGGAACTTCATCGATATGCCCTTTAACGGATTTTTAGGCCCGTCCTGAGAAACGTCAGTACTGACTAGAATACTGCGCCACCTTGTTTTTTGGATTTTAATTATAACATATTTCAAGGAACCGATAAAGAATAACTATCGTTACAATTATGTATCAATACTACCGGAACGATAAGTTACAACCCTTTATCGTCCTTATGCTTATTAATAATGCATTTATATTGTCCATACGCTTGATTTGACCCCGTTCATCAATGGTCGCGGTCCCTTATGAATTTAGCCAGTTCCCTGAGGAAGCCCGCTTTATCACCGAAGCCTTCCAAAGCGCCGAGCGCAGTATCTATTGTTTTATCAAGCATTGCCTGCGCATTTTCGATGCCATAAAGAGTGACATATGTTGATTTGCCCGACGCTGCATCGCTTCCGGCCGCTTTTCCCATCTGTACGGGATCGCCTTTGACGTCCATTATATCGTCTTTTATCTGGAAAGCGAGTCCGATATTATCCGCATAGCTGTCGAGCTTTTCGATATCTTTCCCGGAAGCGCCGCACAAAACAGCGCTTGCTGTCACCGGAGCCTTTATGAGCGCGCCGGTCTTGCACCTGTGCATATATTCCAACATATCCTTATCGATCTTTTTGCCTTCCGATTCCATATCGACGACCTGTCCACGTATCATGCCGTCGGCTCCTGCCGCCTCTGCAATTATGCGCATCGCTCTGAGCCTTGCATCCGCGTTTCTGTCGTCTGAAAGAGATGCGTTAAGCATCAGTTCAAATGCTCCGTTCAGCAGCGCATCTCCCGCCAGTATGGCCATTGCTTCCCCGAATACCTTGTGGTTCGTGGGAACGCCCCTTCTGTAATCGTCGTTGTCCATTGCGGGTAAATCGTCATGTATCAGGGAATAGGTATGTATCATCTCGATCGCACACGCAAACGGAAGTATTTCAGTCCTGTTGCCGTCCAGCAGTTCGCACACGGCAAGCGCCAGGACCGGCCTCATTCTTTTTCCGCCTGCCATCAGGCTGTACTTCATGGCATTGTAAATATTCGAGCCGGCGCCTTCCTTTATAGAAAGATAATCGTCAAGAGCATCGTTTACAAGCTGTATGCATTTGTCCAACCGAGCGTTGAAATCCATATATCAATCACTGTCCTAAAGAGGGCATCTCCTTTTCCACTATTCCGTTTTCGCCTTCTATCAGCATCGTAATACTTCGCTCCGCCTCATCAAGCTTTTTATTGCAGAATTTTGTGAGTTCGACGCCCCTCTGGAAGCAGTTGATCGAATCCTCAAGGGTAAGCTCTCCTTTTTCAAGCCTTTTTACTATCTCTTCGAGCTCCGCGATAGCCTGTTCGAAACTGGCGCCTTTTTCACTCATCACTTTTTACCCCCTCCGGGTTTCCCAGCATATCTTCTATTTTTAAGCATCGTTAAAATATACCTTCCGCTAATCTTTTCCGGAGAACTTCACTAACCGCTCCATTCTCCGTTAAAGAAGCGGAAGTAATATTTTAGCCGAGCCTTATCTGCACGCCCGGCTCCTTATCGGTATCTCCCGGATCTCCCGAATCTCCTGACCTGTCTGCAGCTTTAACGTGCGGCATTTCGCTTTTTCCTTCAACACGGCAGTTAAGTGTGCCGTCCGTGATAAAAATTCTGAGGCTGTCGCCGATATTTACCGAATGAACGGATTTTACCAGAGTATCGTCTTTTTTCGTACGTATTATACCATAGCCCCTTGCCAGCGAATTCAGTGGACTCAGTGAATCGAGCCTCGCAGCCAGCAGTGAGAGACTGTTCCTGTATTGCCCGCTCAATACGGAGAGCGCCTTTTGCATGTAACGCTTCTGTACGTCGAGCAGCATGCGCTCCTGATAAATCTTGTTGTAGGGCTGTCTGAATGCGACGCTTTCTCCCAGCCTTTTCAGCGTGAGCCTTTCCATCGCGGTCTTTTTCACAATTGCATTTCTAATGCGCATTTTAAGGCTGTCCAGCCTGTTCTCGACCACCGATCTTTCCGGCATTACCAGTTCTGCTGCAGCAGAAGGAGTCGATGCCCTGACATCAGCCACAAAATCCGATATCGTAAAGTCGGTTTCGTGTCCGACAGCCGAAATTACCGGTATTCGGGATTCATGGATACTCCTTGCCACAACTTCCTCGTTGAAGGCCCATAATTCCTCCAGCGAACCTCCGCCTCTTGCAACGATGATAACATCTACATTGCCAAGCTCGTTGAGTCTGCGAACCGCTCCGGCTATCTGCCCCGCGGCAGGCTCACCTTGCACCTGTACGGGATATACCTTTATATTCACATTGTAGAATCTTCTGCTGAGGATGTTGATGATATCGCGTACAACGGCGCCCGTCGAGGAGGTTACAACACCGATCGACCCAGGCAGATATGGAAGCTTGCGTTTCCTGGCTTCGTCAAAGAGTCCCTCCGCCGAAAGCTTTTGTTTAAGCTTTTCAAAGGCCACATACAGCGCGCCCACACCGTCTGGCTGTATCTCTTCCGCATACAGCTGATATTGCCCGTCGCGTTCGAATACCGAAATATACCCGCGTATCAGGACTTTCATACCGTCCTCCGGTTCGAACACCAGAGAGGCTGCATGCGAACGAAACATTACGCATTTCAGAACGGATTTTTCATCTTTGATGGTAAAATAGAAATGACCTGAATAATGGCTTTTGAAATTGGATATCTCACCCTTCACCCAGATGCCCGAGAGTATAATATCCCTTGAAATCAGGTCTTTGATATATTTATTCAGTTCCGAGACCGTTAAAACGTTTTTTGTTGGCATATTGTTCAGATGCCGCCTTACTGCTCGCCGGCAGGAGCATTTTTTTCGGGTATGTTGCTGAGTATACCGTTTACAAAAGAACCTGCGTCCTCATTGCTGTATTTCTTGGCTAGTTCGACCGCTTCGTTCACGGAAACACTGTAAGGAATATCGTCCCTGAAGCTGATCTCATATATGCTTAGCCTCATTATCGACAGGTCTATCCTGGAAATCCTGCCTATTTTCCAGCCCTTGGAATGGGCTTCTATCATATTGTTTATAAAATCAAAATGGCTGTAAACGCCATCGACAACATCATTTATATAAGTCCTGTCCTTTTCGGAGATCGTATTTTCCTCAAAGAACAGCTTCTTTTGAGCTTCCCTGTCGTCTTTCTGGAATTCCATCTGGTACAGGAGCTTCATTGCCAATTCCCTGGAGACTCTTCGTCCCATGCGTTATCCTCCCGATTCGTCCCTTCTGCTCTACCTGTATGTGCCCGGCGGCAATACCCTGTCAAGAAGGTTCTTTATGTAATCCTTATCATCGTGTATTCTTTTTCCAATATAATAACCTACGCCGGTCAATAATGCAATAAAAAGGACTCTCCAAAATCCGAGTATCAAAATCATAACAGCGGCAAGAAAGCCGCTCGCTGCACCAACGACCGCACCGCGGTGTTCATTGTAGAATTCCAGGATTTTTTCAAGGCTCATCGCTGACACCTCCTATTCGACTCTTGCTTTGAATGTGACGCCTGAGTATATACTCTCCACGATCACCTTTACATTCTTCACTTCTATCCCCGAAGCTTCTTCTACAGATTTTTTGACCCTGTTCTGCACCTCTTCCGAAATCACAGGGATACTGAGATCGGGCATCACTACTATCCGGACCTCTATTTCCACACCGTCGTCTGCCTTCCTGACGAGCGTCTTGGATTCCTTGACGCCGTTGGACCTCTTCGAGGCATTGATCGCGACATTTTCAATGGAATTCAGCGATATCCTGATTTCCCCGATATTAGTTTGTTTACTTACGGCTTTTTTATCCTTGCTGCTTCTGACTCCCGAAAGCAGGAACATTATACTCATTGCAAAGAAGATCAATCCGATTATGAATATGATCACTTTCAATGTTGTCCCGACATCAGACGAGAGAGCTTTCGCTACCAAGCCCGTAATGTCGATGAAAGCCTTTGGAACAAACGCTATGTACATCACAAATACGGACAGCACCGCAAGACAAAAAGCATATACAGCCAGTAAAACTCTAAAAAAAATGTTCATTTGCCATACCACCTCTCCGGTCACCATTTTTCCTTGGTTATTCCATGGTTTATGATGGATACGCTCTAATTATAGTGTATTTTCCAAAAAAAATAAACCCTTCCGAGTTTATTAATAAATACGTATTTACTTGACTTTTGTCTGTTCCTCCAGCATTTCCTTCTTATGATCCCGTTCTATATTGACGCCCTGTATATGTATATTGACCTCTACCACATTCAAGCCCGTCATATCTTCGACGGCATGCTTTACTTTTTCCTGTATGCTCCAGGCAACATCAGGTATGCGATAGCCGTAATCCACTATTATGTAGAGATCTATTGCCGCTTCCTTTTCTCCTACTTCAACCTTGACGCCTTTGGAAAGGTTTTTCCTGCCAAGCGCTTCAGCAATCCCGCCGGCAATTCCGCCGCTCATGCCTGTGACTCCGGGAACCTCCATCGCCGCGATACCCGCTATGATGGCAACGACCTCGTCGGTGATTTTTATAGCCCCTATCTCATTGATCACGCTTTGAACGTTTTCTTCCATGGCTTACCTCCATTGGTACATTATCGTTGCAGTACAATCATTATAGCACTTCCTCCGCGTCAAGTAAATGTTAGAACAGCGTCCTTATATGGATATCACCGACATCTACGTCGCCCTGCCTCGTGACGATATCAGTGATCTGGGCGGTCTGTGATGTTGTAAGGCTCGGAGTTTTAATAACGATATCAACGCTGCCGTTGTCTGCAAACAGCACGAACGTATCGTCAAACCCCATTTTATTGATAAGGGTCTCTATCCTCATTTCCTTGTCTGCGTTCTCGCTAAGCGCTATCATTTTGGCCTGCGCCTCCGCTTTGATCTCATCGTTCGAATTGCCGTCATCCGCTATAGCCTTGAGGGATTCGGTGTTTTCGCTTCTGCTCTGCTCCCTGTCCATTTTGGCTTGCACAAAGTAATCATTGGCCATTTTGGAAGCGGATACATTAAGCTGGGTGTTCTCATTTTCAGCCACATCCTCCGTGCCGTCGAGCCCTTCGTTGGCGATCTCATTATCCACATAAACCGCCTCGCCCAGAGTACCGTCGGTATTGGCCGATGTGCTTCCCTGTCTGTAGCTGTATTGCAGGTAGCCAGCTACCACTATCATCAGGACCAATGCTAAAATGACTATCTGCTTTCTCTTAAAAACCATCATGACTCTGCCCCCTTTATAAAAGTGCGAACAAGTTTTTTCGTTTTTTTGTCCCATTCAATAATTAATATATTCAGGTCGTACAGCGTTTATATCTTTTTTTTGGAAAACCCTTCACTTTTTCCTCTGAACGACTTCGACCCTATGGGCCGGTAAATCAAGCACCACTCTGACTGCGTTTACGATACGCTCCCTTACCGTAACGCTGTCCGCTCCTTCCGCCACCACCAGCACACCTTTCACCTCGGGGCTCAATTTCTTGAGGATTACGGGAGTCTTTCCCCCATTGGGTGAATCCTCATAAACCATGGTATTTTCGCTTTCCTCCTCGGTAATATTCCTTGCACCGCCTTCGCTGTCCTTTTCATCAGTCCTGCTGTTCTTTTTACTGTTATCATAAGCAGGCACATTTTCACCCGCTGCTGAATAGGTGATCATGACGTCCACCCTGCCGACGCCCTGAATCTGGGAAAGTATTGTCCTGAGTCTGGTTTCAGTGGTATCCCCGGTCGAAGCACCCTGTTTCATTATTTCTTCCGCTCCTGTAGTCTTCCGGGGCTCCTGCTGTGAACCCTGCGGCTTTCCGTTGAACAGGGCCGAGCCCGCAATAATCAATATGACCCCGACAATTATGACGATTGCGGTATTTTCGATCAATTTTTTCTTGTCCTGGCCCCGTATGTATTCCTTAATTTTTTTAATAATAGTTTTGAAAATTTCCACTAGTCCCACCTCTATACCTGCGTAATTACTAAATTTTCCCTGTCTACGCCAAAGACCCGGCTGATCCGTTCCTCAAGCAGGCCTCTGAGCTTAGGATCACATCTCCCGGAAGTCTGTCCGTTCGATCTTGCAGAACCGATTTTCACAGTTTGAACCTTTTCAACTGGAACTACGCCATTTCCAATACCACCTTCTTCCGTACCGGTTGCGTGACTATCCTTTCCCCCGCTCCCGGATCCCGGGGCGGAACTATCAAGCCCGCCGTTGTATTTTGTATCGTCTGCGGTTATATTGATGTATGCTCTTTTGATCTCTCCGAAAGCAGCCGACTGGTAGTCTTCGTTTATAATGACGTCTGCCTTCGCATCCTTTACGCCGTCGATCTCCTCCGCGTTCTGTTCGAGCTGTTCTATTATATTTTTGCGGTAAACCTCCACAATCTGATTCAGCTGCGCCTGTTCAAGGTTTTTGCCCTCCTTCTTTATCTGTGATCTTTCAAGCAGGCTGCTGCTCTTTGTCTGGCTCGCGGTAAAGTCGAATTTCTTCCCGGTCAGTCCAGTCAGGGGATTTATGATCACAATGATCAATATCGTACCGGTAACCAGGCTGATGTATTTTTTCATTTTGCCGCCCGGAAGCAGCATTTCTATAATCACTATGAACAAGACCAACGTAACGATATTAACGACCCACTGGCGGATAAAATCCAGCATGGCACATTACTCCTATCTGAGCATTGCGCTCGTATTCCCGGCGCTGACAAGAGCGGTAACGGATATCATGAACATGAACGCCACGGCTGCTGTCAATGAAAATATATAAAGCATTGAACCTGCAACATCGTTTATACAGGTCGTTATCCTGCTTTCCGATATCGGTTCGAACAACGCACTCGCAGCTTTATAGAGCGCTACCAGCGCAATGATCTTTATAAGGGGGACCACGCATATGAGAAGGATGCCTATCATAGCCGCCACGCCGGCTGCGTTTTTGATAAGCAGCGTACAGGCGATAACCGTGTCGGCTGCATCCGAAAGCGTTTTCCCGATCACCGGTATGAAGGTGCTTATGGCGAATTTGGTCGCTTTCGTCGTTGCTCCGTCTATCACGGCGCCCAATGTACCCTGGAGCGTCACGATTATTATAAAAGCCGTAAGTATGATTCCAAGCATCCATTGGACTACGGTTTTGATCAGGTTTGCAAGCCTCGTTAGCTGAATCTTTTCTGAAATGTTGTTCACTATGTTAATTATCGTAGTCAGAAAAATGAGGGGCACGAACAGGTTCTTTATCAGCGTTGCCGTTACCTCCACCACCATTAGGAGCACAGGATGCAATATGCCCCCGGCGGTCAGGTTGCCGCCCGAAATAAGCAGGGCCATCAGCACGGGTATGACCGCGTACATGAAGCCTACCATCCGGTCGATGATGGAGGAACCCATTTTAACTACAGTGCCGAAGCTGACAAGCAGTATCGTAACTATAACTATATAGCAAACATAGAAGGCGATGCGGCTCACATTCTCATTCAAGAAATTCGCCTGCAGGTTTTTGAGCAGCGAACATATTACTATAAGTATTGCCAGTTTTAATATTATGCCAAGGTTTTGATAGAGTTCTTTAAAGAATAATTTCAGTATGTCGTCGGCTATTCCCTTGATATCGAAGCTCAGCTTCCCCTCTGTGATATTCTTTATCAGTTCGTCGGGGTCGAAGCCCTCGAGAGCCTCAATATCCTTGCTGTTGGCGTATTTCGAGATCAAGTCCCCTATGTCTCCGGTATCGCTCGAAGAAAGCTGCTGCTCGATCATATCGGATGTTATATCAGAGCCTTCGTTCATGCCGGAATTGCCTACGAAACTGCCGCCGGTGGCCCCGACGCTGCCTACGGAACTGCCGCCGCTCGTCCCAGTATCGGCTGTCGAAGTATCACCGACAGTTACACCGATTATACCTGGCGCGCCGGCTTCGATATCGTCCCCGGCCGAGGCAGAACAACAAGCCGGCATAATGATAAATACCAATATGAGGGTCAGAAGCTGCAACATTACTGTTTTCATTTTTCTTTTGCGGATCATCGGTTTCAAGCCTCCATATCCTCCGTGTTTATCCATACCGTCGAGCTTTTCACTGCGGCATGACCTTAAGCACCAGGTCCAGCAGAGAAGTAATTATCGGGACGGCCATGACGACTATGATCACTTTCCCCGCCAGTTCTATCTTGGATGCGATAGCGCTTTCCCCCGCATCATTGCATATCTCCGCCCCGAACTCCGCTATGTAGGCAATGCCTGTTATTTTCAACACAGTGGTAAAATAGACCGGTTTGATGTCGGCACGGTCGCCGTAGCTTTGCAGGAGCTCGACTACTGATGAAAGCTTGGACGCCAGCAGCAGAAAAATAACGACGCCTGTTACTATACTTACCTGAACTGCTATTTCAGGCTTCTGCTTTCGCAGAATCAATATTATGACCGTTGACACAAGCCCGATCCCAATGATTTGTACTATCTGCATTTCAGCCTCACTCCCGGGCTTTATCATTCAAGTTTGAATATGGTTTTCACGGTATCGAAAAGTACCGCTATCTCTTTGACTACCATAAGCAATACGACGATCAGTCCCGCAAGCGTCGTCATCATTGCCTGTTCCTCTCTTCCCGAACGTATTAGCAGTTGATTCAGCACTGCTACGAGGATACCTATTGCAGCGATCCTGAAAATCAAATCCACACCCATAGAACGGTCAACCCCTTTAAAGTATTTGCATTCCTATAGCTATGCCTTTTACAGCAGGACTATAACTACGGCGATACCGCCCAGTATGCCGAGGCTTTTGTACATGGTTTCATTCTTGATTCTGCTCTCTTCAGCCTTTTTCTCCTGCATTCGGAGCGCTTCCATCGTAAGCCTGATGTTTTTGATTTGTCCGTCCAGATCAGTACTTCCGAGCATTTTTCCGAATCCTGCGAGTACTTCCTCGTCCTCCCTGTTGAGAGCCGTCCTCCGTATACACTGTCTTACGGCCTGCTCCCAGGCATTTGCCGCGCATTGTGCATCTTCGTTTTTCAATATCTCCGCCGCCTTGCCGAATATCAGTCCCATTTCGCCGCCGACCCTGCTTACCCGTTCAAAAGCCTCGATCAGCACATCCGACAAATAACTTATCTGGTTCTCGAACATCTGGAACAGCGTTTGCAGCTCCCTCAGCTGCAAAGGTCTTCTGCTGCAGTCCCTTGAGAGTATGAAACCCAGAAAACTGCATGATAGGATGACTACAAAGCTGCCCGCTATTTTAAAAAGCATTTGCACCAGCTCCTGTTATCGGTTTCATTGTGCTGCCGTCGATAACCTCCACAAGCGTTCCCGGACCGTTTTTGTTGCCCAGCACCACATATCTTTCAAAAACCTTGTCTTCGATCAGTTTGAGTACTTCGCGACGGCTTTTCAATTCAGAAATGTTATATCCGTGCGCCGAGGTTACGATCCTTACACCTGCGTTCAAAACGCATTGGACCGCTTCCCTGTCGCCGTCGTTTCCTATCTCGTCCGTTATGATCACGGCAGGCGACATAGACCGGATCATCATGGGCATGCCAATATTTTTAGGACATCCGTCCAGTACGTCTGTCCTGATGCCGACGTCGTTCTGCGGGATGCCCTTCATACATGCCGCAAGCTCCGATCTTTCATCTATGATGCCGACTTTTACTCCTTTAAAGCCGTATTCGGACGCTCCGTTGCTCAGAATTTTTGCTATGTCCCTGAGTATTGTCGTCTTGCCGCATTGCGGAGGCGATATTATCAAAGTGTTGTATATATCAGAACTGTTTCTGAAAAGATACGCGAGAATTTTGGAGGAGCAGCCTGGTATCTGGTTGGAAAGCCTTATGTTGAGGCCTGAAATGTCCTTTATGTTCCGGACGGCGCCGCTCTCCAGGATAACTCTCCCGGACAGGCCGACGCGATGACCGCCCTTTATCGTAATATAACCGTTTCTTATTTCATCCTGGTATGCATATATTGAGTTCTCGCTCATCATTTCCAGAGACAGCCTGATATCTTCCTGTGAAACGAGGAAACTGCCCGAAGGTTTGGACGACAACACTCCGTCGACGCCTATGAACCATTCCTTATAATAATTTTGAAGTATCAGAGGTTTGTCCGCCCTCAGGCGAATTTCTTCCAACGGTTCCAGGCCGTAAATCAGCGCGCCTTCTATTGCGGAAGCCACCCTCTTTGAAAGTACCGGCAGGATATGCTTTTTAAGACTGCTTGCACTGCTGTTGTTCTGGTTATTTTCAGCACTGTTTCTCATCAGTTCCTACCTTCTTTTTTGCCTCACATTTTAGTGTCCCGCTTTACTTTGATGTCTTAACTATAATTATTTGGCTTTGTCCAAATTTATGACTGGCAAAAAAAAATTATAAAAGTGTTGACCCTGACACGATGTCATAGTGTAACATAGAACTGGAGTTATAATATTGACGAAGCTAGTAGCAGGCATAGTAACATCGGTATTGGCAGCTCTAATCAAGACTGGAGGCATGTCCATGAGAACAGTAAAAGAAGTCTCGGATCTGACGGGAATCAGTATACGCATGCTGCATTACTACGATAAAATCGGATTGTTAAAACCAAGCGAAGTCACTGATGCAGGTTACAGACTATATAACGACAAAGCTCTTGAAACTCTGCAGCAAATACTATTTTATAAGGAGCTTGACATACCCTTGAAAGAGGTTAGTGAACTCATGACCATTGCTCACTTTGACAAAACGCAGGTGCTGGAAAATCAAAAAAAGCTGCTGATACTGAAGCGTAAGAGATTGACTGATTTAATTAACCTTATTGATAGATCATTAAAAGGAGAAGACAAAATGAGTTTTAAAGAATTTGATATGAGCGAATACTTTATTGCGCTGGATGAGTTTAGAAAAGAACATGGAGATAAGATAATCAGAGCGTTCGGCAGTATGGAAAAATACGATGAGCTTATTGAAGGATGCAGGTCCAAGGAAGCAGAGATCGCAAAAATGGCCGTAACACAATATGGAAGTATTGAAAAATATATTACGGCTATGAAGAACAATTTTGATAGTGATATTTTTACTATAGCAGAACAGTCTGATACTTTTAAAAAAGATTGCCTGGAAGATAAACATCCTGAATTGAAAAAACTGTTTAAAAAGCTCGTATCCGACCTGAGTAAAGATTCTTCTTCAAAGGAAGTTCAGCAAATTGCTTCAGAAATAACCAATACAGTAAAAAAAGATTACGAATTATTTAGAGCCGATATGGGTGGCAATCTTTGGTATCAAATGATAAATAGCTATCTGATGCTTCCCGAATGGATAAAAGCGGTTGATGCGAAGTATGGCGCCGGTGCTTCCAAATTCATTGGCGAAGCTCTGAAAAATAATTTGGGAGGTAGAAAGCCCAAGATAGAAACACTATATGAAAAGCTTGTATCGGACTTAAGTAAAGATCCTTCCGCAGAGGAAATCCAGGGAATTATTGCTGAAATAGCTAATGAGACCAAAAAGCAGCATGAAACTTTAAAAATAGATGATGGACAAAACTATTGGGGCTATATGGCAGAGCTTTATTTGTCGAATGCTTCCTGGATAAAGGCGACCGATAATAAATATGGTAATGGTGTGGCTGAATTTATTGGCAAAGCTTTAAAATTCTATTCTGAAAATAACAAGTAATAAATTGAAACACAGGGACTGTTCTTTTGTTGCATTTTACCATAATATGGAGCAAAAGAACAGTCCCTGCGTTTCACTCGACTCAATGCACTATGCCGAACTTGTTGAAGGGCCAGAACCTGAACACTGCCTTTCCTTCCATCTGGGAGCGGTCGATAAGCCCGAAGGTCCTGCTGTCCTTGCTGACCTCCCTGTTGTCGCCCAGTACCAGGTATTTTCCCTCCGGTACCTTTATGGGAAAGATGACCTCCCTGGTATATGTGGAGCCTTTAACGTATGGCTCGTCAAGCCTTTCCCCGTTCCTGTAAACGCTTCCGTCCCGGATATCTATCTCGTCGCCCGGTATACCGATCACCCTCTTTACAAGTCGAACGTTAGTCTTTTCCTCGACCGGCACGAAAACCTGCGATACATCCGTCATAAAAATTTTTACCCTGTCTATGTAATTCCTTGGATACTGGTTCTCTATAAAAACTATTATGTCGTCCCTTGCAGGACCGCTGAACAAAAATGTAATTTTTTCTATAAACAGATGCTGGCCTTCAATCAGGGTATCCTGCATTGAAGTCTGTCTGACCTGCGTCGTTGCAAAAACAGTTGTATTGAGCAGTGCGACCAGTATGAACGCAGTGGCGAATACAACGATCCATTCCCAGACTTCCCTCAAAAGTTTTTTCATTAACGTCCTTCACTCCCGATTATTGCGCCAGCATATAATCTACTTTAACATATTTTGCAGAATGCAAAATGTTTCATTAATGTAACGTTTTCGCTATGCGAAAACATGTATATGCTGCGCAGCACTTTCAAATCCACAAATAATAAAAAGGCAGGTCGCCTGTCTCCAAGGACCCGCCTTGATTCTTTATGATCATTTATCCGAATCGTCGCTGCTTTCTGCACATTCGTCGCAATCGCATGTCCATTCTATTTCTATTTCCTTGTTGCAGTGTGGACATAATACGGAATCCTTTTTCATGTATGCGTCTGCAAGATTTACGGTCTCTCCGCAATGCGGGCAGTCGAATTCGGCGTCAATCTCTTCCTCTTCTTCTCCGTCCTCTTCCTCATCGCAGCATTCGTCGTCACAGCACTCGTCTTCGTCATCGTAAATAAGACTCTCGATTTCGGACAGGTCTTCATCTATCTCGTCGATCTGTTCGGTAAGCTGTTCCTGGACCTCTTCAACGTCGTCCACGGCAAGCGCCACATCGTCAAGTACTTCCAGAATAGCTTTGAGCAGTTTTCCCTCGTTTGTGGAGTCGCTGATCTGCATCCCTTCAGCCAGCCCCTTCAGGTAGGATACTCTTTCTTTCAGATAATTCATAAAACCTCCGTTTCTTTGCAGCCAATGCAAAGTATAGCTTATTTAACACTTCTCAATACTATTCCCGCTGCAATATATGTTTATGCTCACGAGTCACAGTTAAGCTCTTTCGAGATATTCACCGGTTCTGGTGTCTATCCTGATTACGTCGCCCTGGTTCACAAAGAGCGGAACCTTGACTATTGCGCCGGTTTCCAGCGTCGCAGGCTTCGATGCTCCTGTGGCGGTATCACCCTTGAAGCCGGGCTCGGTCTCCGTTATCTCCAATTCTACAAAGGTCGGGGGCTCAATACCGAATACATTACCCTTATAGGAAAGAATCTTTACAATCATGTTTTCCTTGACAAATTTGAACGTATCGCCGATGGTATCCTTACCTATCGGAAGCTGTTCGTAAGTCCCGGTATCCATAAAGTAGTAAAGGTCGCCGTCGTTATAGAGATACTGCATGTCCTGCCTTTCGATTCGCGCCTGCTCAACTTTATCCGTTGGGTTGAATGTTCTTTCAACTGTAGCACCGGTTATAACATTTTTCATTTTTGTTCTTACAAAAGCAGCGCCCTTTCCGGGTTTTACATGCTGAAACTCAACGACCTGAAATATCTGGCCGTCCAGTTCGAATGTAACTCCGTTTCTGAAATCACCTGCTGTTATCATCTAAATTCCCTCCGCTTATATCAATCTGGTTCCTTTGCTTATTACCGTACGAATGCATGATCGGTTCCATAACAACGTTAGTAATATATCCTAGATAATATTAAATTAAAATAACATGTATTTCAAGAAAAATTTTCTTTTACAATACAATCATTTCTTTTGTGGAAGTCGTCAATATACTGACCTTATCGGCGCCCACGGCAACCATATCCTCTATCCTTACGCCGCCGAGGCCGGTTACGTATATACCCGGTTCAATGGTAACGATCATTCCTTCCTTCAGTACGAGATTTCCTCTCGGCGAAAGCGTGGGATCCTCATGTATCTCCAGGCCTACGCCATGCCCGAGCCCATGTCCGAAATTGTCGCCGAAGCCCGCATCGGATATGAACTTCCTTACAACCTCATCCACTTCCCTGCCTGTCATGCCGCCTTTTACCGTATCGAGGCCGAGTTGGTTGGCCTCGAGCACAATTTTGTATATCCTTGAGAGTTCGGGGTCAGGCTTGCCCAGAAACACAGTCCTGGTCATATCCGAGCAATAGCCCTTGTATAGAGCTCCAAAGTCCAGTGTGATGACGTCTCCCGCTTCGATTTTCTTTTCTGATGCAACGCCGTGAGGCATCGAAGCCCTGAGGCCTGACGCGATTATCGTGTCGAAGGATGGTCCGATCGCGCCCTCGCGCCTCATTTCATGCTCCATTTCAGCAGCAAGCTCTATCTCTCTTATACCCGGTTTTATATATTCGAGTATGTGTGAAAAGACGTTATCCGCAATTCTGACAGCCTGCCTTATTACGTCTATCTCCGATTCATCCTTGATAATACGCAGTTCCTCGAGCACCCTTCCAAGAGGAAGGAATTCGGCCGCCTTCAGTTTTTGATGGTATTCGCTGTAGTCGGCGTAAGTCATGCGGCTGTCTTCGAAAGAGAGTTTACTGACGCCGTCTTCTCCAATAAGACGGTTGATTTCGTCAAACTGGCTGCCCCTGTATTGTATGATTTCATAATCCGGCGCCTGAGCCGCCGCCTGCTCTACGTATCTGAAATCCGTCAGCAGCGCCGCCCTGTTTGCGTCGATTAATAAAATGGCCGAAGTGCCTGTAAACCCTGACATATACATATAGCTGACACGTTCGGTTATCAATGTTCCGTCAATATTGTTCTGTTTCATTTTTTCACGCAGTCTGGCAATTCTTTTCTTATAAATATCCGTCATTTGAATTTCTCCTTTTTATGTATGAAGTATTATGTCAAGGCTTCCTTCTTTGTCGTTACAGCAGGGACGCCGCCTTTAAAGCGATCGTATAGCTGTCGGCTCCGAAACCGCATATCTGTCCGACGCATACGGGCGCGATCACCGATTTGCTTCTGAATTCCTCCCTGGCATGTATATTCGAAAGATGTATTTCTATACATGGGATCTCAACAGCCTTTACGGCGTCGCGTATAGCTATGCTGTAATGAGTATAGGCGCCGGGGTTCATGATAATCACGTCGTATTTGCCCCTTGCCTCGTGTAATTTATCTATTATCTCACCTTCGTGGTTGGATTGGACGAAGTCTGCTTCCATACCCAGTTTCTCAGCCTCTTTTGTTACGGCAGCGGCGATCTCCGCGAGGGTCACGCTTCCATAGACGTCCTTTTCCCTCACTCCGAGCAGGTTGAGATTAGGTCCGTTTATTACGATTATCCTTTTACTCATATTACTCATATTTCCCCTTTGTTAAAGCCTTTATCCACGCTCACTTACGGATGCCTGGGATTCCTTTTTACGAGAACTGCAGCCTTTGTGATCGCCGCAATAACGTCGACCTCGAACTGCTGCTTCAGCGTATTGATTTTTGAGTAAAGCTCGCCCTTTTCAGTTACCAGGTACTTTGGCGGCAGATCGTTAAGTGCAATCGCTGCGATATCGAGCAGACACTTGTCGCAGGTGCACATGTTTATGTCCGTCAGAACATCCTTCATCTGATTGAATACAATCTCTTCCATATAATTCTTGATTTGCGGCATGTTATTTTCCTCCTTAATAGTTTGTTTGTTCTATGTGTAAATATTTTTTTACCTTTTCAACTGCCAAAATAGATCGAAATAAGCTTCCAGCCCCACATTACCGTAATGAAGGCTCCAATAACGATGAACGGTCCGAATGCTATGGTGTCCTTTCGCTTCTTCAAACCTGAAAGCATTAGAAGCAGCGAGAGTACTCCCCCCAGCACGACCGACAGCAAAAGCGCCTCCATGCAGAGTCTCCAGCCGAGGAAGAGCCCTATGGGGGCCATAAGCTTTACGTCTCCCATCCCGAGGGCATCGTCGGATTTGTAAATCAGAGAACCGATTACAGCCACCAGCAGCAGGAAGCCCGAACCCGGCAAAATTCCCGCCAAAGGCGTCCACCACTTGTCGTCGCCGAATATTTCCGGCTGGGGATAAAAGCAATTATATATGAAAAATGCAATTCCGCCGATCAAACCGGCTATTACCAGTCCGTTCGGGATGATCCTGTGGTCTGTGTCGATAAAGAATATGGCAATCAGTATCGTGATCAGATATGAATATGCTAAAAAGGCCGCCGAAAAACCGAACCTGTAAAACAGCGCTGTGAAAACAACCGCCGTCAGAAGCTCGACAAGAGGATATCTTGGCGAAATGCGTTCTCCGCAATGTCTGCAGCGGCCTTTGAGAAAGACGTAGCTGAAAACCGGGACAAGGTCAATTGCAGTAAGGCGCTTTCCGCAGTTGGTGCATGAAGAAGGCGGCAGCATTATGGATTTACCCTGGGGGACCCTGTAAATCAGAACATTTGCAAAAGAGCCGAAAACCAGGCCCAGAACAAATATTGCCGCATAAGCGAACGCCATAGCTCCTCCTGACCCTTCATTAAAAATCAATAGACCTTGCAGTTTATTGTCGTATGATTATTCTCTTCTATCGTCAAAAAATCCTTTATTCGGCCAAATATTTTACAAATACCGCTGAAAGGTCACGAAGCTTAGTGTCCGGTATAGCTGTTTCCATCCATATCTCAAACGCCCTGACGCCCTGATAGAACAGCATCCCGGCGCCGTTCGCCGTTCTGCAGCCGGACTTTTTCGCCTGCGCCAGGAGCTTTGTCTCAGCAGGATTATAAATCACATCATACACGATCTGTTCGCTTCTGAATCTGAAATCATCTTTTAGAGGACTATTGACAACCTTCGGGTACATACCTGCTGACGTGGTGTTTATGATTACATCGCATGCCTCAAGCGCATCTGCGGCTTCCAGGGAATCCAAACCGGCAGGCACCGTTATCTTGCCTAAGCCCCTTTCCTCCAATATACTGTTGACGTTCAGTGAAAGCTCCTGCGCCCTTTCAGGCGTACGGTTTATGACGGTTATCCTTTCAACGCCCGCGGTTGCTATCTTTGCTGTCAGCGCCCTTGCGGTTCCACCGGCTCCGAGTATGCAGACAAGCTTGCCTTCGAAACCGCTTTCCGTCTGCTCGCGGAAAGCGCGCAAAAAACCGTCCCCGTCGGTATTATAGCCATAAAGCTTGTCGCCGGAGACCTTTACCGTATTTACCGCTCCCAATAATACGGCTTCATCGCTTATATCATCGAGAAATTGGAGAACTTCTTCCTTATACGGTATCGTAACATTGAAACCGGTAAACCCGGAAGCCTTAAGACCGCAGACGGCATCGCCCAGCTTCCCCTGCGGAACCTTAACCGGTACATAAATCCCGTCGATCCCCATCATGGAAAAAAGGCTATTCTGAAGTACCGGTGAGATAGTATGCTCTATGGGATTCCCTATCAGCCCGGTCAGTTTTGTCTTACCGCTGACTCTTGTATCAAGCTGCATCCAATGACCTGCCCTTTCAATGAATACCGTTCTTTTTCGACCATTCCGAATACCGTATCAGTATCCGTTTCTCGAATATGCGCTTGAATCTTACCAGCTTGCCTTCACGCTTGTCGATGGGATGGACAAGTATGGTGAACATGCCCGCCCGGTTTCCTCCGTACACATCCGTGAATATCTGGTCTCCGACCACAGCTATGTTTCCGTTTTCGATACCCATGAGCCTGCCTGCTTTCAAGAAAGCCCGCGTACCAGGCTTCATAGCCCTGTGTACGGCGTTGAGCCGCAACCTGTCGTTGAATCTGACCACTCTTTTCCTGGATGCATTCGATACTATGCAAAGCTTATAACCCGCAGCCTTCATCTTCCCTATCCATTCGACTGCGTTCTCGTCGGCGTCGGCAACGTGGTTCGGCACCAGAGTATTGTCGATATCGAGTATCAACCCGCGGATCCCGTTTTTCTCAAGCACTTCGGCAGTTATATCCCGAATGCCGTTCACATAGAGATCCGGAAAAAATATTTCGGACATCTTTGCCTCCCGGTTCTTATTTGTTATAGTAATTTCGCTTGTTATTTACCGATGATATTATACTTTCTGTATAATAACAAAAATACACCCGGGAGGCAACGGATTCAGTTCGTATATTTGGCCATCTTCATGGAAGTATCGATGAGCTCGTCCACATAGCCCCTGGCTTCCTCGGCCTTGTCGATATTCTGAGAAGACAGCGCGCTTGCTTCCTCCGCGCTTGCGGTAACTTCCTCGCTCACTGCGGATATCTCGTTTATGCTCTCGACCAGCTTGTTGTTTGCAAGCAATATTTTATTGACCTTTTCATTTACGCGGTCGACATTATTCCTGACTTCCTGCATCTTTTCGCTTATATCCCTGAATATTTCGCTGGTCCTGTCTACGAGCCGGTTCTGTTCATCGTTCGTAAGCTTCATCTTCTGAACCGCTTCTACGGATTCGTCCGATTTTTCATTAAGCTCGTTCACAATGCGTGCAATACTGTTGGTCGATTCCTTGCTTTGGGAAGCGAGCTTCCTTATTTCCTCGGCAACCACGGCAAATCCCTTTCCCGTCTCCCCTGCCCTGGCGCTTTCTATAGCCGCGTTAAGCGATAACATGTTCGTCTGCTCGGAAATGCCTGAAATTATATCTGTTATATCGCGAATCTTGTTCGCTTTTTCCTTGAGGTCGAGCATTATCTTGTACGCGTTGTCGCTGTTTTCACTGACGTCGTCGGATTTTTGATTCAGCAGGCCAACTATTTCCATACCCTCGGAAACCACATTTGCAGTGTTGACTGATATCTGCTCCGTGCTTTCCGAATCCTGCGAGGTCTCCTGTATCAGGGTGTTAATGTCCTGTGTCAGCCCGGACTGGAGCTGCAGGTTGGACGCGGTGTCGGCAGCGCCCTTCTCTATTTCCTGGACTGCATTTGAAGCTACATTCGTAAGGCTTGTCAGTTCATTTACGATCCTTTGGACTTCCTTCGAGTTTTTGTCGAGCACTGCCGCTATTTTAAGGACGTCGTCCAGTACTTCGCCCTGCTTCTTTCTCTCGCTATCTATGCTTGTTATCTTTTCATCGCTAAATAAATTCGAAAGCTTTGTAGACGCAATAAGTGCAAATGCAAACAGAAAAATAGATGCGAACTGTATAAGATAATTCGTTGTATTGAAAGAATCGGTCAATCCCAGAAAAACAATGTAATATACCAACTTGGCAACATTGACGGCTACAATTGAACAACTGCTCACCACGATCAAGCGATAATCAAAATAGAGGAAATATTCAATAACTATAGGGAACATATATACATATACCAACGGTCTGTTCGGCTCAGCCGTAAACATTACATACGAATACAGGACAAAGTACCCTGCCAGCGTTATGTATTTCATGAGGCTGCTGTCTTTCGCCCTGATATACAGTGTTGTTGCCGAAGCCATGGGTATGAGGATAATCACAAGCATAATGACAAGATAGGCCAGAGTCTTGGCGCCTTTGAAATATTCCTGGCTGTAACCTCCGATCAAAAAAATGTCAAGAAACCAGTTCATCAGAAGTACGAAGCGGTTGACTTTTTTTACCGATTCATTGGTATTCATATTAGCGTCCTCCATCTCCATGTAAATTGTCTATATATCATTACTAATTATACATTTATAATGAAAAAATTGGAAGGAAAAACGATAAATTAAATGAATTTTGTTTTATCAAGGTATGGATTTTTTATGAGAAAAGTTGCATAATTAAAAAAAGTATTTATAAGGGTAATACGTTAGGAGGTTTTCAATAGTGACGCAGAAAATAAGAATAGAGAAAACGAAGAGTCCGAAAGCAAAGCCTGATCAGAAAAAGCTCGGATTCGGACAGCATTTCACGGATCATATGTTCATTATGGACTACAGCAGGGAAAAAGGCTGGTATGATCCCCGAATAGTACCCTACGGACCTTTGGAACTCGACCCTGCAACGATGGTATTCCATTACGGTCAGGCTATCTTTGAAGGTTTGAAGGCTTACAGGACCGCTGACGGCCGTATTAACCTCTTCAGACCTGAAATGAACATGAGGAGGGTCAACAATTCCAATGAAAGGATGTCCATTCCGTTATTTGACGAAGCTTTCGGAGTCGAAGCCATCAAAGCGCTCGTGAACGTCGACCGCGACTGGATCCCGACGGAACCCGGCACATCGCTGTATATCCGTCCTTTCATAATCGCAACCGATCCATACCTTGGCGTAAGATCTTCGGATACCTATAAATTCATGATAATACTTTCCCCGAGCGGAGCTTATTATCCGTCCGGTATAAACCCCGTAAAGATCATGATTGAAAATGAATATGTCCGTGCTGTCAGGGGAGGCACAGGCTTTGCAAAAACGCCTGCCAATTACGCAATAAGCCTCAAGGCCCAGGAGCTCGCTCACGACAAGGGTTATGTACAGGTTCTATGGCTTGACGGAGTTGAAAGGAAGTATATCGAAGAAGTGGGCTCAATGAATGTATTCTTCAAGCTCGGCGACGAAGTCGTGACTCCGGAGCTCAACGGAAGCATACTGCCAGGCATCACAAGGGATTCCTGCATACATCTGCTGAAGCATTGGGGCGTCAAGGTCACCGAAAGGAAGCTCTCCGCACAGGAGCTGTTCGACGCACAAGCTGCGGGCAAGCTGGTCGAAGCCTTCGGTACTGGGACGGCTGCCGTCATATCGCCTATCGGTGAACTGAACTGGGACGGTAAGGCCATAACCTTAACAGACGGAAAAATAGGAGACCTCTCCGCCAAGCTTTATGAAACGATCACAGGCATACAGAGCGGTTCTGTGAAGGACGAGTTCAACTGGATCACAGAGGTCAAGTAAATTAAACCTTTCCCGAATAATGACATATAAAAAGGAAGCATAAAAGCTTCCTTTTTTTCATATTAAAATTTAAAGAAACATGAACAAGGGTTAAGAACCGATGACATTCATAATAGCCGTCCTGCTGGTTGCCGCCCCGCTTTTTTTATTTCTTGCCAGGCCTTCCGGGGTTTTTTATCTCAGGAAGCTCGCACTGCCCTTTTTATGCATATTGTTCGTACTCTGTCTCATACTTTTCTCAGGCAGCGCCGTCAAGGCCGCTCAGAACGGACTTGCTCTATGGGCGGGCGTTGTAGTCCCCTCCCTGTTCCCTTTTTTTGTCGCATCCGAGATCATCAATTCCACAGGCTTCATCAAGACGTCCGGCATTCTGTTGGAGCCTGTCATGAGGCCGGTTTTCAACGTACCGGGCTGTGCTTCATTCGCATTGCTGCTTGGAGTCACCTCAGGCTATCCGGTCGGAGCCAAGCTAACCGCTGATTTGAGAAGTAATGGCTTGCTGAGCAAAAATGAGGCTGAAAGGCTGCTGGCCTTTACGAACAATTCGGGGCCCCTTTTTATCGTCGGTGCAGTAGGTACCGGTATGTATGGCTCATCAGTTATCGGTATATTCCTGTTGGCGTGCCATATCTTCGCATGTCTGACAGTGGGTGTTCTTTTCAGGTTTTACAAGCGTCCCGGACGCTCCCGTATAAAAGAAACCCGTAAAAGCGATCTGCTCAAAACCTTTAAAACAAGACTAGCATCCCAGCGGATTCAGGCGGACGGGTTCGGTTCCATTCTGGGAAACGCGATCAGGAACTCGGTTTCGACTATCCTTGCTATAGGCGGTTTTATCGTACTTTTTGCCGTTATTATACAGTTGCTGTCGGAAACCGGTCTGATTGGCGCCCTTGCGGGAGCGCTCTCTCATATATTGTCCCCTTTGGGATTGGACAGGGGCGTTTTGACAGGCGTATTGAGCGGAGTTTTTGAGATAACGACTGGGTCAGGTATCGTCAGCCGTCTGGCAGCAGTGCCGTTATCGGTCAAACTGCCGGCCGTGAGCCTTATAATCGGCTGGGCAGGCTTATCCGTGCATTTTCAGGTGATGAGCATAATCTCGGGCACAGATATACGGATTATGCCATATATCCTCGGGAAAGCCCTTCAGGGCGCAATTGCCGCATTATATACGGCCGCGGGAATTAGGATTTTCAATCTTAATTCGATAAATAAAGGAACAGTGCTCGGTTATACAAACTATGACCTGCCGGTATTCCTGGGAGTTTTAATAAACACAATATTATTACTGCTGGTTTCGAATGTATTATTATACATTATAAGTAGATTTGCTTACATACTAAATAAGCACAAAAGCATTAAAAGCTAATATTTTTATAGCTGTTCTATATATAGAATTTTTAACTTTATGTTTGTCAAAATGTGTATACGATTAACACATACTGCTTATCTAATTATTTTATGTCAACTATTCGAATAGACTACCCCTATTGTATGCATTGCCTATTAGCGGAAGTTGCCAGGCATTACATAATATACTAGTATCCGGCCAGTATTTTAAGCCTAACAAAACGTAACCGCTGAAAACTTTAACTCTATTATAGTACCGGTTGCCAAAATGAAGGCAGCTTCTGTAACTATAAAGGCATCAGAGTCTCACAGGTAGTAAGTAAAAAAAGGGTGCAGGCTCACCTGTACCCTTTACTAACCGAAAATGTCTTCTCGTTCTTATTGCGAAAAGATATATTATTCACCTTACACTATTTAATTGGTATTAATAGCTTGAATGGGTGATCATCAGGATCCTGAAACATTTCTTCATACACTTCTATGTTATCATTTTCATCAACTATATAATTATTTTGTTCTGCATACTTAAATGTTTTAGTATATGCATCAGGAGTTTTAACCGATTCGGGTACTTCCGCTTGTATAAACTTCTGTTTCTTTATAACTCTTTTAGCCATACCTTCTGGAACAGCACAGGATTGTTCGACTTCAATTCCTGCCATATAGGTGAATGTATCTCCTTTATCACATGATTCGTACTCACATATACCATACATAGTATTTGGTACAACTGGTTTTTTTACTTTATCAACATTCCCTAAAAATGTACTCCACAGCCTTCCAATCGCTCCATCTGCATCCCATTGTTTTGCATTGCATTCCATTCCAATAACGAAAAATTGATTTTTATTAACTACTTTAAAATCCATATAAATGCTCCTTTCAACCACATTATTATTTGTGTTAACAATAAATTTTCCAAAACCACTATCCATATCTGCATTGCGGTATTTTCGGGGTGACATGTCGTAAGTCCTATAAAAAGCTCTTGTAAAAACATCATGGGATTCGAATCCGTATTCATAAGCTATTTCTGATATATTCTTATTTCTTTTCTTTAATTCATCAGCAGCACATGAAAGCCTTCTTTTTAAAATGTAAGACTTAACGGTTTCACCTACGATCACCTTAAAAATTCGGTAAAAATGGGGTACAGAAAAGTTAACATACTGAGAAATATCATAAAGACTTATATCCTCCTTAAGATGGCTTTCAATGAAATCTATAGCTTTTTGTACAGTTTTATCATAAGACACCGACATACCTCCCATAGTTTAAGATCAATGCGCATTAACCATATAATAAATATAATACTCACTAGGGACGAAATCTCGATGTTTTTTATCATGTTACCATTGGTTGCTTTATTATAAGTAAGGTTATTATAAAAAATCCTTTTTCATTTACTGCTGTCAGGGTGAGGTATATTGCACACTTCAGGCTTGCCTGATTTATAAGCAATAATTAATTATTTTATGTAAACCACATCAACTCCAAAGTGAACCAAAAACATAAAATCCGGGACACTCCCTAGTAAACTGGGCTTACCAAATAAAAAGGAGCTCTATTTGAGCTCCTGACGGTCCATCTTTATAACTTCGAGAGTATCCTTCAATATTTCTTCCACCTTATTCAGTATGCTGTCCGCGTATTCCTTGGTGCCGAGCCTGATCTCCCGCGCGTTTTTCTGCGCGCCCGCGACTATTTCATTCGCCTGTTCGTATGCCTTTTTTGTGATCTCGTGCTCATCCACCATCGCTGCGATCTTGCTTTCGGCATCCTTCAGAAGATTGCCGGCCTCCTTCTGGGCGTCCGCCAGAATCCTTACCCTTTCTTCCTTTACCCACTTCGCCTGCTTGATATCATCAGGAAGCTTAAGCCTCAACTCTTTAACGATTTCAAGGATCTCCTCCTTGTCGACAAGGCATCTGCCCGAAAATGGAACGCTTACGCTTTTTTCAACCAGATCTTCCAGTGTTTCCAGTATTGAAAGTATTTCCATACCTTTACCCCCTATAATGCTCTATCTGCAGGCTAACTTCTTAATGACCCTTTCCCTTATGCATTCCGGTACGAGTCCTTCGATATTTCCTCCGTTTTTAGCGATCTCCTTAACGGCGCTCGAACTCAGGTAGGAATAATTGACGTTTGTCATCATAAATAGTGTTTCCATATCCGGTTCAAGATTCTTATTCAACAACGCCATCTGGAACTCATACTCAAAATCGGACATAGCCCGCAAGCCCTTGATGACTGCCTTTGCTCCTACTTTCTTGACAAAATCCGCCAGCAAGCCTGAAAAACTGGTTACCATTATATCGTCGCGCTCGCCTACCGTGGATTTGATGAGCTCTATGCGCTCATCTACCGAAAATGCCGGCTTTTTAGCTTCGTTGCTGCCGACCGCGACAATCAGTTTGTCACATATATAGACAGCTCTTGTAATAATATCGAGATGTCCGTTCGTTATGGGGTCGAAACTTCCCGGGTATACCAAAATCATCTACTTTTCCTACCGTCCTGTTTGTATATTGTTAACATTGTATCACCATATTTCCTCGTGTCAACGGCTTCAAACCGTTCGAAAGCTCCGGGCAGGACGTCGGATACGCTGTGTTCTGCGATGATCATGCCTTCGTCCTTCATTATATCATTTTTTGTCATTAATTTTAATGTTTCCTGAATAAAATTTTTGTTATATGGAGGATCCAACAGAATAATATCGAATTTTTTTTTGTCACTGAACAGTCGCTCTATTCCCGAGGCAAAATCGGTCCGGTAAACCTCCGCCCGCCCGAGAAGCTTCGTATGGGCCAGGTTGTCGCGTATCACTGCGCAGGATTCCGCACTTTTATCAAAAAAAACAGCGTGTTCCGCTCCCCTGCTCAACGCTTCGATCCCGAGGCTCCCGGTGCCTCCGAATACATCGAGCACTCCGCTCCCTTCCACAAAGCCTGCTATGATATTGAAAAGAGCCCCTTTAACCTTATCTGAAGTAGGTCTTGTCGACATACCTTTTACCGTTTTCAACTGTAGCCCTCCGGCAATGCCTGATATAACCCTGAGTATGGCTTTTTCCTCCCTTGCCGTATTTTTTCGCCGCTCAGTTCATGCTGAGCGTCTGCGCCGTTGCTGCGAATTTCTCCCTTATTGCCTGTCCAAGCAGCCTGTTTTCCGGAGACTTCAGCTGCCTGTCCCGGGAAAGCAGCTTTTGCGCCGCCTCCTGCGCCTGCTTTAACACTTCCATATCTTTATAAAGATTTGCAATTTTAAGCTCGGGTATACCGTGTTGCCTCGTCCCGAAAAAGTCCCCGGGACCGCGGAGCTCGAGATCCTTTTCTGAAATTACGAACCCATCCGAGGTTTTTTCCATGACCTTCATTCTTTCTTCCGCTACTTCCGACCTGCTGTCATTGAACAGTATGCAGTATGACTGGTGTTCGCCCCTGCCGACCCTGCCTCTCAGCTGGTGCAGCTGTGCCAGCCCGAACCTCTCCGCATTTTCGATGACCATGACGGAGGCGTTCGGGACGTTGACTCCAACCTCTATTACAGTGGTTGAAACGAGTATGTCTAGATCTCCTTCTATAAAACTGTTCATAACGGCGTCCTTTCCCGACGCTTTCATCTTGCCATGGATAAGTCCCACCTTGAGATCGCTGAAGGTCTTGTGCGCAAGTTCCTCAGCCAATCCTGAAGCTGCTTTGGCCTCGACCGCGTCGGATTCGTCAACAAGAGGGCAGACTATGTAAACCTGCCTGCCTTCCGTTACCTGCTTTCTTATAAAATTATCTATCCTTTCGCGCATATCCGCATGTACCGCATATGTCTTGACCTTTTTCCTTCCCGGGGGAAGTTCGTCTATTATCGAGATATCGAGGTCGCCGTATAGTATCAAAGCCAGAGTCCTCGGTATGGGAGTCGCGGTCATGACCAATATATCGGTATTTTCGCCCTTGCCTGAAAGCTTTGCTCTCTGACGCACTCCGAATCGGTGCTGTTCGTCGGTCACCACAAGACCGAGGTTCTTAAAGACCACCTTTTCCTCGAGAAGCGCATGCGTCCCGATCACGATATCGGTCTCACCGTTTCTTATATCCTCGAGCGTTTCCTTTGCCGCCTTGCCCGTGATACTGCCTGTCAGGAGCGAGATCCTGATGCCGAGAGGAGCAAGCAGCGGTCCCAGCGAGTGATAGTGCTGATCCGCGAGTATTTCGGTCGGCGCCATGAATGCTCCCTGGTAGCCGCTTTTTACGGCCTTTACCAAGGCCAGAACAGCGACTATCGTCTTGCCCGAACCGACGTCTCCCTGTACCAGCCTGTTCATTACCTTTCCGCTTTCCATATCCTGCTCTATTTCTGCAAAAACCCGTTTCTGAGCATTGGTGAGGCTGAAGGGCAGCCGCAGCATGAATTCCTGCACTTCTCGTCCCGCATCGAAACGTATGCCTTCGGACGAGGACACAGTAGCCGCTTTGAGGTTCATAAGCCCTAGCTGCAGCAGCAGCAGTTCTTCGAAAACCAACCTTTTTCTGGCTTTCAGGAATGCATCGTCGTCATCCGGATAGTGTATATTGTTTACTGCGTAATTTATTTCGATCAGCTGGTAATTCTCGCGGATCCATTGCGGCAGTATCTCCTGTATGCTGTCTCCGGCATAGTCGAGCGCATTGCGTATGGCGGCTCTGATCACATTCTGGGTCAGTTTGCCCGTAGCGGGATAGATAGGCACGATCCTACACGTTTTAACCGGCCCCTGGTCGTCAAGCTTCTCGTAGACCGGGTTCAGCACTTCGAAGGTCCGCCTTCTTGTTATCCTGCCATAGAAAATATATCTTTCACCAGGCTTGAAAAAATTCTTCAGATAGGGTTGATTGAACCACGTGGCGTTTATCAGTCCGGACTCGTCCCTGATGCTGACACGGCTCACGGTAAGTCCCCTCCTCGGCCTGGACTCGTTCACCTTGGAAGCGATCATGCCCTCAAAGGAACACTCCTCTCCGTCCTGCAGCTCGGAAAGCTTCCTGAGCTTACTGCGATCCTCATAATCCCTGGGATAATGCATTATAATGTCGCCTACGGTAAACAGGCCAAGCCTCTGAAACAAAGCCGCCCTTGTATCGCCGACTCCCTTTAAAAACTGCAGCGGTTTTCTCATTTTCTCAGAATACTGATCCATCGCGTATCTCCCGGAACTTTATCATTAATGTACGGATCCCCTTGATATTTACATTTTAATATATACTTCCTCCTATTGCCATACCCAATCGGCTTAAATCCCATCCATCAAGGATTATTAATGTAAACGCCATTATAGATCTAAAGCTTCGAAAGATTTAACCGATTTTCTGTAAACCACATAAGTCAGGAAAGCATACAATATTACTCCCATCGCCAGCACAGTCAGCTTATACGTAAGATATTGCGGGTCTTTCGTATCCAAATAATCCCTTACAAAAGGTATTACGTGTGAACAAGTTTCTGCAATCGATATGTATACAAACACAGCGGCACTTGACCATACAAAACCAGTCCCTACCTTGTTGACATCCTTGTAGTAAACTCCAAAAAATATATAATTGAATACTCCGTACATTACGAAGGCTAACCCGAACAAAGCAATATTTGCGTCCATACCAACCTGATTACCGGGCAATGGCATGTTTTGACGAATAATAGCAAAGGGTACGGCTGCCAGCATCTGCCCTAATTGTAGAAGAACGGTGAGAACAAAGCGCGCTTTTACTATATATCTTTTGGAAACAGGGAGTGTAAGAGTATAAAAAACGTCATTATTTTCCCTGCCGCTTAAGCAGGTGAAAAACACTGCCAAGCCTGTATAAAAGAATACGACATAATAAGGATAGTTAGGTATGACAAGCATCACTGAAAGGATAAGGAACATTGGTGCTGTCGGATGCATGGAAAGCAATAATTCTTTTCTTATAAGGTTTTTCACTACTCTCCCTCCCTTTCAATATGGACCATAATCGATTCCAGGTCAGCATCGGCGTAATCAATATCCAAGCCTGCTGCGTCATCTGTTCTTATAAGCGAGGTAAGACCATTTTTACTTCTTTTACAACCAATCAGCTTTGGCTGTAAATCCGGAGTCAGTTGATCCTTTGTAAGCTCCAAAACCTTGTAGCTGTTTACAAATGATTTTATATCGGATTCTGCAAGCAGCATGCCGTTTTTGATATAAATAATGTTGTCTGCACACTTGTCGAGGTCGGAAGTGATATGAGTCGAAAACAATATCGTAATTCCTTTGTCACTAAGCTCCATAAACACATCCAACAAATCATCCCTTGAAACGGGGTCAAGTCCGCTGGTGGGTTCGTCAAGAACAAGCAGCTCCGCATTATGTGACAACGCAAGAGTCAGAGCATATTTGACCTTCATGCCCGCCGACAATTGTGAAGGCGTTTTGTTTTCGTCCAGCCTGAACATGGTCATATATTTAGAGTAGGCGGTTTCGTCCCATTTATCATAAAATGATTTTGTAATAGCGGTAATTGTTTTGATCTTTTTCTTCGAATAGTAATCGATTCCACCCGACACGAAACCTACACGCTGTTTGATATTAAATTCAATATCTCGGAATTTATTATCAAAAAATAGAATATCCCCATTATCGGGATGCACGAAATTGAACAGTGCTTTTAAAGTTGTGGATTTGCCTGCCCCGTTTCTGCCTATAAAGCCTGTTATTTTCCCTTTTTTAAGGGAAAACGATATGTTTCTCAGCTCAAATGCAGGGTACTTCTTACACAGATTTTTAACTTCAAGTACGCTCATTCTTCATCATTCTCTCTTTGTTTAATGATAAAATATCCATAGCTTCTGGGGATAACAAATTGACCTTTTTCACCGAAGAGGTATGAAATGTATGACTAATACAACTTATATTATATTTGGATATTTCATAAAGTCAAGATTTTGACCTGGGCAAGAAGCCCGAATGTCAATCAGCCATCCTCTCATCTCCATTTGGACTATGATAGCATTTATTTCAAAAAATCCTTGCGGACTTTCAAGTTGTTGTGTTAAAATAGTTATTGCTTTGTGGAATAATAAGCACCAATCTGAAGGAGGTGTGATATAGATGGCAAAATGCGATATTTGCAGCAAAGATACCGTATATGGCAACAATGTTAGCCACTCGGTCAGAAGAACAAACAGATTCTGGAAGCCCAATGTAAAAAAGATCAGAATAGTAGAAAACGGCACTCCGAAGACCGTTAACGTATGCTCAAGATGCCTGCGTTCGAATAAGGTTACGAGAGCAGTTTAATAATGTTTATTTAAATTTTGATATCTTATGTTAATATCGAAGCGACATAAAAAAGGCGTAAGAACGCTTTTTTTATGTCGCTTTGATTTTTTACGCCACGTTCAGCCCATTCTAAGTACTTTTTTAATCAGACTGCCGAAGAATTTCGGCATCTTTAAAACCATGATCCTCATCGACGGATTCCCCCCTATCGTCTGATAATTACATATTATTCCGACGTCCGATTTTGGTGCATGGTCAAAAACAGCATTCATCACTTGGCAGACTGATACATATATATTTTATATTATGATGCATGTTTATATTGTGGGAAGCTTCAGAAAAAAACTTGAAAATTTGGCACTGATCTCGGCAGTGTGGGCATTGCTGTTTATGCTTGGATCCTGGTTTATTGACAACATGCTGCTATTCAGCATTTCCGTAGATTCTTCGGCGGAGTTTTCATATCCCTATGCAGTCAAAGTCGACGATATATGGATAAATGATATTTATGCCGACGATCTTTCTCTATCCGTTTTCTGTCCATCCAAGCCGAAAACACGTGAGTTCACAGATTACGAAGCGCTTGAGGGCAGCTTCAGCTTCAAGTATCCTTCTGCCTTTGTCATCAAACCCGAAACCTTTTCAGGCAGCGATATACTATTTCATATAGACTTCCATGACAGGGAAGGTACGGCGCACGGCTTTGTGCAGGTCTGGAAAATGCCGGGCGACCTCGGAGACTTCCTGAAAAAGTCTTTGGAAACCTCCAATAAAAAATATAAATTTTTCAATTCAGGTAAAGTCGAAATAAACGGTGTGAGCGGCTACCAATGGGATTATTCGGTACTCACCGGTTCCGGATATTACAGGGGCGCAGAGGTCTTCCTGCAGCGTGACGGACGCATGTACCGGCTAAGCTACTTCGTACCCGAAAAGAAGTGGGATCGGAAACAGGCGGAATTATTCGAGAAGATGGTCCACTCGTTTAAAATCAAATAGGATGTCATTCCAGAAGCTTTCTGGCAGTCATGACGCAGTTGCGGCCCGCCGCCTTGGCTTCGTACAGCGCATCGTCGGCAGTCCGCATCAGATCGTTCTCATTCATTACGCATTCGTCGAATGAGGATATGCCGAAACTGGCCGTTACGGAAACGCTAATCAGATTATCCTCGATGACATGTTTTTCGATCAGCTTCCTCAAAGCCTCGACCTTTTCATAAGCCTCGGAGAGATTTGTCCTAGGCAGCAGTATAATGAACTCTTCTCCACCGTAACGCGCCATCATATCGTTTTTGCGCAGCGCAGCCTTGACAGCCCTGACGACCGAAGTCAGCACCATATCCCCGAACATGTGGCCATAATTGTCATTGAATCTTTTAAAATGATCTATATCGAAAATCACGAGAGAAAGAGGATAGTTATCGTTTTTGGCATGAAGGAACTCGATTTCGAGCCTTTCCTGGAAATAATGCCTGTTATATATTTCCGTAAGGCCGTCCTTCCTTGAAAGCTCCCTCATCTCGTCATACAGCTCCGCATTCTCCATTACTATGCCTACCTGCTGTGCTATGATACTCAGGAGACGTACGTTTTCCTCGTCGAACGCGTTGTTGTATTTGTGTTCGACGAGCACCAGACCGTATTTCCTTGAGCTTGTGATCAGCGGTACGCAGATCAGCGAGTTTATATCCCTGCCGCAGGTAAAAACATACTGCATGTAATCGACGTTATTTTCCAATATCGTTTTTCCGTTGTTCAATGCATCCATCAGTATGCCGCTGTTGATATTGTCCGTAATCGTGGCCAGTTCGCTTATGTTTGTGATGTTCGTTGTATGGACTTTCAGACGGTTGATGTTTTCATCGTAAAGAATTATCGTAGAGCAGTTTACGCCCATAACGCCAAGGATTATATCATTGAGCCGTTTCAAAAGCTCCTTTATATCCAGAACAGAGCCTATCGCCTGGCTTATCTGGTGGAGCGTATAGAATTCGGCGATGCTTTTCGACAGGCTTTTATTGGATTCTTCCAGTTTTCCCGCGCTTGACGTCAGCCTGTCATACTCTTTCTTTATCTCGTCCCAGGAGCTTTCAAGCTTCAGGCATTTTTCCTCCATCCGCTCCAGGTTGCTTAAACTTTCAATTTCAGATTCTATATTGTGCTTATGAAGCTGGTTTAACAAATATACTGTAATATAGAACAATATATAGAATGCAAATACCCTGCTGAGCTTGAATAGCAGATCACCATCCAAAACCGTATTTCGTATAAGCATCGGTATACTCGCAAGTGGCAATATAGAAAGATTTATTACCAGCGAAGCCGACAGTAAGGCATACCCCGCACGTGAACCCTTGACAAGCGCCGTTATCAGGACCGGTATGATTATGACCAAATAGAACCAGTCATTGATGTTTGAAAAATTCAATATTGAAGAGACAATAAAAAGAAATATAAGCTTGTCTGCGTAATAGGCCACCCTGTTTTCCAGAAATCCTTTCAGGAAAATCCACCTTCGTATTAAGCATACCACCAGAGCAAAGATGAAAACTGCGGTAATCCATAAAAGAGTAGCATGATCTTCAGTTGACTTGACCCATGCCGTGCCTTTGAACAATTCATTTCCGGCTAAATACAGCAGCAGCCCGACTGAGAAAAACAGGAAGGATATTCTTATGTATACCAGTTCGTAACCCTGGTATTTACTATAGACTTTCTTGTCAATCAATTTCAGTAATTACGCCCCCTACTTTTTCCAATATATCTCGACTGTATCTCCCGGACGGATGACGTCCGTGAATGCGGCCTGCTGCCCGTTAAGTTTGAGAACTATTGTGCCTTGGGGTTTCGTCAGATCAAAATCTACGTGGTTGAATATATCTACAAATATGTACTGTGATCTGTCATCATCAAGAATTACCGTCCGTCCGTTTACACTTATCACTACATCCGGGTGTTCCTTGCTCCTGTCGCTTTTAACCATAATATCGGGTGAGCTCTGTTCCTTTGCCCCGATTCCGGAGGAAGGCGCTTCTTCAGGCTTTTCTTCGTCTTCATCCTGATACATTCCCTCAGCCATAAACTGCGTGGAAAGCTTGTTCTCCTCATCATCTGCGTCCAATACGGATGGTTCGAGGTTTGCCTTTACGATAGATACCTTTGCAACAGGATGCAGTTCTGAACATTCTACCATATCTTTGTCGGCAAGAATATAATCGTCATCTTCGTCCTTACCGTTAACAAGAATTTTATGAGTACTCCTGTCAAAACCGGCCGCTCCGAGAAGTTCACCCAAAGTACTCATCTGCGTTATCTGCACCGCATCCCCGTCCTTTATACGGGTCTCCCTGTCCGCTTGTCTGCCGTTGATAAATATAAGCGTACTTATATCGATTACATTGCCGTTCAGTCTCACCTTACCCTGCAAAAAAGAGGAAACCAGTTCATACGCAGCAACAGCCGCATCCTTGCCGTCCTCGGCCGGAACGACCATTATGCTGTCGCCGTATGCGATAGGCGTATCGAGGCTGGACTGTTTACCGTTCACAAAGATCTCGGCGGCCTTGCCGTACTGGCCTCGAACATGACGAACCTCCCCGTTGACAGAGAAGGTCATTCCCTTTCCAGATCTGCCTATCAGATTGCCCGCGTCATATCCGAACAATATCAGAGCGTCGGCAACCGTTAACTTCTTTGAATTGAACAACCTGATCTTTTTATCATTGACAGTCACCGAAAGGAAATCCTTGCCCCCGTACATCTGCGCCGTGACGGCAATGCCGTAGGGGGTGATCGATTCCGGGCCTGAAAGCTTCTTATCGTTGAATTTTATATCTCTGATAACGTCCCTGCCTCTTACCACTACCCTGTCCTCAACCAACCCGAGTTGCTGCGAGATCATTTCGGGAAGGCCCGGAATACGGCTCCCCCCGCCTACAAGGAAAACGGCGTTGGGCGCTTTTCGATTGAACTCGAGTATTTTTTGCGATATGGTCGAAGCAAGCTGCTGGACAGTTTCCTCTATAGTTTTATAAACATCCGCCGCAGCCACGGTCTGCTTTTTTTTGAGTATATCCGTGAAGGTAATGTTATCCCTGTTCGTCGACAGGGCTAGCTTAATTTTTTCTCCCGTATTGAAATCAACCAGGTAGTTTTGAGATATTTTTTCGGTGATCTCATCGCCCGCCACAGGCGCCATTGCATAGGCAATAACGCTGCCATCCCTGGTAAGCGCGATGTCCGACGTACCCGCGCCTATATCGACAAGAGCCAGGTTGAGCAGCCTAAGGTCAGCCGGGATAGTAACGTTTATCGCGGCAATAGGTTCGAGCGTCAGGCTCGAGACTTCAAGCCCGATTTTGCCCATTACGGTGTAAAGGCTGTCTACGACGATCATCGGCAGGAATGTAGCCAGTATATCGGCTCCCACATTTTTGCCCTTATGCCCGATGAGTTTTGATATAACAAAATTGTTCAGATAATAATTGATTACGCTGTAGCCGACACAATAAAACTGGGTCTTGTCCTCGCCGTCCATCTCTTCGTCGAGCATCATCTGAGCCTGCTGGATGCCTTCTATCTCCAGGCTGCTTACAAGATCGGCATCGATCTCGCGTCCCGCTTCGAGGTTTTTTTCGACTTTGACCTGGCAGGTCTTGAGAACTCTGCCTGCAGCTGCTAAAGCGACCCTCTTGAGCTTTATGCCGAGTCTTGCCTCCAGTTTCTGTCTGACGTCTGCGGCCGCTTGTGCGACCTGCTCTATATCATGTATCTGCCCGTCCAGCATGGCTCTGTTTTTATGTTCGGTTATCTCGGTGGCGAGGACCCTAAAACAGCTTTCCTCTTGAACCCCGACGACCCCGACGACAGTCCTTGTTCCTATATCCAGAGCAAATATGAGTTCTTCCTGGGATATACCGGATAAAAGTCCGGCAGGCTGCTTGTCGTTATTGGCAAGGCTTATCACCCTGCTGGCCTTTTTGTCGATCTTTTCGGTTTTTTTCAGCTTGTTTCCGGTATTCTTGTTCATGGCCGATACCCCTTGATATTGACATAACGTTTTAACCTTTATTTATTCGACAATAAAAGTTAAAATCCTTCTGTCCATTAAGAAAGGTACGACGTAATTTTAACTCTGCCCCGTACCGAATCTGCAGTAGGGATTTATACTGCAATCGCCGCATTTCGGCTTTCTGGCGTCACAAAGCGCGCGCCCGTGAAAAACGAGCTGGTGGCAGAAGCTGCCCCATTTTTCGGCAGGAAGCAGCTTCATTATGTCATATTCGATTTTTTCCGGGTCTTCGTTATCTGTGAGCCCCATTCTGTTGGTCAGGCGTTTGGCATGTGTGTCTATCACGACGCCCGGAACTCCGAAGCTGTCGTTGAGGATGAGATTGGCCGTTTTCCTCCCCACTCCGGGCAGCTTCAACAGATCCTCGATATTTGACGGGACGTTCCCGCCGTAGTCGGAAATTATCATTCTGCAGGCTGCAATTATATTTTTTGCCTTGTTGTGATAGAAACCCGTCGATCGGATATCCTGTTCGAACTCTTCCAGATCGGCATTTGCAAAATCCTGCACGGACCTGTACTTCCTGAACAGGTCCTTCGTGACAATATTCACCCTTGCATCGGTGCATTGAGCTGCCAGCTGGGTAGCAACCATCAGCTGGAGCGGATCCCTGTATTCGAGTGAGCAGGCTGCTTCGGGATACATTTGCTGCAACAGCTCCGCTATTTTCAGCGCTTTTTGCTTTTTAGTCATTTTGCTGCCTTCTTTCCGATAGCATACATGTAAAGCTCTTCGTATTTTTTTGCAGACCTGTTCCAGGAATAATCGGTCTGCAGTGCTCTGACGATCAGTTTGTCCCATTCCTCCGGTTTCCCGCTGTAAACCTTCAGAGCCCTGCTTACGGCGTCAAGCATTTCATCGGAGGAGAAATTGCTGAACGAAAAACCGTTTCCCCTCTCCTTATCGCTGTCATAGTCGGTAACCGTCTCGGCAAGCCCGCCGGTCGCCCTGACGATCGGGATAGTTCCATATCTCAGGCTGATTATCTGCCCGAGTCCGCAGGGTTCGAAACGCGACGGCATGAGAAACATATCGCTGCCCGCATAAATCCTCTGCGCCAATACTCCGTTGAAGCCGATATATACCGCGATCTTGCCCGGGTAGTCGCCCGCTATGCGCCTGAATTGGTCCTGGTAATAGTCGTCGCCCGTACCGAGCAGCACGAATTGGATATCCTGAGAAAGTAATTCACCGATCCTGTCGATCAGCAGATTCAGGCCTTTCTGGCCCGATAGTCTGGATATCAGCCCGAGCATGGGCACATCACCGACAGGAAGTCCCATTTCTGCCTGTAGGGCATATTTGTTTTCCTTTTTATCTTTAAAATTGGTTGGCCCGAAATTCCTGGCAATCGATTTGTCCGTCTGCGGGTCGAATTCATCATAATTTATACCGTTCAATATTCCGAACAGGTCTTTCGAACGTTTTCCGAGCAGCCCGTCGAGACGCTCACCGTACTGCGGCGTCTGTATCTCACGCGCATATACCTCGCTGACCGTACTGATGATATCGGAATAGACCAGGCCGGTTTTCATAAAGCTGAACATCCCATAGAACTCGGCTTTTTCAGGCGTAAAGACGTCATCCCCCACATTCAGCAGCCTTACGGCGTAGCTTGAGAAATTGCCCTGGTATTCGAGATTGTGTATCGTAAAAATCGTAGCTATGGAGCTGTAAAATTCTTTGGAAGCATATTGCTCCTTAAGCAGCATGCAAACAGGACCCGAATGCCAGTCGTTGCAGTGTATGATATCGGGCTTGAAGCCTATCCTCGGGAGCATATCCAATACTGCCCTGCAGAAAAACGCAAAGCGGTCGGCGTCGTCGAAATGCCCGTAAATACCGTCTCTGTCGAAATACCTGTAGCTGTCCGTAAAATAGACAGTGAGTTTCCTGCTCCTCGTACCCGCCTTGTACGGAACTTCGGTCTTCCTAATAATGCAGGTCTCGCTCCAGTTGTCGAGCTGTACCGGAAAATCCGCCACATATTCGAAATCACCTTTTATCTGGCGGTATCTGGGCATTACGGCTCTGACGTCATGCCCCAGCGCCGCCAGAGCCTTCGGCAGAGAACCCGCAACATCGGCAAGCCCGCCGGTCTTCGCAAAAGGGGACATTTCAGCAGAAACAAATAATATTTTCAGTTTCTTTTCGCTCATTTATACCTCCGGTATGTTTGGTGGTCATATAAAAATATTATATGCCACAAATATACCTTAATCAACCGGACATAGCTTTCGTGAACCGGACCGCATAGCTGAGCGACCCGGACAGCACAGCCCGGCGAACAGGTACATGTGGTCCGCCTTGCTTGACACAATACATGGAAAAGGCGCCATCTGTCTCGATGACGCCTTTATACGGTAATAATCTTATCCGAAATACCTTATTCCCGCTTCGAACAGCATCTGATCCTTGTTTCCCGGGACGTTGATGCAAACATTTTTGCCCTTTCTCTCAGAATGCCCCATTTTGCCCAATACTCTTCCGTCAGGACTTGTTATGCCTTCTATGGCATGCATCGAACCGTTCGGATTGTATCTGATATCATAAGAGGCGTTCCCGTCGAGGTCGACATACTGTGCGGCGATCTGCCCGTTCCCGGCGAGTTTTGCTATTGCGGCTTCGGGAGCGACGAACCTGCCTTCGCCGTGCGATACCGCAATAGTATGAATATCCCCGACCTTTACGTTATTAAACCAGGGGGACTTATCGGAGGCTATCCTTGTACGGACCATGCACGATACGTGCCTGCCTATCGAATTGAACGTCAGTGTAGGACTTTCCGGATCTATTTCCCTTATTTCGCCGTAAGGCAGCAGCCCTAGCTTGACCAGAGCCTGGAAACCGTTGCAGATGCCGAGGATCAGCCCGTCCCGGTTAAGCAGCATATCCATGACGGCTTCTTTGATGTATGGGTTCCTGAAGACGGTCGCAATGAATTTTCCGGAGCCCTCCGGTTCGTCTCCAGCGCTGAACCCTCCCGGGAACATGATGATCTGGCTCTCGGCAATCCTCTGTCTCATAGCCTGTATTGTCTCGTTTATGCTTTCAGGCGTCAGATTATTTACGATGAACGCATCTGCCATTCCGCCCGCATTCTCGAAAGCTTTTGCAGAATCATATTCACAGTTGGTCCCCGGGAATACAGGAATGAATACTCTCGGTTTAGCCGTCTGTATCCGGGAAATACTCCCTGCTGCAGAAGCTGTTGCATTTCGGGAGTTCGTTTCTTTATAAAAATCGTAATTTACGGCGCTGCCGCTACCTTCTTCCGTCTTTGTCGGGAAAATGGACTCGAGTGGCTTCATCCAGTTTTCCAGCATTCTGTCAAGGCTGAGCGTGGTGCTTTCCTGCCCTTTGACTATCGTAATGACAGGCATTTCTGCCGTATGGCCGACAATTCTGAACGAAAGCCCGTCAAAAAGGTTTTGTACGTCTTTGGCCGCTTTCAGTTCAAGTATGATCGAGCCGTAATCGGGAGCAAAAAGGTCCAAATCGTCCGCCTTTATCTCAACCCCGATCATGCTGCCGAAGCACATCCTGCTTACGGCTTCCGCAACACCGCCTTCACGGACGGTACCGGCGGCAAGTATTTTCCCGGCTTTTGCAAGCTGATGCACCTTAGCGTAAATTCTATCGAGCTGTTCAAAGTCGGGAAGCTCGTTCCCGTCTCTCTCCAGCTTTAGCATAACGACCTGGCTGCCGGGCTTTTTGAACTCTGAAGACAGAGTCCTGCCCGCGTCGGAAACTGCAACAGCGAAAGCAACGAGCGTCGGTGGAACATTCAGATCCTTGAAGGTGCCCGACATGCTGTCCTTACCGCCGATTGCCGCGATCTTGAGCTTCATCTGCGCGAAATATGCTCCGAGCAGAGCGCTGAAAGGTTTGCCCCATCTTGAAGGATCCTTCCCCGGCTTTTCGAAATATTCCTGCAGCGTCAGTCTGGCTGTGCTGTAATCGCCGCCCATTGCAGCTATTTTTGCAACTGCTTCCACTATTGCGTAGATTGCCCCGTGAAACGGACTCCACTTGGCGATTGCAGGATTGAAGCCGTATGTCATGAGCGTGCAGGTGTCGGTTTCACCCTTAAGCACAGGCAGCTTTGCGGCCATACCTTCCGCAGGGCTCAGCTGGTATTTGCCTCCGAACGGCATAAGGATCGTTCCCGCGCCTATCGTACTGTCGAAACGCTCTACAAGCCCCTTCTGGCCGCACAGTTCCAGCTTCTGAAGGTCATCCAGCCATTTGGAAGCTATTTCGTTCAAATCGAAGGATTTAGTTGCAGCTGCTTCGGTTCCGGTTTTACTTGAAGCTTTACTTGAAGTTTGAGTTGAACTCGAAGCTGGAGTTGAGCTCGAAGCTGAAGCCGAAGCAACGGTTTTCGCCGTTCTGTTACTAAAGTAATTCTCCCCTTCAGCCGGTTCGTTCACTTCTATATTTATGTTTTGCTTAACACCGTTCGTATCGAGGAATTCCCTGCTCAGGTCGACAATGATCTTCCCGCGCCATGTCATCCTGAGTCTGCCCGTATCCGTCACCACTGCTGTCTGCGTCGCTTCCAGGTTCTCCTGTACGGCGGCTGCAATGAACCTCTCCTCGTCTTCCTTTGCCACTACAACAGCCATTCTCTCCTGAGATTCAGATATTGCAAGCTCTGTTCCATCCAAGCCCTCATATTTCTTCGGCGCCTTGTCGAGATCTATGTCGAGTCCTTCCGCAAGCTCTCCTATCGCGACGGACACTCCGCCTGCGCCGAAGTCGTTGCACCTCTTGATCATCCTGCTGACGTTCTCGTTCCTGAACAGCCTTTGAATCTTTCTTTCAGTTGGAGGATTGCCCTTCTGAACCTCAGCTCCGCAAGTGAGCAAGGATTTTTCATCATGCTCCTTGGATGAGCCTGTAGCTCCTCCGCAGCCGTCGCGTCCCGTCCTGCCGCCCAGAAGTATTATTACATCCCCAGGCTTTGGCTCCTCCCTTACCACATTCCTCTTGGGCGCAGCACCTATGACCGCGCCTATTTCCATACGCTTCGCGACATAGCCTTCATCGTAAATCTCGGCTACCTGCCCCGTAGCGAGCCCTATCTGATTTCCATACGAACTGTAGCCTGCAGCGGCTCCCGTAGTGATCTTCCTCTGCGGCAGCTTGCCCGGCAGCGTATCGGTGATCCTCGTCCTGGGATCGCCGCTTCCAGTAACTCTCATAGCCTGATAGACATAGGAGCGTCCCGAAAGCGGGTCGCGTATCGCGCCGCCGAGGCAGGTTGCGGCGCCGCCGAACGGTTCTATTTCAGTGGGATGGTTATGTGTCTCGTTTTTGAACATTACGAGCCAATCTTCCGGTTTGCCGTCGATATTGGCTTTCACAACGATGCTGCAGGCGTTTATCTCATCGGAAGAATCGAGGTCTTCGAGCTTTCCGCGCTTTTTTAATTCCTTCATAGCAATAGTGGCCATATCCATCAGGCAAACGTCTTTTTCCCTGTCTCCATAGACATATTTCCTGGACTCGGCATATTGTCCGTAAACATCCTTTATCAAACCGGTATATTTACCGTCTTCAAACCTGACGTCATTTATATTGGTTAAAAAAGTCGTATGTCTGCAATGATCGGACCAGTAAGTATCTATCATCCTTATTTCGGTGATCGACGGGTCCCTGTGTTCTTTATCGCTGAAATACCGCCTGCAGAATTCCAGATCCTCCGCGGACATTGCCATGCAGAGTTCGTTCTGAAGCGAGGCTATTTCATCGGCAGTCTTTTTGCAAAAGCCTTTCATAATTGAAACTTCGCCGGGATAGTCGAGCTCGACGTCAAGTGTTTCCGGCTTGTCCATTGCGGCTTCATGGCTCTCGACGGGGTTTATGCAATATGCCTTTATCCTTCTGAATTCTTCCGCCGTTATATCACCATCGAGCACGATCAGCTTTGCAGCCTTGCAGCGCGGCCTTACCCCCAGTGTCAGGAACTGTATGCACTGTGATGCGGAATCGGCTCTCTGGTCATATTGCCCCGGCAGGTACTCTATCGCAAAAACCTTTTCGTTTTCGGAAAGCTGTATCGTTTCTTCATATATATGGTCAACAGGAGGTTCCGAAAAAATGACGCAACGTGAAGCACGGTATTCCTCATCCGTTATGTCCGATATGTCATACCGGTTTATGATTCTGACGCCGCTCAGGCCTTTTATGCCGAGATTGCTCTTCAGGTCCCTGAAAAGCCCCTGCGCCTCTACATCATAGCCTTTCATCTTTTCCGCAAATACGCGTCTTACCTTGTTTCTCTGATCATTGCCACTCATACTGTATACCTCAAATCCGGCTCGCGCCATTTATTTCAGCTTCTTATTTACATTATACACACCATTGATTTATAATTAAAATTAATATATTTAATATATTTTATTAGGTGAGCTTATGGATATCAATTTCGAACATTACAAGGTGTTTTATAACGTTGCCAAGCTGGGAAGCTTCTCCGCCGCGGCAAAGGTGCTTTTCATATCGCAGTCGGCCGTAAGCCAGTCGATAAAGACTCTCGAGGAGCAGACGGGCAGCGTACTGTTCGCGCGCGGGCCAAGATCCGTCAAGCTCACCGCGGTCGGTGAAATGCTTTTTAGCCATATAGATCAGGCGTATAACCTGATAAGGTCAGCCGAGAGCAAAATACGTGAGATGCAGGCCTTCGGCCTCGGCGAGATAAAGATAGGCGTAGGCGATACCATACTGCGCTTTCTGCTGATACCCTTCCTGCAAAAGTTTATTAAAAAATACCCCAAAATAAAGCTGCAGATAATAAACAGGACTTCCTCCGGCATCATAGAATCACTGAAAGCAGGCGCCGTGGATCTCGGAATAGTAACGCTTCCCGTTGAGGACAAGGATGTCGAAACGCTTGAATTCCGCACCGTTGAGGATGTATTTGTCGCGTCCGGCCGTTTTATGGAGCTTAAAGACAAAACCATAGCTACTCAGGATTTATCCCGGCTCCCGTTGCTGCTCCTGCAGAAGGAAAGCCTGACACGGCGTAACCTTGACGCGTTTTTCACATCTAGAGGGCTGAACATCGTTCCCGAAATTGAGCTCGAAAGTATGGAACTGCTTATCGAATTGGCCAAAATAGGACTTGGCATTGCATATGTGCTGAAAGAGAGCGCCGCCTCACCCGTTTCCCAAGGCGAACTTTTCATAATTAAAACGGAGGACCGGATGCCCGTCAGGAAGCTGGGGTTTGCCAAGCTGAAAAACGTGCCGCTCTCCCCCGCTGCCGACCTGTTCATTTCAGAAGTCAGCAATGTACAAATATAAAAACATTAATTTTTTTTACGGTTTCTTGACCAACACTGATATCCTACATCTCCCTTGTTTATTTCATAATATCTTTATGTTATGATTTATCCATAAACACAACTTTTGGGCATTATAAAAGGTTGTGTTTTAATTTATCATATTGAAAGGATGGTACATATGTCGGACCAGATCAGACAAATCGCCGCCAGGATAAGGGATTTACGCGATATTGCAGGCCTATCCATAGAGACTGTAGCAGGCGAACTCGGCATCACTGTTGAAGAATACAGGGAATTTGAAGGCGGAGAAGTTGACATACCCATAGGGTTCCTTTATGAGCTGGCAAACAGGTTTCACGTCGAACTGACCGCGATACTGACGGGCGAGGACCCGAAGCTTCATACCTATTGCCTCGTCAGGAAAGACAAGGGCGTGAGTGTCGACCGTAAAAATCCGTACAAGTACCAAAGCCTTGCGTACAATTTCATAAATAAAAAATCCGAGCCGTTCATGGTCACCGTAGAACCTGAAGCCGACGACATCCCCATCCACCTCAACAATCATCCCGGCCAGGAATTCAACTATGTTATGGAAGGCACGCTGATGATTTATCTCGACGGACATCAGCTCATACTGAACGAGGGAGATTCCCTCTATTTCGATTCTGGGTGCAATCACGGCATGAAGGCAGTCGGTGGTAAACGGGCAAAGTTCCTCGCAATTATTTTCTGACGCTCGAAACTATTGTGAATACAACACTTTACACAGCTTTGAAGGATATTCGTAATAACAATTTTAAAGACAGGGGTTTTTTATTATGTTGGAAAAGTTTCTGAATAAGCATGATTTCAAATCGTACGACGATTTTTTTGAAAATTACAGCGTCAACACGCCCGACAATTTCAATTACGCATATGACGTGGTCGACCTGATCGCCGCTAAAACACCCGAAGCAAGAGCAATGGTCTGGTGCGACGACAAGGGCGGAGAGGCAATCTACAATTTCGATCAGATGAAGCGTTACAGTAACAAGGCTGCAAACTTCTTCAAGGGACTCGGTATCAAAAAAGGCGACCCGGTCATGCTGATACTTAAAAGAAGGTATGAATTCTGGTTCTGCCTGCTTGGGCTCCACAAGCTGGGCGCTGTCTGCATACCCGCCACCCATCTGCTCACGAAAAAGGATATTGTCTACAGGTGCAATGCAGCGGACATTAAAATGATCGTATCAGTTGCTGACAATGAAGTCATAAAGCATGTGGAGGAAGCCATGCCAGACTCGCCTTCGCTGAAGTTCAAGGCCATAGTCGAAGGTTCTCATAAAGGCTGGATCGATTTTGAAAGCGAACTTGAAAAAGCGTCCGACATATTTGAAAGACCCACCGGAGGCGACGATACCAAGAACGGCGATATGATGCTGCTGTACTTCACATCAGGTACGACCGGAATGCCAAAAATGGTGCAGCACAATTTCACCTACCCGCTCGGCCACATACTGACAGCAAAATACTGGCAGAACGTACTGGATGGCGGCCTTCACCTCACCGTCGCCGATACAGGCTGGGCCAAGGCGATGTGGGGCAAGATTTACGGGCAATGGATCGGCGGTTCGGCAATATTCGTCTATGATTATGATAAATTCGTTCCGAAGGAATTGCTCGACGTCATAGTTAAGCACAAGGTAACATCCTTTTGCGCGCCGCCTACGATATACAGGTTCTTCATCAAGGAAGACCTGTCCAAATTTGACTTAAGCAGTCTCAAGCACTGCTCGATCGCCGGCGAACCACTGAATCCGGAGGTCTACAACCAGTTTCTCAAGGCAACCGGCATGAAGCTTATGGAAGGCTATGGGCAGACAGAGCTCACAATAACGCTCGCCACCTTCCCCTGGATGGAACCGAAGCCCGGCTCCATGGGCAAGCCTGCTCCGGGTTACGACATCGATCTCCTCGATGAAAACGGCAACTCCTGCGATGTCGGAGAAGAGGGTCAAATCGTTATCCATACCGACAAGCACAAGCCATATGGCATGTTTGACGGCTACTACAGGGATCCTGACCTCACGCACAAGGTCTGGCACGATGATATCTACTACACGGGCGACATGGCCTGGAAGGACGAGGATGGTTATTTCTGGTTCGTAGGCAGGGCTGACGACCTGATCAAAAGCTCAGGCTACAGGATCGGACCCTTCGAAGTCGAAAGCGCCCTACTGGAGCACCCCGCAGTACTGGAATGCGCGATCACAGCCGTTCCGGATCCCGACAGGGGCCAGATAGTCAAAGCTACTGTAGTGCTGGCAAAGAATTATGTCGCAAGCGACAATCTGGTAAAGGAACTTCAGGACCACGTGAAAAAGGTCACCGCGCCTTATAAATACCCGAGGCTGATCGAGTTCGTAAGCGAGCTTCCCAAGACTATCAGCGGCAAGATCAGAAGGGTCGAGATCCGCGAACACGACGAATAAAGCTAATTTTCAAAAGAGCAGATGTCTGTAAAAGACAACTGCTCTTTTATATTCCATCTTCATATTCTATCTACATAACTGGCAAATCCGGCCCGGGTTCTGGGAGTATCAGCCTTCTGAAGTGCCGGTTTTTTAAGTAACCGGCTTCCAAAAGCGCTTACATCCTCGGCTCAGATAATTCTTTCTCGAGATCGATTGCAGTGAACGGGATACTCTTCTTTCCCCTGACCATTTTCTTTTCCAGCGCCTTCATAAATATTCCCTGGCCTGATTCGATGCAGTTCTCGTAAAGTCTCCTGTTGAAATCATCTCTCTCCAACGAATCTACGGACAGTCCGGCGAAATAGTCAAAAGCCTTTTTCATACTCAACGTTTTATTTACCCCGCAACTCGGCGAACCATCGACGCCCAAAATACCGACTACCTCAAAACCGTTGGACATATAGTCACGTAAAAGTGACACCGTCTTTGAGGCCAACCGGTGAAACCGGCATTTGGTATATAGCAAGAATAGCGGATATACGAGCCGCAATAAGTAATAAGCCGGTCTTTTACCGGCACCCATCGGCAGCCATAGAAGTTTCTTGTATATCCCTCCCCAGACAAGCTGTTCAGGGCACGGCAGCTGGACCACTCCGCAGTCCATTGTCAGGAGATCCTTCAGAAAATCCGTATTAATACCCTTGCAGCATGCGCCGCCAAAATAACGGGTATTCTCGTTAAGGATGCAATGAGAAAGAAAAATGACCTTTTTGCTTCTTTCATCAGCAAGCTTTAGAATAATAAGGTCCAGCTTCTTATCCATCACAATTTCCCTTTGAAGACCCTCTTTCTATCTTATTTATTAATGCTTTCGTGTATCCAAATGTCAGCAATCTGTGCAGCTTCCTTTGGCGTAAGCGCAGAAGTATCAAGCAGCTTTATATTCGGATTCGTCTTTCTGGCATTCTCTATAAGCCAACGATTGAAATCCAATGAGCTTTTCAACCAATTCTCATCAGTCACATCTCTCACGGTACGCATACGACGTTCGAGCTTTTCTTCGTCGCAAAAAACGGCAAGGTAGAAAATATCTGAAAATGAACTTCTTGCTTTACAACTTTCAACCTGTTTTGGGGTCGCATAACCGCAAAGCACGACAGGCTTACCGATTTGCGATATGTTTGAGCATACATTAAGCCAGAGCTCACGGTAAGCATGATAATCATCTTCAGGCGTATTATAGGTTTCATTCCAAAGCAAGTCGCTTTCCATTACGATGTAATCAGACTCATTACGAAAAAGCTGCTCACACATTGTTGACTTTCCAACGCCGCTTGCTCCGGTAATTATGAATAATGGCAGCTTTTTAGTAGGATTCATATTTCATTCCGCTCCTTTTTCACCTAATCATATCAGCCGCCTTTACACCCGGATGATGATACTTGATTCCTTCAGTCCTGCTCCAATGGCGGATCGCGCCTGACGGGCGCCACTCGTCGCATGCAAAGTACATTTCGCAGCTGTGTTGAAATGCCGGCTTCTTTACTTCAGATATATTCTACACAATGCCGCTCCCGAATTTATTCCGATTTATATCCAACTTATACCCCTGATGTTTATTTACTATTTTTTCATTGGAATCTCACTTTCACTAGCATTGAGCTCCCTCCGCAAAAGCCTTTTTGAAAAAAGCTTTTTTCAACACAGCATAGGTTGATTTTATAATTATATTCAATATCAAATAGATGATAATTGCTATAACCAAAGCAAGAATACCATTGGCAGAATCCATTAAAACAACTGCGCTTCTGAGTAAATCCGCAAAAGCTATCACACTAAGCAGAGTTGAATATTTTATCAGCCTGCCGAATTCAAGAATAAATACGAGTACCAAAACTTTTAACTTATTTGGATAGTCCATTGGTTTTTCGAATGTGTCGGCATGAGCATTACCAAGGCTTGCAATGTGTGCAATTGCGTTCAATGTCAGTACGATGATTGCTGTCGCATATGTGGATAGTAATAAACGAGGCACTAGCAATGGCAATACATAAAAGACAAAAAACAACTGTGCCAAAAGAGGTATTCCTTCAAACAACTCGATATACGCTGTAGACATCATTCGTACTATTTTTGCTTCCGACCTCTTTCCCAGAAAAACCAAAGACCCTGGAATAGCTGCGATAGCAATAGAAATCAACGATATCATTAAAGTAGCCAATAAACCTTTAAGCAGTACAGGAAAATATTCCATGTCTCTACCCCCTATTACCCTACAGTGAAACTATAGCTGAGCGTAATGATTTATACCTTTCATTATGACGCAGTGCTATCCCCTTTATCTCTTATGTTCCAACATTAATGTTATATTATGGTAATGCATAAGTCAAGAACACGAACAACACAAGCTTTATAAACATACATAAGCCGCCCAAATTATAAAAAAATACCTGCAGCGATTATGCCGCAGGTATCCCGATACTTAAACCATATATTCAGGTTCTACAAATCACAAAAACCGCTTCTACCCTTCCAGTTCAGCCAGTTTGCCAAGCAAGGCGTTGCTTCTTTCAATAAAGTTCGCCATGGCTTCGGGTTCGAGCTGCTTGTGGCTCATCATGGCAAGGTCGTAAACGTGACGGCAGATAAGCGTCACATCGTCCTTCTTGCCGTCGTTTCCGGAAAGCCTTGCTACCGCCTGGATCAGAGCATTGCTTCTGTTCAGCACGAGAGTCTGCTCATCCTGGAACATATTGCCGAAATCCATGCCGTTCATGCCGTACATCCTGCTCATCTCCTGCATCCTTCTCGAATACTCGGAAAGGAGGATAATACCCGGTGTGGACGACGCCTTCAGCGCCTCAACCTGTATCTTGAGCTTGTCATTTCCCACAGCTTCCCTGAATACAGTCTCAAGCTTTTTGGTCAGATCCTCGTCGGCCGCGCCGGCTTCAGTATCCTTCATACTGTCTGAAAGATCGGAATCTATGCGTGAGAATTTAACGCCGCTTTCCTTCATCTCGAGGAACTGTATGAAGTGGTTGTCTATCATGGTGTTCAGTATGACGGCTTCCATGCCCTGGTCCCTGAACAGCCTGATATACTGGGACTGCTGCTTTTCATCCGACACGTAGAACACCTTATCCTTGTGCTTGTCCTTGTTCCTTTCAAGATAATCCTTCAGCGTCACATATTCACCGTTCGTTGTCTTGAATATGACTATGTCCTTTACTTTATCGAAGAACTTCTCCTCTCGGATGCAGCCGTATTTCACGAAGGGATTGATATCGTCCCAGTATTTATTGTAATTATCCCTTTCGTTCTCGAAGATCGCCGTAAGCTTGTCCGCGACTTTCTTTGTGATGTGGGCCGAGATCTTCGATACGTAGCCGTCGTTCTGCAGGAAGCTCCTCGAAACGTTCAAAGGCAGGTCGGGGCAGTCTATGACTCCCTTCAGCAGCATGAGGAATTCAGGGATAACTTCCTTTATGTTGTCCGCAACAAATACCTGGTTGTAGTAGAGCTTGATCTGCCCTTCAATCGTCTCGAACTCATGCTTGAGCTTCGGGAAATAGAGAATTCCCTTCAGGTTGAACGGATAATCCATGTTCAGGTGTATCCAGAACAGGGGATCGTTGAAATCGTGGAATACTTTTTTATAGAATTCCTTGTACTCGTCATCGGTGCAATCCTTAGGCGCCTTTAGCCAAAGCGGGTATGTGTCGTTTATCGGCCTGGCCTGTTCTTCTTTTTCTTCCGCCCCGGTATCGGAGGCTTCGGCTCCCTCACCGGTTTTATCGGTATCTTCCTTCTTTTCCTTCTTCTCTTCTTTCTTTGCCGCGTCTTCCACGAATATTTCAATAGGCATGAAAGAGCAGTATTTCTCAAGTATTTCTCTCATTTTGTAATATTCGAGGAATTCGAGCGAATCCTCGGAAAGGTAAAGCGTGATAGTCGAACCTCTTTCAGAACGGTCCGAGTCGTCCATCTCGAATTCGGTGCCGCCCGTGCTCATCCATCTGACAGCTTTAGCTTCAGGCTGCCAGGATAACGTGTCTATCGTTACCTTTTCGGAAACCATGAACGCCGAATAGAAGCCAAGGCCGAAATGACCTATTATCTGGCTGCTCTCGTCAGCTTTATCCTTGTATTTTTCGAGAAAATCCACCGCGCCTGAAAACGCTATCTGGTTGATATATTTTTTGACTTCGTCGCCCGTCATTCCGATACCGTTGTCAACGATCCGGATGGTCTTATCGTCCTTGTTCACTATGACCCTGATATAATATTTTTCGTTTTCGGGCAGCTCGGCCTCGCCCATGGAAACGAGCTTCTTCATTTTAATGATAGCGTCGTTTGCATTTGAAACCATTTCACGGATGAAAATATCCTTCTCTGAATACAGCCATTTTTTTATTATTGGCAGAATGTTTTCCGTATTAATCGAAATATTCCCATTCTCATGTGACATGTCCATTCCTCCCTGATAAACAATTCTGTACAACTTAATGCCAATATTTATATTACAACTCGCATTCCTGCGTTGTCAAGAAAAAATTAGCACTCTCTTGATAGGAGTGCTAATAATTAATGAAGGGTAATTTATTTTTGGAAGTTAATTAAGCTTTAGAATTATGATATGCCGGTCCTGCCTTACGGATATCCTGCTGAATATCTTTTTCAGCGTTTCCCTGAGCTCGGGGTCCGGTTCGAGGAATTTCAGGCCATATTCGAATTCGTTTACTTCCGACCCGACCATGTGGACAATGCAGCCCTGAAGGCAATATTCAGAATTCTCCAGCTTTAAAATAGCTTCCAATATAACGGAAGTGTCCACGGGCAGCTTCAGCGAAGTAACGAACCTGAGCCCTCCGGGGCTGATATCAAGTATCCTTACTCTCGCGGCATTCGAAAAAACGCGCCTGTCCCCTATCCGCACGATACTTATAGTACCGAAAAGCGGACTTTCGAGCTTGATCCTGAAAAATTTTCTCGAATATGCCTTAAGATTCATTCAATCACCTGCCGCAGGCTTATTTCGGGCTCGCCCGCAACAGTTCCATATTACCATATATTTACATTATCTTCAATATATTTCTTCAACAATTTATCATACTCGCGCCTGACTGCGGAAACAGCGGGATTGGCGGAGGACTCGAAGTTCATGCCGTCTATTGTCCTAATTGGAAGGACTTTAATAGAGGTCCCGGACAAAAAGGCTCCGCTGATATCCTTCAACTCGCCGGCTCCGATAAACTGCTCCTTTACGTCATAACCGGCATTGCTGCAAGCTTCAAGAACATACTTGCGCGTTATGCCTTTCAGCACCGCATCACCGGGCGCCGTATATATTGCGTTGTTTTTAACGAAGAAAGCATTCGATTTGCTGCCTTCGGTTAACATCCCCCGGTCATTCACCAGCAGTACCTCGAAAAACCCGCCTTCGGCCATCCTTTCATTGACGGCGTCCTTGTAGCTTTTGTTCAGTATTTTTGCATTCGGGTTTTTGCGTTCGATCCTGATCAGGCCGGTTTTTACGCCCGCGTCGGCTTCCTGCTCCGAAGGGTAATAACTATTGCTGATGTATGCCACCTGCTGCTGGCTGCCGTCCATATCAGATACGACTATTTTTACATTACATACTTTCGTACTGTTGGCCGACAAAAGCTTTTTTATATTGCCCGCAAGCTGTTTGCGGGTCATTTCCAAAGGTTTGCCTATAGCCTTGAAGGTGCCTCTCATCCGTTCATAATGGTCTTCGAAAAAAAGCGGCACTCCCTCTATTATACGAATTACCTCATAGGCTGATCTGCCGGAGGTACTGTCTGCATAAACCGGTTCCGAAGCACTTTTAACCGCGCCGTTGTGAATAAAAAATTGTCCGACATTGTCTTCCATACCGCAATCATCCCTTTACTATTTATTCACTCGATTATACCAGTTTAGCCGCTATTGTTCAAATTGCAAAGCGGTTGGTCTGAAGAAAATGGCCTTCAACTGCTGAAAGATCTTGATGAGAAATATGGAGAAACTGCAAAACGCACGGTCTCGGAATTTCTGAAGGTCAATATTATAAGAGATTGGGCTGCAGTGGGTGAAAGGGATGCACACGAAGCGACAGAGATCGACGATTTCTTTCGAATTCTCTGGGAACCACTTCAAAATACGGGATTTGAATATACTCGACAAAATAAGGGGAGTATTGTTGTACTGACCGTAACAAGGTGTCCGGTTTTTGAATTGGCTGAAAAGTCCGGAATGCATGAGTGGTTTTATCATATGGCATGCACTTCCGATTTCTACTCAACTCCGTCTTTCAGCAGCAAAATTGGCTTTACTAGAACGAAATCGCTCATGCAGGGAGATGAATGCTGCAACCATACCTATTATTATAAAAATACCATTACAGATGATATGAGATTAGGTTATTGCGGTTTATTCTGCTGAAATTGCCCCAACTATCAGCAAACAGATGCAGTGAATGTAAATGCCCCCCCTTAACTTGATAATCTTCGATTTACCGTTCACTCCTGTTGTTACATGATCTTTAAAGTAACTGAACTTAGCGCACTTAAAAACTTTTTCATTATTACTGCTTCTACTTATTCACGCTGCCAATACTGAGTTCCATGAGCTGAAGCATGTGCTTTTTCGGTACACTCTGCTAAAAGCCGGAATATGCTGCTATTTTGTCTACCGTTTGCTGAACTGTTGCGCCCTTTCGATTTTAAATATTCGATGAGCCCTGCCACTATTTCGGGCGAGGTTGTTGCACCTGAGTTCGAAGGTTTTGCTACAACGAGATTTGGTTTAATTCCAATAAGTGCGCTTTAAACACTCACTCTTTTACTCTTGACATCAATACCGCCTCAACATGTGATACTTAGGCTATTCCATAATTTTGAGAGAGCAAACTGAATTTGTTATTTATTTTATATCAAAATACTACAAATTCTCTGTTAGGGTATGCTAACTTTTCTATTAATAAGTTTAATTATTTCAATATATCTTTATAAATTATGCTTCAAAAAGCTGATCATCATCCGCCAGGCTTGTTCGGCCTCAGGACCGTTTTGGTGCGTAAATCCGTGAAGACACCCCTGGAAGCATTTATACTTAACATCAGCTCCAACCTTCTCCAGACGCTTCCGGAACATTTCCGCCTCATTACATAGTGAGTCGTTTTCTGCCGTGATAATTAAAGTGGGAGGAAACGATTTCAGCTGCTCATCAGATGCAAACAAGGGCGAGATCAACGGATTTTTTCTTCCCTCCCTGACATTATGGTAGCACGCATCAAATAAGCGGCACATTTCAAGCGGAATGGCGCCATGAATCTGTGGCTTCATAGATGCATCCGTAAAGATATCGAGAGGCGGATAATCCAAAATCGCACATCGGATGCCTACCTCAATTTTTTTGGCCTCCATCAGGCAAACTGACGCGGTGAAGTTGCCCCCTGCACTATGACCTCCCAGTGCAATACGGCTTGAATCAATTCCAAGTTCATCCGCATTTCGCTTCAGATACTTTAATACGGCATATACCTCTTCCAACGCTCTTGGAAAAGGGTTTTCGGGCGCCAGGCTGTAATCGACATTAACAATCCTCACATTGGCTTCCTCAGCTATAGCAGGCATAAAGGCATCATCCGATTCAGCATTCCCCAGCACAAATCCGCCTCCATGTAAATTCACGAAAACAGGGAGCTTTCCGGTCTTTTCCATATTGTAGGTAAGAACCCGGACTTTCCCCGATTCCGTATGCAAAAACTCTTCCTTACCGCCGATCGGAAGTAAGGTGCTGTTACCGGAAGCTTCCTCAATCTCCTTACGCTTGTCCTTCATAATTGATAACAACTGTTCTCTCGTGTAGCTTTCCAAATTAATTACATCTTCCATTTTATCCACGTTACCATTCCTCTCTGCAGACATATGAAGCAACTGTTAAAAATATGGCAGCCAAATCTGAAGTCAATTCTGCTTTCTGTTCACTTTTTTTGCAAACCAGGTCACAGTATAGGTTCACGATTTTAGATGCTAATTCCTCTTTTCCGGCATTCTTGAGCCCAATCAGCAATAAATGCTGTATAGGCGTAAAGTCCGGTTCAGCAGCTAAGTTACCTGAAGTCAAATACTCGTCTTCATTTGCCAGACGATTTGCAATCGCATTGATAATATCTTCCCTCAAACGCTTTCCCAGGATTATAGGCAATAGTGACGCTATTAATCCGGTTTCAACTACTTCCCCTGTCTGTGCGTCTTTACTAATGAACTGCCTCCCATTCCAGAATTCATTCTCGAGGATAGCAAGCAGACGTCCTGACTCGTTCATCCATTTGCTGTTCTCCGATTCAATTCCCGCCATAATGGCAAGCTTACCGCAGTATTCTGTAAGCAGCACCATAAATGCCAGTAGGTCGCCGGATTGAATTGGTCTTCCATTTTTAAAGACTGCCGCGTTAATCCAGCCTGATTCATCCGCATGATAATATTGTGGAATACCGCTTCTGTTTCGGTCTCGTTTGGTAAGCAGCCAGTCGGCATACCTTGACACTTTGCTATATAATTCGGCATAGTCTTCTGTTTTCAGCCCGCCCAAATCAGATACCTTAAAAATATAGTCCAAGGCCGCTCCCTGCATGGGAAAGCTTGCCGCCAGATAGCTGATACTGGTATCATTAATATTATTCGGAATTTGTCCGGTTTCATTTTGATAATCAAACATTGTCAGAAGCATCCTCCAGGCTTCCCTGACGTTATTAGACGAAGCCATAGCCTGATAGCACTGCTGGTGTCCGAACGCCCGCACCCGGGTAATCCTGCTCATATATACTACAGAGTTTTTCAGCCTTCCTTTAGGCCCCATATGATGCGTCCAGATTGTCCATGCAGCCAGCTTAGCCATTTTGGAGTGCTTTTCAAGGACTTTCCCGAATCTTTTGTAGAACTCTTCAAAATCTTCTTCGGCCGTCTTGACACAATCATCAAACGGTATATATTCCTTATCTCTGGCGCCATTTGAGTAATACTCGTGTATCGCGGTTGCAAATTTCATGGTTTCAACCGGCGGGATAAGATCTATTATAAAATCATCCGTTTGTACAGTATTGCAGTTCCATTTTGCGTTGCACCAAACAGCACCTTTTATTGGAACAAAGAGCAGCTTTCCCAGTATTTCATAAGAGATTTCGAAGTCCCCGTTTTCCTTTGGCGAACAGTATTCAAACTGTCTCATCTTAAAACAAAAACGCAAGCTGATTCCGTCGCCCCTTATTCTGATTTGCTTGTGCCCGTTGAAGCAAATCTCCGCCGTCCCTCTATATGTCTTAATTGTCATTCTTCCGGGTTCCACAGAATACTCAAATGATATTTCCTTATTGTCAACAACAGGAACTACTCTTATAAGGTTTTTTCTTTCCATAGTGAACGCAGGAGACCGAGAAATTGATAAATATAGATTACGGTCTTCCCGATCCTCCAGGATACACATGTACGACCCCTTGGTACTGAAAGGAACGGAGCGCAGGTCGAATCTTTCCATACTTCCTAATATTACAGAACCTGTATTGATTAATTCTGGTTTCGTCATACTTACCTCCACATTATTCATTCAGTTCAATTTGTCGTCTATCTCCTTCAGCAAGCTTGCCAGTACCAGGAAAAAAACACATGAGAGGGCTGAACACACACCAAAGTCTACGTAATACAAGATTGAGCCCTCACCTTCAAATCCCTCGGGTGGATCAAACTCAAGATATCTATACATGGGCAATTTCTCAAGTGTTTTGTCGCAAAAGCCTGTAAGTATGTCTCTTGCCAGCTCCTTTTTACCTGCCTCATATAAACCGGCGGCCAGCTTAATTTGAGTAGTGCCTGTGATAATCCCGGGTATGGGCTTTCCACTAAAATACTTTTTCTGAACCGATCTGATTCCAATAGGAGTATAGAACTTTTCGGGATCAGAGAGCGCTTCTGTAATTTTATCCGCCACCTGCGCCGGCAAACGCTTGCCGAGCATAATTGGCGCATACGCATCCATTTCATTAAATTCGATAATCTCGTGACTGGATGACATTCTTGATATGAATTTCTCCCCATTCCAAAATTCATTAAGGAGTTTATCCAGCAAATTCTTTGAACGAATAAGCCATTCTTTGGATTCTTCAATCATTCCCAGCTTTTCAGCCAGCTTCGCGAGTGCTTCTTCAAGAAGAATAATATATGCGATCAGATCAGGGCTTTCTACGGGCAGGCCTTTTGCGAACATAATACTATAATCATAAGAGTGCTCGCAACCTTGATTATACTGAGGTACACCATCATTATCGGTATCCCGGAACGTTGTCCACCAGCTATGCAATTTGACCAGGGGCGCATATAGAGTCTGGCAATGCTCCTTGGTCATTCTGTCACCCATATGGTCCAGCATATATAAAATAGCAACGCCGTGGTAAGGAGGTTTTGTCGCAAGGAAATTAATATGCCTGTCATCAACCATGTCGGGGAGCTGTCCGTATTCATCCTGATACTCAAATATTGAATTCATCATTTGAACGGAAAAATCCGCATCCTTCGTCATAGTCATTGCGTGGAATGCACTGTGCCATGCGAAAACCGAATCAGTCTTCTCATATGCGATTATGTTGTTTTTTAACAGACCCATAGGAGCCACGCAGCATGTCCAGATGCAATATACTGCAAGTTTTTTGACGTATTCATATTTTTCTGGGATTTCAGGATACAATGCCAGCCAATCTTCATAATCCTTCTGCGCCTCTTCCACACATTCGTCGAAAGGACGGTATGACGTACATGGTTCAGTATCGCTTTGTGCAAAATGTACCGCGAGTTCAAATTCCTCATCCAAACCACAAGAAATATCAATTATGATATCTTCAATGCAAGCCTTCTCCTTATTCCATCCGCTTTGTACGTTAAGTTTACCCTTTATAGGAACAAAGAGGAATTCACCATTCATTTCATATGTTACCTGGTATGTTCCATCGAGTCTGGAAATATATCCATCATGAGGATTCATTTTTGAAAAGAATCGAAGCCCTGTTCGATTTCCCCTGATTCTTATAAGGTCTTTACTGTCAAAACAAAATTGCACATACCCATATTCGGTCTGGACTTCCAAGATTGATGGCGCAGCAGTGCAGATATACGGGACGGATACATCGCCATTAATCGGACGCATTGACATCACACAGGGAAAAACCTTGCTGTGTAACCTCTCGGCAGCGGCATATTTCCTGGGAAGTCTGAAAAGCCCAAGCTGATTACGCTCCACTCCCTCTTCAGTCCGATATTTGCCCTCTCTGATTGAAGTATAGGAGAGTTTTCTTCCGAATGGCGCTTTTTTTATATCAAATGTAAAATCATTCTTATTCACTTTTCCGGATTCAATTAATTTAGTCATTTAATCACTCCACTACATCATTTTTAGTTCAGCCCTTGATAGAACCAATCATAACCCCTTTTATGAAATATTTTTGTACGAAAGGATAGAGACATAAAACAGGTAAAGTTGTCACCACGATGGTGCAGTATTTTACAAGCGGCTTGTAAAGGTCTGTATTGATCCCTGTGGTGTCGGAGCTTGAAGTAATGACCTGCGACGAGTCATTCATAACAAGAATTTCCTTTAATATTAGCTGGAGTGGATATTTGTTTCTGTCGGATAGGAAGATCGATGCATTGAACCAAGAATTCCATATAGATACGGCATAAAAAAGTACAATAACAGCAATTGTAGCCTTTGAAAGCGGTACAAATATTTTCGTCAAAATTGTAAAATGGCCTGCACCATCTATAAATGCCGACTCTTCAAGACTGTCCGGTATTTCCTGTAGAGATGTTCTCATTATTATAAGATTGAATACAGATATTGCCGACGGAAGGATAACAGCCCATCGGGAGTCGTATAATCCCAGCTTCGTTACAACAATATAGAAAGGAATAAGCCCTCCGCTGAAAAACATTGTGAAGGTTATAAAAAGCATAATTGCATTTCCCCACAACAAATTTTTTCGTGAAAGTGCGTATCCCCCCAGCAATGTCAGTATTGTACTAATGCCTAAACCAAAAACCAGATAGAAAATGGTGTTCAAATAGCTGATCAATATTGCCGGGTTACTGAAAATCAAACGATAGCCGATCATTGTGAAGCCCAGTGGCTTAAGTATGATTCCCGTGTGCTGCGATAACCTTCCGGGATCACTGAATGACGCAAATACCACATGCATAATTGGAGCAATGCATATAAAGCAAATAAGCAACATCAGGATTACGTTGAATATATCAAATATCTTGCTCGAAGTTGATTTTCGTCGATTATGCATTCTATCCCCCTAAAATAAACTTGTTTCTGTATATTTTTTACTCAGCTTGTTAGCACCTACAAGTACAATAAAGTTTAGAATAGAATTGAACAGACCAACTGCGGTACTGTAGCCGTAGTCGAATTGCAGCAATCCTTTCCTGTATGTGAAGGTTGAAATGACGTCGCTGACTGAATACGTCGAAGGACCGTATAAAAGAATTATCTTTTCAAAGTTTACACTAAATAGAAATCCCAACCTTAAAATCAGAAGTATCAATAAGGTTGATGAAATGCTGGGCAAAGTGATATGAATTATTCTTCTGAATCTGCCCACGCCATCAATGTCAGCTGCCTCGTAAAGTTCCTGGTCGATTCCCGATATTGCGGCTATGATAATGATGCTGCTGGAGCCCAGGTTTTGCCAGACATTTGTGCCGATAAAAATACTCCTGAAATAATCTGGCATGCCTAAAAGATTACCGTCCGGTCCGCCTAGCATCTTTACAATATTTGTAACGGCGCCTTTCGAAGAGAAAAAGTCAATTATCAGTCCGGCGACAACGACCATTGAAATAAGGTATGGAATATAACTTATAGACTGTACGACTTTTTTCAATTTCTCACTAACCAACTCATTTATCAGAAGAGCAAAAACAATAGGTGCGGGAAAATAAATTATCAAGTCATAAAAGCTTAATAAAAACGTATTTTTAAGTAGCCTAAAAAAATAATAGCTTTTGAAAAAATCTAAAAAGTTTTGAAACCCTATCCATTCGCTTCCAAATATGCCGCCCTTTATCGAATATCTTTGAAAAGCAAGCACAACCCCCGCCATTGGTGCGTAGCAAAAAACAAGAAAAAATATTACTACAGGCAAGACCATCAGATATATGACCTTATTTTTCTTCCAATCCTTTTTTATTAGCTCCATGATTCACCATTCTTTCTAGAGGTATTATAGGAGCCAGGAAAAATCCCGGCTCCTAATTTCCCGAACTCTGACTACCTTGCGTTGAACCTGTCGAGAGCTGCCTGCTGCATTTCTATTGCTCTCTCGATATCCATCGACATAATCTGATCTACAAAGCTGTCATAGTTGGAGAGGGGCTCTGTTCCCAGAATAAATTTAACGACCATTTCATTCCTGTAGGTTTCTATATCGCCCATAATCCTTGCGTATTCTGCACCCTCAACCGCTGTCATAGTCATAGGCGGCAATACATAGGAACCGTCATTGTCCTTCTGCCATACTTGAACGGCATCCAAACTGTTTTTCGGCAAGCCCGCCCATTCCCTATCCCAATGATAGATGCAGGCTCCGCCCAGCTTTGCATATTTTAAATACATTTCTTGTAAACTGAATCCATCAGGATTATTATAGACGAATGGTGTAAATGCGGGCTTACCGTCTGCGCCGTATTCAAAAGTCTTGCCCTCAAATCCGTATGATGCAAGGATATCTCCTTCTTCGGTATAACCGTAGTCAAGCCACTTTGTAACCGTTATCGGATCCTTGCATGCTTTTGTAACTACCCAGTTCACAGTGCCGCTTTGCGTATTGGTTTGCCTGACGTGAACACTATCGCCCGCTTTTACGACAGGGGTCGGTACTGCAACTATCTGGTAATTTGGTTCTGTTGCTTTTGCCTTAAGTCCCGCAAAATCTATGTACTGGCAATAGAAGGCGCCTGTCTTGTTAGATGCGGTGTAATCGCTGTTGGGGATATAATCCTGCTTGGTAGCGAAATCCTTGTCGATGAGCCCTTCTGCATACCATTTGCTAAGCATGGAGATGTAATCCTTGTATCCCGGTTCAAGCGGACCATATTTTATTTTGCCGTCAGCCTGGAAGAATGTCTGCATGATTCCATAGCCGCCCTCAAAAACATTCATGGAGTTAAATCCACTAAAATGCAGCATCATAGGAGCTTCTGCTTTTTTCACGTCTTTGAAAGCCTTGAGCATGGTATACCAATCATCATAAGTAACAGGCTCACTCATGCCCAGATCGTCCAGCCAGTCTTTTCTGACAACCATACCCATCCATGGCGGCTGTGGGCCTTCCGTTGATAAGGACCAGAATCCAGGTATGTTACCGGCATCCGTTAAAGATTCTTTCCTCATTTGCTCACTGGAGTTTAGAAGCTTTTTATAGTTAGGAGCATATTGATCAACCAGATCGTTGAGTTTAAGGATAATCCCTTCCTCAATCGCCTTGTCATAACCTCCGGGAAACATATATCCATAAGGGTGAATTATTTCGATGATATCAGGATAATTTCCTGACGCAATCATCAGATTAAAGCTGTCGTTCTGCTGTCCAATCGGAGGATGAATGAATTCTACACTAACTCCTGTTCTTTTTTCCAATTCCTTGTAATACTCAGATTCAGCAAGGGTCTTCATGGTCTTCTGGATACCGTCCCCATTAGGCGCCCAAATTTTTACCGTGAAAGGCTTGGTTACTATAGGTAATGTTACAGTCCCCGCTTGAGTGCTGCCGGATCCTGATGATGAATCGCCGGTAGCTTCAGCAGTTGTCGCGACAGTTGTGGTCGTTGGCGTCCCTGTATTGGCAGCATTCCCGCAGGCAGTCAAAAGTATGCTGAGAATAAACAGAATTAAAGTTGCTAAGATAAAGCCTCTTCTTTTCATGATACTCCTCCTTATTTAATTTGCTTGTTGATTAGTTTGGATTATGACGCGTCACTTAACCTGTTTTCAGTATAGAGGCTCACTTGTCTAAATGAAATGGCTATAATTTTTACTCGATTACCGTATTCTGTTCACACGTTGCGCATACTGGATTTCAAGCCAATAATCATGCAATTCCTTTTTTATTCACTTCATTCCCAAAATTGGTTATATGAACTAAAGCTAATCGAGAACCTTTTCATTGTTAGTCTGGTTAGCTAGGGTTTCCTTGTGTTTTCCCGGTGTAATACCTTCGTATTTTTTAAAAGCCCTGATTAATGCTTTACTTTCCAGGTATCCAACTTGATGGGCAATATCTTTTATGTTTATTTTTGTCTTTAAGAGTTCTTTTGCACTTTCCAGTCGCACCTTATGAATGTAGTCCAGCAATCCTATCCCCTGATGCTTTTTATATACTCTGGACAAATAGGAGACACTTAACCCGATATAATTTGAAATGTTTGAGATACTCAGATCGTGTTCACGGAAATGCATTTTAACATAATCTTCAACTTGGGCGATCCAATCAGGAGTTTGCTTACTTGCTCTTTCGGAGTAATATTCCATTATTCTGTCAAATATAAAATCCACTTGTGTTTTGAGATCGATTATTGATTTTGAGTTTAAAAGCCTGTTAGCAGGATCAAGCCCATCAATAAAGTTCATATCCAAATCTGACCTTATCTCGCCGATAGCGTTCAGCGTAATGTTAATAAGTCCAAATACGCGGCATTTCATTAGTTGAATTGATTTAACATTCTTATTCAGGCTATTTAGAAGCAAGTCGTCAAGGATTTCCCTTGCACTCTTATAATCTCCGGCCACTATACCGTTTACGAAGAGCCTCTCCTTCTCCAGGTTGTACGAACTGTTGAATTTATTAGCAATATCTTCATTTATTGAATCGTATTTTATTAATGTTGACTGCTCACTCATAAGCACTTTATATTCAAAAATCTGGAGCGTTTCAGAATAAGCCTGCCTGATTCCATGCAAACCATAGTGGACGTCACTTACAAAGACGGAGAGGACGATTTCCAACCTGCTTTTAGTAAAATCTATTACTTTCTCCAGCAAACAGCAGACGTCTGATTTAAAATCATCTTGATCAAAATCCATACTTTCCTCTGCATTTACAACTAACGCTATAAATCCATCTGTTTCAACCGTATATGTCTTATATTTTTCACTGATAAGTCCCTCGGCGATGTTTTTTATAGAGAAATAGACCATATTAATTGCTTCTTCATCTTCCACATTACCCTGGAAAAGTACTCTTTTTGGATCTTCTATACTAAAGGTCGCGACCAGGAAGTATTCACTGCTAAATTTTATTTCATAAGCATTCAAGCTCTCATTCATGGTTTCCTTGCTTCCAATGCGCCCCTTCAGCAGTCTGGCAAGGAAAATGTTGCGCTGCGCCGCTTTTTGCTGCTTAAGGTTGGCCGTAATGCTCCGATTTTCATCCAGAAGCCCCTTCAGAGAATTTTCAAAAAATTTGAACTCGTTTCCCCCATAGTTTTCAGATTTGCCAAGAGAAAATACCAGCATTTGCTTTAGCTTAGTAACAGGACTGAAGTTCCGCTTTGCCAGAAAAAATGCGGCAACACCCCCTGTAATCAGACAAAAGCATATATAGAGGTAAATAATACTCTTAATATAACGAACTTTGCTGAGAAAAATCTTCGAAGGAACCAGGGAAATATATTCCAGATCCAGCGTATCGGAAGGCAAGTGGGTCACTGCCGTATCCATACCATTCCATTTATCATAAAACGTGACATCCGTCTTTTTCAGCAATTCATAGTCCAGATAGTCCGGTATTGCCTTGGTACCCCCCGTACTGCAAAACTCATTTTTACTGTTTACCAGGATCACTTCACCGTTATCTGTCAATTCAAGATTCTTTAGCAGGTTGATGAATTTTTTCCCGTCAAGCGATATAATGAGTGTCCCGGATGGGTTACTAAGGTTGTTCAGGTATAAGGACTGCATTATTACGACCTTGTTCCGTTCAACTCCGTTTGCAGTGACACTTTTCAATATTCTGAGATATCTGTAGTTTCTTTTATTGACAAGCCTGTTGAATTCATCATAACTTAAAAAAAATTCCCTTTGACAAATGTCTTTAATATCACGGGAACTATATTTATATGCACTGGTGAAAATTGTTTCTTCGTTATTTAAATAAACATACATTTCTTCAATATTACTATTGGACAATATAAACTTTGAAAGATCTTTTTGCGCAATGATAATTCTGAGAATATCCTTTGGTTCAAAAGGTTCCTGTGATGACATCAGCAATTTGATATCCTGATTCAATGTAATGTTGCTTATCGTCCTGTCCAGCTCTTCAAATTTACCATCCAATATTGATTTAAGCTGCTGCAAAGACATATATTCCATTTTATAAACTTCATGATGAATTGTCTCGACAGATTTTATGTAAACATAACTGCCTATCAGAACAGGAAAGAAAGCTATGAACACATATGATAGAACCCATGTCAGGAATAATCTGCTTTTAATGTTTTTTATCATCACAATATTCCCTCAAAATTATATACAAAGCTGTTCCGACTTGATAGTTACAGTATTAACATAATAGTTTATAATGCACATTATTGTCAAGACAAGTGAAATACCATAATCAAACCAATTTCAATGCAGGTCTCAATATGAAGTCTTGAGTTCTTTCCGGTATTTTGCGATATCCTTCGAATTTTTCTTCTCAGCCATCCTAATGCTTTGATTATGCTTGCTTTCAATGAAGCGCAGTTCCTTTTTCAGCTTTCTGTAGCTCTCCAGGCGTGCGGCAGACAGTAAACCGTTCCTGACTGCAGCCAGCACAGCGCAGCCGGGTTCATTTTCATGGGTGCAATCCCTGAAACGGCATGAACCACCGAGACTCTCGACATCCTCGAAGGTTCCCTGGAGCCCGCTATCACTTTCCCAAAGCTGAAGCTCGCGCATACCCGGCGTGTCGATTATCATCCCTGCGTCCGGCAGCCTTACAAGGTTCCGGTAGGTAGTGGTATGCCTGCCCCTGGAATCGTCCTCCCTGATCTCTCTCGTATCCATTATGGTTTCACCCGCCAGCAGGTTCGTCAGCGTCGATTTGCCGACGCCCGACGAGCCGAGTATTGCTACAGTGCTGCCGACGCCCAGATACCGGCGCAGCGCATCCATCCCCTCGCCCGTTACCGCGCTTGCCGCAATTACTGGAACACCGAACGTTATCGCTTCGACTTCCCCTATCTTCTCCTCCGCGTCCTCGCTAAGATCCTTCTTGCTCAACACTATAACAGGTGAGGCGCCGCTTTCCCAGGCCATTGTAAGATATCTTTCCAGACGCCGCAGGTTGAAATCCCTGTTTAGTGAATTTACTATAAACACATAATCGAAGTTCGCCGCAACTATCTGTTCCTGTACGATAGCCCCTGCCACCTTCCTCGAAAATTTGCTTTTTCTTGGAAGCAGCGAGTGTATTACAGCCCGGCCTTCCCGGGGCATCAGGTCCGCCGCCACCCAGTCGCCTACCGACGGGTAAGAATCGTAACCTGACGCCAGATGTCTGAATCTTCCCGAGACCTCTCCATGGATTTCGCCGAATTCAGAAATGAGCTTATACGAGCCTTTTTGCTCCTGAAGGACCCGAGCCGGCCTTTGCCCTTCTCCAGCTGTTTTTGCGAATGCCTCCGACCAGTAATCGTTCCAGCCGTATTCATCCAGATTTATTGATATATCGCTTGATTTATCGTTCATTCTACCATCCTTTATTTTCTCTCATTATTAATCATTTTCCTTTTGCCGGCTTTAATGGCTTTGCCGGCTAACTGACTTTTTCGGCTTCACCGGCTTTCCGGTTCAATCGACGCCGGTTTTAATCCATAGCCAGAAGTACCCTTCTGGTATTGAGTACCTTTCGGATGCTGTCCTCCGACAGGTGGTACGCATCCATCAATTCCTGTACGCTGGCGCCTTCCTCGTAAGCCCGGCAGATATCGGTGTTTCTGGCCCTTATCATCAGCTTTGTGCCGTTGACGGCGCCCCAGCCGGCCCTATTGTTTTCCTGCCGCGGTATATAAAGCAGCTCGCCCTGCACGTAATTCTGCAGCTGCTCCAGCAAGGTTTTGGGTAATACGTCCTTTCCATTTATATATTTCATATATGCCTCCCAAATTAAACTAAGTAAATAATTCATTGCAACAAAAAACTCCACGAGGCAAGCAACCTTCGTGGAGTTCATATGGGCATAAAAAAAGCACGATAACCGCTACCATGCCATTTTGTCCATTACATTCATTTTTGGTCAAAGGTTATTTCCTGTTAGGTTTGCCGATGAATACGAATATAAACCCGTTTACACAGGTCGCAACGATAAAAAGCCCTCACAGTATCCATCAGCCGATATTCAGTTATACTACTCCAACCTCAACAATCAATGTCATATTATAAACCTTCACAAGCACAACTCCTTTCGCCAAAATTAAGTATTACATAGATTATTATAGAACAGTTAACTTCTTACAGTCAAGTACTGAATTAGCAGAAAGAATTATTATAATAATTCTTTCCGGTCGCACTTTACGGCTATATGATTATGTATTCCTTCAGCACGGCTTTACGGCTGCAGGATTATGAATTCCTGTAATCCGTCTTTACGGCTGCAGGATTATTCGGCCGACAAGTTCCTCAAGTTCATTGAAGTCCCTGACTCTGCGCTCGAGGCCGGAGTGTTTGTCACACCTATCGAGACATATCGTATACATACCCAGCTCTGCAGGCTTGACATAGTCGTTGACATAATCGTCGCCCACGAAAATTACCTGCTCCGGCTCGACTCCGGCCAGCTGCAAAGCCTTGCCGTAAATAGCGGGATGCGGCTTCACAACCCCCTCCTCGACCGACGTCACGACAAATTCGAACCTGTCCTTGATCCCGGTCATTTCGAGCAGTTCCTGTATGCCTCCCATCACCATGAAGTTTGAAACGACGCCCAGTTTGAGGAGTTTGCCCAGTCTCGGAAGAGCGTTACGGACGTCCTCCCGCAGGTAGCATACGGATTTGTAATTCTTCCAATAATTATCGCGCAGCCTGTCCGCGGCGGCCTCCATCCTTCCGTAATCAAGCTCCGGCAAACTCAATCTGATAAGCTTTAGAAAACGAAGTTTCATCTCATAATCCGCAAACTCGGGTAGCTGCGACGCGAGCTCCTGCCTTGAAAGCATATAATACCGGTAGAACGCCTCGAAGTCCTCCCAGAGCTCTTCTACGCCAGAACCCTCGAACGCCCAGGCGGCGTAATCCCTCCGGGTCGGCAGTACGTGCAGGTCTACAAGGGTTTCCATGCAGTCGAAAAATATGTATTTGAAAATGCTCATCTGCAGGCTCCTTTCGGTCTATCGATAAATTTCACATACCGCCTTGCCGTCACCCGGTGCTTGCATTATAATGATCTGGTACATAACCTTTAGGAGGGCGATTATGGGTACGGTCAAAGACTTTAAAAACATAACCAACTGGGACGAGCTGTTCGATATGACGAACGAATACCTCACCTTCCTGCTGGAGCAGCATCAGATAACTCACGAGCTTGTTATCAAAACGACTTACGATATAATTAAAAACGCAGGCTACAACTATTCCATTGACGACATCGAAAAGGAATATTACAGCGGGTTTTAACTGAAGCAGCGGCCGGCGCCGCGGTTCTCATTTGCCCGAAGCCTATTTGCGCTGGTCTCATGTATCTGGAGTATAACCCGGCTTTTTGTATATTGTTTCCGACTTGCCTATGATATCGGGCTCGTAAACCTCTTTATTCCATTTTTCAGGCTCGAACTCCTCTATTGCGATCGATACTGAACTCTCATTCACCGAAAGGCTTTCCGTAATAGCCTTCGTGACCTTTTCAACCATATCTTTTTTCAAATCCTCGCTTCTGCCCTTGTACATTTTAACGATGACGTGCGGCATCTTAATTACCTCCCCGGTATATTTTAAACAATTATATCATTACCTTGCGAGCAAATAAATAAAGAGGATTAATAAAGGTATTTTTAATTTAAATATACTATTGTTATCAATACCGGCACATACCGCCGTCTATATCCAATTATATTTTGACTCGCAAAAGCAAACTGATATATGGTGTGCACATAACGTCCGTGTTCATTTGCAGCAGGTGACGCTGAAAGTTCTGCAGTTGTTTATTCGCGCTTTTTGTGTTCATATAGCGCCCGGCCGGCTTTAATACCAATGCCTTTGAAGGAAAGGTGAGCTTTTATGAAAAACAGGGACATCGGCTATCTTAAAATAGCTTATATAGGCGGCGGCTCGCGAGGTTGGGCATGGACGTTCATGACAGACCTTGCGCTGGACAAAGAAGCAGGCGGCGAAATTCGTATTTACGATATAGATATTGAGGCTGCACACCATAATAGGATCATTGGCAACACCCTCCCGGGAAACTGGCGCTATACCGTTTTCGAAACACTTCCGGAAGCGCTTGACGGCGTCGACTTTATAATCATTTCCATACTTCCCGGTAAATTTGCGGAAATGCGTTCCGATGTTCATCTGCCGGAAAGGCTGGGCGTTTATCAGTCCGTCGGAGATACGACCGGCCCCGGCGGAATAATACGCACATTGCGCACCCTGCCCATGTTCGCAAAGTTTGCGGAAGCGATCCGTAGTTATGCCCCGGATGCATGGGTCATAAACTATACAAATCCCATGGCGCTTTGCCTGAGGGCATTATATCGCGTTTTCCCCGAAATTAAAGCCCTTGGATGCTGTCATGAGGTTTTTGGGACGCAGGAGCTTCTGGCGGAAATGGTTGGGCGCAAACTCGGCATAGAGTATATAGAAAGGCATGAAATAGAGGTCAATGTTCTGGGGTTGAATCATTTTACGTGGTTCAGCAGAGCTTCCTGGAAGGGCCATTGTCTTATGGACATGTACCGCGAGTTTTCCGAGGAATTCTTTGAAACCGGGTTCAATTTCATCAAGTCCGAACTGTTGAACCAAAGCTTCACATGCGTGCATCGCGTCAAGTTTGATTTATTCAGGAGGTTTGGCTGGATTGCGGCTGTGGGCGACAGGCATCTGGCTGAATTCATGCCCGGTGAGGAGTATTTGAAAGACATGGAAACGGTACGTCGTTGGGGTTTTTATCTTACGTGAGTGGATTGGCGCGAGGAAGACCTGAAGCGCAGACTTGTAAAAAGTGTCAGGCTTGTCTCAGGTGAAACAAAATGACCCTGTCACCCTCAGGCGAAGAGGGCGTAGCGATCATAAAAACGCTCAGCGGCGCGGGAAGAATGATAAGCAACGTAAATCTGCCCAATTACGCAGGTCAAATACCAAACCTGCCAAAGAAACCGTTGTGGAAACAAATGCCGCATTTTCTCTGGACGATGTTCGTCCCATCTACGCGGGAGCGCTTTCGGATAGCGTTCATAGGCTTATTGATCCTCATGCCGGGAACCAGACCGTAATATTGAAGGCTGCGCTGGAATGCGACAGGAGCAGTCTTTATGAAGCCTTCGGGCGGGACCCTCTTTTGAACGGACGGGTAAGCGATGCAAAATTGCGTGCCCTGGCCGACGATATGATAAAATGTACAATAAAATACTTGCCGCAGGGCTGGGAGTAAAATGCATTCAAGCGAAGTACAAATACGCAATTCATTAATATTGGTCACGAATATTGAGCACGGCATAAATAGCAAAACCCTGCAAGCTTTAAGCCTGTAGGGTTTTGTTTGGAGCCAACTGCCGGATTCGAACCGGCGACCTGCGCATTACGAATGCGCTGCTCTACCGACTGAGCCAAGTTGGCGTTTATAATTGCGCAAAAAGAATTATACTCTATAACTCGGAAAAACACAAGAGCTCTTGCGAAATCTCGCTTCATTTAATCTAGCAATAATGTGTATTTTGCCTTTCCTTTGCATGACGGTATTAACTGGCGGCAGATTTAGTATACCTTCAGCTTCCAACACCCCCAGACATTCCATGCATTGTATCCTCTTGGCGTTGCCTGAAGCTGTATTCCAGCTCAGTAGCTCACATACCGTACCTGCTAATTCATGCCAGGGCAGATTAGGATATGTCTTTCTTGCCCATTTTATCAGTTGAATATCTTCAGGACTGATTGTCCTGCCGGAAAACACTCTGATAGTATCGACCATGTCTTGGTTACCTACCTTTCCAAGTCTAGCGCCAGAGCGTGTCCAGTCCTATTTTGAGAAACTATTTTTTCTAATATCCGTATAGCTATTGGTATATCTTTTTACTAAATTGATGCTTCATCTCTGAATAATAGGAGATAAATAGATAAAAAAATAACAAGGTATTATGTGGTAAAAGAAATGCAGCAGAAATTTTACATCCTGCCGCATCGATCCCGGCCGGGAACAGTCATCCCTTTACCGCCGCCCCCACTGTCATGGCGCTCTCGACCTGTTCGCTGAAAATAAGATATATTATGACCATCGGAAAACTTGCCATCGTCATGCATGCGCCCATGGCCCCCCAATTGGTGGTAAATCGGCCCTGAAAGAAAAGCAGGCCAAGAGGAAGCGTTTTGACCGCTTCTTTTGAAATGAGGTTATATGCAAAGGTAAATTCATTCCATGCCTGGAGAAAGACGAAAATAACAGCCGTTGAAATGGCAGGCTTAATAATTGGAACAATAATACTGTAAAAGATCCGATAAATATTCGCACCGTCAATACGCGCAGATTCCTCAAGCTCAAACGGCAGACTTCGCAGGAAACCGTAAAAAACAAGTATGGCAAACGATAGGTTTATTGCCGTATACGGGATGATTAACGCAAGACGTGTATTAGCTATATGCATATCCCGCAATAGCTTTGATAACGGGATCAGTATGACGCTTATCGGTATGAATAGACCCATGACCATATATATTCTTGCGGCATTTTTCAATTTCCATTCCATCCGGGCCGCCGCATAGGAAAACAGTAAAGCGAGAGTTATAGTGCCCAGAACGGTAAAAATCGAAACTATGGCGCTGTTAAAAAAGTATAACGGGATATTAAAGGTTTCCATGGCGGTCGTATAATTCTCAATCCTGAAGTGCGTGGGAAACCCGAAGGGATTTGTAACAAATATCTCATCGTTGTTCTTCAGCGAGTAGAAAACCATCCATACAAGGGGATACAGCGAAATAATGAAATATATCCAGAGAAATATTCTGAATAATATATTCCCTTTTATAATTCTGTTTCTTTTAACGGTCGCACCCATTTCTCTCAATCTCCCCATGGCTCTAATATGTGATCCTTTCCCTTGCGACAAACCTGTTTATAACGAGCGTTGCAAACAGCGATTCCAAAACCAGCATAACCGCCACTGCGCAGCCGTAACCGAATTCATTGGTTTGAAATGCGGCGCGGAAGGACATGAACGTCAATGTGTATGTATCGGTTCCGGGACCTCCGTTGGTCATTATGAGCATGTTGGCGTACGCATTCAATCCGCCTGAAACCGCTATTGTCAGACAAAACTTGTAGGTCTCGGCCAGCAGAGGCAGCGTAATGTGCAGATTCGCCCTGGTTTTTGTGGTGCCGTCTATTATCGCTGCTTCATAATAGTGTTCCGGAATAGACTTAATGCCGGTAAACAGCAATGCAAACTGATACCCCATATACTGCCACGCGTTGACCACCGCTATGGCAAAGATAGCCGTGGACCCCTCCGCCAGCCAATTTTGACGGTAAGGGACGCCTATACTCATTAAAATTTTATTTATTAAGCCGTTATCAGCGTCATATATCTGCAGCCATAACTGGCAAACAACTGTTATGGACAGTACGACCGGTATGAAATATGCCGTTCTCAAGAGTTTTTTGCCTTTGAGCGATTTATCCGCCACCGCCAGGGCTAGCACAGTTCCGATCCCTATTTGCAGCGCTACCAGAACTGCCGCAAATATCAGCCCGTTCTTTATCGACGTGTAAAAGGTATCGTCCTGAAAGAGATTTATAAAGTTTTTCAGAAATATGAATTTGGCCGCACCAATCCCGTCCCATTTAAAAGCGCTCCAATAGAAGGTGGTAAGTATCGGGTAGAAGACCATGAAGGTAAATACGATTAATGCGGGCATGGTAAAGAAGAAAACTGCAACCCGGTTTTTCAAAATACTATTCATATATTCATCCTATTTAAATTCCCACACCAGCCCGAAGGCTGGTGTGAGAATTTATTTTTAATGACCTGCTTTTTGTTGCACGTGCCTAGTCCTCATTCGCATTTTCAATTGCCTTATCCATATCCTTTACAAAGTCCTCTGCTGAGTAACTGCCGGTCACCAGTCTCTGCGTGGCGTCCTCAATCGCTACCTTGAACTTGGTATTTGTCAGATTCCAGTCAAAGCTGCCAAAGCTCTTTATATCGGGGATGACCTGGGCAAGCTTTTCCATCATCGGGGGGAAGGGCGTAACCATAGGCGCATCGACCTTTGTCGCCACAATCGGAGTGCCTCTCGTCGTGTACTTGCATTCGGCATATTTGAGCGAGAGGTAAGCGGCGACTTTTACCGCCGCCTCCTGGTTTTTGGAGTTTGCCGAAACGGAATATCCGCCGGGTCCGCCGCCGCCGCTGAAATTATATTTGGCCTGCTCGTAATTTGCCTCGTCCTTTCCCGGGAAGAACATCCAATCGCACTTGTCCCCCATCTTTTCCGACGCCGAGGCGATCTCCCATTGACCGTTCAGGAACATTGCCGCCTTTCCGGTCAGGAAGAGTGATTCAGCCTGGTCATAGTTGGTATTTGTCGCGCCTTTTTGGAATAAACCGGCCTTGGCAAACTCGGCAAACTTCTGCGCAGCCCAGGCGAACGCTTCATCCGATGCTTTTCCCTGGTTCGCATCCAGCTTCCTTATGCCCATGGGCTCCTGCCTCATTGCCAGATAGTCAAACAACGCCACTCCCGGCCATTTTTCCTTTGCAAATATCGATAACGGGACGATACCCTTGGAATTGAAAACCTTTACAGCCGCAATAAGCTCGTCCACCGTCTTTGGAACCTCAACTCCCGCCTGTGAAAACAACTCCTTATTGTAATACAGGAGAACCATTTCGTTTCCTGCATACGGATAGGCCCATATATGTCCGTCGGAACTCATTAGTATATTCATTGCACTCGGCTGTATCCTGCTTTTGAAATCCGCCGTCGGCGCCTGGTCATCCAGCATCAATATGTTGTTGGACGCCTTAAGCGTGCTGATTATGTCTCCTGCTGACTGAAAAATATCCGGCAGATTTCCGGTGGCCGCATAGGTTTTTAATTTTGCATTGTCATCCTGTGCCACTATGTCAAGATCAAGAGTTACATTGGGCATATCCTTTTTCATTGCCGCTATTGCATAATCATAGGGTGTCTTTGTATCATCATCCGAGTATTGGGCGTAAATCCTCAAGGTTACCGGCTCATCGGCAGGCGCAGCCGTTGTTTCAGCTGCCTGGGACGACTCAGTCACCGTCGCTGCTGCCGTTGTAGACTCGGGAGCCGTTCCCGAACCGCCGCACGCGGCCATTGTAAAAACCATGAACAATACCATTGCAATGCCTGTTGCCTTTGTGAAAATTCTTTTCATAATAATAATCCTCCTCATTTTTCAAAGGAACCTGAAACGTATTTCACTTGAACTGGCGTCACCGGTAACTTCCAATAAAGCAAGCTTGTATTTTAATTATAGGATAGAAGAGTATATAAATGAATGAAAAATGCGATGTATATTTGCATTATCCGCAGGATTTAATCCTACTTCAGGGTGTTTTCGTAATCTCTTGGAGAGGTCCCGTAGTATTTCTTGAAGCACTTGCTGAAATAACTGGGGTCATTGTATCCAACCATCTCGGAAACGCCGGACAGCTTTATATTCCCATGCCGCAAAAGCTCCTTTGCCTTTACCATCCTAACGCCGGTTATATACTCGGTGATGGTCACTCCCATTTCCCTTTTGAAAATTGACCGTAAATATCCCGAATTCATATAAAGGCTCGCGGCTATCTGCTCCAGGCTCAGATCCGCCCGGCTGTAATGGCTGTTTATATAATCCCTTACCGAATTGACCGTTTTTTTGGATCTTGAGGTCCTATTCTCGCCGGCATACCTGAGAGTAGTTGAAAATAAGTCCAGGACCCAGTTGCGGAGCTTTTCTATGGAGCTGTTTTCCTTCATCTGGCTGAAGGGCAAAAAGCCCTCTCCAAAAATGTCCTTAATCTCGTTACCCGATTCAATGATATAAGAAAGGCAGATGGAGACCAGTCCGGTACAAATTATCAGGGTGTAATCAATAGATAAATGATTCTTGCGGATATAGTCAAATACTTCGTCAATTTTTCTTTTTGTATTTTCCCAATTGTTCGATCTTAAATTTCTGAGTACTTCCTCGTTCACTTCACTGGGGAAGAACCCTACGTTGGAATAGTTGCTTTCTAAAACGGAATACTCTATTACTTTATTATTGCCTAAAGTCAATTTATTCTGCAAGGCGGCCAGGGATTCGAGATATGACTTCCTTATGCCCGAAAAATCCTTATGAGTCGCTCCCATTCCGACTGTCAGCGTAAAATTTAAGTATTTGTTAACATAATCGCAGAGCTTCTGAAAGCCTTGAAGCTTATCCCCGGCACAGTTGTCAGTATTCAGTTCGATGATCGTTATGATCCTTCCCTCGGGGCCGTTAAAAACGATGTAATTGCCTTCATCCTGCACGATATCGTTCAAAATGTTTGAAACTGCGTATTTCCACAGGGCTATCTCGCTGCTGTCCCCCCACTTCTGATAAATACTATCTATCTCCACAGAGGCAACTGCAAACAGATGCGAACCCAGCTTTATTCCGAGATACTCCAGTTGCTTTTCAGTCTCTTTTTCAGAAATGGCATAATCGCCGCTGATCAGTGTATTTAGAAGCTTTTCCTTCAGTATCTCGCAGGAATTCCGGTTGACCGCCCTTTCCTCCCTCTCCTTCAAAATCTTACCCTTAAGCTTTATGAGAATCCTGATCAGTTCCTCATCGTCGAAGGGTTTCAAAATATAATCTTCAACGCCTAATTTTATGGCTTTTCTTGCATATTCAAATTCACTGTAGCCGGTAACCAAAATAATTTTCATTTCCGGCAATACTTCCCTTAACTTTTCGGACAGAGTCAGACCGTCCATGAAGGGCATGTTTATGTCTATCAAAGCGATTTCAGGTTTCGCTTTTAATGCCTCCTCCAATGCCTCGACCCCGTTTTTGGCCGCAGCGCAAACCTCCAGCCCGATAATTTTCCAGTCGACTCTTTCTTGAAGGTACTCCCTGAATATGGATTCATCATCAACGATCATAACCTTGAACAAATCATTTGTCATATTTTTCCCCTTTAAAATAAAGCGGAATTGTGATAGTTACTTCCGTTCCCTGAGCAATACCGCTTTTAAGGCTGATTCCATATTCATCCCCAAAATAAAGCTTTATTCTCTCATTAACGCTTCTTAATCCAAAGAAATTTTGAGGCTCCGCACCAGTTTCCTTGGGGCACAATATTTCATCCAGCTTCCCGCCGGTCATTCCCACGCCGTCGTCCGTGACCTTGATTATGATTTTGCCGGCCTCGCTATAGCCGTTGACAATTATCCTGCCAAAGCTCCCCTTCTCTTTCAGCCCATGATAGATGGAATTTTCAACAAGAGGCTGGATGGTAAGCTTCAAAATGCTGAAACGGTTTATATCCTCCTGAATATTTATCTCAAAATCAAAAATATCGGAATATCTTATTTTCTGGATTGAAAGATAAGACGTCACATTTTTAATTTCCTCGCCGATTGAAATGATTTCCTGTCCTTTGCTTAAAGCGATCCTGTAAAAATCGGCCAGGGCTTTTGTGGCTCTCTGAACTTCCGTCTCCTTGCCCATTTTTGAAAGGGTAAAAATCGTATCCAGCGTATTATAAAGAAAATGGGGCTTTATTTGCGCTTGGATCAAAGCCAGCTCGTACTCTCTTTTATTTTTCTGCTCCGTTTTTATATTTATGAGAAGCTCTCTGATAGTTTCTATCATGGTATTAAATCCGACTGCCAGCAAGCCCACCTCATCTTTTGTGTCGATCCTGCAATTAACGTCCAGATTTCCCTGCTTGATCCTGTTCATATCCTTCGTCAGTTTGATGATCGGATTGGCTATAACCCTGGATAATATCCCCGCGCCCAGCAATGCAAAAATCGAGCATATCGAGCCTATCAAGAAAATCATTATAGTGGTTTTTCCCGTATCGCTGGTCAGTTCCTCCAGGGGTATTTCGCATACAAGCTTCCAATCGAAACTCTTGAAGGGAATGCTTGTGACCAGAGTTTTAATGCCCTGGATGGTCTTGATCGCGGTCAAAGTGTCATTGGCAAGGATTTTTTCCATAAGCGGCCTGTCATTTATTTTAGTCAAAATAAGCTGCTTATTTACAGAAGAAACGATCATACCCTGCCGGTCGACAATATAATAATTTCTGCGCGATACAGGACCCACATTCTTATAAATTGAAGACAAAGAAGCCTCGTTGATATTAAGCAGCAGTACTCCGAGCTTTCTTCCGGTAGAGATGTTTATAATGGACTTGCCCAACGTCAGGACATGCTCTTTATTGTCCAAAGTAAGAAAATCCCGTGCCTGCATCGGCAGCCATACGTTTTGTCCGTTCGCCCCGTATATCTGCCCGATCAAGCCGCTATGCAGCGCCTTGTCGAATCCCTCGTCAAGCTTGGTGAATGTCTGATTATTTGGAAAATACAGACTGGAGTTGTTATCAATAAATGCCATCGATTCTACATCTTTGAATATCATTAGTGAAAATACCAGCTGATTCTGGATCTGATTCCTGAGATCAAGGTCGCTTACCTGATCGTCCTTTACCTCCTGCGTCTTGTAAACGTTCCTGTTTAAGTCAATGGAGGTTATATCCGCACAGCTTTCGGCATTTTCTGCAATGGCTTCGATCCTCATGATGATCAAATTGGAATCATCCAATACGTTTTTGATTGTCTTTTCGATAATTACATGCGTAAAAAAGTAGTTTGATATGTAACCCAATAGTACCAAAGGAATTGTAATCAGCGGAATATAGATCGCCAGGATTTTATTTTTAATTAACTGGTCTCTAAACCGGATTTTAGAAACAAATTTAATCAAAATACTTTCACCTTTGCCGCAATATTCTTAATAAGCTTATAATAGCATATTTACAGCGTCGTTTACATAAAATTTGTTAACCAGATTTTATTTTCTTCCAGGAGCTCATCACACATTTTTAGAATATCATCCAGGCTGAGTTCCGCCGATGTATGCGGATCAAGCATCGCGGCATGATATACGTGTTTTTTACGTCCGGTGAGTCCCGCTTCGACGGCCAGATTTTGCACGTTGATATTAGTTTGGTTAAGCGCCGCGCACTGTGGCGGTAATGCGCCTGCAAAGCACGGAGTGATCCCGCTGGCATCCACCAGACACGGAACTTCGACGCAACAGTTTTCCGGGAGGTTTGTTATAAATCCATGATTCAGCACATTGGCAGCGATCTTATACAGCTTTCCGGTTTCCAATGACTCCAATATATAAGAGGCAAATTCCTCCGTCCTCGTATGGGTTATTGTTCCGTCGTCTATAAGTTCTTTTTTCGTTCTATGCCAGTATTCCTTGTTGGAGCGATCCCAATCCTTATACATAAGAGTTTTTATACCGTATTCCTCCAAAAGCTCCGGATACCTGCCCTTTATAAAATAGGGCATATATTCTGCGCTGTGCTGGGTCGATTCCGTGACATAGTAATCAAAACGATTCATTATTTCATATCTGACTTTGTCTTCATGCATTTGTGTTCTTTGGGCGCAGCGGCGCTTGATTTCGGGATACAGATCCCGGCCGTTTTGAGTGACCTCCAAAAGCCATGCCTGATGATTTATACCGGCAATTTTATATTGTATGTTTTCATTATTCATACCCAGCCCGGCAAGCAAATCCCTGGCGCAAATCTGTACGCTGTGGCAAAGACCGACCGTCTTTATCTTCGTAGCCTTTTGAATTGCTCCTGTTACAATAGCCATTGGATTTGTATAGTTCAGGAGCCATGCATCCGGACATACCTCTTCCATTTCCTTTGCGATTTGAAGCACTACCGGAATAGTCCTCAGGCCTCTGAAAATACCGCCTATTCCCAGGGTGTCACCATAGGTCTGCTTTAATCCGTATTTCATCGGGATCTCAAAATCTTTCAGAATATATGGATAGCCTCCCACCTGGATGGCATTTATGACATAATCGGCGTCTTTTAATGCTTCACGCTGAACATCATACGCTTTGACGGTTGCATGACCCTCATTGATATTTTTATTGAGATTGCTAAGCATTCTTTCTACCAGCGCCAGCTTTTCTTTATCAATATCTAAAAGAGCAAATTCCGAATCTCTGAGAGATGGCGTCAGCATGCAATCCCCGATAAGATTTTTAACAAAAACGACGCTGCCTGCGCCTATGAAAACAATTTTTTTCATTCATGTCATCCTTTTTGCTAATATTAAGCCAAGTCTTATTCTGATTATAGGATCAAAAAAAATATTAATGAATGTAAAAAGCGATGTATAATTGTAATATCCGCAGGATTTAGAACCTAAAAATAAAAGACGCCTGTATTTTCCGCAGGAAATGTACGCGATAGAGGGGCATAAATGTTTCGCTTCAGCAATTTCGCTAATCCTGTCAAAGTCCAAAGGAGATAGTCGGTACGCCTATCGTTGGGTTGATATACATTTGCGCAATAGGCTCGGTAGTATGGCTCGACCTTATTTATGACACAGCCGTGGCCATGTTCCTGCCCAATTTATTGATATCGGTATTTGCCTGAAAAAACACATAGGAAAGCCCGGCCTTGAACCGGGCTTTTTATACTTTTTAGTACCCTTCCTGATTTCAGGCGCAAGGCTCTTAGCATTGTCGTCTAGTTAGCGCCAAGCAGCCGCCTTGAAATCTCTGCCGCTTCGTGCTTGACCCTTTCCTCGTCGATCGTCGTCAGCTCGCGACGCTCCATCAATACTGTCCCGTCGACAATCACCGTATCGACATCGCTTCCCTGCGCCGAATATACGACCGCTGAAAACGGGTCGTTCATCGGGACGAGGTGCGGCTTATCCGTGTCGAGCAATATCAGGTCGGCTTTCATACCGGCTTTTATAACTCCCGTCTCATCACCGAAGCCTATAGCGCGGGCGCCGTTGGCGGTTGCCATCATGAAAGCCCTGCGTGCGTCTACGAGTTCGGGATTCTGCTCGACGCCCTTATGTATAAGCGCTGCGAGATGCATCTCTTCGAACATGTTCAGGTTGTTGTTGCTGGCGGCGCCGTCGGTACCCAATGCAACGTTCACACCGGCCTTCCGCATTTCAGGCACTGGAGAAATCCCGCTGCCCAGCTTTAAGTTGCTGGTGGGATTGTGCACAGCATTGACGCCGTACTTTTTAAGCATGTCGATATCTTCATCTGAAACATGCACCAGATGTGCTCCTATGACAGGTACATCGAATATGCCTGTCTCGGTGCATATTTGAAGAGGCGACTTGTTGTATTTCTCGAAGCTGTCCTTCCGCTCCTTCGCCGTTTCGAGCAAATGTATATGAATGCCTGTGTTAAGCTTCTTTGCCAGGTCTGACGCTTTTCTGAGCGAGGGCTGATCGAACAGGTAGGTCGAATGTACCTCTATGTAGACTTTAATCCTGCCATTGGAGGAATTGTTCCATCTACGGTAGTATTCCTCGCACTCTTCAAAAACGTCGACGGCCTTGAGTTCCCCGTCAGAATGGAATTCCACCGGGCTTCTTGAAAGATTCGCCCTTATTCCTGTCTCCGAAATAGCTTTGGCTGTCGAATCCATATGCAGATACATATCCGCTAATGCCGTCGTACCGCTTTTGATCATCTCAGCTGCGCCCAGACTGGTTCCCCAGTAAATATCCTCATCGGTGAGCCTGTCTTCCATCGGGAATATTTTGTTGAACAGCCATTCGTGCAGCGGAAGATCGTCGGCCGCATTCCGCATCAACGTCATTGCGCAGTGCGTATGGGCATTCGTAAGGCCGGGCATGGCAAGTCTGTACCTTCCGCTTATCCATTTTTCGGGCTTGAAATCTGCAGGGACGCGACCGGAAGGCGCTATGAACGAAATCCTGCCGTCAGAGATCCCTATATCGGCATTCCTTATGAGTTCGGCTGCCGGGTCCGCAGTTAATATATCAATGCCTTCAATCAAAATATTCATTATATCCCTCCCGGTTTTCGTACTGGCAAAACCGCCCCCGGTCAAAATGACAGGGGGCAGTTATATTACCGTGGTAAAGTGCTTGCCAATACTACGTTGTTATCAGGTCCCGCTCTCCCAGGAGGACAGGTATTTCTCCTGTTCTTCCGTAAGGACGTCTATCGAAACGCCCATGGATTCGAGCTTCAGCTTTGCTATTTCATGGTCGAGCTCGCCCGGCAGCAGGTAAACCTTTTTGTCCATCTTTTTGTTGTTCTTGACGATGTATTCCGCGCCCAGCGCCTGGTTTGCGAAGCTCATATCCATAACTACGGCCGGATGTCCTTCGGCTGCGGCAAGATTGAGGAGTCTGCCCTCGGCCAGCAGGAACAGCTTGCGGCCATCCTTAAGCGTGTACTCTTCAACAAAGTCTCGTACTGTCCTCTTTGAAGCTGCCAGCTTCTCGATAGCGCCTATATTTATCTCATCGTTGAAGTGTCCGGAATTTGCTATTACCACGCCGTCCTTGGCAAGCTTGATATGCTTTTCGTCAACGACGTTCAGGTCGCCTGTTACAGTAATTATAATGTCAGCGAAGCTCATTGCATCTTCGAGCTTCATTACCCTGAAGCCTTCCATTACGGCTTCTATAGCTTTGATATGATCAACCTCGGTAACGGTGACGTTTGCGCCCATGCCCTTTGCCCTCATTGCCAGGCCTTTGCCGCACCAGCCATAGCCGCAGACTACCAGGTTCTTACCTGCAAGCAGTATGTTCGTAGCTCTCTGCAAGCCGTCCAACGTGCTCTGGCCCGTTCCGTAACGGTTATCGAAGAGGTGCTTGGTATCCGACTCGTTAACGGCGATGATCGGAATACGCAGCGCTCCGTCCTTCTCCATGCTCTTTAGACGGATAACGCCTGTAGTGGTTTCCTCGGTCCCGCCTATTACGTTTTTCAGGTGGGTTTCACCGTAATCCTTGTGCAGGAGTCCGACAAGGTCACAGCCGTCGTCCTGCGTCATATCCGGGCCGTGTTCGATTGCCGCCAGAAGGTGCTTGTAATAAGTGTCCCTGTCCTCACCCTTTCTGGCGAAAACGGAAATACCGTAATCCTCAACGAGAGAAGCAGCTACGTCATCCTGTGTCGAAAGAGGATTCGAAGCGCAAAGTACTATGTCCGCTCCCCCCGCCTTCAATGTGCGCATGAGATTTGCCGTCTCTGTGGTCACGTGTAGGCAGCAGCTCATTTTTATTCCGGCAAGCGGTTTTTCCTTTTCAAACCTTTCCCTGATCATTTTCAAAACAGGCATCTGGTTGTCCGCCCATTCAATCCTCAATTTGCCCCTCGGTGCTAAAGCTTTGTCCTTGATATCACATTTTACCATAGGTATTACCCTCCCGATATTTTATATCTATTCTCAGATTGCTCCAATTCATGTAACATTTTTGCCTGGCTTGATTATCAGTGCTTACCGTGTTAATAGATTACCCCGTTCAGCAGGTTTTATTTTTCGGCAGCTAGTATGAATATGCCCTCGTCTCCCTTTTTGGACGCCGTTTTCTTGCCGACCGAATCTATCTGTATATTATTGAAACCGCATTTTGCGAACCATTCCTTCACCATACCCTGTGAAAAGCCCTGCCAGACATCATGCATCCTGTCCTTGAACTCGATGTTGCCATGCTCCTTAAGGTCTGCCAGGAACACCCGGCCGCCCGGCTTCAAAACCCTGTACATCTCCCTTATCGCCAGGATGGGCTCTTCTATGTGATGCAGGAACATATTCGAACACACGAGATCCGCACTTTCCTCTCCGAGCGGAAGATCGCAACCGTCGCCCTCAACGGTCCTTATGTTTGACAAACCTTCCTGAGCTGCTTTCTTATTCAGCTCTTTGAGCATCTCACCCGAAATATCCACGGCTATAACCTTTTTAACCCTGGGTGAAACGGCCCGTGAAAGATAACCGTCCCCTGCGCCAAGGTCGGCCAGAGTTATACTGCCGTTCAATAATCCCGTGTCAAGCAGCCTGCCTATTACAGCTTCATCGTAAAAATCACCGCGCATGTTCTCCCATTCGGGCGCAACACTATCGAAAAACTCCCTGGAATCGCTGTCACTGGAGGAATATTGCATCGAGTCCCCCGAAGAAAGCCACTGTATTAGCGCTTGCCTGCTGAAACGCCATTCCCTGCCTATTTTCCTTGCAGGGACCTTTTCTTCCTTAAGCAGCTTTATGAACGTCTTTATACTTACATTGAACAGATCTGCGGCCTCTTCCATATTGAGTATTTCTTTTTCCATGGCAGAATTCTCCCTTTCTTCTAATATTCTACCTCAACACTTCAGCATTATCAACATCTAATTTCATTTATATTCAACGCAAATACACCTTTATTATATTTAAATTCATCATGCGAATCAGAGGGTGAGAGAAACAGAGGGACGATTCTTTTGTTTCGCTTTGTTTCACTCTGTTTCGTTATGAAATTTATTGATTAAATAACTTATATAGTTGATAATAAATAATGAAGAAAATATTTCTAGGAATGAGGGGCTGATAAAATGGATGTCAGGAAAATACTAGCCGCAGTCGATCACACACTTCTCGCTCAAACCGCCGCATGGGAACAGATCAGGCAGACCTGCGATGAAGGTATTGAATACGGAACGGCTTCTGTTTGCATTCCGCCTTCCTTTGTGAAAAGAGCAAAAGAATACGTCGGAGAAAAGCTTGCAATATGCACGGTTATTGGCTTTCCAAACGGATATTCCACTACGGCGTCAAAAGTCTCCGAGACTGAGGACGCCATAGCAAACGGGGCAGATGAGATCGATATGGTCATCAACATCGGCGACCTGAAGGATAAACGTTACGACATTGTTTTAAATGAGATAAGAAGTATCAAATCGGCCTGCGGTGGCAAAATACTGAAGGTCATCATTGAAACCTTCCTCCTGACAGACGATGAGAAAATAAAAATGTGTCATATAGTAACCGAAGCAGGCGCCGATTTCATCAAGACATCGACAGGCTTTTCGACGGGCGGGGCAAATGAAGCGGATCTCAGACTCTTCGCGGCGAACGTCGGCAAGGGAGTCCGGATAAAAGCCGCCGGCGGGATAAAAAGCCTGGAAACCGCAGAGCTTTTTATGGATATCGGGGCGTCCAGACTGGGTACCAGTTCGGTCATAAAACTAATCAAGAATAAAGAAGTTCAGGGATACTAAGGTTCGGCTAAAATATTACTTCCGCTTCTTTTATGGAGAATGGAGCGGTTAGCGAAGTTTTCCGGAAAAGATTAGCGGAAGTTATATTTTAACGATACTAATATAAAGTTAAAGGAGAATATAATTATGCCGATCCCAACACCACATATATCAGCAAACAAGAATGATTTTGCCAAAACCGTACTTATGCCCGGCGATCCTCTCCGTTCCAAATATATCGCCGAGACCTACCTGGAATCGCCCGCGCTGGTTAACAATATACGCGGCATACAGGGTTATACCGGGACATACAAGGGCAAAAGGGTCTCGGTAATGGCAAGCGGCATGGGCATGCCTTCAATGGGCATCTATTCATATGAATTGTTCAACTTCTATGATGTCGATAACATCATCCGTATCGGCAGCGCCGGAGCTATCCACCCGGATCTCAAACTGCGCGACATCGTTGTCGGCCTCGGCGCCTGCACGAATTCGAATTACGCCGCTCAGTACCGGCTGCCCGGCACGTTTGCTCCGATTGGCAGCTTCGACCTAGCTTTGAAGGCCTATGAAACTGCAAAACGTATGGGCATCACCTTGAAGATGGGCAATGTTTATTCCAGCGACACGTTCTACGACGATTCACTGAGTCTCGGAGAATGGCAGAAAATGAACGTGCTTGCCGTTGAGATGGAATCTGCGGCTTTGTATATGAACGCTGCGAGAGCCGGCAAAAATGCGCTTTGCATCTGCACCATATCCGATTGCCCGCTTACTGGCGGAGAAGAATGTTCGGCCGAAGAAAGACAGCTGACATTCACCCAGATGATGGAGATTGCTCTTGAAATAGCTTAGGGGATGATGGATGATGAATATGGGAGTAAAAAGAGTTTTTCTGATCGTACTCGACAGCTTCGGTATAGGAGAGCTGCCCGACGCGGGACTATACGGCGATACGGGCAGCAATACGCTTAACGCCGTTGCGGCGAGCAAAAAATTCGATACGCCGAACCTTGCGAGGCTTGGACTATTCAATATCGACGGAGTAACCTGCAGGGAACCGTATAAAGACCCGATAGGCTCCTTCGCCCGCATGTCGGAACGTTCGAAGGGAAAGGATACGACAATCGGGCATTGGGAAATCGCAGGCATCGTATCGGATCGTCCTCTTCCGACCTATCCCAATGGCTTCCCCCAGGATGTCCTGGATAAATTTACCGAAGCAACGGGTAGGAAGGTCTTATGTAACAGGCCTTATTCGGGAACGGACGTAATCAGAGACTATGGCCGGGAGCACGTGGAGACTGGCGCGCTTATAGTTTATACGTCAGCGGACAGCGTTTTCCAGATAGCTGCCCATGAGGACGTCGTTCTCCTCGAAAAGCTTTACGAATACTGTCAGACCGCGCGAAACATACTGACGGGCGAACATGGCGTAGGCAGGGTCATTGCGCGCCCGTTCACCGGAATTTATCCCAATTTTAAAAGAACGTCCAACAGACATGATTTTTCCATCGCCCCTCCCCGACTCACAATGCTCGATTACCTCATGGCCGGCGGTTATGAGGTTATAGCGGTCGGCAAGATAAATGACATCTTCTCAGGCAAAGGGGTATCGGAAAGCATAAAGAGCGCCAACAACAGCGAAGGTATGGCCCGTACGCTGGAGTTGCTGGACCGTGATTTCAACGGTATCTGTTTTACCAACCTTGTCGATTTCGACATGCTCTACGGCCACCGGAACGATACCGAAGGCTATGCGGCGGCACTGACGGCATTTGATATTTGGCTCGAAGGGTTTATGGACAAAATGCATAAGGATGACGTCCTCATCATTACGGCCGATCACGGGTGCGACCCTTCTACGGAAAGCACCGACCATTCCAGGGAGTACACTCCCCTGCTTGTTTACGGCGACGCAGTGACGCCTGCTGTAAACGTCGGTACCAGGGCCTGCTTCAGCGATATTTCTGCTACCATACTCGAAATGTTCGGCGCTTATGGAGTTACGGATGGCCAAAGCATGCTGCCTTTGATAATGAAGGAGCCGACCCGGTTTGATACTCGAACCGGTCAAGAGTCGACCGGACGCACAGAAACACAGGCAGCCGCTCCGACAGATTCGAAAGCGTCTGTCCGCTTAGGTGTAAAGGAACTTGTTGCATTGGCTATCGAGGCCAAAAACAGATCGTATTCCCCCTATTCCCATTTCGCAGTAGGCGCGGCGCTGCTTTCAAAAAGCGGCAGGGTATATCTCGGCTGCAACATAGAAAACGCGGCATTTACCCCCACGAATTGCGCCGAAAGGACTGCGTTCTTCAAGGCTGTGTCGGAAGGCGAACGTGAATTCGAAGCAATTGCAATCACCGCAGGTCCAACGGACGGAAGGACTTACGACAAGTACTCCACCCCTTGCGGAGTATGCCGCCAGGTCATGATGGAATTCTGCGACCCTGATACTTTCGAGGTAATTGCTGCAAAAAGCATTGACGATTACAGGATATTTACTTTGAAGGAACTGCTTCCGCTTGGTTTCGGCCCTTCGGATATGAAGCCGGGCGTCTGACAGGCGTTTGGCGGGCACTGCGAGCGTCCGGTATGTCGGACATACGGCCGATACACGTTTAGCAAGCGTCCGGTATACGTCTGACAGGCTATTTCATATACCGTCTGACAAAGATGTCAGACAGATGAGGATGGTGAGCCAAATGAGGATGTACGATATAATTGCCAGGAAGAAAACCGGTTTCGAGCTCGAAGACAGCGAGATCGAGTTCGCAGTAACAGGCTTTGTAAAGGGTGAGATACCCGATTATCAAATGGCTGCGCTTTTGATGGCCATATATTTCAAGGGCATGACCAACAGGGAGACTGTGACACTGACCAATAGCATGGCACATTCGGGTGATATGGTCGACCTTTCGGATATCGAAGGCGTCAAGGTCGACAAGCACAGCACTGGCGGTGTCGGAGACAAGACGACCCTCGTCGTGGCGCCTGTTGTTGCCGCATGCGGTGCAAGAATAGCAAAAATGTCCGGCAGAGGTCTTGGACATACCGGAGGCACCATTGACAAGCTCGAATCCATTCCGGGCTTCAACGTTTCAGTCTCAAGAGAAGATTTCATTAATATCGCAAAAAAGACCGGGCTTTGCGTTGTAGGACAGACAGGCAATCTCGCTCCCGCTGACAAGAAAATATACGCGTTGCGCGATGTAACGGCAACTGTCGACTGCGTACCGCTCATAGCATCCAGTATCATGAGCAAGAAGCTGGCTGCCGGAGCGGACTGCATATTGCTTGACGTCAAGACAGGCAGCGGCGCTTTTATGAAAACCGTCGAAGCTTCCATAGAGCTTGCCAAAGTCATGGTTGGAATCGGCTGGGGCGCAGGCAGGAAATGCGCTGCGCTCGTCACCGATATGGATATTCCGCTCGGTTCTGCCATAGGCAACTCGCTTGAAGTCATTGAGGCTGTCGATACTCTGAAAGGTAACGGTCCGAAGGATCTTACCGACTGCTGCATCGAGCTTTCGGCGAATTTGCTGGAGCTCGCAGGCAAAGGAAATATTGCCCAATGTAAGGAAATGGTCCATGCTTCAATAGCCGGCGGCGCAGCTTTGGAAAAGCTCTGCGAAATGGTCGAGGCCCAGGGCGGCGATTCGCGTGTTATAAGGGATACTTCCCTGTTCGGTACCGCACCGGTCATCCATGAAGTAAAATCACCGTTCACCGGCTATATCTCCGCCATGGATACCGAAGCCATCGGCGTTTCTTCAGTAATGCTCGGCGCCGGCCGGGAGAAAAAGGACAGCCCCATAGACTACCTGGCCGGAATAATGCTAAGGAAGAAAACCGGCGACAAGGTAAACAAGGGAGATACGCTGGCCGTGTTCCACACTTCAACTGAAACTCTTGTCAAAAACGCCCGGGAACACTTCCTCTCGGCAATAAAAGTCTCGGATTCGAAGCCTGAACAAAGACCCCTCATCTACGCTAAAGTAGAGAGGAACAAAGTTGCAATATACTGAAATATCAGCCTTATACATACATTGCATAAAAATGTTCAACAAGTCCCAGGTAAATAGTTGTATTTCCGATTAGGCATGTTAAAATATATTTGGTAGACATATTCCAATATAAAAAAATAAACAGGAGGAACTATTTTATGAAGAGAATTGCGGCACTCGTATTGGCTCTTGCGCTGGTAGCTACCCTGTTCGCGGGCTGCGGAACGGCGGCTTCAAAAGGCTTCGAAATCGCACTGATTACCGACAAGGGCAACATCGATGACAAATCTTTTAACCAGGGCTCCTGGGAGGGTGTAGTCGCATTTGCCGACAAAAACAAGATCTCCCACAAGTACTACAAACCCGAAGAAGCAACCGATGCCGGTTATCTTGCATCTATTGACCTGGCTGTCACCGGCGGAGCAAAGGTTATCGTAACACCCGGTTATCTTTTCGAGGTCCCGGTTTATGAAGCGCAGACCAAGTATCCCGAAATTAAGTTCATTCTATTGGACGGAGCTCCCCACACTGCCGATTATGCAAAATACGAGACCAAGAGCAACGTAGCAAGCATCATGTACGCTGAAGAGCAGCCCGGTTACCTTGCCGGCTATGCTGCAGTTCAGGACGGATACACGAAGCTCGGTTTCATGGGCGGTATGGCAGTTCCTGCTGTTCAGGCATATGGCTACGGTTATTTGCAGGGCGCTGAAGCAGCCGCTGCAAAGTTGGGTCTTGCCGACGGTTCCATTTCTGTCACTTACCATTACACTGGTGATTTCGCGGAAACAGATACAAACAAAGCTACTGCAAAGACAATGTATCAGGAAGGTACCGAAGTTATATTCGGATGCGGCGGTTCAGTAGGAAAGAGCGTTATGGCTGCTGCCTCCGAAGCAGGCAAAAAGGTCATAGGCGTTGACGTCGACCAGAGATATGACAGCGATACAGTCATCACTTCCGCAATGAAGGGGCTTGGCGTTTCCGTACAGGATGTCCTCAAGGCTATCTACAAGGATAAGACCTGGGATACCTATGCAGGCAAAACCACTACCTTCAGTGCAGCAAACGACGGCATCGGCCTTCCCACTATAGTCATAGGCGACGCCAAAGGCAATGCATTCGACAGGTTCAAGTCGTTTGCCAAGGCCGATTATAATGCATTGTACAAGACTCTTGCAGACGGTTCCGTAAAACCGATCAGAACGATCAAGGTAGCTGCAGAGAACGGTTATGCAACAGCCGAAGAACTCGTTTCCGGGCTCAGCCTCAAAAAGGTTGCCGTTACAGTCAGATAATAAAACCAAACATAGGGGGAAAGGCATCTCTGTCTTTCCCCCTTTATGTATTATCAATGTCAAATTTTCGAGAAGAGGGTTATATGGAAGATTATATAATCGAAATGCTTCATATAACAAAAGAATTTCCGGGCATCATAGCCAATGACGATATCACCTTGAAGTTGAGAAAGGGTGAGATACATGCCCTTCTGGGTGAAAACGGCGCCGGAAAATCAACGCTGATGAGTGTTCTCTTCGGCCTGTACCAGGCTGAAAAGGGTGAGATCAGGAAGAACGGAAGGGTCGTAAAGATCAATAACCCCAACGACGCCAACGATCTGGGCATCGGTATGGTACATCAGCACTTCAAGCTTGTTGAAATCTTTACAGTACTTGAAAATATAATTTTAGGCGTCGAACCTAATAAAATGGGCTTTTTGCTTAGGAAAAAAGCCCGCGAAAAGATAATGAGGCTAAGCGGGCAATATGGGCTCAAGGTCGACCCGGACGCCCTGATAGAAAATATTTCGGTCGGGATGCAGCAGCGCGTAGAAATATTGAAAATGCTGTATCGCGAAAATGAGATACTTATTTTCGACGAACCGACTGGAGTTCTTACTCCGCAGGAAATCGACGAACTTATGGATATCATGTGGGGCTTCGCAAAAGAAGGCAAATCCATACTTTTCATAACGCACAAATTAAACGAGATTATCACTGTTGCCGATCGCTGCACAGTATTGCGCAAGGGCAAACTGATAGGCACTGTAGACATAAAGGATACCACGAAGGAAGAGCTGTCAAGGATGATGGTGGGACGCGACGTACTCCTGAAGGTGGACAAAACGGATTCCAAACCCGGTAATGTAGTGCTTTCCGTAAGGAATGTCACCGTACCCTCCAAAACTCACCGGAACAATGCGGTCAAAAATGTTTCCTTCGACGTAAAAGCGGGAGAGATCGTCTGTCTGGCGGGTATCGACGGAAACGGCCAATCCGAGTTTGTACAAGCTCTGACCGGTCTTGAAAAAATAAACGGCGGAAGGATAACGCTCTGCGGCAGGGATATTACGAAGGCGTCGATACGCTCGCGTTCAAAAACTGGAATGAGCCATATTCCGGAGGATCGCCAGAAACATGGCCTCATTCTGGATTATACGCTGGAGCAGAATCTTGTTTTGCAGCGCTACTGGCAGCCTGATTTCCAGAGCCATAGCTTTATAAAAAGCCGTGAGGTGCGGTCTTACGCGGAAAAACTCATAGAACAGTATGACGTCCGCAGCGGACAGGGACCTGTCACCCCCGTTCGGAGCATGTCCGGCGGCAACCAGCAAAAAGCTATACTTGCCCGTGAAATTGACAAGGAACATGAGCTGCTGATAGCCGTTCAGCCGACAAGAGGTCTCGACGTCGGAGCGATCGAATACATCCATAAGCAGCTGGTTGCAAGACGCGACGCCGGCAAAGCCGTTTTACTGATGTCCCTCGAGCTTGAAGAGGTCATGAACGTGAGCGACCGTATCCTTGTCATGTATGAGGGTGAAATAGTCGGCGAGTTCGATCCCAAGGCAGTCACCGTGCAGGAGCTCGGCCTTTACATGTCGGGCGCAAAACGTCAGATGGCAAAGGAGATTGAACATGCGGTCATTTGATTTCAAAAGGGTTACAAAAATAAAAGGCTTTTCGGCATTTACGGCGGCATTGCTGGCAATTTTTCTGGGTCTTGTTTTCGGGTTTATAATTATGCTTGCCGCAAGTCCCGAAAATTCTTTTCCAGGTTTTCAAATGGTATTGTTAGGCGGTCTTGGGCGTCTCGGCGACGTGTTCTATTTTGCCACACCTATACTGATGACCGGTTTGGCTGTTGGCTTTGCCTTTAAAATGGGCCTGTTCAATATCGGAGCGTCAGGACAATATACCATGGGAATGTTCTTTGCCCTTTATGTCGGCTTAATGTGGGACCTCCCCGCCGGCATGCGCTGGGTGGTCGCAATAACCGCCGGGATGCTCGGCGGTTTGCTCTGGGGGCTGATACCCGGTATATTCAAGGCGCTGCTCAATGTAAACGAGGTTATCACCTCGATAATGTTCAATTACATCGGCATGTACCTGGTGGATATGTGGATACAGGGAAACGCAGTGATGTATGTCCCTACCAAGACAAGGACCGCCTATCTCCCCGATTCGGTGCAGTTGCCCTCTCTTGGGATCCCGAATTCGAGCGTGAACATTTCCATTATTATTGCTATTGTCATCGCAGTCATCCTATATATCGTTCTGAATAAGACGACCTTCGGTTATGAACTTAAAGCTACCGGCTATAACAAAAGCGCAAGCGCATATGCGGGTATGAACGGCAAGCGCAACATCATTCTGACCATGGCAATAGCAGGGGCCATGGCGGGCTTCGGCGGCGCCTTCGCCATACTGGCGCCTTCCACAATCGCCGGCAGCAGCATGACATATGAACCTATCAACGTCATTGCCGCAAATGGCTTCAACGGTATCGCGGTAGCGCTGCTCGGCAACTCGAGCCCGCTCGGCATCATCTTCTCCGCCCTGTTCGTGTCCTACATCCAACGCGGCGGCACGCTTGCCAGCCTATACGGCTTCAAGCCTGAGATCATAGACGTGGTTATCGCAGTTATAATTTACTTTTCAGCCTTTGCCATGTTTATGAATTCCGTTGTCGTCAAACTCTTCAAAAAGCACAAAAAGGAGGAGGTGTAAGCTATGGATACCTTGTATTATCTGATTCAAAATACACTTCCGGTTGCCATTCCCCTGCTTTTGGTGGCGCTTGGCGGTATGTTCAGCGAACGCAGCGGCGTCGTTAACATAGCTCTCGAAGGCATCATGCTGTTTGGAGCGTTTTTCGGCTGCCTGTTCGTTTACTATATCAAGGGCGCCCCGATGGATCCACAGATAGTATTGATCCTGGCCATGGCGGTTGCCGCGGTTGCCGGACTTATTTACTCCATGCTGCTTTCATTTGCTGCCGTAAATATGAAGGCTGACCAGACTATTACCGGAACTGCGCTGAATATGCTGATTCCGGCTGCGATCCTTCTGTTCGCCAAAATGTTTTTCAATAGCGACGGTATTACAACGGACATGAACTTTTATATCAAAAAGGTATCCGGACTCGGCGATATACCGGTACTAGGAAAAATGTTCTTCCAGAACACCTACCTTACCGTTTATATAGGGATCCTATTCCTCATTATATCCACTATTATTTTTTACAAGACCAGATTCGGACTTCGCCTGCGTTCCTGTGGCGAACATCCCCATGCAGCCGACTCCGTCGGAATAAACGTCTATGTCATGCGCCATGCAGGCGTAGGTATTTCGGGCATTCTGGGAGGGATCGGAGGCTTCTTCTACGCGGTAGGCATTATGAACAGCAATATCAACGGCCACACGGGAGTTGCAGGCTTCGGCTTCCTGGCGCTGGCTGTAATGATATTCGGTCAGTGGAAGCCGTTGAAGATACTGCTGGCTGCGCTGTTCTTCGCATTCCTCCGCACACTGGCGTACTCGATATCGCTTATACCCTTCCTCGATGCTCTGAAAATAGATCAGACCTATTACAAGATGCTGCCTTATCTGGCGACGATGGTCGTCCTCGCATTCACCTCGAAAAAATCAAGGGCGCCTAAAGCCGAAGGTATTCCGTACGATATGAGCCAGAGGTAGCCATCTGTATCGCAATAGACCAGAATAAAAAGCAAGAGCTGTCAACTGCTTTAACTTAAAGCGGTTGATGGCTCTTTCATGATGCAGCTTAAGCTCTATAACAGCGCAAGTAGAGTTGCGATTACTGATAAAACAACAAAGAAAATTAAACAATTTCTAATGGTATAAAGGTATCGTGTTTGCTTAAGCATTATTAACCTGTTTATTTCAACATCAGTTAAATCTGATTTTACCAGCCTGTAGTATCCATCCGACTGTTCGTATGGATATACGTCTTCCGGAGGCCTTTGTTTTTGTTTCTTTAGCATATCAAACTGCTTATTTTCCTCATCAGTACATGGCTGTTTGATCAAAGCACCTAAATCACAAAGTAAAGATTTCATTTCGTCTCTTGCCTTTTTCATTCTTTACCCCCTTAAAAAATTAAAACTGTGCGCCAATAACCATGAATCCTAGCTCCTTCATCGCTTTCCGACACCTTTCAGAAGCTGCTCCGCTCGTCTCCACAGCATTCAGGTACCTGTCCACGCAATCGACATCCTTCAGCAGTTCGGCCAGTTTGTTTTCCGAAAAATCATTTTTATTGCTGTGTACTCTGACAACCTCTATAAAAGAGTCCTCTTCCTCCCTGCTTATCGCAAGTTCGGGTTCTACAATCATATTATACCTGTTCACGGCGTCACGGATATAGGGTTCCGCTCTTTCTCCATGTCTTTCATGTTTGCCGGACATAACAACGGCAATATCATGCAATGTTGCCGTAAGCGAGGCCAATTCAGGATCGATATTCCTTTTGATCGCCAACAGCTTTGCCAATTGAGCGCTCGTGTACATGTGCATGACATTCCATTCAATTGGCAGATCCCTGTTTTCGTTATTCAGTTTTTTCCATTCATTAAAAAGCATGGCTTGTAAATGACAGACCCTGTCAAACATGCGCAACACTCCTTTATCCGCTTTATCGGCTTCACAGCCCCATAAGATATGAGCGTTTTTCTCTGTCCAATTTTTCTATCGCGTATCTGAAAGCGACTCTTGGAATGCTGCTATGATTTTGGGCGAGATAATCGATTACACCTTTCTCGTCTGCTTTTGAAAATATTTTGAGCATCCAGCCATAGCCTTTCAGCACCAGATCGTTTTCATCGTTCATGAGCCTGTTGGAAATTTCGAACGGCATCAGGCCTGCATAATCTTTTTTAGCAATGGATGGTATGAGAACGACCGCGGCTGCTCTTCTTACCCAGAAATCATCATCTTTCGTCCATTCCAGAACATTTGCAAAAAACTCTTTGTATTGCATCAGCAATTTCCCGAAGGCATGCGTGCAAAAGTCGTCACAGTCTCCCCAACCCCGTACGTATTTTTTCAGCCATGAATAGAAAATGGTATATGTATCCCGGGAGTATTGCCTGCTTGACCTGTCAGCCCAATCATATGCAATGACACCGGCTTCCCATCTATGCTCGTCCAGTAAGGCTTCGCACAGCGTCAGTACATTGCCAATGCTCTTATCAGGGAGCATCCTGAAAAGCCCGGCGGATAATTTTCGTATATCCCCCGTTTTTACATGAGTTCCTGAGGGCTTCTTTTCATTCAGAGTGGCGATTTCAATTCCGGCACGTTCAATAATGTCGTACATAAAGCTCTCCCGCTATGTTTTACAGATACCTTCCGGGGTCGTTCAGCATCTCCTGTATATGAACGAAGTAATTCCCGACGTGCATTCCGTCGACAATGGCATGATGCGCCTGTACAGACAACGGCAGCTGCATCTTTCCGTCCTGCTCGAAGAATTTGCCCCATGAGATCCTTGGAATGCTGTCGACAGTCTTAATACTGATCGGGTGGGTTATGCCTGTGAACGAAACCCAGGGGATGCTGGTAATATACAAAAGGTCGTCACGCTCAGGATCATCCTCGAGCCCGGAGCTTCTTTTAGCTTTTTCGATCAACTCCGACGTACCGGACCTGAAGGCGTGGAAATCGTCCGCGAAAGGCGCCGTGCAGTAATTAAAGACTTCATTTTCAGTCATCACTGTAAACGAAGGATTGACCGTATCATGTTCAACGACACTATCCCCTCGTATCCTGTACCGGAATTCCTTTATACCGTTTGCCGTTTTGGAAGAAACGTAGAGCATGGAAATAAAAAAAGTCAATCCGTTTTCTTTTATATGTTTATAGAACCTGGTTATATCCAGATTAGCGCAGATATTGAAGTGCGGGTAGTCGAATTGCCTGAAATAATTGAAATGGTCCCTTCTTTTCCAGTTTTCAATATCAATATATTTCATTACACATCACCGTCCCTGTGAAATTATATTAACCGGCTCTATTCACACAGGCCGGCTTTTCACGATTCACTATACCCTTTACCGGCTTTCAACGATACCCCTTACCAGTGTTACGAAGCTCTGCTCCGCCTTTTTAGCCGTTATCAGGACCTCATCATGCCTGATGGGCTCGTCCAGCACGCCTGCCGCCATATTTGTAATGCATGAGATTCCAAGCACTTTTATATCTGCGTGCCTTGCAACAATGACTTCAGGCACGGTCGACATACCTACTGCATCGGCGCCAAGCACCTTCAACGCTCTTATTTCTGCAGGTGTTTCAAACATTGGCCCTTGTGCAAAAGCATATACGCCTTCCCTTACGGATATTCCTTCTTTGATGGCGGCATCCTTTGCCAAATGTATCAAGTCGGCGTCATAAGCGTTGCACATGTCGGGGAATCTGGGGCCGACTTCGCCAAGGTTTCTGCCTCTCAGGGGCGATGGAGCGAAAAAGCTGATATGATCCGTTATCAGCATTAGGTCACCCGGTATGAAACCCGCGTTTATGCCTCCGGCCGCATTGGTAACGATAAGCTGCGATATTCCGAGCAGTTTGAATACTCTTATATGAAACGCCACCTGATCCATCTCATAGCCTTCGTAAAAGTGAAAACGCCCTTTCATAACAAGAACGCGTTTTCCGCCAAGTAAACCGCAGACGAGCTTTCCCGCGTGGCCTTCGACAGTAGTCTGCGGAAATCCCGGGATATCGCTGTAATCTATCTCGATCGTCTCTCCCAGAAAGTCAACTAGCGACCCCAGTCCTGTGCCTAGTATTATGCCGGTCTGCGGACTGCCGGTGATCCTGGAGCCTATATAGTCCGCCGCCGCTCTGTATTTTTCCATGTAGTCCAGCATTCTTGCCGCTCCTTGAATTTAGTTTATTTCCGTTTTATTCGATTTGTCACATGAAACACCCAATTATCCCATATTGAGCGGGACCGGCCGTGGATCTGTCAAGCTACGGCTGCCGTTATCCGCCTAATATACCTCCGCGTCCCATGAGCCCTTATCTATCTGTATCTGCGAAACCTTGCCGTCCTCCAACACCACAGTGAACAAGTCATAGCCGTTGTAACTGTAGCCCAATACTCCGTCTTCGTTGCTGGACGGCTCTCCATACAATTCCTTGAGCTTTGCCGCACTGTCTCCCGTTTTTAGTCCCCTGGGCGTTGCATAATCGGAGCTTGTGACATTCATCGAGTATACTCTGTCATCGACGATGTATACCTGGGTACTGTCTGCAAAAAACAGTGTTTTCGCATTCAGTCCTTCGTGTTCGTCGGGCTCTTCCTTGTCAGGTTTCTCCCCCATTGCCTCCACCAATTCATCATAGGTCATGTCGAGCTTGACTTTACCCAGCTGAAGATCGTCGGGAGTTACCTGGTTCTCACCTGTCATGCTCTTCCCGTAGCCTTCCCTTGTCGTCCTGGTGCTACGGGCGATATTCGTCAGTATTTCCTCGTTCTCTTTTTTCCATTCAGGCGCGTTATTGGCGTCGATGTGCAGAATTATGTAACTGTCGCCGTCAATTCGCACATAATATGCTTCATTGTCGGTAACCTTGATCTGCTTGCCTATCCAGCCGTCACGGAAAGTAAATTCTTCAACGGTACCGCTCCCGCCGGCAAGTGAACTGTAAAATTCGTCCTCGGAGCCTTTCATCATTTCGCCGGATATTTTAATTTTGACATTTTTGTTTTCCTGCACGATATCATACGCGGAGCCGTCTTCGGAATTATCTTCAGCCTTCCAGTCGGAGGGGATATCGAACCAGAAGTCGAATATTTCGTTATTGGCAGTTTTATAATCGGGATCATAGGTCGGATAAAAGCTGATCTGGCCATCATTGGCGCCGGAAGCCGAACCCGTACCGGACGTATCCCCCGATGCAGCCCCCGTCGCAGCCGCGGTTCCATTGGGGCCGGCGCCAGAGCAGCCGGTCAGCATTACAGCCATAGTTAAAAAAAGGAGTATAAATTTTCTCATTGGTAAAACCTCACTTATTACTGATAAATCCCAGTATATTTATTTTACCATAAATGATTATATCGTGATAGTAAAGTATATCGGTTACAAATATGTTAAAGACCGGCTGATCCGACTTACCGCAGCAGAATATCCGCGCCTCTTGTATGTATGTATTCAGACGGGCTGATACCCTCGTGTCTTTTGAACATCCTACTGAAATAATATATATCGTTGAAGCCTACCAGTCTGGAGGTATCGGTGACACTGTAACCATCCTTCAGGAGATTTTTTGCCCTGTTTATACGGATCTCTATCAGGTAGTCTATCGGGGACCTGCCGGTAACGCTCCTGAAAATGCTGCCCAGGTAGGACGGGCTAACACGGGCAAATTCCGCCAGTTCACCGAGAGACATATTTTCTGTATAGTTTTCAGTCATATATCCGATGACGTTTTCGACCTTGCCTGCATTTGAATAGCTGAATTGGTTCCGCTCGGTGAATTTGAACAGCAGCACCAGTACTTCCGTCAGTATGGCTCTTTCGCGGACGTCGGTCCTGACTCTGGCCGCTAACGCCGATTTGGTCAATTCCGAGAATAGATCATACAGCTTTAGCAGCAGTAGACTGTCTGTGATCTTCTGCCAGAAGGAAAACGGAAGGGAATAGTTGGTTAATTTCCACTCCTTGTCGATATACTCCGGGCAGGTATATTGAAAATCTATAGCATAACATTTTACAGGTTCGTCGGAAAAGGTGACTGCATGCCTTATGTCTCCCGGTTTGTAGTACATTAGGTCTCCCCTGCCTGCGATAAACCTGCTCTCATTGCGGCGGAACTCAGCCTTCCCGTCATACAGCAGCATCAGATTATGCGTTTGCATCCTGCTGTTCAGCTTCCATGCGGGAGTTGCGATACGATCTATCGCATACTTCAGTTCGGGGAAAATATTATATATACCGTTATTATCAGATTCCAACAGGATCACCTCGAAAAATCACATAGTACAAATCGTATTATATACCTGCGAAATCCAAAATGGAACACATAAAACTCAGCATTTACATGTCCTTAAGAAATTTCATCGGGATGGCCGCAGGTTTGACGGATTGTCGTCAGATTGTACAAATATAATCAGATACTCCATGGTATTATTATGTAATATCTCTTATGATAAAAGAAAATTGCGTTCACGGAAGGTGATAAAAATGATAAGAGTCGCCATTGTCGGTACAGGCGGTATTTCACAGAGCCATATCGCCGGATATCTCGCATTCCCGGAAAGGTGTAAAATAGTAGCGCTGGTCGATATCTATCCCGAAAAAGCCCATGAGAAAAAGGATAAATTCAATCTCACAGACGCCGAAGTTTACGACGATCATCTGAATATTCTGGGAAGAGAGGACATCGATCTGATAGATGTTTGCACTCCTCCCTATGTTCACGCCGAAATAGCCATTAACGGACTGAATGCCGGAAAGAACGTTTTGATAGAAAAGCCCATGGCCGCGTCGCTCGAAGAGTGCGACAAGGTGCTTGAAGCCGCCAAAAGAAGCGGAAAGCTTCTTTCAGTAGTTGCACAGAACCGCTACAGTACCGGTTACATGAATCTCAAAAAAACGCTCGACTCAGGTCTGGCAGGCGACATCGTACATGCTCAGGCCGATTCGTTTTGGTGGAGAGGCCACAGCTATTATGACCTGTGGTGGAGAGGCGCCTGGGAAAAGGAAGGCGGAGGCTGTACATTGAACCACGCCGTCCACCATATCGATATGATGCTCTGGATGATGGGCAAGCCTGAGGAAGTCCAGGCAATCATGAGCAATACCTCGCATGACAACGCTGAAGTCGAGGATCTTTCGATCGCCCTCCTGAAATACAAGAACGGCGCTCTGGGCCAGATAACAAGCTCGGTCGTGCACCACGGCGAAGAACAGCAGGTGGTGTTCCAAGGGAGGAAAGCAAGGATCTCCGCGCCCTGGAAGGTATATGCCTCCAAATCGAAAAGCAATGGTTTCCCTGAGAGGAACCCCGAGCTTGAAAAAGAAATCGATGATTATTATAACTCGCTTCCCGAACAAAAGTACGAGAACCATACCCCTTTGATCGACGATCTCCTGCGCGCCCTCGAGACGGGCGGCAAGCCGCTGATTTCAGGTGAGGACGGACGGAATACGGTGGAGCTGATCACTGCTATATATGAGTCGTCAGTCAGCAGGAAACCCGTGAAGCTTCCACTTGCCAAGGATGATCCCTTCTATACCGTGGAAGGCATACAGGCAGGCGTGCCGCATTTTTATGAAAAGACTGCAAGCGTTGAAAATTTCGGCGATGAAAACATAACAATGGGAAGAAAATTCTAGTCACAAGGAGGTTTGACCATGTCCAAGGAAAATGGAATGTATTATGTACCTGAAGGTAAACCGAACAAGGTCGTAAAAGACGGAGAATTCATATTTTCGGCGGTAAGGCTCGACCACGGGCATATATATGGTATGAGCCAGGGACTCATTGAGGCCGGCGGACGGCTCAAGTGGGTCTATGATCCCGACCCCGAAAAGGTCAGGAAATTCTGCGAGGCATTCCCGGAGGCCAAGGTGGCAAGGAGCGAGGACGAAGTATTCCTTGATCCCACCGTCCATATGGTAGCCGGCGCCGCCATAACTTCCGAACGCTGCGCCCTGGGACTGCGCGCCATGGACGCCGGAAAGGATTACTTTACCGACAAGGCTCCTCTGACTACGCTCGAACAGCTCGAGCAGGCAAAGGCCAAAGTCAGGGAAACAGGCAAAAAATATGCCGTATATTACAGTGAAAGGCTGCATGTCGAAAGCGCCGTCTTCGCAGGCCAGTTGATAGAACAGAACGCTATCGGCAGAGTAGTTCAGGTCATAGGCATGGGCCCGCACCGCCACGGCAAAAACAGGCCCGACTGGTTCTACGAAACGAAGCAGTTCGGCGGCATTCTCTGCGATATAGGGAGCCACCAGATAGAACAGTTCCTTTTCTATACTGGCGCCAAGGACGCGACTGTACAGTTTTCGAGGATAGCAAATTATAACAACAAGCAGCATCCTAACTTCCAGGATTTCGGCGATGCTTCGCTCGTTGCGGACAACGGCGCTACGAACTATTTCCGTGTAGACTGGTTCACACCGGATGCGCTGGAATCATGGGGTGACGGCAGGCTGTTCATACTGGGAACGAAGGGCTTCATAGAAGTGAGAAAGAGCCTCGACATAGCGCGCGATCCGGACGGAGACCAGGTCTATCTCGCCAACAACGAACAAGTCGTTCACATACCTGTCAAAGGCAAGGTCGGATATCCGTACTTTGGGCAGCTAATACTAGACTGCCTCAACAGGACCGAAAATGCAATGACGCAGGAACATACCTTCAAGGCTGCCGAATTGTCAGTAAAGGCTCAGATGATGGCTATAAAGCTTGAATAGGCCTGACTGATACCATTTACAAGGATTACCCCGCTGGAGAGAGCTGTCGGTTCCGTCGACGGCTCTTTCCTATTATCCGGGATCATTTGCGGCTGTTTCCAGCTCTGTTCACCGTCTGCAACTTATTCATTTGCACCGTCGGACTCCTGCATTTTTATATTGCAAAACTCTACACCGGCCGGGTTCTCCGGTTCGTCAGCCTTATTTTTTCTTATCAGAGCATACGCTGCTACACAGGTTAAGGCTATTATTATCGACATTATCGCAATAATTACTCCGATTTCCAGGTGCAGACTTTCATATGCAACCTGAAAGCTTCCAACCAAACCAAAGAAAATAAAAACCCCGGCTGACAATAGTTTTATTGTTCTTTCAGGAATCCTTTTACACAATACAACTCCAATAATAATTCCAAAACCATCGGCAATCAGCATTCCAGTAGTTGTTCCCGCCAAAATCCCCACCGGGCTTGCAGGAAATTTTGTAGCAAGAGCGATAGTCGCCAGCTGTGTCTTATCACCCATTTCAGCCAGAAAGAATGCTATTGCAACGGTAGCTATCGCACCAAATTTTGAGACCCTCTTATCTTCCCCCTCAAGCTTGTCGCCACGTATTGTCCATAGTCCGAAGAATATGAAAGATAACGAGGCTATACCCTGTATCCATACCTGAGCAGATTCAAAACGTGTTATAAAATTGCCTACAGCCACAGCCAGTCCATGATTGAGGACTGTGGCCAGGAAAACGCCAATCAATACCTTTGAAGCCTTATACTTTGTTGCAAATGCCATTGCCAGAAGCTGGGTTTTATCACCCATCTCGGCAAGTACTACCGCTCCTGCTGCAAATAGGAAAGCAATCAGATTAGTGTACATTTCATCCATCACCTCAAAAATTTTTTTAAATACATAAAAAAAACTTCCAACATAACCCTTTCAGAAAGGATCATGTTAAAAGTCTCGTTACCAATTCGGTTACAAAGCCAGGTGAAGGAAATACACCAGTATGTTGACTTTGTAATATAAACTACTCCCTCTTAACGAATATAATGATAATATATCCCATAAGGGCTTGTCAATAAAATAATGAGATTCATCGATTCATTAAATCGTGGTGAATCGTTGAAACCAAACAATTCAACAAATTCATGAAATAATTCTTCCTAATTTGTATAAAAAAGAAACAGAATAAATCTCTGTTTCTTTTTGGTGCGGAATACTGGATTCGAACCAGTGACTTCTACCGTGTGAAGGTAGCACTCTCCCGCTGAGTTAATCCCGCTTGTCTTTACTTGTGTATCTATTATACGGCTTACCCACGGGTTAGTCAACCCACTTTGTCTGCTAATTGACCCAAACTTGACCCAATTGACCTAATTAACCGCGACGCGCTTTCACGGGAAGATTCAATCAGCACTATATGCCGTTACGTATTTATAAGAACGATCTTTTTCTGCTCGTCGCAAAGTATGGTCCTTTTTCTGTCTTCAACCCTCGTATTAAGCATGACCCTTCCCTCCCACAGGTCTACAAGGTGCTTGAGCGTTTCGTTGGCATACTGCAGTTCCAGATCCCTTCCGTCGTGGAGGTGTTCGAGCAATAGCGTGCGATCCTGCTGGTTCCAGTCCATCACACGGATGACGGGTATATTTCCAAGGCCGGATGCTTCCGCTATGGTATCGCGTATTTTCATCCACCCTTCATCGTCGGCGACTTCAGAAACGATGTATTCGTTGCCGTCCTTCTCATATTCGTAAAGATTCAGCTCGCTGCAAAGCTCCCTGGTAAGGAATCGCCTAATAAAGGATCCATCCCTCTCAAGCTCGCGGACTTCGAATATTTTCTTCGGGTTATCGGGGTTGCTTTTCTCAATGCTTTCAAATATCCTGAAGCCCAGGAAATACGGATTTATGCTTCCTTCAAACGGCTTTATCACCTGATTGTGCCGCCTCAGAAATTCGAAAAACAGCTGCTGAGGCAGTTCCAGCCGGTTCAGGAGCTTATAATGCCAATAGCTTGCCCACCCCTCATTCATTATCTTCGTTTCGATCTGAGGTATAAAATACAGCGTTTCTTCGCGGATGATATTGATTATGTCCTTTTCCCAATCGCTGAGCCTCCCGTAAGTACCTACGAAATACAGCAGATCCTCTTCGGGTTCGGGCGGTATCTTCCTTAATTCCTGCTCGGGTATTTCGGTTCGGCTCGGCGGACAAAGCAGCGGGAAATCATTTTCCTGACCGCAGTCCCTGTTCTTGAGCCTCTTAATCTCTTCTTCATAATCCAGCCTTCGTGCGCCTATCGTCCTTGCACATTGGTAGCGCAAAGCGTGCGCGGCGTCGATAACCTTTTCCACCCGGGAATAGCCGATACTTGGATCGCTGATATATTCCCGTATCCGGGCCGCATGGTTCTTGAACATTTCAATGGTATAATCCGCTCTGGTACCGGTTTTGAACAGACGGTTATTCCTGAAGAAATCATTATGCCCGTATACATGGGCCATTGTAAGTATCTGCAGCAGAAGCGAATTGTCTTTCATCAGGTAGGCAACGCAGGGATTGGAGTTGATCACCATTTCATACGGCAAGCCGGTCAGATTGTACTTGTTCAGCGTACGTATGCGCTCATATGCTTTGCCGTAACTCCAGTGCGGGTAATGCGAGGGCATACCTGCGTAGGCTTCATATGCGGTCATGTCCTCGTAGCTTACCAGTTCGAATTCCTGATCATAGCATACGAGGCCCGATTCGCTCGCCAATTCCTCTATCCTGCGGTTCCACTGCTCAAGCTCCTTGATACTGTAATCGGACAAAAGTTTCACCAACCTCCCTCAAGCCTTTTCACCGTCTTTTTCAAGCAGCCGCTTCAAGCCGGTAACGATGTCATCCTTTCTTGACATCGTAACAATAACAAAATTTTTCCTGGATATATTTTTAATGAATTCAGATTTGACAGTACTCCCTGCAAAATAATATCCCGGGACGATCTCTCCGTAGCCGAAAAGATTACATACCTCGCACAGCTTGAGTGCCAGTTCCACGGCTTTCTTGTTGTCCTCGGTCCAATTGTCGCCGTCGCTGCAGTGAAAAGCGTAAATATTCCAGTTTTTCGGATTGTAACGTTGTTCTATGATCTCAAGCGCCTTTTCGTAACCGCTGCTGATATATGTTCCGCCAGACTCGCCCTTGTGGAAGAATTCCATTTCCCCGACCTCCCTGGCTGTTGTGGTATGGGCTATGAAAACCACTTCGACGTTCGAATACTTGAGCCTCAGGAACTGGTACAGCAGAAAATAGAAACTCCTGGCCATGTATTTCTTGGTCTGATCCATGGAACCTGATACATCCATAATACAAAGCACAACTGCATTGAAATCCTTTTTATGCGTCTCTTTCAGCCTGCGGTAGCGCAGGTCGTCCTCTGTGAAAGGGAAACGTTCATTATCTTTCGACAGGTTCTCGTCCGTCACACTGCCTTTCTGCAAGTCCTCGTCCGGCATACTGTCCTTCTGCAGACCTTCGTCCGCTTCCGTGTTCCTCTTGCAGGCCTGCCTCCTTTTTATTTTTTCGATAACGGTCCTTCTCTTGGCAAGTCTGGGCGGAATGCCCTTTCTTTGATAGCCCAGCTTTCTGTAGCCGTTATCCGTTTCTATCTCCGACATCCTCTTTCTGTCCAGATCGGGCAGGTCCAGGTCGTCAAAAAGATAATTGACCAGTTCTTCCACTGTTATTTCGGTCTCGTATATATCTTCGCCCTCCTGGTCCCCTGCGCCTCCATGCCCGAAATTCTTACCTTCTACGTCTTCTCCGACGACGTCCCCTCTTTTTTCATCTCCGTCGCCCGTTGCCGCTCCCTTGGCGTTTTTACCGAAAACAAAGCTGTATTCCTTGATCCCTCTGACGGGAATCTTTATCTTTTTGCTGCCGCTCTGGCCGATTATACTTTCCTCCGATATGATGCTGCCGATATTTTTTTTGATCGACTCCTCAACCAGCTCCTTATGCCTGCGCCTGTCTTCGGATGAGCGCTCCTTGCCTCCCGGATCGTAATCCCTGAAAATCGCCATTTTATCCTCCGCTCAATCCTTCCACAGATTATTGGCGCCGTATTTGAGGATCACGTTGCAGCAGTGGTCACAGTAGCCATTCCTTTTCATTTCCTCGACCATTGCGTTATATTTCCTGTCCTGCTCCTCGTCCCTTACCTTGGCTTTGGTAATGATCCTGCTCAATTCCTTTACCGAAGCCGTAAGCTTTTTCTCGATAGCTTCCTTTAGAGGCTCGTAACTGTCGTAATCGAGTTTACCGCCATTTCGCAGCACAAAGAACATATATGCGGTCACATCGCTCCTGAAGCCTTTGGCGGAGGACTCCGTTATACCGATCTGCTCTTCTATCGACCGCATGAAACGTTCGTCGGGTTCGAGCTCTTCTCCCGTATTGGGATCCTTCAGTCTCGTCTTGTTTATAAACGCCTCGGCGTGATCGAGATAATTGTTGAACAGACTCTCGGCCTGTTCTCTGTATCCATAGATGAAGGCCTTGGTGACCTCTTTCTCGAGAATCCTGTTATATTCCTTCTTTATGGAATCCTGAACGAGCCTGATATATTTGCTCTTCTCCTCATCGCTTACAGGAAGCTCCTTCACTGACTTTATTATCATTTCCATGACCGATATGGGATTGATACAGTCGTGTTCGGACTCGGACAATGCCATATCGAGGGCTTTCATAATAAATCGAGTGGAAATGCCCGTCATGCCCTCGCGTGAGTTTTCCTCCCGCAGTTCCATAATGTCTATCTTCCGTGTCAGGCCTTTCTCCACTATTTCTTCTCCGTTGTATATCTTGAGCTTGGTCATCAGATCGACCTTGGAAGACGGCGCAAGCCGCGTCAGAATGGCGAACATGGACGCCACCTCGATGGTATGCGGAGCTATGTGAGCCTTGAACATACTCTTTCTGAGTATTTTTTCATATATCTTCATTTCTTCGTTTAGCTCGAGGCAATATGGTATTTCTATCTTGACGATCCTGTCCAGTATCGCTTCGTTAGTGTGATCGGATTTGAATTTGTTCCATTCGGCCTCGTTCGAGTGAGCCAGGATCACTCCGTCGAAATAAATCATGGAGCCTTTGCCCGGCGATGGTATCGATTTTTCCTGAGTCGCTGTAATCATCGTATGAAGGTACTCGGTCTCGTTTTTGAAAACCTCGATAAACTCCACTATTCCCCTGTTTCCCACATTAAATGCGCCATTCAGCGACAGGACCCTCGGATCGTCTTCCGGATACAGGTCAATCCTCGAAATGTCAACACTGCCGGTTAGTACGCTGGTATCCTGGTTGTTCGGGTCGACTGGAGGCACGACGCCGATCCCCTTGCGCGACCTGACAGAGAAGCCTGTCGTTTCAACCGGAAACCTCTCGTATTCACCATTATACTCATTTTTAAGTCTGAACCGGCAGATAGGACATAGATCGCCTTCTATTCTCACGCCGAGTATTTCTTCGAATTCCTTCCTCAAATGTTTCGGTACGAGGTGAAGAGGCTCCTCCCTCATGGGGCACCCTCTCAGGGCGTATATCTCAGGGCTTCCCTCAAGAGCTTTTTTGAGCGCCTCCATCAGGGAAGACTTCCCGGAGCCCACAGGTCCTACCAGGTAAAGGACCTGCCTTGACTCTTCGCCAGCCATTGCTGCCGAATGGAAATATCTCACGATACTCATTATTGTTTTGTCTATCCCGTAAAAATCACCGAAAAAATTATACCTGCGAATCACATCATTGCCATAGATCCTTCGAAGTCTGGGGTTCTCATCCGTTTTGACGATCTCCACTCCCGCTTCGGAAATCAGGTCATACAGCCTTTGGTGCGAAAACATCGCCAGACGCGGATCCTTCCTGACCAGCTCCGCATAGTCGAGAAACGTACCGGAAAACTGACTTCTGACCCTCTCCTGCCTATCCTTTTGTATGATACCGGAAATATCACTTTCAACCATACTGCCTGCCTCCTTGTCCTGTGAAACATACCGGTTTGGTGTTTTCGGCACATATGCGCCACAGTAAATTATATTAGCAGGGCTTTGCTAAAATGCCACAGGACGTATATGGTAGAGTATGGCAATATAGGTTAAAATGTGATTTCCTATAACCAGTATTTACATTCGGTGGACATAACATCAGATGATATAATTAAATGTGAATCTGGAGGCTGATACGATGCCTTATAAAAAACCAGTAACATATATCTCCGGCTTGATTGCAGGGTTTCTGCTGTTTTTCGCATTATTTGCCGTACAGCTGAATAGTGCTATTTTCAATGCCGGTTTCCAACAAGCGACCATCGACAAACTAAATATTTACGAACGCCTGATAGCTGCGCCTGGCATGTCTTCAGCAAAAAGCCGAGACATACCGTTTGAAACTGCCTTTAAAAGTTCTATCACACCCGATTTATTGAACAAGAATGTAAAATTGCTTATCGACGGACTTATAGGTTATGTGAGCGGACGGACACGCAATCTCCCCGACCTTTATATCGCGGGCGCCGATAAGCTGAGTATCGCGACATCTGCCGGAGTCACGCCCGCGGCTGTTGAAAAAATAAACCTGCAATTGATCATGATGTTTTCAAGTGAACAGAACATGAATGACATTTTATCATTTGTAAGCCTGATACAGTTCATTCTTGCCTATGTTCCGCTGTTTTCCCTGCTGTTGTGCGCTGCCGTAGCCGCGGGGGCAGCAGCTTCAAGTAAGAGCCCGCCCGAAATACTTGGCTGGATCCGCACCTCGGTAATGACCTTTTTTATTCTATGCTGGCTGTCAGCCTGGCTAATCGGTTCAATCCCCTGGCTGATATCATTCGTGAGGTTATCAGGGTTACCTGATTCCGAAGTGACAGGAGTACTGTCGGATTATATACGTTATTGCTTAGGCGGAATCTCATCGGGTATCCTGTTATCAAGCCTTATCCTGCCGGCGGGAATGCGGCTTGCCGACTTTTTGCGCGGGCGCCTTAACAAGCGAGTCGAAACCGGCAGCCTGATAAATTTTTCGTCAGAGATGTCGGTCCGAGGCGCGTCTATACCTGTGATTCTTGTTGTCACAGCTGTATACTCCATGCTGGCCTTTTCGCTTGTCACCAATACCGATATCCTGTTTCACAAAAGAAACCTTGGGCACGCCGTTTCCTATATTATGGGAAATCTGAGCTACAACAGGTATACGGATGCACGAAACGAAGATGTTTGCCTTCTGGATATAAAGCTGCTGAACGAAAAGGACAAAACACCGGTGCGGGATATGCAGGCAGCGATGTATCCCCTTGATTCCAAATCCGGCGGCAAGGTAATAGGCAATCAGGAAGCTTCTCCCGAAAAAACGGATGAGTACGGATCAGTCTCATTTTTACTCTCCGAAGGTGGATTCAGACTCGAACTATATCCTTCTGACTGGCCAGACTACGAAGGTCAGACTGTATCTGCTCCTCTTTCATATGATTTGAGTCTGTCCTCACCCGGAATGACAGAGCTTATCGTTATACTCGGCAGCGACGCCGGAGCTGTAGACAACGGCAGCGGAATTGCAGACAACGACGTCGCTGCGAGCAATACCGTTACAGCGGCCAATCCTGTTAAGTCGAGCGAACCCACTAAATCAAGCGAACCCACTAAGTCGAGCGAATCCAGTAAATCAAGCGAACCCACTAAGTCGAGCGAACCCACTAAATCGAGCGAACCCATTAAGTCGAGCGAATCCAGTAAATCAAGCGAATCAGGTAATTCAAGCGGCCCAAGCACAACAAGTATTCCCGCTATACCACGTTTGAAGATCGTAGAAGCATCGATGCAATACATGCCGTAAAATCAGGCAGCTATGGCAGCCGACTTTGGCAGGCGCATGTATCGTGGGGCAAGGTCCCTGTCCCTCTGTCCCACATAAAAAGCTGCCGTTTTCAGGCAGCTTTCATTATGCTTTTGAATATTGGTTTACTTAGTCTTATTTAATATTGGGCAGATTTGCAATACTCTTTCTTACGTCCTCTTTCGAATAATCCACATCTATCATATTCCCGCTGAAATAGAGGTCATACGAAGACATATCGAAATATCCGTGTCCGCTCAGGTTAAAGAGTATTACCTTCGATTCGCCCGCTTCCTTGTATTTCAATGCCTCGTCTATGGCAGCCTTTATGGCGTGGGAGGATTCCGGAGCCGGTACTATGCCCTCTGTACGAGCAAACAGGACGGCAGCGTCGAACACCGACTTCTGACCATATGCCTGAGCTTCGATGATGCCGTCATGATAAAGCTGGCTTACGATAGCCGAATCGCCATGATATCTCAGTCCGCCTGCATGGATGCCCTCCGGTGTAAAGTCATGTCCGAGAGTGTACATCTTTGCGATAGGAGCTACCCTGGCCGTATCACCGTAGTCATAAGCGAATATGCCTTTGGTAAGCGTCGGGCAGGCAGCCGGTTCCACCGCTACAGCTCTGACCTTGGCGCCATCGAATTTATCCTTGATAAACGGGAACGAAATGCCTGAGAAGTTCGAACCTCCTCCGCAGCAGGCAAAAACCACATCGGGGTATTCATCTATTTTCTGCATCTGAAGCTTTGCTTCCTGGCCAATGATAGTCTGGTGCAGGCATACATGGTTTAGAACGCTTCCGAGTGCGTAATTGGTATCATCATGGGTCGCCGCATCCTCTACTGCCTCGCTGATAGCTATTCCAAGGCTTCCTGTCGAATCCGGATCCTTTTCGAGTATCATCCTGCCCGAACCTGTCAGAGTGCTCGGGCTCGCATGGACAGTAGCCCCGAAGGTCTGCATGAATGATCTCCTGTAGGGTTTTTGCTGATAGCTTACCTTTACCATGTAGACTGTACAATCCATGCCGAAATGACTGCAAGCCATGCTCAGAGCACTTCCCCACTGCCCGGCTCCCGTTTCGGTCGCGAGACGTTTGATGCCCGCTTTTTTATTGTAATAAGCCTGCGCAAGCGCTGAATTCAGCTTATGGCTTCCGGTGGCATTGACGCCCTCATACTTGTAATAGATCCTCGCAGGCGTATCCAGTGCTTTTTCAAGGCTCCTTGCCCTGAATAGGGGCGTAGGCCGCCACTGCCTGTACATGTCCCTTACTTCGTCAGGTATCTCGATATATCTTTCTGCAGACATTTCCTGGGCTATGAGCGCATCGGGAAAAATGGCCTTCATTTCCTCAGGCTTCATCGCTTCTCCGGTAAAGGGGCTGTAATACGGGGCGGGCTTGTTCGGCATGTCGGCAACGATATTGTACCAATGCCTCGGAATTTCGGACTCTTCCAAAAGAACTTTTACGACGTCATTTCTGCTCATGATTCTCATCTCTCCTCATCTAATCTATTCTGACCTAATCTGATATCTGTTTTATATATTACAATATTATTACTTCATTTGCAAGTAAATAATGGTAACGATCAAGTCGGCGTGTTGCCGTTTATCAGGTTACCGTCATCCTTAATTCAACCAGTTGGTCAATTACCAATATTGTCGCTGCCTGCTCCACTATCGCCTGCTTTACCTGTATTATTCCCATTCCCGTCGGACTTGTCCTTTTTCATGCCATAACGCTCGATATTAAGATCAACGCCCTTTGAACGGGCGAACCCGATCATATCGGTCAGCATAGCTTCGTTTGCAGCAGATAGTTTGTTTTGAGGAATAACGAGCAGTACCTCCCTGCTTTTTATAGATTCCTTCTTAATTACTATTCCTTCGCTGCCCCAGGGTTTTTCCTGCCCCTTGTATTTGGCAAGCTCGTTTATATAGCCCTTTAGCGTCTTCTCCGCATTTCCGCCGGTCTGATAACCAGCTGCCGTAAGATCCATGCTTTTTATCATAACCGCCTTCCCACCTTTGAATGCGGAGATTACGGGGAAGCTATCCGGCAGGTTCGCACCAAACAGCCTTCTTATTTTAAGCCCGCGCTGAAAATTGCTCAGCGACCATATATCCTCCTCGGCATCGCCGGCCGTGCCGTCCAGGACTCCGCTGTCGTCATCTCCGCCAAGCCACGCCTTTGCCCGCGATCTCTGCACTATTTCAAGATCGGGCATAAAACTTAGCGGCAGAATCAGATTGACTTTATACCTCACTACTATATCGATATTTTCCTCACTGTCCGATAAAAAAGAAGATCCGCTGAAATCGAGTCCGTCAAAACCGTTTTCTATATTGAGTATTTTAAGTCTCTGGTCAGCATTCTTTATACTGCCTGTCACCAGATACTTTTTCATATAGAGCTTCACAACAGGCGTAAAAAGCTGTGTCTTGGCGTCATTGACATAACCGGCGGCTATATAGCAGGCAATGGACTTAAGTTCGTCCAAAGGATCGGCAGCCGCAGCATCAGCCTGCTCGAGCAGCTTCCTGAAATTATCTCCGGCCTTGTCAAGCGAGTCGATATTATCTGCTGCGCTTCCCGCACTTTGCCCGGGGTTTTGTTCCGAGCCCTGCCGCGCGCCTGCCCCAATCGAGCTTAGGGAATCATAAGTCTCAAAGACACTGTTTATCTGATTTTTGAACAGTGCCGACCTGTCATTGACTTGATTACGTATCGTATCGTGAAGGTCCCGAATCCCGCTGATGTGGTAAACATAACCCGCAGACGCTATTTCGGATACGGTCTCATCAAGCGCATGCTGTATCAGCTCATATGTGCACACCGTCTTAACAAGGAAAAGCACCGTGAAAAAGGCGCATAAAAGAACAGGCATCACTAAAGCCGCTTCTACGGTCAATGCACCCTTCCGTTCCTTAAGCTTCGATTTCTCCGCCTCCATTGCAATTCCTCCTAATACCCTTCGTATACGAGCACCTTGAAGAGATATCTTCCGTCGGCAGTCTTCAGCGCCTTACTGATAAACGGACGCGTAATGAACAAATATTTCATCGATATCTCGGCCTCTACCCGAACATATGTCGAACTGTCCGTCATTCTGAAACTGCCTCTGCTTTTTTCGAGGTTCAGCTGTATCAGATCTTCGATCCTGTCGAGCTTTTTATTCTCGTCCACAGTAAGCAGGAATAGTCTCAAATAATCATGATAATTGAAATACAATCGTTTATCCGTATTAGGACCGGTTTGAGCGGGAATGCCTATATCAAGCTTCCAGTCGCCTTTCATTTTATAGATCGGGACTGATTCGCCCTGCATCAGGTCAGTGATATCTATTATCGCTTCGCCCATACCCCAGCCGCACATTATAAGGTTGGACAGGATAGGTATGCCTGCCCCTCCGGTCCACCAACCTGCGACTGCCGTTGCGACGCCGGTAGCCATCGACTTCTTTTTGGGATCGGTATAAACGTGGAGCGTATCGAGTCCGAACCTGACAAGCAGCACTTCACCCTTCGTCATTATGCTATTTAGCTTTTGCGAAGGCTGCCCATGCAGTATGTACTCGGCTTCACCGTCATAGAAGGTATCGATTTTTCCTTTTTCGTTCCCGTGAAGATTTATATCCTTTTCAGTACCGCTCCCGCTCTTCAATTCGGGAACGGCATTTTTAAAGCTTCCCATTATGTATTCATTAATATAGATATTATCCCTTAAGGCTGTAAGGTCTTCTCCCATCCTTTTCCCGATGTCTGAAACGAATCCGAGCACATTTTCCTGGAACATTCCATCCTCGTTATAAAGGTCCGCTTCCTCCCCTATATTCCCCAAGCAGCCGCCATATTCCACCGAGCCCCCTGAAGCCTCCGGAACCGAGCCGCCCTTTTTACCGAGCCCCAACAACTCCTCATCTTCCTTATCGAAACTCGGAGTCGGTTTTTTAGTAACTGAAGGAAGGTCATTTTTCGATATCCCGGCTGTTTCATAATTGACATCCTGGAGGAGCTTCTCGGTAATGAATTTTCTCACGGCTTCTGCCTTGCCTTCTCTTGGATCCTCCTTTTCTCCGTCCCTGGCAGGCCTGAAATAATCATAGTCGACCTTGTAATAACCTTTTATCGTATCGAGCAACCCGGGAGGCAGGATAATATCGCCTATGTATCCCGTTCCTTGTCTGGCTGAATCGAGCTGTGACGCCACATCCTTCAGGAGCGAACTGTTGGATCTCACATCTTCAAGTATTTCAGCTGCTTTCTGTCCGTCCAGTATCAATTGCTTCAACCCATCAAGCTCACTCTGCGTCCGTTCTCTGAAATCGGTGGAAAAAGCTCCGGCTTCGCCGGTAAAGTTTTCGCTGAGATATCCTTCGAGACCCTTAATAGCTTCCTGCGCTTTCCTTCCCTTCTCCGCTATGGCTTCCACCTCAATGACCGCGTCTTCGTTTTTCCCAATAAAGTCCTGTGTCAGTGAATTTCGCAATTGATCGAATACATCGCTCATTTCGTCTTCAGTGTCGTCGATGCTGTCCTCCAGCGACGAGCGTTCCTCCATCAGGCTACTCAGCGCGCTTTCCAGTGCATCGAGTGCGCTGCCGGAATCCGATCCGGAGCTGCTATCCGATCCGGAGCCCGTATCTCCGGTACCGCTACCCGATGCATTCCCTGCACTGCCACCCGTCTCCGTTCCCGGACTACTTTCCGAACCAGTGCTTTCCAGTTGCGATATCTGCGACTCAAGCTCGCTGATATTGCTTTCTACGGAACTCAGGCTATTTTTCGCCGATGTCATGGCATCCTTGAGCGAATTGAAGCTTTTGAAAGCCGACTCCCAACTGCCGTTCATATTGAAGCCGTTTATGAATTTCTCCGCGCTGCTTCCTAGGCCGTCGACCAGCTTCTTGAGCTTTTGCTGCGACTTATCCATCTTGCCGAGCAGTTTGTCTATTCCTACCTTTTGCTTGTACGCCCCGGACATTTTCCCAACATCCTTCACTGCGGAGAGTTTTTCGACAAATCCTTCGACCAATTCCGCAGGCGCCCTGTATTTCATATATTCCAGTATCTGCTTCTTTGTGACATCGTTTTCACTGAGATTGAATACGGGAGTAACGCTTATCCTCTCGATCCTGAAGCCGAACAGGTCCGCGCTTCCCTTGTAGAAATCCTCCCCTGCCGGAATCGACAGATTGCAAGTAAGGTTTTCTTCGAAACAGTCCTGAAGACCGGCTTGATCATTTACCGTTATCGCAAAGATACCATAGTCATCTTTCAGCCTGCTGCCATAATCGGCAAGCAACGCTTTGGCCGCCGTATCTACAGCCCTTTTTACTATTGCCTTGCCGGCACTGATCCGCGATACGTCGACAAGCACTCCTGCCAATATCAGAAGAGCCGGAAGTAAAATAGCGGCAAACACTGTTACCTGGCCCGATCGTCCGTTTTTCAAGTTATTACCCCCATACTATTCCAAGAATTTAGAAAGCCTGTCCTTCATTTCCCTCATAGCATTTCTGGTCTTTTCAGCAAGGTTTTTCAACCCCGGGAACTTGTTTTCCAGCTTTTTTTCTACATCGAGTATGAAATCGGTCGTCCTGATCAATTCGGCAGGTTCGTCAACCGAGGAAACAGCCACAGCAGAGATGTCGATGGTTTCACTTTTTCCGAGAAGCCCGCTCAGGCGTCCCAATGGATTTTTATAACTTTTGCTGACGCTTACGACCAGCTTTTTATAGATGACATAATCATTCAGTTCGGCTGAAACGGAGGTGTTGACCGGCTTAAGCAATTCATTGCGCGCTGCAAGCTTCAGTGCGTACTCTTCGACGTCGTCGAGCCTGCTTTCCTCTTCACTGTCAAAAAGCCTTCTATATATTTGAGGCTTTTTGATATCTTCAACGCCCGGTTTTCCTTCAAACGGCACATCCGTGCCTGAAGACCAGGCCAGAGCGCCCGCCTCCGCCGCACTTTCCGCGGCTGACTGTATCGCCGCCTTCTGCTGCAGCAGAAGCCCCATATATGCAATTGAAGCAATACAGAGTATTATTACCGGTATGATGATCGACGCCTCGACAGTAATACTCCCCTTGTTTTTTGCGCTTTCGACAATGATCCTCATTTGCTTAATCTCCATATATTTGTATATATTTCCATATTTATACATTTCATTGCTATTATACACCATTATTTGGTAAATATGAAGAAAATAATGAAGAAAATTAAAAAATATCGCTCCGGTTTTATGAAAGCCTTATGTTTGTAATGTAAAAAGGATATCTCCCAGTAACTTTATCACGGGAAATATAGTTGAAAAGAAATACCGTATCGGCATCGCTATCATATGAGACAGCGTTTTGCAGTCCTGCAGCATCCGGCAGCGTATAGGCGCCTTCAACGCCTTCAATTCCATCCTTGCAGCTTTGCCCGGTCTGATTGGACTCCGCCAAATGAAAGACTTCGAAATGAACTTTTTTGATCGATTGTTTGGGCGTCATGCCTGCAGTTTCAGGAATCAGGGCTTCTATTTTCCCACTGTCGCGCAGAAATTCAAAATATCTGTCCTGTAAAGCGGGTCTGCCCCTGCTCTCAAAAAATGCAGGCAGTGCGCCCGTATTATCGGATGCGAGAAAATCAAGCCGCAGCAGCTCGCGGAACATACTCCGGCTGTTTTCATCCAGTTCTCCTTCGGCAAATCTGTCAAGCACCGTGTAAAACTCGCGAAGCGCCGCAGGTTTGGCCAGAAAACCGTTTTTCTCGTAAAACCCACGGAAGCTTTCAAAAAAGTCAAACGGAGAACCGAAACCAATTTTTATCAGATAGCCGAGCGAATTGACAAAGCGTCCGCTGTTGTAGTATTTGTCCACAAGACCGGCTATGCCTTTCAGCGTCGTCAGTTCCTCATAATTTATATGTTCGCCCGAGAGTATCTCGTAGGGCGGTACATCCCGATACAGGTATCCCACGGCTTCAGCCGCGCTGCGGCGTGTTGTATGATTTGCGCGGCAGTTAGCTCCGGCCTCCGGACCTGTGCCCAAGCCCGGCCTTTGATCGGCTTCACGGCGCAGCCGCGTTCCCTTGAGAAATTTCAGGAAGCCAAGCTGCAGCTGATGAGGACCTGCTGAAAACACACTGTCGAAAGAGCGGGCGAACGAGCTGTAATCCTCATATGGGAGCCCTGCGATCAGGTCCGCATGGATATGAACATTTCCCGCAGCCGTAAGCCTTTCGATATTTTGGAGCAGCCTTGCAGTATCGGTTTTCCTGCATACCGCAGAAAGAGCTTTTTCATTGGTGGACTGTACCCCTGCCTCTATCTGAATGAGACCCCTTGGCGAGTGTTCAAGGATTGACATGATTTCATCGTCAAAAAGGTCCGCTCCGACTTCGAAGTGGAAATTACAGCCGGACGAGCCATATCTTCCGGTTATATGCTTCAGAAGCAGAGCGGCTCTTTCCCTGTTTGCATTAAATGTCCTGTCAACGAATTTTATCTGCGAAACACCCGATCCAACAAGCTTCTCCAAGTCTGAAAATATGCGTTTGGTTGAAAAAGTCCTGACCCCTTCCGAAACTGAAGAAAGGCAGTAGCTGCATGAAAAAGGGCAGCCTCTGGAAGCCTCGAAATAGGCGATCTTGTTTTTAAGCGAAGCAAGCATTTCATCAGTATACGGCGACGGTATGTCATCCAGGTTTTTCACGAATGCCGGCGGCTTGCTCACGATGCCGGGAGCAGACCTGAAGGAAAGCCCGTCTATTAAGTCGAAGCCATCGATCGAGGCAATTCCCGTTTTGTCCGCAGAAGCAAGTCCCACCGATAACTTGTTGCAGACTAGATGGGCTAATAGCTGAGGAAATGACTTTTCCCCCTCTCCCGCGAGGATAAAATCTATCTGCTCATGTTTTTCCAGCAATTCCCCGGCGTCATACGATACCTCCGGACCTCCCAGAACGATAATCGACCGCGGCAGAAGCTTCTTCAGGTCCGAGACAAGCTCGAGCACCAGACCAATATTCCATATATAGCAGGAAAAGGCTGTTACGTCAGGCTTATAACGATAGATGCCCTGCAGGATATCCCCGGCATATTCATTTATAGTACGTTCCAATATATCGACAGTCCCGCACTCAGGGCCGCATGACGCTTTGAGATACCAGGGCGCAAGAGCCGAATGGATATATTGGGAATTCAGCGCAACTATCAGCGTTTTCATAATACCCCCGCAATGAGGCTATTATATATGACCTTGGGACCGTATTCAAGTTCCCGCCGGAATGTCTGCGAAAATGCCCTCCTTCATCATTTTGCTCCACGACCCGAATACCGATTTCAGATAGTCTAAATACGTTTTCTTCCTTACATTGTCCGAAACGGTCAGAATACTTCTTCCGAGCACTTCTCCGTCCAGGCTGTATTCTATGAACCCGTTTTCGGAGCCTGCGTATACCGGCGCCTTGAGCATATCAGGCGTTACCTTCCTGATCCTGAGCCGGGTCTTCTCCTGCTCATTAAGCGGAAGCACGATGCCTTCATCCGCTATAAGGTTGACTCTTTCGGAAGCGCCGCGGTATACCGGTACGCTTGCCATTATATCCCCCGGATCGAGTATTTTGGTCATTTTATAATTTTCAAAAGCATAATCCAATACCTCTCTGCTTGCATACGCTCTCGCATTCCTGGTAGGCGACCCCAGGACGACCGAGATCACGCGCATGCCTTCCCTCTTGGCAGTAGTGACGAGGCACCTGCCCGCCTTGCCGGTATATCCCGTTTTAACGCCGTCCAGTCCCGGATAAACACCAAGCAGTTCATTTGTATTAAACAGGCTGTGTCCGGGAATATACGTGGAATAGGTGGATACGATTTCGGCAAACACAGGATTGCGTAAAGCCTCTCTCGTTATGAGGGCGACGTCGTATGCGTTCGAATACTGGTTCGCGCAGTCGAGGCCATGAGGAGTCACATAATTGGAATTATCGGCTCCGATCGATACTGCTTTTTTATTCATCATAACCGCAAAATCCTCCACGCTGCCCCCGACATGCTCTGCAATTGCTATTGCCGCATCGTTTGCCGACACCATCAGCATTGCGTACAGCAGCTCCCTGACCGTATACTTATCGCCGGTCCTAAGCCCCATAACGGAACCTCCGATGCTTGCGGCCCTTTTGCTTACGGTCACCGTTTCATCCAGATCCGCTTTTTCCAACGCCACCAACGCTGTCATTATTTTTGTAGTGCTTGCAATCGAACGCTTCTGGGTGGCATTCTTATTGTACAGGATACGCCCTGACGACTCTTCGATGACGACGGCGGTAATGGCATTGATGGAAGGAGGGTTTTCTTCACAGAACGCAGCCTGCCCTGTCGTAAAGAAAACAATTATCAAAATCAAAAACGAACTTACCAGCTTGCTTGACAAACTCAGACAGATCATCTCCCGGTAAATTTAAACTACGAACAACACTAATTTAGAGTTGGCAGAGAGCCTTAATAATATGTATTTATACTGTTCCATCGAGCAGGTTTTTCCGATAATTATTATAGAATGAACAGGAGGTTTTTATGAGCGCAAATATCATTTACAAAGATGAATATCTTGCGATCACCGCCGAAAATAGCGATGTTTTTGCCGAAACCTTTAAAAAGGGCTTCCCAATGGACAGAGTATCGTCTATTTTGTCTTCCCATCCGGAAATCGGTATTACAAGCCTCAGCGTTTTACGAAGTTCGCTCATGTCCGCACCTGCAAAACCCCGGAAGGTCGGTGAGCTAAGGGAACGAATCCATCTTGATGTAACGCCTTCGGGACTTACTGCAACCGTTACCTTCAACATTTCACCGGATGAATTGAATTCACATGATATTCTTAGGTCAGAAATATTAAAATTGTTGGAGCAGAATGGTATAATATATGGGATAAACCTTGATTTCCTCAATAAAGAGCTGCGTCAGGAAATACCCTATACTGCCGCGCAAGGATTTCCGGCTGAAGACGGTACCGACGCCAGGATCACGATGTATAAGCTCAAGGAATCAAAGCCCGAGATCCGCAAAGACGGTAAAGTCGATTATTACGAGGTGCAGTTGATAAACAGGGTCAAACCTGGAGACTGGCTCGGAGAAAGGTTGGAGGCGACAGACGGAAAAACCGGGAAAACTGTCAGGGGAGAAGAAATCAAGCCTGTCAAAGGTAAAACCGCCATATTGAACTATGACAGGAATTCTGTAGCCGAGGTTTCCACGGAAGGCAAAACAACGCTTTATTCCCGATTAAGCGGCGCCGTAAACTATACTTCAGGCAGGATAAGCGTTTCCAACCACCTTGAAATAAACGGCGACGTAGGAGTTTCCACAGGCAACGTCAAATTTGACGGGTACCTCACAATCAAGGGCACCATACTGGATGGCTTTACAGTCGAAGCGACCAGAGACATCGAAATCAACAGCGAGCTGGGGCTCGGCAATATAAAGGGGCTTATTAGCACCAACGGCAGTATTTACATAAAAGGCGGAATATCGGCAAAGGAAAGGGTTGAAGTTCGTGCAGCCAGAAATGTATTCGTAAAATTTGCAGACAACGTCCGGATCGTATGCGGCGAAACCGCGCATATAGGCTATTACAGCCTGAATTGCGACATTTCTGCCAGGGACGTCATATTCGACTCCACTAACGGTCAGGTCATAGGAGGGCATATAAAGTCGGAGATTCATGTATCGGTCCCCATAGGCGGTTCCGAAATGGAAAGGAAAACTACTTTAGAGGTCACCGGTTTCGACCGTCAGGCGCTGGTAACGCGTCTTGATGAAGTATTTCACGAAATCGGAATGAAAAAGGCGGAACAGCAGAAATTAAAGTCGAGCGTTGATGCCGGCATGAGCGGAACAGATCCTGCAAGCCTGTCTGACAGGATTTATCTGCTCAGGGAAGAAATAAAATCACTTGAAGAAGAGAGAAAGTATATAGCCGGTTATCTCAAAGCGAAGGGTGACGGCGAAATATCGGTAACAAAGCGCTTATTCCCCAACTGCGCCATTATTTTGGGCGGCAGGACTGCGGAATACACATCCGATACGGTCATAGCAACATTTTACCTCAAGGATGGAGAAATAAAGCAGACATAGAAAAGGAACGACATTATGTTTAAGAACATTTTAATAATATCTTCAGATGTAACGGGTCACGGTCATAAAAGTATCACTGAATCACTGCTGGAGCAGTTCAGAAATTATCCCGAAACAAATGTGAAAGTCGTCGATGGTTTTGCGCTGGGCGGTAATCTCGGGCTTCGCGCCGGAAAAATGTACGGTTCCATAACGAGGACTTCAAAGGACGTCTGGAAAAGGATCTGGGAAATAACAGTAAAAAGGCCTTCGCTTATTATAGAGCTAAGCGAACTTACCATTTACGACCGTTTCGTCAAGCTTCTGCAGGAAACACAGCCCGATGTGATCCTTTCAACACACCCCAACTATAACGCCTCCATAACGAATATTCTTGCAAGGATCGATTACCGGGCGCCGATGATCGCAGTAGTTGCCGATCCCGTGACCATAAGCCCGTTATGGTGCAATCCGCAGGCGGATTATACCATATGCCCTACCGATGAGGCAAAGGAAGTTTGTATAAGGTGCGGAGTCCCGGAGGATCATGTCCGCATGTTCGGTTTTCCTGTAAGGCAGCGTTTTACGGAGCATCTTCACGGCCTTGACGAAAAGGCTGTCAATTCAACCGATGTCGTTTATACGCCCCACTACCCCATCAAGTTCATGATCATGAGCGGCGGCGAAGGCTCGGGCAATATGAGCAGGCTTGCGAAAGTACTGCTCAAGAATTTCGACTGTAGCGTCAGAATATTGTGCGGGAGAAACAAACTGATGAAGAAGGCGCTCGAGCATACCCTTGCTGAAAAATACAAGGACAGAGTCGATATACTTGGATTTACGGAAAATGTACAGGAGATCATGCTGTCTACGGACATAATGTTCACACGCGCAAGCCCTAATACGATGATCGAGGCGGTCATGTGCAATGTCCCGCTTGTAATAACGGGCGCGCTCCCCGGCCAGGAGGAGGGCAATCCCGATTTTGCCGTGAAACACGGGCTGGGAGTAGTCTGCACCGAGACTAAGGAATTAAAATATGTAGTATCGGGACTGCTTGCCGATAATTTCAAACAGTTGACCGAAATAAAGAAATCGCAGGCCGCATACAGGAATCCTTTCGCTGCGAGAGACATTGCCGATTTCATAATGAAGCTTTGAAAATATTGACTATGTAAATGTTTGCTTGGTTATTACTTCAAGTAATAAACGTAATTATTTTAGGCACAATAGTTACTGAGGAGGTGATAAAATGGCAAACAACAGTAACAGCAGCAGGAATACAACTTCTTTCGATCAGATGAAATATGAAATTGCCAACCAGGTCGGAGTAAACCTGAAACAGGGTTACAATGGCGACATCGCATCAAGAGATGCTGGCAAGATCGGCGGAAATATAGTCAAGAAGGTATTTGAATCATACACCGGTAACAATTACGACATCAACAAGAAGTAATAATAAAACAAAAAGCAGGCGGTTTGGGCCACCTGCTTTTTTGTTTTATTATGGAACATAGCGAAAATTGCTGCGCAGCATAATAACGAAGCTTATGTGCTAGCGCAATAAGCATGCTTGTTCAAAGCTCACAGGCGCTCGATGCACCTGTGAGCTTTGAATTTTACATTACATTAATAGACGACTGTATCTTGCTGACTTCCTGCTTTGCAGCGGTGAGATCCTGCTGACTCGCCTGGGAAGTAGTATACCAACCCTTGGACGACAATATGTCGAATATATTCTTCTGATGCTGGAAAGTCCTGTTCAGTATTCCCGAGGCATCATTCCTGAGATTTATATCGGAACTCTCAAGGATCAGATTCGTCAACGAAGACGCACAGAGCTTATGTTCGTTCAACAATGTGTACATTATTTCCTTGTCGGTAAACTTGTTCATTTTCAACCTCCTATTGGACAGATGTAGTGTTAATGTGTTTGATCAGTGTTGTCAGATCCTGCTGATGCTCCTTCGCCATGCTTTGGCACAAGCCCTTTACCTGTGCATCGGTTGCCATATCGGCGCAGGCGTACAGGAATTTGATCGAGTTTTCGGCCATTTTGATATTGTCCTGAACCAGCATCAATTCTTTTGATGTCAATGACATAAAATCCCTCCTTTGTAATGTTTCCAGAATAGCTTTTAACATTAATCCTCCTATTATTCAAAAACAGAAAATATTTATACTTTTTTTGGAGTTTGTATTATAATAGTGCTTATCTGAATTGAGGTAACCATATGAGATTGGACTTAATAAAAACAAAAATTAAAAACATCTTCAACGCCAGACCGACCGTGTTGATCGTACTCAGCTTTTTTCTGCTGATAATGGCGGGTACGCTTCTCCTGATGCTGCCAGTTTCAGCAAAAGACGGCAAAGGCACTAATCTGCTTGACGCCCTGTTCACCTCTACATCCGCCTCCTGTGTCACCGGACTTATCGTGACGGATACATACCAGCACTGGACGTTATTTGGGCAGATTGTGATCATATCGTTGATACAGATCGGCGGCCTGGGCATAATTACCTTCGCGACCTTCTTCTATTCCCTGCTCGGCAAGAAATTCAGAATCAGGAGCATGGTACTTGCGCAGGAATCCATCAGCTTCTATTCATTCCAGGGAATAACGAGGCTCATAAAGAATGTTATGCTTGTAACCTTCGGTACGGAATTGATAGGAGCGCTGCTTTTGTCTATACGCTTTGTCCCGGAATACGGCATAAAGGGTTTATATCTGGGAGTCTTTCATTCGATCGCCGCATTCTGCAATGCAGGTTTCGATTTGATGAGCATTTCCGGGAAAGGGCAGTTTGTCAGTCTTCTTTACTACAACAATGATCCGCTGGTCATTTACACCGTAGCGTCGCTGATAGTAATAGGCGGCCTCGGCTTTGTCGTATGGAAGGACATATATGAATACAGGAAGAATAAGAACCTCGTTTTGCACACAAAACTGGTTATCACAATAGTACCTGTATTGATCGTATTGGGAGCTGTGGTTTTTTTCGCACTGGAATACAACAATCCCGCCACACTGGGTAAGCTTGATCTTCCCGGCAAGATCAACGCCTCCATATTTCAATCCGTAACGCCGAGGACGGCCGGCTTCAACTCAATAGACCAGAATGCGATGAGCGACCTTTCCAAGCTGACGACAGTTATACTGATGTTTATTGGCGCGGCGCCGGGATCTACCGGAGGCGGAATAAAAGTAACGACCTTCGGTATTGTAATGATAGCTATACTTACTCAATTAAGAGGTTCGGACGATGTAATAGTGTTCAAAAGACGCATATCCTTCCCGACAATCATAAAAGCGCTGACTATCATAGGCTTCAGCGCCATGCTGGTGCTGGTCGTGACTGTGATCGTGGTTTTGTTGGAAGGCCGTCCTATAATCAACGTCCTGTTCGAAGTCGTTTCAGCTTTCGCTACGGTTGGCCTGACTACGGGCATGACTCCTTACCTGCACCCGATCAGCAAGCTGCTGCTTATAATGATGATGTTTCTGGGCAGGGTTGGGCCTGTTACATTTGCGCTTGCGCTTACGATGATATCCCACAAGAACAATACCGATATCGTATATCCTGAAGGCAAGGTAATAGTAGGTTAAAAAGAAAAGCACCCGATTTTTGGACGGGTGCTTTTTAATTCCTGGAGAATTTTCAATTTCCTTGAGAATATTCAAAGGAAGAATTCCTTAAGTCTTTCCTGATCTTCGTTAGAGGAAGCCGCTATGATGTAATCGCCTTTTTGCAGCACCGTCTGCCCGTTAGGTATGAATACGTCATCATCCCTTATGATGGAGATCAGCAGACTGTTGCTTGGCAGCTTGAGATCCATTAGCTTCTTTCCGCAGGCTATCGAATTCTCATGCAATTCAATTTCATTCAGAGTGATTTTACCGTTTTTCAGTTTAATCAAAGTTTTAATACCGATGTAGTCTATCTCCTGCTCGATAAGCTCGGCTATCATCGATGTGCTGCTTACCGCTATGTCTACGCCGAGCTTTTTGAAAACGTCGATATTCTTGGGATTGTTTACCCTTGATATCGTTCTTTTAATATGGAAGTTATTCTTTGCGAGCTGGCAGGCGATCAGGTTGTCCTCATCCCTTCCCGTAGTTGCAACGAATATGTCCGCCCTCGACGCATCAACTTCCTCGAGCTTTTCTATCGTAGTACCGTCTCCGTTGCATACTCTGATGTACAGCTGGTTGGCCAGCTTCTCGCAGAGATCTGCCTGCGGTTCTATTACCACAACTTCATGCTTGTATGATAAAAGTGTTTTTGCAAGATAATACCCTACTTTTCCCCCGCCTGCGATGATGATATACATGAATGCTCCTCCCTGTCAACGTGTCAGATACGCGACAATTATACTGTCGTCCTTATCCAGCCTGATGCCCGGATTCGGAAAGCTGAAGGCTCCGTTATGCACAATGCCGAAAATGTAACTATCCCTTTTTAGTTTTACCGAACTGAGCTTTTTACCGATATATTCTGCTTTTATCGCTTCTCTTTTAAATGTGAATGCTTCACCGCATATTGCATGATGCGATATATTTTCAGACTCGCCGAGAATTTTCGACCTAAGTACGTCTACCGTCAGGTTCGTGGGGCAGATCGTGTTGAGCCCGAACTGGTGGAATACATGTTCCCTCTCCGGATTATATATTCTGGCTATTACTCTGGGCACTTTGAAGATTTCCTTCGCGACCTGGCAAGCCATAATGTTTACATTATCATCAGGAGTTACGGCAGCAAAAGCGTCTGCGTTTTCGATACCGGCCTGTTTCAGCACATCCTGATCTATCGGTACGCCGGTTACCGTAATACCCTTGAAATCGTGCTTCAATGCCTTGAATTCATTTCTGTCGTTCGACACGACGACCACATCATGTCCGTCGTCGGCAAGAGCATGCGCAAACTTGGAGCCCACCTTGCCGCAACCTATTATAATAATGTTCATAAATTCAGCCCTCGCTAAACTAAGTGTGTCCTCTAACCTTGTTTGGTGTGTCCCCTTTGTTTTAGCGTCAAAAAGGGACATTCCTTGGACAGTCCTTTGAAGGTGTGTCCCCATTGCTTTAGCGTCGAAAGGGGACATTCCTTGTAACGGTATTTGAAGGTGTGTCCCCTCTCCTTATTATACCCCCTTGAAGCTATTTTGCAATGCAATCTTTCATTATTTGGAAGGCGGTGAAAAAACAGCTTTGAATAACCGTAAATCTCGCGGCAAATAATAAATTATTGTAAAAATTGTCTGACAGGAGTACGAATATGTTGGTAGTATTTGTTAGGACTCTCGTTTTATATTTGATCGTGGTAATAGTCATGAGAGTTATGGGTAAAAGGCAAATAGGCCAGCTGCAGCCTTTCGAGCTTGCCATAGCGATCATGATATCCGAACTGGCAGCGGTGCCGATGCAGAACACCGGAATCCCGCTTGTGAACGGGATCATCCCGATACTTACGCTGCTCATCGCACAACTTCTCATGTCCTTCCTCACTTTGAAAAGTATCCGTGCGAGAGCAATAATCTGCGGCAAGCCAACCATACTTATTGAAAAAGGCAGAATCCGGGAGGATGAGCTGAGAAAAGAGCTCTATACCCTGAATGACCTGCTTGAACAGCTCAGGATCAAAAATTTCCCGAACATAACGGATATCGAATACGCGATACTTGAAACTAATGGCCAGCTCAGTGTTATACCGAAATCGCAGAAAAGGCCTTTGAATACTGCCGATATGAATATAAAGACCGATTACGAAGGCATAACCGTAGACGTCGTTATCGACGGGCATATCATGACGAATAATCTCAAAACTATCGGAAAAGACAGACAGTGGCTGATACAGGAGATGCGGAAGCAGCATTATGACGACCCTTCCGAGATACTCCTGGCCAGCGTCGATCCGGCGGGGAAGCTTTCAATACAGGCCAGATACAGGGGAGGTGACCGGTGATATGAGACGCAGGGCTACTATAAGAATATTGGGTTCTATTATCGCTTTGACCCTAATAATAATCATATTGAGCGTGGTCACGCAGAGGTTTCTTTACAATGGTTCGCAGAGCATGAAGCAGTCAATCGATTCGGTTGAGACAAGTATCGGGTCAAGCAACTGGAACCAGGCTGATACGCAGCTTACCCGGATGATAAATTCCTGGTCGGGCGTTAAAGGCTACTGGTCCTCCCTGATAGATCACCAGGAGATCGACAATATCGACGAGACCCTCGCCAGATTGCAGATGTTCATAAAGGGAAAGGACAATGCGAGCGCGCTCGCGGAAGCAGCTGCACTGAAAAAATTCATAGTTCACATTCCGGAAAGAGAAAAGCCAAGCCTTGAGAATATCTTCTGAAGCCTTCCCCTGAGGTTACACTAGACTTTACCTGAGCTGTCTTTGCCTCATGGCCTCGAACATCATCACGCCCGCGGCGACAGATGCGTTAAGTGATTCAGCGCGACCAGCCATGGGTATTTTCACCAGCAGGTCGGCATTCTTTACCGTTTCGGCGCTTATCCCCCCGGCCTCGCTGCCTATTATCAATGCGATATTGCCCGAAAGATCGGCTTCATATATACTGACCGAACCCTCAAGGTGCGATGCGCAAAGCTGGAACCCCTTCTGTTTCACAGACTGCATCATTTCGGCAATACCGCCCCCGCAGCAGACCGGTATGTGGAAGATCGAGCCCATCGTCGAGCGCAGTACTTTGGGGTTGTAAATATCTGCGCAGCCGTCCGATGCTACCACTCCCGCACACCCTGCCGCATCCGCCGTCCTTATGATAGTACCCATGTTGCCGGGATCCCTGATGTTGTCAAGAAGTACCAGAGTTCCTTCAACGATTGACGTATCCCGGAGCAGCTTCCTTTTCAGTTCGAGAACTGCCAGTACCCCTTGCGGGTTCTGGGTATCCGAGATCGAATCGAAAAGGTTGTCCGGCACTTCATAAGAGGTGATGCCCCTTTGTTCGACAGCACCGGTAAGTTCAGGAGAGTCGCCGCCCGATAAAAAAGTTTCCGAAAATATTATGTACCGGATACCTGCGTTCTCTTTAAACGCCTCCGAAACGAACCTGGTCCCCTCTATAAAATAAAGGCCTTTATCGTCCCTGTCTTTTTTGTTTTTGAGCGATCTTGCTTCTTTTATTACAGGGTTACTGGCGGCTGTCAGCCTGATCATAATTACTCCTCGCGCCTCCGGTTTGTTCCATAAAAATCAAATAAGGGGCTTTTCAGCCCCCTATCCAAAAATCAATGATTGTTATCAAGCATTCTTTACGCTGTTAACGAGCTGTGCGAAGCCCTGCGCATCGTTTATAGCCATATCGGCCAATACCTTCCTGTTAAGGCTTATGCCGGCCTTTTTGAGACCGCTCATGAACCTGCTGTAGCTCATGCCGTTTATTCTTGCGGCGGCGTTGATCCTTGCGATCCAGAGCTGTCTGAAGTCCCTCTTCTTGGCTTTTCTATCCCTGTATGCGTATGAGAGCGATTTCATGACTGCCTGGTTGGCGATCCTGAAAAGCTTGCTCTTGCCTCCAAAATAACCCTTGGCCAATTTTAATATTTTTTTGTGCCTGGCACGTGTCCTAACAGCACCTTTGACTCTTGACATATTATTCTTCCTCCTTCATGGATGTTGCAACGGTAATTCGCGCCGTTCGGCGCTAAACATCCTCCATGGATGTTTCAAAGGAATTTTGCGCCGCAGGCGCTAAACATCCCTTCTTACTTGTACGGTATAAGCATTTTAACTGTCGCTTCATTGGCAGAAGAAGCATAAGCTCCGAGCCTGTGGTGTTTCTTTGCCTTTTTCGCCTTCGATACGAGTCTGTGGCTTCTGAATGCATGATTCATCTTAACCTTGCCAGTGGCGGTTATTCTAAATCTCTTTTTAGACGCACTGTGTGTTTTAACCTTTGGCATATTTACTCCTCCTATTTTGTACTGTATCGCACACTTGAATACCTGCCGGTATTCCGTGATACTATGAAAGGTCCTATTGCTGTTTGGGATTGAGTATCATTATCATACTCCTGCCTTCCAGCTTCGGCTTTCTCTCCACGATTCCCACTTCTGCAACCGCATCCGCAAATTTATTAAGTACCTGTTCACCCAGAGATGTATAATTCATTTCCCTGCCCCTGAAACGTACGCTTACCTTAACCTTGTCGCCGTCCTGCAGGAATTTGTACGCATTTTTTGCCTTGAAGCCGAAATCATGATCTTCAATCGTAGGCTTGATCCAAACTTCCTTAATGCTTACAATCTTTTGATTCTTTCTTGCTTCCTTTTCCTTTTTCGCAAGCTCGAACATGTACTTTCCATAGTCCATGATCTTGCAGACAGGCGGTGTTGCTTGAGGGGCGATCTTAACAAGGTCCAGATTCTTGGTAGTTGCGAGTTTCTGCGCGTCCTTGACAGGCATTACGCCCAGCATGGATCCGTCAGAATCGATAACACGCGCTTCCTTATCCCTGATTTCCTCATTAATCATCAATTCATTTTTACTACTGATATTAAAACACCTCCGGATATATAAAAAATATCAAATAAAAAAGTGGATTGCAGAAGTCTGTCAATCCACCACATAGCTAAGTTACATATTGAACCTTCACTATTTACCTTACTGGACATGTCCGTAAGGTGAGAAGCGGATGACTTCTTCTTTGTTTTACTGAATAATAATAGCAGAAAGACAACGCCGTGTCAAGGAATAGTTAACGTCCATGATCATGATCAATTTGCCTGTAAGACATTTCAGGCAGCTTTTTCAAAAACGCGGGCACTTCTCCGGCAAAATAAAAGTGCAGCCTGTGAAGCGCTCTCGAACATACCGTATACAAAAGCCCTTTCGCTTCTTCACCCTGATAAATGCCGCTGTCCGGGCAAATCATGAATACAGCGTCGAATTCCAGCCCTTTTGAAAGATAGGACGGTATGACCACCGCGCCGGTGAAGAACTCCTGCCGTTCACCAGTTATCAGGCTGAGTTCCGTGTATTTGGCAAGTGCATTGTAAGCTTCGGTGCATTCACGTTCTGTTTTCATTATTACAGCAATTGACTTCAACCCATTACTCTTCAGTTTTTCAATATCCTCTGAAGCCGTACGGTATAATTCCTGCAGATTGGCGCAGCGGTGCGCTTCCGGCAGTTCTCCCTCCCTGTTTACGCTTTCGGCGTCGATATTACCTCCTATAATACCGTTGCAGAAATCGGCAATCTGCCTGGTGGAACGATAGCTTTTAACCAGCCTCGCGGAAATATAGGACGCATATCCCAGACTGCCTGCCAGGCGCTCCGTTTCCAGAGACGGAATATATGGATTCAAAGCCTGGTTCGGGTCCCCCAGCAATGTAAGATTGCTGTTTCCGAACAATTCCCTCAGTATCTCGAGCTGAACGGGGGTGTAGTCCTGTACTTCATCGATCAATACATATTTGATAACATCCATATTGGGAAATCCATTCAGCAGACCATTCAAAAACACTATCGGAGCAATATCCTCATAATTTGTATACCGTTTTCCCGATGCCCGATCGACACCGCCCGTTTTACCGGCATATACGTCACGATCCTTCAAGAACTCAGTGTAACAGTCGAATATATTGAGCTTTGTCATTTCCTCGATCAGCTGCCTCGTTGGCAATGCTTCCTCATGGACAATTGCGATACTGCGTCCGCGTATCTCCACAGCGTCGATGCATTCGCCCGTATTGGCGACCTCCGGGACGACTTCCTCCACCCTTTTTCTCACCAGTATATCGAGTTTGGAGGTCAGCCTGCTCCTGATCTTTTCGAGCCTCTTTACGACCGGCAGGAACCTGAGGGCTTCGAAAAAATACTGAGAGATCTCTTCGGCGGTCTCTATCAGTTCCTCCCTGAAGATAACTTCATGGAAAACCCTGCCCTTTTCTGTCTTTTCCACATGCCGGCGCAGATGGCCAATGATTTCAAACGAAGCCTTGTATTTTATGCCTTCTATCCTTTGGCGACGGTTATCGAAGTCCCCGATCCCGGAGAAAGCGTCTCCATTTTCCTTGTTGTGGCCTGTATCACATTCAGCGATACCACCTTCTTCAAGCAGAAATTCCATATGCTGCGAGGCGCTTTCAGGACAGGCTCCGGGCCCCAGCGTCCTGACGGCATATTCGAACAGCGTGCTCCTGTTTATATCCTCTTCCCCGAGCTCTGGCAATACATCCGAAATATAGTCGCTGAAAATTTCGTTTGGCGAGAATATGATTATATTTTTCGACGTTATACTGTCCTTGTGCCTGTACAAAAGGAATGCTGCCCTGTGAAGCGCTATCGAGGTTTTACCGCTGCCTGCCGGTCCCGTGACAATCAGAAGCTTGTGGGTGTCGTTGCGTATAATGCTATTCTGTTCACGCTGTATGCTTGCAACGATAGTTTTCATCCTGCTGTCGGCACTCCTGCCGAGAATCTCCTGAAGTATCTCGTCATTTATTGTCAGGCTTGAATCGAACATCAGCGTAAGCTCGCCGTTCCATATCCTGAATTGCCTCTTCAGGAGCAGCTCGCCTTCGATTCTTCCTGCCGGGCATAGATACCCCGCACCGCCCGGCTCATAATCGTAAAACATACTGGAAACAGGCGCTCTCCAGTCGTAGATCAAAAACTGCCCGGTCTTTTCATCCTTTAAATTTGAAATCCCGATATAGATTTTCTCGGCTAGGTTTTCGCCTGCCTCCCTGAAATCTATCCGTGCAAAATAGGGATTATTGGCAATCCTCTCGAGCTTCCGCGCCTGGTTGGTCAAAAAGATTGCCTTGTTTCCCTCCCTTATGATATCTGTCTGGTACTGCCATATACCCGCCAGATCATCCAGGTCGTCAGGAGTCGGTTTGACGTTCTCCCAAATTGATCTCTGCATGCCGGTCAGATCCTTTTTCACCTTACCGGCTATACTCCTAGCAGCTTCCATCTGTATCGCGATCTGTCCTTCGACAACGATGAGCCTTTCCTTTTCAATTGCGTACTCTGCTTGATCCGATCCCATTTTCAGCCCTCCTTCGATCTTTGTAAAAATGTTGTTTCGATCTGTAAAAACTATTGACATCAGGTATAAAATGTGATAATATATAATAGGAGAGTTATGTTGTATGCCTTTAACCAATAGTCTCTTCAGTGTATTACAAACATGCATAAATGTCAATATAAAAATCAGCCGGACTACTAAAAGTACGGCTTTTTTAATACAAAGGAGTGTTCCGGTTGCCATTTGACGGTATCGTAACAAAAAGCATAGTTGATGAATTAACCGAAAAACTGGTCGGCGGACGCGTGGAAAAAGTGTTTCAGCCTGAAGCCGACGAAATCGTCCTGCTTGTCAGGGCCTGGAACAAAAACTGCAAGCTGGTGCTGAGCGCCAGCCCCAATTACCCTCGCATCCATATGACTGATGCTGTCAAGGAAAACCCTTCGGCTCCTCCCGTTTTTTGCATGCTCCTTAGAAAGCATCTGTCCGGAGGCAAGATACTGTCATTCGAATTTAATGACTACGAGAGAATAATAGGCGTCGTCATAGAAGCCGCCAACGAACTCGGCGACATATCGCAAAAACGCCTCGTTATAGAGATAATGGGCCGCTACAGCAATATAATACTTGTAAACAGCGAAGATAAAATAATAGATTCAATAAAGCATGTGGATTCGGATATCAGCAGCGTCCGCGAAGTCATGCCTGCAAGGCCTTACATATTACCACCCGCGCAGGATAAGCTTTCACCTGATGCCTTGGATATAGGGCTTCTGCTTGAAGGTTTGAAGACCTCCGAACAGGCCGTCGATAAATACCTGCTTGAACGTATCAAGGGTTTCAGCCCTCTGCTTTGCCGGGAGGTTTGTTTCAGGGCAGGGATAGAAAACAGGACTCCGGCCTCTTCCCTTTCCGAAGAAGGTTGTCAAAGCTTGAAGGCAGCGCTTACAGCCATGCTCGACGATATAAGGGACGGAAGGTATGAACCCTGCATCATATTTGAAGATGAAGCCCGCCAGAAACCGTTGGATTTTCACTGTCTCGATATCAGGCAATACCGGTATCACTCGAAGCCCGGCTCGATAAGCGAAGTACTCGACGCCTTTTATTCCTCGCGGGACAATGCCGAGCGGATGAGGCAAAAAAAATCCGATCTCTACAAGGTATTGAACAACTCAATAGACAGATGCTCCAAAAAGCTGGCCATACAGGAAGAAACCCTCAGGGACGTGGCCGACAGGGACAAGCTGAAGCTCTTCGGCGAACTCATAACCGCTAATATCTACAGAATCCCGCACAATATCGGCAGCGTATCGCTTCAGAACTATTACTCGGAAAACGGCGACGAATATATCGAGGCGCCTCTTGATCCGAACCTTTCTCCTCAGGAAAATGCGCAGCGCTACTTCAGAAAATATTCCAAAGCCAAGAGCACCTTTACCTACACAACGCGTCAGCTCGAGGATTCGCGACAGGAGCTCGATTACCTGGAAAGCGTGCTTCAGCTGCTCGACAACTGCACTGCTCTCAGGGAAATGGACGAAGTAAGGCAGGAACTCGCGGAACAGGGCTATATGCAGCTTCACCGCAAGGTCTCGTCAAAAAAACAGCCGGCATTGTCCGAACCGCTGCATTTTATATCGACAGACGGGTTTGATATTTATGTCGGAAAAAACAACAAGCAAAATGATCAATTGACGCTGAAGCTGGCGCAATCGAACGATATCTGGCTTCATACCAAAAACATACCCGGCTCGCACGTAATAATTAGAAGAGGCGGCCGTGAGATACCTGACAGGACTGTCGAAGAAGCCGCCATCCTTGCCGCATGGCACAGCAAGGCCAGAATGTCGGCAAACGTGCAGGTCGATTACACCGCGGTGAAAAATGTGAACAAACCGTCCGGAGCGAAACCCGGGAAGGTTATCTATGTAAATTATGTTACGGCTGTAGTGACTCCGGACAAGAATCTGGCTGAAAAGCTGAAGAAATGAGGTCAAGCTCCATTCCGGCCGGCTAACAGGCGGCTTCAAAAGTCCTGGTTTAGCTATACCGTGGTTAATAAATTCCAACCCCTTTCAACAATACTTTACATCCCTTGCGAAAAAACCTATATGGTTCGGCTATGCTATTTTTATGCCCGGCAGTCATGGGGCGTATAACCTATAAGTTGCCACGGGCTTGCTTCTTGTATATAATTGTTTTATATTCAGAAAACATAGTCTATGGAGGTCTGGCATGAATGCAGAAAAATATATCACAAAAGCGTTTGAAATGGGAGCTAACGACGCAGTCGAATTCAAAATAGAGGACATAGAGTTCGATCCCCGGACCTTGCTCAAATGCATGTTCGGCTGCGGCGACTGGGGCAAAGGCAACACCTGCCCTTCAAGACCAGGCTCGCTCGATCCCTGGGAATACGAAAAGCTGTTTAAAAAATACCATTGGGGAGTAATAATACACTCGAAGGATAAAAGGATATCGCAGGACGTTTCATTTGCCATTGAGAGCGAAGCATTTACGGATGGCTACTATTTTGCCTTTTCGCTCAGCGACTGCGCCCTGTGCAAGGAATGCGCGGGTTTCAAGGGCTGCGGCTGCGTGAACCCCAGAAAAGCAAGGCCGGCGTTCCATAGCGTAGGTATAGATGTTTTCAAAACGGTCAGGAAATTCGGACTGCCCCTCAATACATTAAAGAGCGAAACTGACGAGCAGAACTGGTATTCCGCCGTCTTTATAGAATAACAAAAAAGAATTGGAGTGAAACGTATGGTTTCTGAAAAAATATCTGTCAACCTGAGCAGATCGTCCTGGATCCGGGCAATGTTCGAACAGGGTGAAAAGCTTCGCAAGGAATTCGGAGCGGACAATGTATTCGATTTTTCACTTGGGAATCCGGATATAGAACCGCCTGCAATCGTCAAGGAAGCGCTTAAAAAAGCCGTATTGTCAGACGCACCCGGAATGCACGGATATATGAGCAATGCGGGTTACATGAATGTAAGGGCCGCAATTGCCGCAAAGCTCCAGCAGGCTACAGGCATCCCTGTCTACGCACAGCACGTCGTCATGGAGTGCGGAGCCGGAGGAGCCATGAATGTCGTACTTAAAACTATTTTGAATCCTAACGAGGAAGTCATTGTGCTGGCGCCCTATTTTGCCGAATATCTTTTTTACATCGACAATCACGGCGGAAAAGCCGTCATAGTCGACACCGACAAAAATACCTTCCAACCCGATCCGGCAAAGGTGTTCGACGCAATTACTCCCAGGACAAGGGCCATAATAATAAATTCACCCAATAATCCTTCAGGCGTGGTTTATAAGCGCGATATGCTGGAAAAGCTCTCGGAAAGTATACAGGCCAGGGAAAAGGAATTCGGAACGCAGATATGCGTCATCTCAGACGAACCGTATGATAAGATAATATACGATGGCGCTGTGGTAACTCCGCTGTTCACTGTTTTCAAAAACTCCATCTCCGTCAATTCCTTCAGCAAATCGATGTCTCTCCCGGGCGAACGTATCGGCTTCATCGCGGTCAACCCGCTTATGGGCGACACCGCTGAACTTGTGGACGGGTTGATTTTCTCGACCAGGACATTGGGCTTTGTGAATGCTCCGGCGCTCTTCCAGAGGATACTGCCCGAATCGCTAGACGCCGTGGTTGAAACGGAGGCATACAAAAAGAGGCGTGATATGCTCTATGAAATCATCACGGGCGCGGGTTTCAGCTGCCTTAAGCCTCAGGGCGCATTCTACCTTTTCCCCAAGGCTCCGATCGAGGATGACGTGGCCTTCTGCAAGGCAGCTCTGAAATACAATCTCGTAATCGTGCCCGGAACCGGCTTCGGCTGCAAGGGCTTCTTCCGTCTGGCTTATTGTGTGGATGAAAAAACGATCAGAAATTCGAAAAAAGCTTTCGAGGCTCTGGCAAAAGAGTTCAGATAAAGGTGAAACATGGGGACGGTTCTTTTGTTCCATTAACCGTCCCCATGTTTCACTCCCGCCGAATCAATCCCTTGACAGCATAACGAGCAGGTAGCCCTCTTTAACGGTGACCAGTGCCGTATCTTCCGAGAATTCATTGCTGACGCCCCAGGAGGAACCTGTCTCCAGAACGGCGTCCCGCAGTGGATAGCGGAGACCTTCTGTCGATACTCCCACCGCATTCCCCGCCAAGGGAAGCAGAGTTACGAAAACGCCTTCTTCTCTTTTCAGTTTGATGCTGTCCCTGACAAGCCTGATCTCGTTTTTTTCGTCGGCTATCAAGCCTTCGCAGTTACTATCGGATAGCTTCTTCAACAAAAAAACGTTCGAGAGCGTATGATCGAGCCTCGATCCGACGGCCCCCAGCAGTATTACCTTGGTGCAGCCGCGCTCCAGCGCTATTTCGACGGCAAGCTCGCTGTCTGTCATGTCCTTTTCGGAAGGATATCTTATTATCTCTGTTCCGTTTACATTGAATTTATCCCAGTCGCTTTTGCTTATAGAATCAAAATCGCCCAGCAATATGCCGGGCTTGAGCTTTAGTTCACTGCAGTGCCGAGCTCCGCTGTCTGCGGCAATTACAAGGCTGGCACCGCCGGTATATTTTTTTACATATTCATAATCGGTGATCCTGCCCCCGCAGAATATGATACAGGTCATACCATACCACCATACGCCCTTTGCCTCAGACCGTGGATTATTTCCGCGGCGTCGGCTGCATTATATATCGTAGATCCGGCTACTATTATATTTGCGCCAGCTTCTGTTATCATATGTATGTTTTCGGTATCGATCCCACCGTCTACCTCTATGTCAAGCTTTATGCACCTTTGAACTGCCATTTGCCTGAGGGCCCTAACTTTATCCGTCATGCTTTCCAGATACTGCTGGCCTCCGAAGCCCGGATTCACAGTCATTATCAGTACCATATCGATATCGTTCAGTATAGAGTCCAGGACGGACAAGGGCGTCGCCGGATTAAGTGCGACCGCCGGCCGCGCTCCGCCGTTTCCTATGAGTTGCAGCGTACGGTGCAGGTTATTATTGCCTTCGGCATGTACCGATATCATATTTGCTCCGGCCTCTATAAACTGGTTTATATACCGGTCGGGATTTTCTATCATCAGATGTACGTCGAAAGGCAGTTTTGTCACTTTCCTGAGGCTCTGTACAACGACGGGTCCAACCGATATGTTGGGTACGAAATGTCCATCCATAATATCAATATGTATAATATCCGCGCCTGCTTTTTCGACTCTGACTATTTCCTCTCCAAGTTTTGAAAAATCGGAAGCTAATATTGAAGGTGCAATTCTTATCATGATTTGGTTCCTTTCCGGTTTCCTTTTTTGTATTTCATATCATCTTCCTGCTTAAGTACCGTAAATAATTCCTTGTATCTTTCATATCTGCCGGCGCTCACAGCCCCCGAGCCCAATGCGTTTTTCACGCCGCAATCCGGTTCGTTTATGTGGCTGCAGCCGACAAATCTGCATTCGTTAATGTAATCGGCAAATTCCGGATAATAATTCTGCAATTGATCATACCTTATGCCGGTAAGCTCATACGAACTAAAACCGGGTGTATCTACTATATACCCACCCCTGGCCAGCTCCATCAGCTCTGCGTGCCTTGTTGTATGCTTTCCCCTGTCCAGCTTGTCACTGAGCTTTCCGGTCTTCATTGCCATTGTGTTCATAACTCTATTCAGAAGCGTTGATTTTCCGACGCCCGACTGCCCGGCGAAAACTGAAATATGCCCTGTCAGAGCACTGTCAAGTTCCTCGAAGCCCTTATTTTCTTTCGAACTGGTTTCGATAACACTATATCCGGCTTTGCTGTAAGCTTCTCGAAGTCCGGTCCTGCCGCCCTCGATATCCAGATCCGTTTTGTTTATACACAATACGGCGCCAATATTTTGCATTTCAGCCGATATAAGAAGCTTGTCGAGAAGGAGCAGATCCGGTTCAGGCGACCTGGCTGCGATAACCGCTATCAGTTGATCTACATTGGCTACCGCAGGCCTGACCAGTAAAGAGCTTCGCTCTTGAATTTCGTCAATATTACCCTTTTTCTGAACAGCATCAGTAATTGTAAATTCTACCCTGTCCCCTGTAAGCGGTGTCAGATCTTTCCTGCGGAAAATGCCCCTGGCTTTGCATTCATGGACTCCGTCATGCGACGACACATAATAAAATCCGCCTATTCCCTTTATGATAGTGCCTGTCGGCAAAACTGCAGACCTCCTCCGCCCGCGTTCGGTTAATCCTAATAATCGTCCTCCTGGACGATGGTGTTATTGAGCTTCACAATTATATGGGTCGTTCCCTGTTTTGCTAGTGGTACCTCAATACCGAACGGAAACTGACCTTTCACAATAGACTGGTTGAATACCACCGTCAGCTGGTTTGTATCGGAAGGCGTCGCCTCGACATATACGTTGACCTCGTCTCCATAAGCCATGGTCGGATCGAGTTCTATATTCAGGAGCATCTTTTTCGCCCCGTCAGCCGGCGTACCGTTCTGGTTTCCGGAAGCATCGTCCGCCCCGTTCCCGGTCTGTCCTGCCTGTCCGGCGCCATCCTCCTCGAAGGTCAGCTCGACGGCGGTCTGCTCATCGACCTCTGCTCCGGCCAGTGGATACTGCTTTGTTATCTTTGCCACATCGCTGACCTGGTCGGACGGCAACATGGCGCCCAGCGTAAGCTTGCTGGAAAGTATCAGCGCTTCGGCTTCCTTTCTTGTAAGTCCAACTACTTTGGGTACTTTTACTATTTCAAGCTTCGGTCCGCTGCTCACGAAAACAGTTATGGTTTCCCCTGGTTTCACCTCTTCGAGCGCAGCAGGTTCAGTCCGGATAATAACGCCGGTCGCAACAGTTTCGCTGAATTCCTGTTCTTCGGTACAATCGAGATTCTCATTCCGGATGAGCTGTTCTCCAACCCTTGCTTCCTTGTTCGAAACATCGGGTACCTGAACAAGCTCCGGTCCGTCGCTCACTGTAAACTTGATGGAACTGCCTGGCTTGAGCTTGTTGCCCACCGCTGTATCCTGCGAGATTATGAGGCCCTGGTCCACAGTATCACTGTGTTTTTTTTCATCCTCGACCGCAGTGATATTATACTTACCCAGTTCATCCCTGACTTCGTTGAAATCCCTGCTCTCATAATTCTGTACTACATACACATCCGTAGTATCAGGCATAATGGCATCAAGTAAAGGCTTTATGCCTATGAAGAATAAAATTCCCGCCACGACAAGGCCTGTCGCTATGCCAAGCCATACGCTCAGTTTATCTTTTTTACTCTTTCCTGTTTTCATTTTTTTATTTTCCCCTGAGTCGGATTCGAAGCTCTCCCCGCCTGTATCAGCATCCTCATCCTCATATTCGTCGGGCATTTCGACATCCCTGCCGATAGCCTGCATCTTCCTCGTGGGAAGCTCATAATCGTCGGCATTGCTTCCCGAAATTTTGACGTTGGGCTCGCTGAGAGTTTTCTGCAGATCGTTGAGCATATCCGTAGCACTCTGATAGCGCAGGTTCTGATCTTTTTTCATCGCCTTCAGAATAACGTCGTTAAGGCCCTTCGGTATCGCAGGGTTGATGTCTGCAGGACGTTCGGCCCTTTCCTGGATATGCTTCAAAGCAACGGCTACAGGCGTCTCGCCATCGAACGGCACCTTGCCGGTGACCATCTCGTATATCGTTACTCCAAGAGAGTACAGGTCGGACTTCTCATCCGTAAAGCCTCCCCTGGCCTGTTCAGGCGAAAAATAGTGGACGGAGCCGATCGTGCTTCCGACCATGGTTATGGTAGCGGAAGTGACTGCTCGTGCAATGCCGAAGTCTGTGACCTTTGCAATGCCTTCCTTGGTTATCAGTATATTATGTGGCTTTATATCGCGATGTACGATGTGATTCTTATGCGCCTGTTCAAGGGCCGAACAGATCTGGACTGCGATACTGACGGCTTCCTTCCACGGAAGGGCGCCCATCTGACCGATATATTCCTTTAAGGTGATACCGTTTATATATTCCATGACGATATACTGCATGTCGTCGTGTTTTCCTACGTCATAGATCGATACGATATTTGGGTGGTTCAGGCTTGCAGCCGCCTGTGCTTCGACCCGGAAACGCTTCACGAATTCCTCGTCGTCCGTGAATTCGCCTCTCAATATCTTAACGGCCACGAAACGGTTGAGCAGCAGGTCTTTAGCCTTATATACGACCGCCATGCCGCCTCCGCCTATTCTTTCAATCAATTGATATCTATTTCCAAGTATCTTACTTTCCATAAAAGCACCTTCACTCACATTTGATTACTATTACCGTTATGTTGTCTTCCCCGCCCTTTGCTCTGGCGGCTTCTATCAATTCGGAACATGCCTTTTCCGGCTCGCACCTGATTATCACATCATATATTTCGGCTTCATCGAGCATATTTGTAAGGCCGTCCGAGCAAAGCAAAAAAATATCATTCTTCACGATCTCCCGTGACAGTATATCTACTTCAAGATCGGGCGAAGAACCTATCGCACGTGTTATTATGTTCTTTCCGGGGTGATGTTCCGCTTCCTCCCGGGTAAGCGAACCGTTTTTGACGAGTTCGCCTATGTATGAATGGTCTTCTGTAAGCTGTGTCATTTTTTCATTTCTTATAAGGTATAGCCTGCTGTCGCCAACATGGGCGGCAGCGATCGTATTTTCATTTATAACGGCCGCGGTAAGCGTAGTTCCCATGCCGTTAACTTCAGGCCGCTCCAATGATTTTTCATAAACGGCTCGGTTCGTATCTTCAACAAGTCTTCTGAGTCTGGCTCCGCCGTCTTCCGAAGACCAAATACCGACGCCTTCGCCGGTGATGGCTTCGCTCAGATAATCCACCGCCATCCTGCTGGCAACTTCACCGCAATTATGTCCGCCCATACCGTCGGCAACAATAAACACACAGGGGGACTGTGAGCTGCCAGGCAATATCCTGTAGCTATCCTCGTTAAGTTCTCTTACCAGTCCTCTGTCTGTTCCCGCGGCGAATTTCAAGTTATCTACATCCTTTGTTTTTTCACATGCGCCTGGCGCGCCTGCGATTTTAATTATTGAAACATAGCGAAGTCTTGTTTAAAATAAGTGGCGTTCGATACGCCGCTTATTTTACTTGGGGTCCCTCGCACATTTCACTTCTTCTGAGCTGTCCGCAGGCTGCATTTATATCGGAGCCCAATTCACGGCGGATCGTCGTTTCTATGCCCCTCTTTTGAAGCAGTCCGGAAAACTCTTCGATATGCCTGCGCCCGCTCTGCCTGTACCCGGTCCCTTTTACGGTATTGACAGGTATAAGGTTAACGTGGCACAGCATGCCTCTCAGCCGCGAAGCGAGTTCGGCGGCATTTTCGGGCGAATCGTTCACGCCCTCTATCAGGGCGTATTCGAAAGTTATCCTGCGCTTGGTTTTCTCTGTATATATCTTACATGCTTCAATTATTTTGTCAATACTGTACTTCCTGCCTATCGGCATGATCCCGGCCCGGATTTCGTCATTCGGAGCATGCAGTGAAATGGCCAGATTCACCTGTGTATTTTCATCCGCAAACTGCAGTATCTTAGGCACGAGGCCGCATGTGGAAACAGTCATGTGCCTCTGTCCGATATTGAGTCCTTCGGGATCGTTTGCCAGCCGCAAAAATTTAATAACATTGTCATAATTGTCGAATGGCTCGCCGATACCCATTATTACCACGTTGCTGACCTTGACGCCGCTGTCGCGCTGTATTGCCAGTATCTGTTCCAGCATTTCTCCTGCCGTAAGATCCCTGCGGAAGCCTGCGATCGTCGAAGCGCAGAAGCTGCAGCCCATCTTGCAGCCTATCTGGGACGATATGCACGCCGTATAGCCATGCACATATTCCATCAGAACGCTCTCGATGATGTTGCCGTCCTGCAGTTCGAACAGGTATTTGGCAGTTCCGTCGACAGCCGATTCAAGCTTCCTTCTGATATTTAGACCGGAAACGCCGGCATAAAGTTTCAAATCCTCTCGAAGCTGCTTCGACAGGTCGGTCATTTCATCGAAATCCCTTGCGCCCCTGGCTATCCAGCTGAATACCTGCTTTGCCCTGAACTTCTGCTGTCCAAGGCCTTTCAGGAATTCTTCGAGCTCTTTTATATCCATGTCGGGAAGATATGTTTTTTCCATGATGCAATTGCCATATGCCGCAGGGGGATCATGTGAAGTAAAATTTTACAGGCCCTTTAGGAATACCTCTGAGGAAAGTGCCGCTAGGTCAGCTCTGAAGCGTCGACCCGCGCGGCAGCTTTCCGATGCTATTAAAATTTTATCTGCACAAGCAATTTCACCGTGAAATTGCGAATGAACACCTGCGGCATAGTTACTCTCCTCATTATAAAACTTGTTGTAACATCCATAATCATATAATCAATTACCCAGCAAAGATGCCTACCTCTCTATTTTCCGCAGCCTGGCCACGAAGAATCCGTCAATGCCGTCGCGGTTCGGGAACAGCTGGACCATGCAGCCTTTCGCATGCTGCGCGAGCCCTGCCGGCAGGAACGGCGCTATATCATCCCCGGCATATTCCTGATGGTTTGCCAGGAAGTCCTTCACCATGTACTCGTTTTCGTCGGGCAGTATTGTACACGTGCTGTAAACCAGCACGCCTCCGGGTTTTACAAGCATAGCTGCGTTACGGAACAGTGTCCTCTGCAGTTCTGTAATAGCGTCGACATCCTTTGTTTCACGCGCCCACTTTATATCGGGTTTTCTTCTGACGATCCCCAGTCCGGTGCACGGCGCATCGAGCAATACCCTGTCGAACGCCTCCGCGTTTTTTTCATCGGGCAGCATAGCGTCGTACAATTCCGTTTGTATGATGTTTATCCCGAGCCGTGTCGCATTATCTTCAACCAGCTTCAGTTTATGTTCGAAGACATCCCTCGCTACAATTGTCCCCGTGTTGTGCATCAGCTGTGCCAGATGCGTAGTTTTGCCGCCTGGAGCGCTGCATGCGTCAAGTACTCTCTGACCCGGTTCCGGAGCCAGCACCCTTGCAGGCAGCATCGAGCTTTCGTCCTGTGCCTGGAAAAGCCCGTTTTTAAAGGCTTCCAGCCTGGAAAGCGAAACGGTGCTTTTGATTACTACCGCTTCTTCCGCGTACTTGCCCTGCTCCGCTTCAATTCCTTCATTCTTAAGTTTTTCCAGAAGCTCCTCTGCCGATACCTTCAGAGTATTTGCCCTTACCGTTAGTTCAGGCGTACCGTTTCCGGCGTCCAGCAGAGCTTCCGCAAATTCGTTTCCGAATAATTCAGCGTATTTTTCAACCAGCCACTTTGGATAAGAATAGCTGACGGACAAATATCCTATCAAATCGTCTTCTTTCGAAGGTATTACCCTTTCAGCCCCGTTTCTGGCTATATTGCGCAGAACAGCATTGACAAACCCGGCTGAAGCCTTATGGCCATACCTTCCCGCCAGACTTACGCTTTCGTTACAGGCTGCCGACGGCGGGACCCTGTTCATATACAGCAGCTGATATGCTCCCATTCTCAGTATGTTCAATATCCAGGGCGAAAGCTTCTGCATTTTGATGTCTGAATAGGCCGAAATGACCCTGTCGAGCGTAAGCTTCCGTTTGACCGTGCCGTAAACCAGTTCGGTGGCGAACGCCCTGTCTATATCCCTGAGCAGTTCAGCCGAAAAATATTTATTCAGCGCTATATTTGAATACGCACCTTTTTCGTTTATCTCATAAAGTATCTTCAACGCAGCTTCTCTTGCCTGATCCAGTCTGATTACCTTCCTCCCGCAATATTATGCTGTCGAGCTTTTCCCTGAGAAGCTCCACATCGACCGTAGTATTGACGCAAGGCCCGTTGGGTCTTTTGTTCAACACACCTATTACCGGTATTTTGCTCACGTCCGATATCCCTATGGCCAGGTCGCGTTCGCAGGCAACGGATAGTACGATCTCCGGCTTTTCTCCGGCTATGGCGTTCCTTGCTGCAGTTCCGCCCGTCACAACGACAGCGTGGACCCCCTTTTCCTCGGCTAGCTCACGAATCTCTCCTATTGTACATCTTCCGCATTTCCTGCAATTGGCGATATTGCCCGTGATTTTCAGGCCGCACTCCGAATTCTGCAGGCAATGCGGGAGCAGCAGCATTATTTTGTCAGGGCTCTTTCGGATTTTACTTGATTGTACAAAGAGGTTGTTGATATCGATAAAAAGGCTCCTAATCACGTCCTTATCCTTTTTCAACAGGTCCGTTACAAAAAGTGCGAACGGAATGACAAGCTTGAGTCCGAGCCTCACGGGTACCAGCATGAAAGGACGCACCCTCCTGCTTTTGATCGCAGTGAAGATCGCCGCCGTGGCTATTAACACAAGGAGCATGATAATAAACGCCATAAGTATCAATACGGAAATTATCCTGTTATACAGGTCGATCGAAAAAAAGCGGTATACATATGAAAACAGAGCAGCAACTGCACCGATCACAGCCAACAGCAGAAATGAATATCCCATAAAGCTGTTCAGCCTTTTATCCAAGTACTTCACCTTCATCCATATTGTGTCCGCATTCGGAAGCGTTCATTCTTCTGCAGTTGTCAAACTGAAGCTCAGTAATTTGGAGGCAGCCGTCGCCTGTCTCAACTATCAGGCTATCCTTTTGTACTTTCAATAAAGCGCCCGGCTTTCCGGTCTTTAATGCAGAGCAGCCCTCGAGTACCGTCGTCTTCCAGAGCTTCATCCTGGAGCCCTTGTAATATGTAAACGCGCCGGGCCACGGGTTCGTTCCCCTCACAAGGTTGTGTATCTCGATGGCTTTCCTGTTCCAGTCGACAAGCCCGAGCTCTTTTGTCATCATGGGTACGTTTACAGCCTTGGAATGATCCTGGGGAGTTCTCATAAGCGTACCGTTTTCAAGGGCTTTCAGCGTATCGAGCAGTACTTCGGCGCCAAGGGGCATCAATTCGTCAAAAAGCTCCCCGCTCGTCATATCCGTCGGGATCGGCACTTCCCGTGTAAGCAGAATATCGCCGGTATCCATGCCTTCATCCATGAACATGGTCGTGATCCCGGTTTTATCATCGCCGTTGATGACGGCCCATTGAATCGGAGCAGCTCCCCTGTACTTGGGCAGCAGCGAGGCATGCACATTTATGCAGCCGAGTTTCGGCACATCGAGCACATTCCTGGTCAATATCCTGCCATAGGCCGCGGTAACGATCAGGTCAGGCTCAAGAGCGCGTACGGCTTCAAGGAATTCCGGCGTACGAACCTTTACCGGCTGCAAAACTGTCGCTATGCCGAGCTTTATTGCCGCTTCCTTGACCAGAGGCGCTTTAAGCTCGCTCTGTTTTCTGCCGAAAGGCTTATCGGGCTGCGTCACCACTCCGACGACTTCATATTTGTTATGAACAAGGGCTTCCAGACATGGTACGGCAAAATCCGGAGTGCCCATAAATACGACTCTCATATTTCCTACTCCGATTTCTTCAATTCATCCTTGTCCAGATAACGGATAACCTTATCCCGGAAGAGTATTCCGTCAAGGTGATCGATCTCATGGCTCAAAGCCTGTGCCAGAAGGCCTTCGCCCTCGACCCGGAACTTCTCGCCCTTGCCGTTGAGAGCTTCAACAGCCACAAAAGACGGTCGGTTGACCTCTCCCCAGACTCCTGGTACGCTGAGGCAGCCTTCCGGAACGAGCTGCTGTCCGGACTGGCTCACTATTACAGGATTCACGAGCTCAATAAGTCCGTCGCCCGCATCGATAACGACGATTCTCTTCAGAACGCCGACCTGCGGCGCTGCGAGCCCGACTCCATCGGCCTTATATAAAGTGTCCGCCATATCCTTGAGTAATACCCTTATCTTGTCCGTTACCGAGTCGACTTCCCTGCACTTCTTCCGCAGTATCTCATCGCCTTCTTTTCTGATATTCCTTATTGCCATATATTACTCTCCCTAATTAATTTGCATATAACAAAACTTTCCCATTTGAACTGAAATATACAATGATAGCGATGTTTCAGTGTCATCACATATTATATCAAATTGGTATGCTTTGCTGCAACCAAGGCAGAAATTATATATTATTCTCTAAATGTGGGGTGCACTGTTGACATCCAACTCTGCCCATGTTATTATTGTTATATGTTACATGTAACATATGTTATGAATAATAATCCAGAAGGAAAAGAGAGTGGTACCATGACAATAAACTATGCAATATTGGGACTTTTGAGCTGGAAATCCTGCACGGGGTACGAATTGAAAAAGATATTCGAGGAGTCGGCCTTCATGTATTGGTCCGGCAACAACAACCAAATATACAAATCCCTCGTCCAGCTGCTGGATGACGGGCTCGTTACGAATGAAGTCCTGCACAGCGAGAGCTCGCCCTCCAAAAAGCTCTATACAATAACGGAAGCAGGACGGTGGTATCTGAGGAACTGGATCGTTTCCTCCCCGGAATCCCCCGAATTCAAGAAAACGTTCCTGATTCAGCTAGCCTGGTCTGACCGGCTCGACTCCGCCGAACTCGATGATCTGCTGTCCAAATACGAAAACGAAGTAAAAATACAACTAGTGATGATACGCGAAAAACAGAAGCGCGGACAATATTCACCAGGACGCAGCAACCGTGAGACATTTATCTGGGATATGATCTATGAAAATCTTATTTCGTCATGCCGGAATGAACTGGACTGGCTCGGCCGCGTACGCGAGGGACTTGGCGAAATGAACGCTTAAAGTAATAAAAAGGGGTGTTGAAAATGGCACAAAAAGTAAAAAAATCGGTATTCAAATCTGAAGAAGGTAAAACTGCGATACTTTCTTTCTACGACAATCTGCTTGAAGGCTGGCCGATGGCCGTTAAAAAGCATATTGTCAACTCACGCCACGGGGATATTTTTGTTATCGAGTGCGGAGACGCTGATAAACCGGCGCTTATACTGCTCCATGGTTCGGGCTCCAATTCTGCGGTATGGGCGGGCGAAATAATGGAATACACCGAACACTTCAGGGTATTTGCGGCGGATCTGCCGGGTGAGCCCGGGCATAGCTGCGAATACCGTCCCGACCTGTTTTCGGAGGCTTATGCAGAGTTTATGGCGGATGTTATGAACGAACTTGAAATAAAGCAGGCCGCTTTTATAGGAAATTCGCTTGGAGCCTGGTCTGCTCTTAAATTTGCAGTGGCCTTCCCGGAAAAAGTGAAAGGGCTGATACTCATATCCACAGCCGGAATCGGACCCCAGAGGATATCCTTCATACTGCATGCGATACTTTCCCTGCTATTTGGCAGACCTGTCACCGAAAAGAGTCTCGCAGACCTGTCTGCAGGGAGTAAGGTACATCCGGTCGTCGTAGAGTATCTTGCTATGATTTTTAAGAACTATTCCCCATACTCGGGAAAAATACCAATACTCAGCGACGATGATCTGAAGAAGCTGAAAATGCCCGTTATGCTGACGGTCGGTGAAGAAGACATAATGCTCGATCAGAGAAAAACCGCGCGGCGTCTTGCGGCTCTGCTTCCCAATGCAAAGATAAACCTGCTTCCCGGAGCGGGACATTTCATTCTGGAGCAGCAGAAAAGAAACATCGAATTTCTTACATCATGCTAACAGGGTTGATGTCCACGCTAAGGTCCACATCAGATCCGCCTTTATTTTTCCAGAATCCGTCCGATACGTCGGAAAGCATCGCGGCAAGCCTGTCCTTGGAGTCGCACTTGATCAGCAGCCTCCATCTGTAGCGGTTGCGAAGCCTGGCTGCAGGTGCTCTCACAGGTCCGGGCATCAACTCGTCTCCACTGGCAGGATCGATGATGGACGAAAGCAGCGAGGCCGTTTCCTTGGCCTTTGCAAAAGCCAGCTTGTCAAAGGGCGAGCTGACAACAAGACAGGCGATATTTGTGTACGGCGGATACCTGAGACGTCTCCTGATATCCGCCTCCTGTCTGTAGAATGCTTCATAATCGTGCGAGCAGGACGATATTATACTGTAATCGTCGGTATTATACGTCTGAATGACAACGCGCCCCGGAAGCTCTCCCCTGCCCGCCCTTCCGGAGACCTGTGTCAGGAGCTGGAAGGTCCTCTCGGAAGCCCTGTAATCATCCATGCCGAGCAGGCTGTCCGCCGCAAGAACCCCGACGAGCGTAACGTTCGGAAAATCATGGCCTTTCGCTATCATCTGAGTCCCGACAAGTATATTTATATTCTTCTCCCGGAATGAGTCCAGAATCTCTTCATGTGAATGCTTTCCCGAAGTAGTATCCATGTCCATCCTGATAACGGAGCAGCCTGGAAAATGCTTCTGGAGATCTTCCTCCACCTTCTGCGTACCTGCTCCGAACTGGCGGATATGGTTACTTCCACATTCGGGGCATACGGAAGGCATTTTTACCGTGTAACCGCAATAATGACATATCAGCCTGTCTTCAGCCGCATGGTAGGTCATGGTCACACTGCAATACCTGCATTTGAGACTGATCCCGCAGTTCCTGCACAATACGAAAGAGGAATAGCCTCTTCTGTTCAGAAATAATATGGTCTGTTGTCCCAGGGCGATATTCTTCTCGATTTCGGCTGAAAGCGCTGAGCTGAACATGGTGCGGTTGCCCGCCTCGAGTTCCTTTCTCATGTCAACAAGCATGACTTCGGGCATCACAAGCGCATTGGTACGTTCCTTCATTGTAACAAGCCCTATTTCCCCTTCAACAGCCCGTTTATATGTCTCCAGCGAAGGAGTCGCAGAGCCGTACAGCAGTAATGCCCCGTCCTGCCGGCACCTGCTCGCTGCGACCTGCGCGGCGCTGTACTTTGGAGTGGTTTCGGACTTGTACGTATTTTCGTGCTCCTCGTCGATGATGATAAGCCCCAGGTTTTCAAAAGGCGCAAATACTGCTGAACGCGCACCCACGACCACCCGGACTTCACCGTTTCTTATGAGACGCCATTGGTCATAGCGTTCGCCAAGAGATAATCTGCTGTGCAGCACAGCGACCCGGTTTCCGAACCTGCCCCTGAAGCGGTCTGTCATCTGCGGCGTGAGCGATATCTCGGGTACCAGCACTATAGCCTGCCTGCCCTTATCGAGCGAATACTGTATCATCTGAAGGTAAACTTCAGTTTTTCCGCTGCCTGTAACTCCATGCAGCAGCATTTCATTGAAAAGGCCGCTGTCCATGCGGGATCGCGCGTATTCGAGCGCCTCTGCCTGCTCGCGTGTGGGTTCCATCGGAGATGTGCTTTCCACTTCCCTGTGCTTAAGAGGATCACGTTTCACCTCGATATCCGTGTAATATATGTAGTTGTTTTTCCTGAGCGTATCGATGACGGAAGTCGAAACAGAGGCGAAACGCGCAAGATCTGCCACCGCTATGTATTCATTTTCCAGAAGCATCTCCAGTATACGGATCTGCTGTATTCTTTTTATAGCGCCGTTTTGGATATCCTCTTCGACTTCTTCGCGGGACATCGCCAGTCCTGCCACCCGGACGGATTTTTCCCTTACGGCTGCGGAATACTGTTCATCCACCCTTATTGCGCCGTCTTTCTCGAGCGCGCTTATATGCTTGGTGAAAGCTGTCTTGACATTGCTGAGCTTTTTCAACTCTTCCATCCCAAGGATACCGTCATTCGACTCCAACGCCGAAATGATGGCTTTTTGCGAAGGTGACAGCTTCAGCCCCCCGGCACATGTCAGCCTGACGACCTTCAGCGTCTTCACGTCGATTCCGGCAGGCAGCATGCATTTGATCGCAGACGCATACGTACAGAAATACCGCTGCTTCATCCAGCCTGCAAGCTCTATCTGCGAAACGGTCAATACAGGCTTTTTATCAATAATTTTTTTTATGGTTTTCATCCGGCTGAAATCTGAATTCCCGGCAAAGCCCAAGACATAGCCTTCCTTAAGGCTGTTACCGTTCCCGAAGGGTACGATGACCCTCATTCCGGGAAGCAGGTTTTCCGAAAGGTCTTCCGGTACAAGATAATGATAAGGTTTGTCAAACTCCCGCATAGTGCCGTTTATGGCTACAACAGCGATTTTTTCCATTGCGACTCCTTTCGATCGGGAAGTCATAATAAGTAAACTGTACGGCGTATTTCAATTATACATCAACTATGCATCAGCGCAAACAGGAGTAAAACAACGACGAACCGTCCCTGCGTTTCGCCTGCGTTTCTCAAGCCTTACAGGAATTTCTTGTTTTAGTATCCGCATTAGTTTATAATGTTTAGAGAAAATACCCTGCAATAATTATTTTTAAGGATGGAAAAAATGATAATCATAGGCGAAAAATTGAACAGTACATTGAAAGCTGCAAGAGCAGCGATCGAAACTGCCGACACGGCATTTGTGCAGGAACTTGCAAAAAAACAATATGAAGCCGGAGCCACCTATATAGATGTAAATGCCGGTATGTTTATAAATGATGAACCTGAAAAACTGGAATGGCTTGTTAAAACCGTTCAGGAAGTGGTGGATGCTCCGCTGTCCATAGATTCGCCCAACCCATTGGCAGTTGAAAGGGCTTTGAAGGCGGTAAAAACGCCAAAGCCCATCATCAACTCGATAACGTTCGAAAAGGAAAGATATAATGCCGTACTTCCTCTGGTACTCCAATACAACACCGGCATTGTTGCACTATGCATGGATGATTCCGGAATGCCCGAAACTGTAGACGAAAGAGTGTCCATCGCCGAAAAGCTGATTGCGGGGATGACAGCCAAGGGCGTCTCGATTTCCGATATCTACATCGATCCGATGGTCAGGCCGATAGGTACCGGCGATCATTACGGCAAAGTGGCTCTCGAAACCATACGCAAGGTAAAGAGAGAATTCCCCGAAGTGCATATAACCTGCGGCCTTAGTAACATATCCTTCGGTATACCCGCCAGAAAGGTTATGAACCAGGCCTTCCTCATCGCCGCAATGACTTCCGGAATGGACGGCGCGATCCTCGATCCCCTTGACAACAAGCTGATGACCTTCGTATACGCAACCGAAGCACTGCTTGGGTATGATGAATTCTGCATGAACTACCTTATGAAATTCAGGGAAGGTCTTTTTGAAATATGAAGGTTCTTGGAATAGTCGCCGAGTACAATCCGTTCCACAATGGACATTTGTATCATCTCGAGACTTCCAGGGCATTGACGGGAGCCGACTGTATCGTTGCCGTGATGAGCGGCAATTTCACACAGCGCGGTGAACCAGCCGTGGTCGATAAATGGGCCAGGGCAGAAATGGCTTTGCAATGTGGCGTCGATTTAGTAATAGAACTGCCGGTGCTATATGCGATGTCAAGCGCGGAGTATTTCGCTTTTGGCGCCGTGAAGCTGCTTGACAGCCTCGGCGTGGTGGACACGCTATGTTTCGGCAGCGAGTTCGGTTTGATCAACAAATTGGAACAGACTGCGGCTATTCTCACCGATGAGCCTGACGAATACAAGGCTTTGCTCAAAGCCTGCCTGTCCTCGGGCAAATCCTTCCCCGCCGCAAGGCAGAAAGCTCTTTCTGAATATCTCAAATCAAAATATCACAAAGATGACCTCTCGGAGCTGCTCAGGAACCCCAACAACATATTGGGAATAGAATACCTCAAGGCACTCAGGCGCCTGAACAGCAGGATCGTTCCGCTGACTGTGGGAAGGGTGGAAAACGATTACAATTCTGTAGAACTGACCGGCAAAATCAGCAGCGCCACTTCCATAAGAAAGGTGCTGTCTTCAAACCCCTGGTACGGTGCAAGAGAATTGCTGGAGTCCTGCCTGCCCAATCCGTCGCTTGCGATAATGGAACGGGAGGTCGAAGTAGGCAGAGGTCCCGTCTTCCCTCTGGATTTCGCGCAGCTTCTTTTATCGACCCTAAGAAAAATGACAATCGACCAGATAAAAAATCTTCCGTATATGGAAAACGGTCTTGAAAACAGGATCAGGCTGGCGACCGGGAATTCGGCCACCTGGCAGGAGCTCGTCGACAGGATCTGCACGAAGCGGTATACGATTACACGTGTGCAGAGGATACTGTTCAGTGCGCTGGCCGGTCTTGACAGCGAATCGCTGGAATATTTCACCCGCCTTGGCGGACCTGCCTGCATCAGAATACTGGGCTTCAATGAAACCGGAAGGAAATTGCTTTCCGAAACACGAGGCAAATCAACGCTTCCCGTCATAACAAAAACCGCCGGATATAAGAATTCAACGGTCGAGGGAGTCGCCAGAACGCTCAAGCTTGAAGCGGCAGCCACAGACCAGTATGTAATAGCCTGTCAGAACCCATATATGCGCAAGTCAGGCGCCGAATTCACACGAAACGTAGTTATGTGTTAACAATTTGTTCCGTTTTTCTTTTTACAGAAGGAATTTTTCAAACTGTATAGAATAGGAATATATAAGAATATGATGGAGGTGTTGTATGAAATATCTAACTAATGCAGTCAATTTCTCGATCAAAAACTGGATGCTCATACTCCCGGTTTTCGTATTGTCAGCGATAGTCAACTTGATCAGCAATGCGGCGACTCCTAGTCTCAGCACTATTACAGCATTGATGAACCCGAACAATATTACCGACCCCACAGCATTGTTTTCGTCAGTAACCTCGTTGATGGGAGCTGCCGCTGGCGCTGGAATTATTGCTTTTATAGCGACGCTTATTTATTCACCGGCAACCTACGGACTTGTCAACAAGGGCCTTGAAACAGGAAGCGCAGGCATGAACGACCTTGGTTCGGCTATCAGCAGCAATTTTGCAAAATTTATAATGTATGTTGTCGGTATGATCGTTTTAATACTTGGATTGTCCATCGCATTTTTCATAGTGGTATTCCTCCTCGGATTGCTGCTGGGACTCCTCGGTACTTTCGGAAATGTACTTATGGTAATAATAATGCTAGCAATCGGGGTATTTTTTATAGCTTTAGCTGTTTTGCTGAGCATGTGGTTCGCCGCCATGGTAGTCGACGGACTGAGTGTCGTCGATGCTGCCAAGAAGTCTATCGACGTCGTCAAAGGCTGCTTCTGGACAGTTTTGGGGATAACCGTTCTGGTCTCGATACTGTTTGGCATAGCAGGTTTCATACTAGGCCTGTTAAGAGTAATACCGCTGCTTGGACCGATTATCTACAGCGCTGCTCCGGCTGCACAATATTTCGTAATGGCCGTATTCGTACTGATGGTCTATCGCGACAGGACCGGCAGGGCTTCCGCGGTATGATGGCCGTATGAAGATAACCGGTTTGATAAAGTCAGAATTTAAATAAAGTCAATAAAACGGGGACCTGAAAACGGTCTCCGTTTATTTTTGACGTGGGAAAGGGATGGGACATTGGGACAGGGAAAAGTCAATGTCCCCATGTCCCATCCCTTTCCTTGTGTCCCACCTGTCCCCATATCCGACCATCCCTGTGTCCCACTTTACAGCCTTGAATTACTGGCGGCAGTATGGTAAAATACACAAAAAGCAAAACACAGAGGTAATAAAAATATGTCGAACAACGTGTATGATATACTTAAGGAACGCGGCTTTATCGCACAGCTCACCCATGAAGAGGAAATAAAAAAGCTTCTTGAGGATGAGAAGGTCACCTTCTACATAGGCTTCGATCCCACGGCCGACAGCCTGCACGTAGGGCATTTCCTGCAGATGATGGTTATGGCGCACATGCAGCGCGCGGGACACAAACCGATCGCACTCATTGGCGGCGGTACCGCAATGGTCGGAGACCCCTCCGGCAGGACCGACATGCGTAAAATGATGACACGTGAAACTATCAAATATAATTCCGACAAATTCAAGCTCCAGCTCTCGAAGTTCATAGATTTCACAAACGACAGGGCCATGATGGTTAATAACTCCGACTGGCTCCTCGAACTCAATTATGTCGAGTTTTTAAGAGATATAGGCGTTCATTTTTCGGTCAACAGGATGCTGACGGCGGAATGCTTCAAGTCCAGGATGGAAAAAGGCCTGACCTTTATAGAATTCAATTATATGCTCATGCAGAGTTACGACTTCCTCGTGCTCAGCCAGAAATACGGCTGCCGTATTGAACTCGGCGGAGACGACCAGTGGAGCAACATACTGGGAGGTATAGAGCTAATAAGGCGCGTAGATGGCAAGGAAGCCTACGGTATGACCTTTACCCTGCTAACCAACAGCGAAGGCAAAAAAATGGGCAAAACGGAAAAAGGCGCGCTCTGGCTCGACCCCGAAAAGACGTCGCCCTATGATTTCTATCAGTACTGGAGGAACGTTGATGACGCCGACGTTATAAAGTGCCTGAAGCTTCTCACCTTCCTCCCGATGAGCGAAATAAACAAGCTGGCGGAATTGAAAAATGAACAGATAAATGAAGCCAAAAAAGTGCTGGCATACGAAGTAACCAAGCTCGTTCATGGCGAAGCCGAAGCCTCCAACGCGCGTCAACTCGCGGAAGCCCTGTTTGGCGGCGGCGGAAACACCAGCAACATGCCGTCTACCGAAATAGCCGCAGACGAACTGGCAGTCGGGATCAATATCATTGACGCACTCGTGAAAACCGGGCTTGTGCCATCAAAAGGCGAGGGTCGCAGACTGGTGCAGCAGGGCGGAATTTATCTCGAAGAAGACGCGGTAACGGCCTTTGACTTCACTATTACAAAGGAGCTGTTCAAAAACAACGAGCTAATCATTAAAAAAGGCAAAAAGACATACCACAAATTGATCATTAAATAGCCAGTGAACCGTCCCTGCGTTTCATTAAAAAACCGGCCGAAGGCCGGTTTTTCCATTTCGCATGATCTTTGCTATATTTCCATTATTATAGGCAGTATCACAGGCTTGCGCTTTGTCTTTTCAAACAGGAAATTTCTCAATTCATCCTTTATCTGGCCTTTCTTTGCGGACCAGTCATTTTTGTTCTTTGAATTTTCAAATTTGGCGAGAGTATTCTTTATCAAATCCCGCGATTCCTCTATAAGATCCTCAGCCTCGCGCACATAGACAAAGCCCCTCGAAATAATATCCGGTCCGGCCAATAGCTGCCCTGATTCCTTTTCTATTGTTATTACGACAACTATCAAACCGTCCTGCGACAGAAGCTTTCTGTCCCTCAATACAATGCTGCCCACATCCCCTACGCCAAGGCCGTCGACAAGTACTCTTCCCGATGAGACCGTGCCATTGATCTTTGCGGAATCCGAACTCAGCTCGAGTACCTTTCCGTTCTCCATCATAAAAATGTTCTCGGGCGGCATTCCAAGCTTGGCAGCAAGGTTGGCATGTTGTTTCAGATGCCTGTATTCGCCGTGCACGGGCATAAAGAACTTTGGCTTTACAAGGTTATGAATGAGTTTGAGCTCCTCACGGCAAGCGTGCCCGGACACATGGACTTCAGCAAGGGATTCGTAAATGACGTCGGCTCCCTTTTTGAACAGTTCGTTAATCACCTTGATTATCGGTTTTTCATTACCCGGTATAGGCGATGCCGAGATTATTATCAGATCGCCCGGTTCGATCTCGACCTTCTTGTGCTCCGAGGCCGCCATCCTTGACAGGCCCGACATGGGCTCGCCCTGGCTGCCGGTAGTTATGACCACCATCCTGTCGGAAGGGTATTTATCGATAAGATCGATGTCGATAAGCATACCTTCGGGAATATTGAGGTAACCCAGTTCCCTGGCGGCGTTCACTACATTTACCATGCTCCTGCCTACAACCGATACCTTCCTGTTGAATTTACCGGCCGCATTTATGACCTGCTGTATCCTGTCAACGTTTGAAGCAAAACTGGCAACTATTATCCTGCTTTTTGCATTTATAAAGATCTCGTCGAAGGTATCCCCGACGGTTCTCTCCGACATCGTGTAGCCGGGCCGCTCTACATTCGTACTGTCGCACATGAGAAGAAGCACGCCCTTTTTCCCCAATTCAGCCAGACGGGCAAGATCGATGGGTTTGCCCTGTATGGGCGTGTAATCGATCTTGAAGTCGGAGGTGTGCAGGATCATCCCTGCCGGCGTATGTATGGCAAGCATTACGGAATCCGCTATACTGTGCGTCGATCTGATGAATTCCACTTTGAACGCTCCGAGCTGTATAGTCTCGCCGGGCTCGACATCATTGAGCTCGACAACCGAAAGCAGCCCATGCTCCTCCAGCTTATATTTAAGCAGGCCGTTGGTAAGTCTTGTCGCATATACCGGCACATTTATCTCCTTGAGAAAATAAGGCATGGCGCCTATATGATCCTCGTGCCCGTGCGATACTACTATCCCCCTGATCTTTTCCCTGTTTTTGGCCAGGTACGAGACGTCCGGTATCACAAGGTCTATACCCAGCATATCGTCCTCGGGAAAAGCCAGACCGCAATCCACAACAATAATATCTTCACCATACTCGAAAACAGTTATGTTCTTCCCTATTTCCTGCAAACCGCCCAGCGGTATTACTTTAAGTTTCTGTTTGCTCTTTGACACGTTAGATCCTCCAAAACTTTCTTACATAATATCTTTCAACATTTGACCGTTCAATATGTATACGGTTTTTGCATACCTTATCCATTATAACACTTTATGAATCATTTGCAAAATATTTGTAACCTCCAAACGCAGTCATATAGGTTAATTGAAGTGTTTTAAGACGTCCGGCAATAAAAAATTCACAAAAACGGTATGCAAAAATAGGACTACGTACTCATTGACATGGTATTTTAGCACTAGTATAATGAACTTACTCGTTCGTTGAACGACTCTCTTTTGTTTAACCCGGATAAAAAGTTTACAAGTGAGATAATACAGAGTCCCAATTGGGGCTCTGTATTTTCCTTTTCAGCATTTTTTAAATAATCGGCCATGCTTCCTGGTCGTCCGGCTTCCGCCTTTCCTGCCCCGTGTCCTTGCTCTATGCCTCCTTTCCCGCCCTATGCCCTTGCTCTATATGCCTCCCCACGTGCACTGTTCCGGAAATAGGTTCACAAAGACAAGTCATATTGCATATATGGAATCACATATATATTTAGAGTTTACAAAACTCAACCGGTTCGGAGGCTCTTCATGAAAAGACTGATAATAATGCTTGGTTTCCTGCTGCTTTTGAATGGATCGCTGATCACCGCCGCAGCGGAACAAGCGCCGATACTCAACAAACCGTCAACAGTAACTGCTGCTCCCGCGGTAAGCAATACAAATAAAATCAATTATAAAACTGAGTTAAAAAAGCTGGGATTCTTTAATGACGAGAGCAGGGATTCTGCTCTGAACCTGCGGAACGCCGTGATTCGCTTTCAAAGCAGTTGCAATATTGCGGTGACCGGCGTGTGGGATAAAAAATGCCTCTCCATGCTTGCAGAGCGGCTGCAGACCGGAGTGGCCGACTGTGAGGATATAGTCGCCGCGCCTCCTGTTTCTGGAAAATGGATTTCAATAAATAAAACCAAAAGAATATTGACGTTGTATGAGGGGGACAAAGCAGTCCAAAAATATCCCGTAGCGGTGGGAAACCCGCCTTCGCGCACTCCCGAGGGCAAATATACTATTGTCAGTAAGGTAATAAATCCCTCCTGGGGCGGAGGCGGTTATGCCAAGCCCGTAAAAGGAGGCGTCCCTGAAAACCCGCTCGGATACAGATGGCTGGGGCTTTCGTACAAGAACGGCTCCACGCTCGGAATACACGGCAACAACAGCCCGTACTCGATTGGAAAAAACGTGTCCCACGGCTGTATAAGAATGATAAATTCCGATGTAACCCAGCTTTTTACGATCATACCGCGATCGGCTCCGGTCTGGATCGGCTCCGAAGCGAAGCTGAAGGAATGGGGAGTCATACAGCCGGAATATGGCAGTAATAAAAAGATCGCTGCCGATTCCTCCGGCAAGGTCTCGTCAACGACCGACGGAACCATCAAGGTTACCTATGACGAGGCAGTGCCGACCGCCGTGAAAGCTCAACCAACCAGTAGTTCAGCTATTGAAATTCCGGAGGGTACAACCGGTCCCGTTACAGGCGGGGGCATCGGTGTCTCAAGTGATGCCGGCGCACCCGGTGACAACGCAGGCAGCCCGGAAACCGGCGCCCCAAACGATACCGGCGCACCCGGTGACAACACAGGCAGTCCGGAAACCGGCGCCCCAGGCAATGCCGGCGTACCCGGTGACAACGCAGGCAGCCCGGAAACCGGCGCTCCACTAAACGGTACGGTACCTTCGACCGGGGGCGCCATAAGCTTTCCTTGAAATGTCAACATCCACCTTTCAAGCGGTTAGGCTAATTTATTCAGGCTCGGGATATCCAAAGTGGCAAAATAGTCGGCTGGAGTCTCAGCACGGCGGATAAGCTCCGCACTGCCGTCTTCCTTCAGCAGAACCTCTGCGGAACGCAGCTTGCCGTTGTAATTATAGCCCATCGAATAACCATGGGCGCCCGTATCGTGTATTACTACCAGATCCCCTATATCTATCGCAGGCAGCATCCGGTCGATAGCAAACTTGTCATTGTTCTCGCACAAGCCTCCGGTTACATCGTATTTGTGATCGCAGGGCATGTTCTCCTTGCCCATTACGGTTATATGGTGATAAGCTCCGTACATGGCAGGACGCATCAGGTTTGCCGCACAGGCGTCGAGGCCGATATATTCCTTGTGTATGTGCTTCTCATGTATTGCCGTCGTTACGAGGCAGCCGCAGGGTCCGAGCATGAACCTTCCAAGTTCGGTGTATATCGAAACATCCTCCATTCCGGCAGGTACGAGGATTTCTTCGAAGGCCTTCCTGACTCCCTGCCCTACTGCGTATATATCGGCCGGCTGCTGCTCGGGACGGTATGGAATCCCTATGCCTCCCGAAAGGTTAATGAACGCGATATGCGCGCCCGTCTCCTTCTTAAGCTCGGCGGCAGTCCTGAACAGTATCGCCGCAAGCTGCGGGTAGTATTCGTTCGCCACGGTATTGCTGGCCAGAAACGCATGCAGCCCGAAATGCTTCACACCTTTGCCGATAAGCTTCCTGAAGCCTTCGGTCAGCTGTTCGCGTGTAAAGCCGTATTTTGCGTCCTTCGGAGTATCCATAATGGCGTTGTTTATTACAAAAGCCCCTCCGGGATTGAAACGGCAGCTTATCGTTTCAGGTATACCCGCCGCTTTTTCCAGAAAATCGATGTGAGTGATGTCGTCAAGGTTGATCACTGCTTTAAGTTTCCTGGCATATATAAAATCCTCTTTAGGAGTCACATTCGACGAAAACATGATCTCATTGCCTTTAAATCCCGTCGCTTCAGCCAGCATAAGCTCCGTATAGGAAGAGCAGTCGGTTCCGCAGCCCTCTTCCCTCAGGATCTTCAGTATTGCAGGGTTCGGGGTGGCTTTCACAGCAAAATATTCCTTGAAGCCCTTGTTCCATGAAAACGCCTCTTTCAGCTTACGCGCGTTTTCACGGATGCCTTTTTCGTCATACAAATGAAAAGGCGTATGAAATTCCTTGACTATTTCCTTAATTTGCTCATTGTTGAAAAATAACTTCTTCATTTGATATTGTCCCCCTTCGTCATCTCGATAAGTTTTATCTCATTTTTTAGTGAATCCTTCAATAGATCTATCAGGTTCTTCTTTCTGGAATACAGGCAGGTGGAGTATTCGCCGTCCTCGATATCACCGGTGAGCACATTTGTGGAATCGGCAATAAGTCTTATCTGCCGGTGCGACTTTTCCCCGAAATAGACGGTAGCCCCGTCAAGACTGAACGGCACGTTGGTGATAAGCACCGTCTTGATGCCCCTGCCCGCGGCGGACTTTATTTCCGGCAGCAAACATTCGAGCACCTGCTCGGATACCGATACATACACCCTCTCCCTTGCTTCCGAAATCATATTCCTCATCTTGTCAAGTATGTGGGTCTTGCCTTTTATAGTAACGTAACCTTCAACGTCGTCCCTTTTAACAGGAATGTTCCTTAACAGCTCCTGCTTTGTCTCCTCCAGCTTCCTGATCCTGTTGCTGCAGAACTCCTCAATGGGGACAGGCGTATATCTGGTGGCCGGCCCCTCTATCACGAAGGCGCCTCCCTTGTCGACCAAAGCGGCCAGAGAAGTGTATGCATTGGAACGTGATATTCCTGTTATTTTGGCAACCTCATACCCGTTCAGATCCCCCTCCGAAAGCAGGGTCGTGTATATGACGGCTTCCTGCCTTGTGAGATTGTATTGGGTCAGCAGCTCTATCATATCCATCGAAACCATTCCTTCTAATTTAGTGTTCCTGTTAGGAAATACTATATACCAAATTGCAATTTTTGTCCAGATTAATTTTGTTCGAGGGCTTCCATGTGACAGGCATAAAAAAACCCTGGAAGATCGTTTCTTCCAAGGCTTTCGTTCTGGCTGCGGGAGAAGGATTTGAACCCTCACAGACTGATCCAGAGTCAGAATTCTTTCTTATGGTATATTATTACAACTGTGTACAAGCCTTAATTTTACTGGCTTTTGCTTTTATTACTCTTAATTATTTTCAGTAAAAATTGTCTACCATTTATCACAGCGGTAGACAACCGGTAGACAATGTTTGTCCTAAATATCAGGGATCATTATAGGATGAAAATATGAACCTTGGCTTAAGATTTCTAAACTGCAGGGTAAAGGCTCTAGATATTCATATTACTTGTAAGCACTAATAATCTTAATTATTTGCTCTTTACTCAATGTATCATATCTGCCGTACTTTCTCCATTCGTTTAGCATTGGCAAGTATTTATAAAGCCTATTACTGTGACTATTTATTTCTACATCCTTAAACTCAGAAAACCTTCCCAAATCCTCTAAATAGAAGCAGGCAAAAATGAAATGTTCTGTTTCTTCATTACCATCAAATCCTTGAAATATTACATTATCTTTATCTATACCGGTTTTGTCGCTTAACTCGTGATAAGATCCATATAATGATCTATACATTTGTAAAATATCAATAACCTCTTTACATATGTCTATAGGAATCCCATCTGACATAAATTCAACCAGAGAATCATACTCAATTTCAAAGCCTTCTGCTAATATTTTTTGGGCATTTTGACATTCTTTTTCTTCCTCAGGATATAACTTTTCAAGTATCCGATATTGGTTAAATAAAATAAGTCTTTCTTTTTCATTTAATTCCATATGTATCATCTCCCTTTATAAACTATATTCTACAAAAGTAAACATAACCCTGCATAAATAGATAATTAATTAGCAATTGTGGTTAATTCAGTGAAACCAAAAACTGACATTCAATCTTTCGTCACTCGACTAGATTATTAATAATACAGATTATTTCTTTTGCTTCGTTTTCTAAACTGTTATAATCACCGATTGACTGTATTAGGCAAGCCTAGATTGCTCTCCATTGCAGCCTCGAGAACATTTATTCGGTTCCGAAGTTTTCCTGCTTCAATATCAGATACATTCCCGTTACCGGCCAGATCGCTTTCCGTGATCTCCCCTGCTATGAGCCGGGTCAAATCACCGAGAGCCTGCTGATCGTTATCATATACATTAAGGACCTTAACCAACCTGTGACAATTCTTGCCGGCGTTAACGATGCTATATTTATCTGGACTTTTACTTAGTATATTCAATTATATTCGCCTCCCTCGCTATGATTTTATTCTACCATAATCAAGAAGAAAGCCCGAAGTTAATCGGGCAAAGTTTGTTTATGGGTAAAAGTAATATACTCTCGACTGATGATATGCTTGAAATAATGAGTATTCCCTTTGCTCCCCATATACATATACTGTTCGCGTTCAGCGTCTGTCTTAAAGCATTTTTCAAACACCGCGTCGGTATTATCCACAAAGTACATTTCATCACTCTTTTGTATTCCTTCCAATGAACAGGATCCAGTTGCCGAACCACCACGAGAGGTAATACCTTGTACGTCCGAATGTCTTTATCAGCCATTCCTTGTGCGCTCGCTTTTTCGCTTTCTTCTTGTCTTTTGCCTTTTTAATCTTATTCCTGTTTTTGTAGCGGTCCGCCGCCATCCACATAAGTTTTTTCGTATTGAGTTTACTCAATGTTTTTCATCCCCTCCGTATAATTTTATTTTTGCTTTAAAAAAGCCTAGCGGAAGAGGGTATCCAACCCGGACATATCCAGACCCACAATTTTAAATTTAACGCCTATTTGGGGCAATTTTAGCGGCCTATCAGTGCAAATGATTACAATAGGTCGGACACCGAATACAGGCAGAAAGTCCATTTTATATTTGTCAAAGTCAAACTGATTGCTGAGATGTACCTCGACCAAAACGGGATAAACCACACCTTTATTTCGTATATATGTGAGAGCATCCGGCCGGATATGATCGATTGTAAATTCATTATGCCATTCCAGGATCTCATATATCTGTTTCATAGTTGCATACAGTTCGGCGCGGATAAGATCATGGTGCAGCTGCTGCAGAAGAGATTTACGCTCCAGATAGTAGGCAAAATCATTATTAATCGTACTCCGGGTACGCTTGACAAATCCCTGTTCCGTCAATTTCTGCAACCGGCTCCGGCTATTGCGCGTGATAGTCTCTGCAAAATAAAGTCGGTGAATTTGTGAAGAAGTGGCTACGTGGAATTCCTCAAGGAAATTTAAAATATTCTGATCTCGCGTTGTTATCATTTCATCACCTTCTTCAAATACGGATTGATACACTTGCCACGCAATACCTTCATTTTGGCACGTTTTTCAGATTGGATTTCCTCTGTGGTTTTAAAGGCATTATGCTTTATCAAGATCGATCGTACGTCGTCTGGCTCAATATAAAGGCACTGGACTTCCTTTATTTCACCGTTGTATTTTATCAGACAGCGGCCCTTATTCTTTATCTGCTCTGCTCCGGCGACGTTTAGTATGACTTCACTGTCCACGTCTGTAACGACTTTAAAGGCTAGGCGTGTAGGCATGCAACCTTTAGTACTTCCTGAGATAATTTTTATATCAGGTCTTTGCATGGATACAAGATATAATAAGCCCACTTTTCTATCCAGAGCGACACGGACGCGGAATTTATCGAGCAATCCTTCGCTATCGGATATCCGGGAAAACTCGTCTATGATAATAACCTTATAGGGCAATGCCTTGCTGGGGTAAAACTTATTCCACACGGCTAGATTTTGAACAAAGCGCTTTTTACGTACGCTGGTAAATAGCTTCAGCCTCCTGTCACTTTCCTGCTCCATTTCGTCAAGCAACTGTCCGAAGTCCTCCGGTTTCTCACCATATGACCGGACCTTTTTGCAGTCTTGGAAAATACCCAGTTCGACACCCTGGAAGTCAATCAGGTGCAGATCAATATTATGCCTGCTCAAAATCAGTGACAATATGATCGTTCGTAGGAAGGAGGACTTGCCGGACTTTGGTTCCCCGGCTACGATGGTTTGTATAGCATCGTCGATGTCGAAATAAAACTTGCCTTCATGAGTATATCCAATAAATACCTCTGTGGGATCCTCGCAGTCCTCGAATTCATATTTGTAATTCGCCCCGAGGTTCATCTGTGTCAGCTTCATTACAAGGTTTTTATTGAATCCATATTCCACCTTGCAGTTCAAAGCCTGCTCTATTTCCTGCTGCCGCTGCTCAAAATGCTTCTGCGATATCCCTTCGGGCATATGTATAACAAGGGTATCTTTATCATGCTTTATTACGAGCGGTATCTTATCATCACAAGATTTTATCCCGCACTTACGGAACAGTGTTTCAAACCTGTTTTCATGGAGCAGAGCCAATTCGATTCCTGTTATCAAGGCCCCTCCCGCAAGCATCGCAAGAGTAGTTACTCCCGGCATAAGTATTTGACCTATGCCGCCTATACCCATCAGTATAAGCCCGCCGCCTGTCTTTCCATATCTATCCATCACACACCTCCGTCCGCGCCCCCGCCTGCTCCACCCTGCTCCGCAGGCGGCACTCCGTGGCTCCCATGAACTTGCTTTTTGCAATGTTTAGTAAAATTACCGCTTGGAAGTCTTATAGACTTGCATATCCGTAAAGCCGTTTGGTATAGGGAATGGTATATGGTTTGGTACTGGTATATGTATATGGAACATAAAAGAAATGTTGCCTGTACGGTAGAGAATATCTAAAACCGATTTATTTAATAGATTTGTTGTTGATAAAATAATTTAAAAAAAGACCTGGAGATTAATCCAGGTAGAATATTTTTTTTACATCTTTGTTAAGCTTAAAGGCCATTTTTAAAGCCACTTCTAGGCTGGGCTGAATAGAATGCTCATATCGGTTATACTGCCTAAAATCTATTTCTAGAAAGCTTGCGAACTCTTTTTGATTCATCATATATTCTTTCATCCGGATCTCTTTGAGCCGATTCTGGACCATAATAATCACCAAACTATATGTTCTCTATTTCCCGTATAATACCTTTTTCTATCCGGAAACTATTTTATCCCCAAAGCTCGTCTATGTTGTTCCTTTTCATGCCATTTTAGAAACTGCTCTTTTGGGATACATGCCCTTCTGCCCCATTTTAATTTGGTAAATTCCGGGTTGTTTATAATTTTGTAAGCTCTCGTTATTCCGCAATATAATAAGGATTTTATATCTTCGACAGTAATCATACTGGGAAGCATGTCTTCTGTTATTTTCTTTTTATCATTTGGATTTTGTTTGCATTGTAAAGCGTTTAGGCTGCTTAAATGTTCATTTAACATTCTGATCTCCGCCAATAACTGTTCAAGTATTCCTTCCATAAAGCACCTCTTCCTTTCAATAATATTATATACAATTCCTTAACGGGGGTATTTTACCATACATATTAAGCATAAAAAAGGAAGACGGTTTTTCGTCTCCCTTTAAGGCTAGATTCAATTGTATATTATATCCTGTCTTTTGAAAGTCTATCAAGAGCCTTATCAATACCGAATTTGGTATCGCTATAGCTTTTGTCGCTCAACGAAAGATCATGGTATAGGTTATCCATTCTTTTCTCAGTAAGCAGATCCAAAATAGCATTTAAAGCACTGGTTGCTTACATAATTTCCTCAATCCCCCTTTAAATTGTACAGATAAGCTTCGCCGGCCGTTCTCTTTTAGTCGATCAATTTGTATACCGGGACACACATTACCTTTGCTATTGCTTTTAGAGTTTTCATGGAAGGCTTACTTTTCCCGGATTCAAGTTCACACATATGACTCGGTGAAATGCCAGCAGAGTGAGCAATATCCTTTTGAGAAATGCGGCTTGCAAGCCTATGACTTTTGAGCTTCGTCAAATACTTTGCCCCCTTTGCAATCGGTATCATTTTTAATGACGTCTAAAAGAAACCTTATACCATCAGAAAATGCTTTTTTATAACACACCTTCATAGCAATTATCTCTTTGAGGTTATATTCATGATCGATTCTATCGCGTAAAGAACCGCATGTATGGCCTTTCGGATCACTCGCTTCAACTTCCTTCAAAAGGATTTCAATTTCTTCAAGTTCCTTAACATATTCGGGATTTCTATAAGACTGACCATAAATTTCTTCGTCAAGCCATTCTTCGCATTCCTCTAATAAAGCATCTAATAGCATATAAACACCTCCTAAGCATACTCCGCTTTACTTCAGGCAGTATAAATATTTACTGTCAGCTTTATCATGAGTAAATATAGAATCATGGTCTATTCATTTGGCATCATTCTTACAAGCTTTAAATTACGCTCCTGGATAGCTTGCTGAATAAGCTCCCTTTCCTCTTCAACACCTGATGTATTTAACTTTGAGTAAAGGATCTGCAGCTCAGACTCAATCTTTTCAATTTCGAATTGTTCAAGCAAATAGATAGCCTCCTTCCTATACCCTTGAAGGCAGGCCGCAGCAATGCTATAATATTCATAAGGCAGCCTTTATCAAGGTTGTTTTGTGTGCCGGTATCCTCTAAGCTTTGGACGGTGAAGAGGTTGCCGGCTTTCATTTGACTGATTTTGTACATGATTCTATAAACTCCTTTAGCTGCTCATCTGTAATTCTCCAATGCTTCCCTATCTTCACCCCTTCTAATTTTCCTGCTTTTAAATACTTTCTTAAGGTTATTACAGGAATTTTTATTTTTTCCGATAATTCTTCAAGAGTATAGAATTCCAAATCATTCACCTCCTACCAATTATTGTATAATGCATTTTCTGATATGTCAATATCTATCAATAATTTTAGTTACCTGTCATTACCTTTCGTCGCTCGACGAAATTTTACTTATTTGCCACGCTGGATTACTTTTATTTATATCATGAAAAAAGCACTCGGTTAAGAGTGCTTAATGAGTATGTTCTTATATACTAATCTTCATTTAGGTATTTATCTCTAAGAGTCCCAAGTAGTATATTTCCTCTTGCATTATTGTCATTTCCATCATAAACTATAAAATCATATCCAGGATATTGTTTTTGTAATTTTTCTTTTAAGTAAGAAACATTAGCAGAATTTTTAGTCATTTTAATCGCTTTGTAGTTTTCTGACAAGACTACTTCGCTTCTGACGTTTTTTCCGTCTTTAATAAAGTGAACCTTAACGCCTTCTACCTTGAAAATTGTTTTTTCAATATATCCAATTTTTGGCATACAAAGCACCCCTTTTTTATTGCATTATATACCATAATATAGCAATAAGCAATTAATAATCGACATTTGATGTTAGTTGCAGTAAAACTAAGCGCTATCCAATTACCGCATTAAGTCTGTAAAAATTTATTATAAGCATTCTGTGTAATATTTTGTGTAGGGTTGAAACAAATAGTACAGACAGTAAAAGACCTTCCAGCGTTCAACCTGAAAGGTCTTTTCAAAAATCATATCGCTAAACGATTCTTTGAAATGAAAGAAGCTATTATATTTATATTTGTTTCCCCCAAAAAGTACGTGAGATTCGTACTCCTAATCATGGGTTAGAAAATACATTTCAACAGAAAATCTTTGCCTGGTTTCATTCACTACCCGGCCCCAGGTTCTTGATGCACTTTAATGATCCATCGAGAGATCAAAGATATTCCCCTACTTTTAGTTTATCATGTTAAAAATTCCATAGAACCTTCAGGTAATTGAATCTCTGAAGGTACACCCTTTTTATCATCTGGGAGTAAATTATTTCAATAAAATTTTGTTGAACAATTATGTAAAATATTATAAAATGGCAATATCTTTATAGCAAAGGAGACATCAATATGAATCTTAGTCAGATGAAAGAAATTGAAGACTTAAAAGCTCAATTAAGTGCTTCAAGAGATGAATATAGTAAAATATACCAACCTAAAAAGCAAAAGGCTTATAATGAAGTAGTAAATGGGTTTAAGACATATTTTAAAAATCAAGGTTTCGAAATTCAGGAGACCTCATCATTTGTATATGCAATTTATCGTGATATTAAATTTTCATTAAGCTTACCGGGAACTGATACAAGCTTTGTTGGCGCTGCTTCAGTATTCAATTTATCTGAGGAGCATAACAAAATAGATAAGCATTCGATAATGATTATTCAAAAAGGACATAGAACCGGAATACATATTACTTCATCTATATCTCCAAAAACTGAAGATGAAAAATATAAACAAGAAGTTGAAAGTCTAAAAAATAGCATTGAAGATTCCAAAAAAAACATAGAAGCTATGAAAGATGATGTACTGGTTTTTGGATTAAGGATAGATAATAATAGATCAGGCAGAGAATATGAACAATTTAATTCTATGAATGACCTTATTGAACATTTATTTGAATCAAAATAATTACTACCTATAGTTTGACTGGTCAAATCCAGCAAACGCTTATATATCAACAATTTGATCGTATTTTGCAATGTAGTGTTTTCGGTGCAAAAGTATTCTGTTTTGTCTCGTTTTCATGCAGCTATAGGAGTATATATAATCTGTTCTTATGGTACTTGGTATCTATATAAGTATTAGTTATAATCAGTAAGTCAGCTCGTTGAATAAAGTCCTTATACCCCGAACCCTACAGATTGTTGGCCTACAGCTGGTATATACAGGTCAGCAAATTACGGCATGGTATAGACAAAAAGCAAGACTGCACATAATTAAATTTATGGGTAGTCTGGGAATATGAGGCAAAAGATACATTTCGTGTAATCCATATCCCTTCATACCCGCTATGCATTGGTATTACAGTGTTTCGGGCTTTGCTCATTTTTTATAGGTGATTGTGCTTTTGATGCGTTTTGCTATAGGATACTATATATTGTGTTTACCCTGCCCGAGATGCCACCGGAACCGGTTTTTGTCGGTTGCCCAGACCCCCGGGGGGCGGGTCGCCTGGCGCGCGGGAGAGTTACCTCGCGTAAAAATGTAGACCATCTAGGCCTCAATTTTTGATTAGCAATCCTATGAAAAATCCTATTAAAAATAAGAAAATGCCATGAAAGCATTAATTATAGGCGCTTTCAAGTAAGTACATATCAAAAAAATTATCATCGTTTAAAATTAGTTTCAATGCAATTAATTCCTTTTCCAGAAATTCTATATCTCTGCTTCGTTTCCCTGACATATCCGTTTCGAACGAGAATCCCTAGCTTTTTCCTAAACTCTTTTTCAGTCATATCAAAATGCGTACTATTATAAAGTGTCTCAGCCGAGTACGTCCTGTCATAAAGCTGGTAAAGAGTACGTAAAATATAGCCTTCTGAGCTTAATTGAGTAAAATGCTTAATTGCATATTTGTATTTAGTTTTCATACTATTTTCCTCACAACAATATATAAATACATTTTATAACATTGTTGAGAAAGTAGTAAAAATGCACAAGGAAGCTTATAACAAAGCTTCCCTGTATTATGAGTTACTTTTACCCGAATTCTGCAATAACGTTAGAAAGCCCTCTTACATCCGCATCGGTATAGTCGACAATGCCTCTGAAATAAGTCGTACAGTCGATGTACAGGCCACATCCACCGCCGCTCCAAACCTCCGTTCCTGGGCCATGTCCAGCTTCAGCAAAAAACTTCACTGTCAACGCGTTTCCATGCCAACCATTCGAGTACCAGCCGCCAATAGTTATACCGCTTTCAAGCACGGGATCACTGCCTGGATTGACATTGAACATACCACCGTTGAATGAACCGGAATAAACACCGTTTTGGTTTATATACGTCGCGTAACCGCTGTTCCTCCATGCCGCTAAAGAAGCGCCCAGCGGGACATACAACTTCTCGTTGAAGGTTTTAGGCTCAGTTTTGTCCTTGATCAGACGGTGATCAATCAAAGCAATGCCCCGCCTGTCAACCTGGAAAACTGTCATGAAGCCACCAACGGCTTCACACGCCACAGATTCATAAGCTTGCAGGAAAAGTTGTTCTAGCGGCATGGTGTTAATATTTTGTTCGATAAAATGTCCGACCTCGGAAGTCGCCATTCCCTCCACCCGCGCTCCATCATACCAGAACATGACAGCAAAATCATCATTCGAATTCATGCTGCAGCACACTGGAGCATTACGGGTGTTGTCATAATAGAATATCGCTAGATTGCATATAAATGCATTTGCAGGATCAGCGATGTTATTGCCCTGGCAGAAAGCCTTTACTTTGCTTCTGGCTATCCCCTGAAGAGCTTCAATCGTATCGTTGTCCTGATGCGCAAATTCAAAAATTACTGCTGCTCCTACCGCTTCAATGCCTGCCGAAAATATCAAACGGCTATGCACGACATGGAGCTTTTGGCCGTCGTCGCCGAGTCTGCGAAATTCACCATTGGCACACAATGACCTACGGGAATCGGAGGCCACGAATAGTGGGCCTGTATTTGAATAAATGGAAATACAACAACTCATTAAATCATCCCTTTCTTTTTAAAAACATCTTTGCTTAAAAGCCGCACGGATAGCCCTCGCAGGGAATCCATGTTCCTGATAGCGCTGCATCAAGCCATACCTGACCATTAATTTAACCCTACACTAAGCATGTCTATGAACTGCGAGAACTTGCCGTCCGGTGCAGGAAGCTTCTCTAATTTTTCGCGCTGCTTGCCTAAGAATTCGGCAAATTCTACAATCCAGTCCTGCAACAGACTTACAGGCGCGCTCTGAAAAAACCTTTCATCATAACCATAACCATTGACCAGGCTGTGAAAAGGGGTTTTTGTTGCTTCAAAATTCCCATTGTGCATCAGTTTACAGACATATTTGTCAACGCCGCCATTATCTCTTATGGTCTCGGGGATTTCCTCAAAGCTACTGAGGATAGTGGCTTTATCGGTTTTCTGAATGCGTTCTGCTATATCCCAGTCCATAGAACGATAGCCGGTTGTCAAAAGCTCAGTCAGTTCATCTTTGTCAAGCGCGTTCATCTGCTCGGCCTCCTGCATCCTACTTATTCCAACTTATAGCTTATTTCCGTCCAATCATGCTCCGGATCCTGCGCGACGTTGCCCACGGAAAGCCAGTCCTGATATGTGGGACCCCCGATAATACAGGCAACTCCGTTACGTTTACGGAACATTTCCTCAAGGAATAGATTGCTTTTTACCTGCCAGAATCTTTGAGGATTGCAGTAATATGCAAAATGTCCGCCACGTTCGCTTTTATAACCCCCATAGACGATTGTGATTTTGCTTCCTCCTTCAGTTTTTTTGCAGACAGCACCATCCTCTACTAGCCTTTCAAGTACGCGTGGACTAAGTCCTTCGATATCAAGCCGCCCAGTGTTCCGACATATTTTTAGCTTTATTCCTGGTGCCGAAGTCGGCTTCGCTTCTGTCGGTGCCCGCCAATTATCCGCAAATTTCATTATTTCAGCAGTTTGCATATCGGTAAACATGAAGCGCATTTGAAGTTCAGGAAAACTTGCTCCGAGAGCCTTTTTCCCCGCGGCGAGGGCCGATTCAATGATTTTCTGTCTCTCAAAGGGGTCTTCTACCTTCTTTTGAGGTTCTGTCTTGGGTGCGGGGACTGTGCCGGGGGTGAAGACCTTCCTGCGGTCTGACTTTTTCACCATGGTCAGCAATCCTACATTCGGACTATAAGTGGCTATAACGGGTTTTGCAGGATCTATATTCTTCAAGTCAGTTACTACCATAAATTCTCCATGGTCATTCTCTACAGTATCCCTAGCAGACATTGACATGACGCCAGCGCCGGGATAAGCTCCATCAAAGACAATACTATTTTCCCAAAGTGCGGCTGGTGGGTATGCTTTTATCCAGCATAGAGAATCCTTTTCATTCCCGGCAGTATCCTTGACCTTGTAGGTTTGGCCGGCATAGTGTTCGCAGTCGCGACTTGTGTACTCCTCACCACACACAGAACATATGCCCCGATTAAAACTGAAACCTATAGATGTATCAAATAGCGTCCCGGCCTCGATACCTGCAATAAGGTCATCTGTATTTATACCGTCGATTTCCACGCCGCGTTTAATGTAAGTGTCGCTCAAAAGAGAAACCGTTTCGCCTTCCTCAGTAGGTTCTCCAAAACATGCATCAAAGGTTCTTCCATAGGGGATAGCAGGTTTCGGACGACCGCCTAAACCAAACAGCCCTCCCGAATGCCAGGAGTGGTCTATCAGGAAGGATACGCCTTTTCTTGCATCCATAGCGAACACATCAAGCGTCTCTCTCATTAGCTGGACATACCGCTCGGGGATTATCATATCTCCAGTTAATTTTGATGGGAACACGAATACTTCATCGGCGGTCAGCCTACGTTTCGCAAGCTTATTGATTTTTTCAAGTTGTGCTGTGGTCGGTACACCGAATTCACCCAATTCAATCATCCTTTCCTTTTGGGCGTTCGCCCAAATCTTCATTTATTTTGCTTTGCTTTACTTTCCCGAGTATTCCATATCATGCCACTCACGCAGCCCATGCCTATCAAGTTCGTTGGTAGAGAACATGTCATAGATTGTGCAATTAAGTTGGCCGTTTGGCCATATCCCTGGATAGTCCTGGTTAAACAGAGTACACAGTGTAGGGTTGGGTGTTACGGAGAACGTCGCTAGATTTGCATAGTACTTTACCCCATTTCCGGCCTCGCCTCGGGCTATAATACCTTCATTTACGAATTCTTGAAGCTGCGTCTCGCTCAAACCTCCAGTATCCAGCCTGCCGGATCTTTTACATATTCTGAAAATCATAACGCTTTCTCGCTTTCAGTTAACATTTTTGCAAACTCTTCAAACCAATCACAAAAACTTTCCGTGTCCTTTTCAAAAATTAAAATGAGAATATCATCAGCCGGCTTGACTAAATCGTTGTCAAATGTCCTTCCCTTGATTAATTCGTCGATGCTTTTGTTGTCTCTATTATCTCTGTAAAACTCTAGAAAGCCCTGAAAAATCAGTGAAAACGGTACATCATCAAAGTCGCCATAGTTCACCATATCCGTGAAATATCTATGGTTATGGTTGCCTAAGAACATAATTGATAGATCCTCTGGCTCAATAACACAATTATCCTTGAATTTCCTGATCTCTTCTGGGGTCATAGAAACAGCGTGCGGCAACCGGGCCAGTTTCATCTCTTTGAATTGTTTGTCCATCTTATTTCTCATCCTCTCTCATCCATTCCAACATCGATTTTATCTTTCTGCAGTCTTCTAAATTGATCTGGACTATAGTGATCATTTTTTGTAATGCTCTATCGCGGCAACAATTTAAGGCTCGTGGGCTACATTTCAGTTCCTGGGCTATTACTTTCCACGTCTTATAGTGGAAATATTTCTGTTCAATCAGTAAACGCTCTTGCCGGTGTAATGCTCTGACTCCGATATCGATTTTCATGATTATAGCACTGACCAGCAAAATATCTTGCTGTATTTTTTCAATTTCTTCTGTAATCCTCATTGATGTCTTATACCGGTCAATTACTGCCGCAGCTGTCCGGTCCGACACTCGAAAAGTAGCGAACGGCATTCCATCAATATTGCGTTTTGTCAACTGACTATAAATTTCATCTTCATCACCTGGCCTTTCAGATGCAACGGATCTTGCTTCAATATTTAGCTCTTCAAGTAGTGCCTGGAGGTCTCTATAATTCGCTAATAGCCATTCGAGTTCCGTGTTTCGTGTGAACACAACTTTCACCAGCTCCGTTCTTATGATATAATCAATACATACAAGTTCCGGGAGCTAGGAAGCTCTCTTTGTTTAGATCATTTTAATTTTGTTGCTACCGCGTGCCCATTTGTACAAGGGATCACCATTCTCTTACTCAATATGAAAACCTCCCAGCATTTCAGCATCCGTTACAGCTATTCCCCAATCTTTCAAAATGTCTATATAAGTTGCCATAACGTCTATTATTTCAATTTTGAACATAATAGTGTATTTTTCCTTTTCATCTAGTGGCGTTTCCGGGCTGTCAAGGTACTTTCCGGCCTCCTGCTGCCTCTTTAATAGCCGGTTGTACGAGCTTTTTACCTCGTTTACAATTTCCGAAGTAGGTTCCACTATTTCAGATATTTTCGTCTTGATCACTCCTCTCAAAAAGGAAAACTATCATCGTCTGTTCCTTCCCACCAGTTCTTTTTGTTATTTTTATGGTCCGTATAGTCCACATAGTCCATGCCCTTTAAAGGCCTTATTTCATCAGTGTTTTGGTAGACTATCTGTTCCATAGTCCGACTATTAATATTGATAGTCTGTTGTGTTGGACTATCTGGACTATTAAGACTACATAGACTATCTGGACTATTAAGACTATCATTTATATTAATAGATATAGGTAGACTGTATTTACTATCAGGTGTTTTACTTATCAAACCCGCTTTATACATAGCATTGAGAGTATTTTTGATAGTATTTTTATTTTTACCAAGTTCGGAAGAAACGGCGGAAATACTCATTGGAATGTTTGTGTTTCGCAAAACCTCGATGATCTGTTGTCTTTCTAGGCTCATTTTATACTCTACAGCATTTCCAAGCAGACTCCAGGATGTTGTTGTGTCGTTCCACTTTAAGGCAAGTTCTTTTTCTTGTAAATCTCTTCCTGTTATGTATAAGACACCGTCACACCTTGCCCGGTCTTTTGTCAGTACCATCATTGCATCAGTACCGCCAGTAAGTCCGTAACTGCCTGATATTTCCTCAAACTTATCATCACCACCAAGTAATTTTCTTGTGTGGTGAACAAGCAGAACACCAATACCGTGTTTATCTGCTATAGCCTTTAACGGCTCCACACTGGAATAATCCTCGCTGTATATTGTGTTATTTGACCGCTGCGGTCTTACTGCTTTGATTTTTGCCAAGGTATCAATTACGATAAGCCTTGTATCCGGGTATTTTTGAAGAAATTTTTCAAACATAACACAGCCATTATTGTCTAAGCGCGGCCATTGTGTAAATAAATGCAGGTTTTCAGGAGCTTCTTCCCCTCTTAAGACTAGTCTTAATCTTGACGATAATCGACGCTCGTTATCCTCCAAGGCGCAATATAGCACTCGCCCTTGTATAACCTTGAGATTACCTAGAAACATCCTACCAGAAGCCACTGACACGGCCAGATCCATCATTAACCAAGACTTACCTATTTTGGGTCGACCGGCAATTATTATTAGACCTTCCGGCAATAAATCAGGAACAATATATTTAATGTCCGGGAATCGCATGTTAAGCAGCTCTTTAGCATTATAGCCATGAATACCAGGATACTGTTTTACTGGCCTTTGCTCCGTCTTTCCTAGTTCAGCCAAGGCCTGCTTTTCCTGTTCTGTCATATCTTTAGTGATATCGCTCATAAGCCCCAGCCCTCCCCGATGCTCCGGTATACTGCCAGCCAGTCCAGTTCATTGCCATAAGTTAAAGTATCTATAAGGTATTCCAACCTTCCTTCGATTTCGCATGCAACAAAGAATCCTACAGAATCAGGCAGAAACTTTTTGCTTTCCTGTGATGCCCGGTAGAGAGCGCAAAGCCGGTCATACGCCTTATTGCGCCATATTTTCAACCCTGATATAACCTGGACAGTAGAAACATGCTCCAATTGGTCAAATGGGTTAACATCAATGTTTATGTGGAAATCCTGTGCGATTTTTTTGGCTGCCTCAGGCGGATCCATGTTATATAGAGCACCGACAAAGTCAATTACATCATAATGCTGGCCGCTGCCAAAATCATGCAGGCCCTTATCGCTCACCGCAAAGGACGGCGTTTTTTCGGACCTGAATGGACTTTTATAATAATCGGTCTTTCCGGTCTTTTCAGGCTGACCAATGTAATAACGAGCTGCTTGTTTTGGCATTACCTCGCTTTTTATTTCGGCAAATATTGTCAGAACATCTCACCTGCCCCTGCTGCGTAAATAAACAGCATAAGCTTTGAGGCAAGCCTCCTGCAGGCTAACGCAAACGCCACAGCGCTGTAATATTATCTTTAATCTTTCGACGCTCAACATAATACCACCGCCTTAATTAATCCGCCTTAGCTTACCATATCCTACCTGTTCCGGAACCTGATGCTGGTCACATACCTGGCAAAGCTCCTTAAGGCGCGCCTCAAGGAGTTCCCAGTCCCAAACCCGGTCCCCCCTTTTGCCGATAACGAAGAAACAACCAACAAACTTACCGTCCAATGCACCTGTCCTCAGTAAGTTAACCGGAAGGCCAAAATGTTTTGCTGTTTCATCTGTTTTAGCTCTATTTACAGGCATTTTTACGCCCCCTCTTTGAGTAATTTACTTATCGCTTCGTTTATTTTATCTCTTTGTTCTTCCGGGATTTTTTCAGGGCGCCTTAACCATCGTGATAACGTAAATTCACTGATGCCGATAATTTCAGCGATTTGCCACTGTTTTATTTTGTTTATCTCGATAACCTGCTTAATATTCATACAAGCACCTCCATTTTAGGTAATATTTGTTGCTTTATTTGTTGCTCTATGATATAGTATAATCTAGTTAATTTCCCTATGTATATACTGTATATAGGGAGAAAGTAGGGAATTTTATATGAACATATGTTTTGATTTTAAGTATGACGCAATAGTTTATAACAAAATTCTATTACTGAATGGTATTTTAAATGGCAAGGGCGAAATTGCATATTATACGATTGATTTTACTACCTATAATAATCCGTTTTTTGATTTAGTTAAGTTATTTAATAAGAAAAACGTAAATGAACAAAATATAGTCAATTTTGTAGAAAAATATGGCTTTTTAAAGTCAAGTGATGAAATAGAAGACTATCAAAGTTTTATTAATGAGGCTATAGAAATACTAAACTTATGGAAAAAGAATGAACAAGTTCAAAATGCAGATATTACTGGAATGCAGCAATGGATTAATATTGATAAATTTTGTCTAGATAAATCATTAACAGTTGCAAATATACTTGAGAATAATCATTTTTCAACTGAAGTATTTTTTAGAGAACCAGTAAAAGAAGTTGAAAGGAGTATAGCAACGTTTCAATATATTGGGCTTAAATATATCGCTCGAGAAATCTCGTCGAAAATTGAAGGTTTGCAAATTTATAATGAAAAAATAACCACAATATCAAAAAAGGAAATAGAAATTCAAGAAATTAAGCTAAAGCAGCCAACTCTACAGCCACCGAATCTCATTACAGCTTTATATCTATATTTCTATTTGCTACTACAAGAAGGCACAAGAATATGCCCTGTATGTTTTAGTATAAATGCGCGAAGGCCAAATGCTAAAACTTGCAGTAGAACATGTTATGAAACTTTAAAAAAACGTAATTTAAACAAAAGAAAGGAAGTTGAACAGTTTGGCATCGATTAAGAAGCGAGGAGAAAATTCTTGGCTTATTACAATTTCAGAAGGTCGCGATTCCCAAGGCAAAAAATTATTCCAAACAAAAACCGTAAAAGTTGATCCTACAATGACTCCTAAGCAACGTGAAAAGGAAGTTGAGAGGCTGGCGGCAGAATTTGAGAATCAGGTAAAAAAGGGCCTGGTTTTTGATGGGAGCATAACCCTTAAAGATTTCTCGGATAAGTGGTTCGAAGAGTACGCCGGCCGGCAACTGCAGCCGAAAACCATCCAATCCTATAAAGGAGAACTTACTAGTAAGATTCTTCCTGCTCTTGGACATAAGAAAATGAGCGATATCCAGCCTGTACAAATTCTGAGTTTCTTGAATAATCTTCTTGAAGATGGTGTCCGAAAGGATGGGAAAGTTGGAGCATACAGCAACCGGACCGTAAAATATCAGCATCAGATATTGAGCAGCATATTCCAAACGGCAGTTTACTGGATGGTATTACCGGCAAATCCATGTGAGCGCGTAAAGGTTCCAAAGCAAGAGACCGCTAAAAAGAAGGTAAATTTCTTCAATGAAAACCAGGCAGTATTGTTCCTTGACAGCATAAAAGACGAAGAACTAAAGTTTCAGGTTTTAGCGAATATTACCGTTTACGGTGGCCTCCGGGAAGGTGAGGTCCTTGCTCTTGGATGGGATGACTTTGACTTTGACAAAAACACAGTGTCCATTTCTAAATCACTGCAATACATTTCTGGAATCGGTTCTTTCATAAAAAAACCAAAGAATGAATCCTCAGAGCGTACAATATCCCTTCCAGAGACCGTATTCACTCTATTGAAAACTTATTATTCATGGCAGATGCAGGAGAAATTGAAAGGCGGTTGGGGATCCGAATGGGAAAAAGAAAAGCCCTTATTTACTCGATGGGATGGATCAAGGATGGGTTATCAAACCCCCTATTACTGGTTCAGGGACTTTATAATCAAGCACAATAATGAGATTAAAGCCAGCCAGGATATAACCGAAGAGGAAAAAGCGAATTACCTGCTGCCGGCAATAACATTCCACGGCCTTCGGCATACCAGTGCCACTCTCTTGATAAGCCAAAAGGTAGATACAAAGACAGTAAGCGCCAGGCTCGGCCATACACAGACCAGTACAACCATGAATATATACGCTCATAGTCTGAGAAGCTCTGATCAAAAAGCTTCAACTGCTCTTGAAAATCTTCTAGGAAAAAAGAAAGAGATGGAAGATACAAAACAGGCTTAACCGCCTGTTTTTTTATGCAAGTCTTAACTACTTTCGGTTACTTTTTATAAGTCGGGTAGACATCTGGTAGACAATTTGTGATTATGTGAACCAGCGTAAATATATAACAAAACCCCGGAGGCTTGATTTCTCCAGGGTTTTTACTTGGCTGCGGGAGACCGTATACAGTCTCATTCACAATTGCGGTTTAATAACTGATCTATAGTATAAGAATGATGATCCGCAACAAGATTCGCTACATTCCAGAATTTTTCTAATTGCGGAGGGCTTAATTCCGATATGAAACTTTGAATTGCATCCGCGCACTTCTTATTTTTTTCTTTAGCAATGGATGTACTCGCGATTTCGGCTAGAATGTCATCTTTCATGTTGCGTACCTCTCTGTCTTTTATTTAGAACATATGTTCGATTTCGCTATTTCATTGTACCCCTATTTCTATAGAATTTCAATATAACTGACTGTTATTTTTCTCATTAGTTCCAACTGTTTACATAATTTTATCACTATAAGCGGATATTTTCTACGTCCTACCGTACATTTTAACCGATTTTTAAGGCATTATGGTAATATTGTCCTGTATAAGCAGGAGGAATGACCCATATGCAATGCAATTTAAAGCGCCTACTTTTTGACAGAGACATGAGCCAAATGGATTTACATAGAAAGACCGGCATACGGTATGAAACAATTAATTGGTACTATCATAGCCTTATTAAGCGCATGAATGTAAAAGATTTGGAAACGATTTGCAATGTACTAGAATGCAGTTTATCTGACCTAATTGAATATGTCCCAGATAAAAAATGAATGTCCTTTTGTGGACGTAAATAATAATTACTATAATCTATTCAAAATCTCTCTCTTTTTATTGTTATATTCATCTAACGATATCGCCTCTGCATCAAGCAATTGTTTTAGCTTCAATAAATTATCTGTATTTTCTGTACCTTTAGTATTGAAGCCCTCGATATACTGCTTTATTTTCAATGCCATTTCATAGTTTTGCATGTCAGAAAACACAACTGAGTTTTCATCATTAACAGCTGAAAAAGCACCGCCAGTATATGTATATGAACTTCCGGCTACAATGCTACCAGCTGTTTGGAACTGAATGTAACCCACAATAAGAGGGCCAGGTTTTTTTATTTCAATGCCTGCAATACCATTTATCGGTATGGCTTTCTCTCTTTCGGTATTAAATAAACCTTTCTTTTTTGCAATAACCAATGAATTATTCTTTAGTACGACAGTTTTACTCTGATTTCCTTCTAGTCTCATTTCCTTTGGGCTTGTCTTAACCAAAAGCGTTTTCACAAATTTTTCGAAATCGCCCATTTCAATTTTTTCAAAAATAAAAGTATTATTTCCTGTAACTATAGTAATACCGGCATGTGAGCAAGATATGGTTAAGATATCAAGCAAATTATAAGACATTGTGTCTTTATGCACAGAATAAAAAATAATATTTGCATCTGTTATGCTTGCTATTCCGCTAAATTCCATCGTTCCAGTAATTTTGCCCGCAACCGTACATATAATATTCATGTCGGAACTTAATTTGTTTTTTAGATCAGAAAGTAATAATTTAGCATCAAACATAAAAATCTCCTTTAGATTTCATTGCCATAATTATATGTCATATGTAAGAAGCTAACAAGTACATTTATAAAACGCTTACTCATTTTATACCTCTGAAGCAAGAAATTGAAAAAGTCGGCCAGAATAAAGTCTGGCTATATAAGTTACCATACCCACCTGATGATGGCCTGCCGGTAACAAGCCGAAACCGATGATCCGGGGTTTCCGGTGAGGTCACGGGGTACCCGTCGCCTTAGTGGAAAATTGGCGCCACTTTTATGATAGATTGTTCATTGAAAATTTGATATTATGAAATGTTCGCATATTGGCAGCTTATCTGTTCTATTTTGATGCTTCCATAAAAGGCGGGCAGTTATAGATAATCTTCTTCAGTCTGTCAATTACATCTGTATCTTTCATACCGTATGTGTTTTCTAATACATTTGCCAATATTCGTTTAGCCTCGAAATATTCGTCGTATATTTCATTTCCCCTTAGTAATTTTACAATCTCATTTATATCACCATGTGTAATCTTGCTTCTTGTATCATATATTTTTTTTACTAATTTAAAAGTATCTCTTCGAGCATTGTCATTATTTTCAACAACCAAACTTGCATTTAGCGAAACCCTATATGATAGTTCATACGTACTGTTAACCAGGATAGATTCTAGTCCTGTAATAATGTGTAGAATGCTTGTTTCTAGGAATTTTGATGTACATGCCTGAATATATTCATTATATGCATACCACCAACGCGTATAATGATTCTGCCTAAAACTTTTGCCTGAACTTATTACCATATTATGTATTCTCTTAACGTGTTCAATGTAATCGTTTGAAAGCAAAACCCTTCTTTCTTCAATTTGACTTTCGCTTCCTTTTATTCCGTAAACATTCAAAATATTTGAATTAGACATCTTCAACACTTGTGTAAGATCATCTTCTTTTATACCTATTCCTTGAGATATTCTAATATGCACTTTTGGGATAGCTAACAACAAGGCTCTGTGGAATAACACACCATTACTCTCATAATGGTTTTCTAATTCATTTATAATAATGTAAATACCCCAGGTTTCATTTGGTACTTTTGTGAACTTTATATAATCGTTTATTTCATAGACGTCTTTATCTATTGCAATGCTATCTATTTTAAAACTCTCCATGATTTCTCCTTTATTCTAAACGTATACCTAATTTTAGATACATTTATTGTATATGAAGTACTTGGCATTGTCTATTAATTTCGCTCTATCGTTTATGTAATCCATAAAAAAAAAGCCCTCTCTCTCGAGGACCGAGAAAGAGGGGTCTTGTTCATAACTATTCTATTATTCGCTTGTATGTATATTGCTCAGTATCTCTTTGAGCTTGTCGAAGCCGAACATGGCCGCATACGCCACCATGAAGCCGACAATTACCGCAGCAACAACGTAATACCACAGAATAGGTATTCCACTATATGCCGCCCAGGCGAAGAATGCGACCAGTGTAAGCGCGAGCGATACAATGACCGCCAGCAGGGAAGTCGGGATCTTATCCCATGTCGCTTTTTTTATTACCTCCACGATGATATTCACCAGCGCGACCAGCACGCCAATTATGGTGACAAGTGCCGTGATATAGGATGCAATATTCATTTTCTTCACTTATCCTTTCTTTAACACCTTTTGATACCGTCATTTGTCGGTATCTGTTTTATGTTTGCGGGGTTATCATCAATCAACCAGGATGTTGTATCCTGTGGGTATGCGGCGCACCGGTTGCCATGATCAGGATTGCCAGCTAGAATACATTTTCGTACCTTCCCGGCTCCCGGGTATGTACTGTTCGGTGTCTGCGACAGATCAGGGTTGTTTTTCATGCACTCTGTAACACAGGAGCACTCCACTACCACGCCACCTATGCCGTCAAGCTGTCTGACTGTACCTATCATGCAATCACCCTATCCTTTCCCTATTTTGCTTCGGCCAGCGATTTGATTATTATTTTTATGCCCGCCGAGTTCTGTTTCCAGTACAGTTTCATACCTCCCGTAGATCCCTGCACGTCCACATGCGTGAATGTCGGATATACTCCAACGCCCTTGAACCCGATCTTGTCTGCGGCAAGTGCCACCTGCAACGGGGTCATGCCTGCAATCTTGATGTCAGCTGCCTTACCTGTTAGATGGTTACTCATAGATATCCCGCCACACTCTTTGTTGTAGGCAATTGACCGGTATCCGGATGTAATCATGATCGGTTTGCTTAGAGTATCCCTGAGCTTCTGGAGTAGCTGCACAAGCTCATAATCGATCATGATCTCCTTCGATCCGTCATGACATGCAAATTCAGATAGTGCGAAATTCTTTGATAGTTTCATGTTATCAGGTACCTGATACATCGTTATCATCCTCCTTCTTCAAAACGTCTTTTTCCTTTTTCTTCACCCAGAATAGCAGCGGTTTCAAATAGTCGGCCCCTGCCTCAATAAGGTTTTCAACATTTGAAATAAACTCCCGGAAAAACAAAAACGCGTAGACTACTGTGGCTACTGCGTTACTGATGAATGGTATATCAATCAATCTAAAGGATAGCCCAGCGAGGATCATGATCACCAGGTAGGTAATGATTTTATCCTTTGACTTCTCGAACATATCATGGGAGTTCCAGGCTTTTGTCTGGAAGGCTTTCATGACACCACCATTCTTTTTGAAAATTACTCTCCAGCGTGTGAACAGATCAAGCAACATAGCAATCCATACAGCAGCACACCAGCCAATAAAACTGGTATCAGGAAACAGTAAATAGGTAGCGGTCGCGCCGATAAAAACTGCAGCTGGCTTTACTGTATCACAGACTTTTTCGAATAGTTCCCACATCCTCGCACCTCTCGTTTCATTTGTGATATTATGTAACCGCCGTCCTTTACCGGCTCCCGTAGCTGAAGGGACGGCATAAAAAGACCAGATGTGTTTGCGCACCTCCGGCCTTCTGAGTTTATTGGGGCTTATTTTTCCTCGAACTGAGCTGAGTAATCGTCGAATATGAATAAAGCAACCGAAATGCTTATTGCTGAGAGTAAAACCATTACAATGGATCTCCATATCGGAAGGCTATTTACAGCGTCCGACAACGCAACGGCTAAGCATGCTCCGGCAGAGAACATAGTTGACAGTGAGATGAACTTAGCTTCTTTGGCTGACCATA
>JAEXNT010000083.1 GCA_023439545.1 Bacillota bacterium
CTCCTATGTTGTTTATTTGCGGTTGGCTAGACCTGCAATTATCCTAACATAGGAGTTTTTTTATATTCAACGGCATAAGCCTTTTTTCTTCCACTTGCTTAGCAAGTGGTTTACGTTGTTATACAAACAAGTCCTTTATCCTCCAGGATAAAGGAATAGCCAGTATACTTCCCGTCTTCCGTAATTCCAGCCAATTCGTATGTTGACGTCTTATCGTTATAAATTATGTCTGCATTCCATAAAACACCGACATCCGGGGTGATCGATCTTTCATTCAGCATTTCTCCGGTAAGTAATCCATACTGTCGGATCCGGTAATTGCCGGATGCTATTTCTTGCAGTGTAATCAGATACTTTCCATCCTCGCTTACTCTTGCATGAGCGCTTTCCGACCCGCCAACCTTTATAGTAAATGCTTCTGTTGTTTGCAGATCAAGTATTGGGACCCTTCCGACGGAGGTTCCGATAAAAGGCTTCCCATTATCACGTATGCAGGCATATCTGGCTGTCACCTGGATTGAATTTGAATGGTACTGTTTTTCAATGTGAAGAGACATTTTTCTATTCTCAAGGTCAATCAATCCGAAAACACAGTCACCCTCTTCCGTTTTAATACTACCTCCTGTAAAAACAATATTTTTGCTGTCCCTGGTGAAGCACACATGTGAAAAACCTACATCCCTCTCTTCATCAAATATCTTTTCTATTACACCGGAGTATACTTCATAAACATATAGTTTATCAAATGCCCAAGCAACTTTGGCGCCATCTTTAGAAACAGCCGATTGAGGCAGCGGCCCCCAATAATCTGCAGGCAATTTTGAGCCGACATCAATCTCCTTTTCCAGATTCAAGTTTTCATCATAAACCCTGAGTATGCATCGATTAATTACCTCCGGAAAAATTACAAATGAACCGTATGCATCTTTTTCCTTTTTTACGGGTGTATCCGCATAATTGACTTGAATGACATACCCTTTATCAAACTTATGTATATTTTGAACATAGCTGTTCTTTTCAAATGCAATCTTCTTTATTAATCCATTTGTACTATAATCTGTCAGCAGTAAAGAGTTCATCTCATAATCAAAACTCGCATATCGTTTCGGAAATTCATTGTTATCCCGACCTCCCGCCATAGACGTTTTAGCCGAACCGTCAAACACCTTCCCTTGTTTGGTCTCCTTTGATTTTTCCCAAGTGTCATTGGCCTTTTCTGCTTTTTGAACAACATTATTCCCTTGGTAATCCTTGTAAATCACAAGAATTTCAGAAGAATCCTGTTTTACAATAATAAATGGACGTTTGTTACCCTTCTGGACATCTTTATAAAAGTAGAACTCATTTATTATCGGTTTGGCTTTTTCGAGGAAATCTTTATCCTCAAATCCTTCTATTTTTCCGGAGAAAAAATCGTTTAGCTGATCAAATTCGAGAACAGTATAATCTTCAATGGTTATTTTATGTGTAGCTACTATGTCCTTCAGAATATCGTCCCGTTCTTTTTTTAGCTCTAACTTTTTAAGTTCTTCCGATGATGACTTGCTATTACCGATTTCTTCGTTATATTGTTCCAATACCCTTTTTCTTTCTTCGTATGCTGCTATTTTTTCATCGCGGCTTAAATTGTTGTCTTTTAATTTTTCTGTTAGCATAATAAAGTTTCTTTTAAACACATTAAATGGGTTTTCCGAGGTCACGGCATATGCTATTGATGTTGAAAGTAATATGAAAACCACAATCGATAATATTAATATACTCCTTGTTTTCATAATGAAATTACCTCTTCCCTGCTCTTATATAGCATTAATTGCCTGGCGAGTTTTATATATTTCGTGGATGTCTCTAGTTATATGTAATTGTTTTACTATAACCTATAAAACTGTCAATTACAGCATTATTGCCATTAATCGCAGTGTGTGTGAGTTTTAGTCTGTATTGGTATCCGCTTATGACATACCAATCATTGCTCAAGGAAACAACCGTGCTGTCCGAAGCGCTCCAAGTCTTGATTGTCTTCCATTGCCCATCATATTGCTGAAGCTCAATGACGAGCCCGGCATCATATCCATACTGGACTTCGGTTCTGCCTTCACAGGTTAATCTCCCGCCTGAGTTTAAAATCAGATTGTTGGCATAACTGACTATTGCAAGAAAACAAGGTGAAATAGAAGCATTTTCTTTGCCTGAATCGATTAGATCGCCTTGTTCAGCGGCGGATACAACGCTTATTCCGTTCAAACACGTTAAAACTGCAATTACTAAAGCTGCAATTTTGCCTGAAACTTTTTTTCTCATTAAGAATCCCCCCTTAATCAAGTCTCACATACTTTGAATATCTTCGTTTCTCCAAGCAGCAAATCTCCCATGTCTTCCGGCATCGAATGTACGTTTGCCTCCTGTATTTGATTGTGGTTACTGCCAGGCAACTCAAACATCGAGTTCTACAGTTTGGCATTTCTTTTTTCAAAGTTCATTTTTATTCCCATACAAGAATGCTCCTTTGTAGCTTTAGTCTTTTAAAGGGAATGTCTAAAAACCTGAAAAGCCTAAAGACTTTTTAGTAGGATTATGTCATATGAATGGCTAAATTGGTTGGCGCCGTTTTGTTTGGCACTTACTAACTGAAGCGGCTGATTTGGCAATTTCCCTTCTCTTGGAGGTTTTAGAAACTATATTCATATCTGCACTGTATATTCATATTTAATATTCGAAGAGAGAAAATAACCTAACAGAACCATACCTACTTGTTTATACATGATTATTCCCTATAATATAACAATAAAATTAGGCAGCATAATATTGTCAAAACCAATGAAAACGAGAAAGTTTAAACCAATTAATACAAATAAAACAACAAATAAAGGAATAAAAGTTATTAGAAATCTTACTTTATCAAATTTAACATTTTTAGATTTATTATTTAGTAAATCTTTATTCAAACCTATTAGAACTCCAGCTATAAATAAGCAAAGGAATTCAACTATATAATGTAAATTCCTATCTTTAAAATAAAAGAGCCTTTCAAATAAATATATAAGAACAATGTATATAGGAACATAAAATACTTGTTTTCTTAATTTCATAAAATCACTATCCTCTATTTATTAACCCCTAATAAATTCTCACATACTTTGAATATCTACGTTTTTCACGGTTTTTCATATTGATCTGGTTAAGCCTGTTCTCTGGGTCTATGCCCTTAAGGAGAAATTCAACTTGACTGCCCCGGCTCTTCCTTTTCAAATTACAATTTGGTACTTGCCGTTGCTGTAATTGCTGTGTCCGATTCCACCTGCTCCATAGATTGGTTTCTATCAATAATAACCAGTTTAAAAAGGAAAAGAGGACAAGTTTTTAAATATTTTTTATTTTTTAACGTTTTCAGCTATTTCTATCATTTCTTTTTCGTCAAGTGTTCCGCTTAATATATACGACAATTTTTCATCGTGCCATACCAGAATATTGACATTGCTATTCGAACTGTAAAGTGCCTCTTGATCATTAATAATAATTTTCTTGACAGACGCGTTTTCTGTATCAATTCCCATCGAGCCGGTAATGTTATTCATAGAGAAAACAAAATAATACTTTTCCCCTTTGAAAACCAGGCTGGCCATGTTACCTTCAACATCTCTTTTATCAAGCTTAAAACCTTCGGGTATATAGCCGAGAGTAATTTCATCGGATTTGTAAGAATCACCTTTTAAGCCGTCTTCTCCAAAATTGATTTCCGAATGGGTTTGACTCATTTCAATTTCCAGTACCCGTGATAACGTTTTTCTCGCTCTTGCCAACCTTTTTTTACCGTTTCCTCGGGTATTTCAAGCAGTTTCACAATTTCGTGCAGTATCCATAGGCCTGCTTTAATAAAAGCACATCTCTATATATCGGGTTCAGCGCTTCAATCGCCCTGGTAATCTGCTTAACGCTATCCTTGTCTGCAAGTATATCCAGCGGGTCATTCCCGGCATCCGCGATATCGGCGTCAATAACGTCGATCGTATCGCTTCGCTTGTTCAAGTGAAGGCTTTTATTGCATATGCTCTTAGCAACATTAACACATATAATAACAAGGAAATTTCGTGTTCGGGGACAATTAATTTCATCAATTTTATGCAAATTATCAATTATTTTTATAAAGGACTGCTGGACGGCATCTTCGGCAAGATGCCTGTCCTGCAGGATCTTATTGGCTTCGCTGTACATAAGGTACTTGTATTGCTCATATAATCGTTCAGCCTTCAACAGGTCGGCATTGTTATCTATCGAAAGCAATAGCATTGTACACCTCCGCTTCCCCTTGTATTTTTTTGTAACTATTAACTATAATAACATATTTTGTACAGATACTGGCATCATTTATGTTACAATTTCAATAGCTACCGATAGAAACGCCGTTGGTAATGCGTCTCATCGCGAGGGTCTGCGAAGGGTATGTGGGGATATCTGTTAACCGGCTTGCTCGATTATTTTATAACAGCCTGCAAGTACTGTGCTGCGCGCAGCTTTTTGTCATTAACGTCCGCAGTGCTGCCCCCGCCGGCGCCCGGCAGCTGTCCTATCTCGCCGGAAAGTATTTCATTGAACATCTCGGAGGCGTTTCCCGGCAAAGCGTTTATGACGCTCTCCAATGAACTGATTTTTAAGTCCTGCCTGAGCAGACCTTTATCGGTCAGCATAGCCAGTGCGGCGGCGGCAAGTGATGATGCGGCTGTTTTTCCGGGATCTGTTGTCTGTGTCAGGGTATCTGTCCGGGCTGCAGACATCGCTACGGTTTGAGCTGCGCCTCGGTCATTGCCGGTCAGATATTTCATCAGTGCTTCTCCGGCTTTTATGAGCTGTATCCTGTATGGCTTCCACTCTTCACCAAGCAAAAGCATTCCTATAATAAAGCATGAGGTCCTGAATACAGCATCGCCGTCGGTACCGAAAGAGCCTGAGGCGTCCTGCAGCTGTGCAGCAGTAATAATCATTTCATGCAAAGCTGCCCTGGTATCAGTCATTCCATGTAACTCTGTCTTGATATCGGTGGTCTTATTTTCCGTTGGGCTTGCTCCCGCCCTACTGTCAAAAGCTTTCGGTGCGCTTGAGAAAGCGGATTCTTCCTGCCTGCTCCGCATCGATTTGCCGCTACCCGATCTGCCGGAAATCGATCGTCCTTTCCTCAGGAATGAAGGCATTCCGATGAAACCGGGTTCTTCAGCATCACAGTTCATGCCGTTTATCCCGCCCTCTTCACCCTGATATGACCTCATGCAGCTTTCAGTTACGCATAAAGGTGCAAAAGAAAATGTCTTTTCCTGTGAGAGCGGCATAGACCATCCTCTGGGAGTTGCAACAGGTACTATCACTGTCTGCGGCAGACATTTTGTTTTGGTGGTTCTTCTGTATACGGCCACCAGTGAAGTCAACGTCGACAGCACCGAATACCTTAAAGAAAGCTCGATGATCTCCTTCCTGACAAGGTCCTTTCTGCGCTCATAGGTACCGTTCATTTGACCTTCCAGTTCCGTGATCGTGCCTTTCGCCCACTTAAGGCCGAGCAGCCTTTCATCTCCCGTATTTTCGCCTTTGATTTCAAACTTGAGTTTTTCATCCCCGACGCTTCCGACGATCCTTACCGTATCCATTTTAGCGCCATTTTCCTCCCGGGCAATAAATCTGAAGGTCTCCGAGTCATATAACCTGGCCGGCAGCGACGGCACGGTTTCAAGTTCTCTTCCGTTCTCACCGGTCACTGTTAAATCGGCAAGGTAAGGCTGGTGTATCCTTGAAAACTGACGTATCACCTTGTCTTCTATTCTTTCTCCGGGATATATGTATTCCGGCATGCCGTTCCCGGCCTTTGCCAGGCTATCGATGAAATACTTGTTCACTGCGGTATCGATACCGAACGGATATAGCTGCAGCGAAACGCCGTTTTTACTCACAAGATCGACTATCTGGCTCTCATTGCCGACCTGTCCGTCTGTAAACAGAAAAACGACTCTTTCAAGTCCCTTTATCCCGTCCGAACGTTCAAGCACGAATCTCAGCGGATCGAATATTTCCGTGCCTCCCATCGCCGCAAGCGCCGATATCCATTTGTCCGCCGCTTCGAGATTATCCTGCGAATAGGGCAGAGATATTTTTGAGAAACAGCTGTAGCTGTTCTCGAACGCGATAACATTGAAATAATCGCCTTCAAACAGGTTCCTCAGCGAGATCGAAAGCGCACGTTTTGCCTGTTCGAGCTTTTCCCCGCCCATCGAGCCCGATGCGTCCACCAGGAATACATATTCGCAAGCCCCGGGTTTTTTAAGGTGATCGGAAAGATCAGGACAAAAACTGACCGACCCGAAAATACCGTTGCCGCCCGAGGCTGTAATCAAGCTGTCCGCATTGTCCTCAGCAAGTTGCGCCGCTATTATGAAATCGCTGTCCAGCGGCTCATTTTCCTTCGATAAGGTAACTGTCACATTTTCCCCGTCGAAGCTGACTTCGACCGGGTGGCTGGGCGAAGAGACCTTTTTCAGCCCTTTCATCCCTTTAAGTACCGCTTTTATTTTGAGCGTGTAATCAGTCTTTCCAACAGGCGGAGTTATATAATCCGCGTCGGGCACGAGCTCCGTAGGGCTTGCTGTCCCCGGACCGGCCTTAATCCCGGTCTCGAGTCCGGTCTTGTGTCCCGTTCCATTCCCCGGGATGTAACGCGGCGCTACTACTGTGGGAATGGACCAGCGCAGCTCATGATCGGTTATTTTGACGTCTTCAATGTAAGAAATAGTGATCGAAACTTTTTCACCGGCGGCAATGTTCCCGAGCGAAACCTGAAAAATATCGGGTCTGTGGCTTTCGAGCAGGAAAGCGCTGTCGCCTTTCCGAACCGCCCTGTCGTATTCCCTGAAGGCTTCTTCCTTTTCCCTGAATTCTCCCTGTATCGTATCGCTGCCGATGCTGCATCTGAAGCCTGTCACCTGGGCGTCGTGAGGGACCGGGAACGTATATAGGGCTTCTATGGCATGACCGGAGGCGTTTATGTAGTTTTGCGTCAAAGTGACTTCCGACATGAATGTGTCCAGCACTGCGTCTATTTCAACATTACGCAGAGGACAGACAGGCCTGCCGGTCTTTATATCCGTTATGCAATTCAGGGAGTAGTTATCTTCGTTTTTGTTGGTTTTCATTGGCTTTAACCTTCCTTCATCATTTTTTGGGCGTATCTGTATAGAACTTCCGCCATTTCACACGCTTTTTCATTATCGGATCGAAAGTGAAGCTCCAGTCCGGAGCCGATATCGATACGTTCATAGGTTATGCTGCCTGCCGCTGCGTTCTTTTTCGTATGGTTAATCCCCTGAGGGTTCTCCCCGGTCAAACAAACGGAAGGGCCGTATTGTACCGAGGGTTCTGACAACATCACAGCCGCATCGCTTCCCTCAAGGCTATTTAAAACTTCCTGCAGGCTCATGCCGGATATCCTTCTTCTGATCTCGTCGAGCGGAAGATAATCGTCCTGAAGTTTTTTTATCAGCATGATTCTGTAGAGATGTTCGTCCGAATAGGTCGTTCCGAGACCCGCGCCTTCGGAAGGCGGCAGCAGCCCGCGGCCCATATAGTAGTGGATCGTTCGCTTTGTCACACCCGATTTTTCCGCAAGCTCTCCGATTCGATAACTGTTTTGGTCCATAAAATTCACCTTTTATAATATATTTTATTTTTAAAGGTTTAAGCTGTCATAAAGAGCAAAACCGATAATATGTCTCTGGATAAAATTATAATACCGTTACGTTACGGTGTCAAGTTGTGACTCATATTACTGTTTTGTTACAAATATTAAAAATAGATTAAACGACAGGTAATCCAGGAACATTTATAGAAGTTTTATGTCGAAATATAATAGGCTTGAGCATATATCAGCCGTAAAACCGCGACAAAAGGAGACGAAAATGAAATACCTGCTCAAAATAACGATAGTCCTGATCATACTTGCTTCCATACCTTTTATCATGATGCCTGTAAACGCTGATACATCTGAAGCTAAAGATATGCGCGGGTTATGGGTGGCGACTGTCGTGAATATCGATTATCCGTCCAAACCGACAACTGATATAGAAGTCCTGAAAAGCGAAGCGACAAAGGTATTGGACACGGCCAACAAAGCAGGGCTCAACGCCGTTTTCCTGCAAGTCAGGCCGACGTCCGACGCTTTTTACAGATCAGATTACTTCCCGTGGTCGAAATATCTTACAGGAACTCCTGGCAAGGCCCCTGCAGGAGGTTTCGATCCGCTCCGGTTCTGGATAGATGAAGCGCATAAGCGTGGTCTTGAACTACACGCGTGGATAAATCCCTACAGGGTTACCAAAAGATCGGGCTCCGAGTCAAAGCCCTCCCTTACTGCCCTGCCGGCAAACCATCCCGCGAGGCTCCACCCCGACTGGGTAGTGAGATATTCGGACGGCAACCTGTATTTCAATCCGGGGATACCGGAGGTTCGACAGCTTGTAACGAACGGCGTGCTTGAACTTGTGAACCGCTACGATATCGACGGTATCCATTTCGACGACTATTTTTATCCGGGCAGGGATTTTGACGATTCGGCAACCTACAAAAAATACGGACAGGGCTCTTATTCTTTAGGAGACTGGCGGAGGGCGAACATCACCGCGCTTGTCAGCGAAGTCTCGCAAGGCATCAAGGCTACAGGCAGGGATGTCCGGTTCGGCATAAGCCCTTTCGGCATCTGGGCCAACAGGAAGTCCAACGCTCTCGGAAGCAATACCAACGGAGCGGAATCCAACTATGACCATTACGCCGACACACGCTCCTGGGTCAAAAGCGGCATCATCGATTATATAGCTCCCCAGCTCTATTGGAATATAGGGTATTCCGTTGCGGATTACAGCAAGCTGCTGACCTGGTGGAAGAACGTGGTGAGCGGGACTGCCGTAGACCTGTATATCGGGCAGGCTGCGTACCGGGCAAATAACGCAAGCCAGTCAAGTTCCTGGTACGGCGTTTCAGAGATAGAAAAGCAATTGCTGCTGAACAGCACGTATCCGGAAGTCAAAGGCAGCCTCTTTTATAATTATTCGGCACTTGACAATTCACCGGCTTTGGCAGCCGCAATCAAAGCTGTCTACGACCGTCTTGACGGTCGCGTATCAAGCACGCCGGTAACGGTGTCGATACCTTCGGGCAATACTACTACAAGCTACAGCCGCTATTATCTGAACGGCACGTCCGATCCGGGGAAAACCCTCTATCTGAACGGAAAGCCCGTTGCAAACCGTTCCCTGCTGGGATATTTCGGCATACTTGTCGATCTGAAGAACGGCAGTAACGTTTTCACGTTTTCTCAGGACGGTTCATATGTAACACGCGTTATTAACAAATCGTCCGGCGCCGGCGCCGCCGGTAAAATGAGCACGGCTGGAATAACGGCGTCGTCAGTATTCCCGCAATCGCAGGAATACAGGCAGCCCGGCGAGAAAATTACGTTGTCGTGCACTGCGCCGGCAGGCTCAAAAGTGACCGTAAAGGTCGGCGGCAAGACATATGGCATGAAAACCGCCTCAAAGAGCGGCGGTCTGTACCCGGCAAAGTTCACCTATACCTATACCGTTCCCTCATATACGGGCGCGGCGAGGAATATCGACCTTGGAGCCCCGGTGTACACAATGAATTACAATGGCACTGTCAGGACGCAGAAAGCTCCCGGTAAAATCGGTGTAATAATGAAAGGCTCCCCTTTTTACGCCGAAGTTTCAAATGAGGACATAGATACCTTCGCCGAACCTGTATCCGGCAATGGCGCTTCATACGAGCTGCGCAAGGGCATGGTGGATTATGTTACAGGCATGACCGGCAGCTACGCCAGACTATCTTCCGGCTTGTGGGTCAGGAAAACAAGCGTCAGCACTTATACCTCGAGAGCACAGCTTAGTCCTTCGGTAAACACGGCACATTATGAAGCCGGTCCGAAATGGGATTCGATAAGCTTCGATTATCCTTATTCAATGGCTGCGGTAGCCAAATTTGACGGCAATGTGCTTACGCTCAGTATTTCGGCGATGCAATCCGGAACGCTGCCTGCGCTGCCGGACAGTTCTCCGTTTTCATCGGTTTCCTTCATACGTGACGGCAGCCTTGGCAGGTATAGGTTGACACTGAAGCCGGGCCGCACTATAGAAGGCTATTATATTGAAAAAACCATGTCCGGGATCATACTCCATGTTAAAAATCCAGTCAGGACTGCATTTGGAGACCGTCCGCTGACCGGGCTTACCATCATGCTCGATCCTGGTCACGGCGGTACGGAGTACGGAGCCATAGGACCGCTTGGAACGGAATACGCTGAAAAGGCGATCAATCTCAACACTGCACTCAAATTGAGAGACGAACTTAAGACACTCGGAGCGGACGTCCTTATGACAAGGACTACGGACGTTACAATATCGTTGACCGACAGGCTCGCCGCTTCACGAAGGGCGAAGCCGGATATGTTCCTGTCTATACACGCAAACAGCATGGAAGTCAATGTTGACATATCAAAGATAACGGGCTTCTCGGTGCATTACAAGGAAACGCTGGCAAAACCGCTGTCGGAGGCGCTGCTTTCCAGCGCGTCAGAAACGGGCCGTGTCAACAAGGGCGTACGCTGGGACAATTTCTATGTCGTCAGAGGCGCCTGGACTCCCTCCATGCTGATAGAAAACTGTTTTGTCCCGAATCCGTCCGATTTTGAGCTTATAACGAGCGAGGCCGAGCAGGTACGCCTGGCAAAGAGTCTGGCAAACGGTATAGCGCAGTATTTCAGCAGGTAACGGAAGTTATCCGTCATGTGCCGGGTTGATGAAGTTAACAAATAGGCATTGACATCGCTATGTTGCGTGCCGTTGATATCGTTGCAGTTGAAAACCGGGTATTCGGCTTCCGGGCCGGATAGCCGGTTTTTTACTGTAAATTTTCAATTTACTATTGACACGTCGCTTAGTCTGTTGTATAGTTAATTACATGAGTAACTAACTATTTAACAGATCGGAGGGTGTTATATTGAAGTTGGATTTTGACAATGAAAAATCGATATACCTTCAGATTGCCGAAAGTATAGAGGATGATATCATAAAGGGCAACATCGGAGAAGAGACCCAAATACCATCGACGAACCAGATGGCTGTCATATACAGGATCAATCCTGCTACAGCGGGCAAAGGCATCAACTTGCTCGTAGATCGCGGTATTCTTTATAAAAAGAGAGGGATCGGAATGTTTGTAACAACGGGAGCCAGGAAAATAATACAGGACGAAAGAAAAAGCAATTTTTACGAGAGGTTCATAAAGGCTTTGCTCGAAGAGGCCGGCAACCTGGACATAAAAACGGAAGAGATAATTGAGATGATCAGGAAAGGGGGCCAAACAGGTGAGTGAATTTATACTTCAAACAAATAAGTTGAATAAAAGCTATGGCGATGTCAAAGCTGTCAGGGATTTTACGGTCGGACTGGAGAGTAACAAAATATACGGACTGCTGGGTCGTAATGGCGCGGGAAAGACTACGTTTCTCAATATCATATCGTCCAGGATATTCGCCGACAATGGTGAGGTAAGGCTTTTCGGACAGAATGGGGTAGAAAACCAGGAGGCTTTGGCAAAGATTTGCTACATGCCTGAGAAGGACCTTTTTATCGATACGGTCCGCGTATCCCGGATACTGCAGGAAGCCGCACTTTTTTACGACGATTTCGACATGGAATATGCTAAGAGGCTTTGTAAAAAATTCGATCTTTCTACCGGTAAAAAATACAAGGCTCTTTCCAGAGGATACGAATCGATACTGCGTATAATCATAGGCCTGGCGTCGAGGGCTCCCCTGACTATATTCGACGAGCCTGTCCTCGGACTTGATGCGGCGGTAAGGGACCTTTTCTACAGAGAACTTCTAGAAGACTATGAAAACAATCCGCGGACGTATATAATCTCGACGCACCTGATAGAAGAATCTGCGGACGTTTTCGAGGAAGCCCTTATCATCAGGGACGGCATGCTGGTCGAAAAGCTTCCCGTCGAGGAACTGAAGGAAATGGCCAGGTATGTCTCCGGCAAGGCCTCCATGGTCGACGAGGCCGTCTCGGGCATGAATGTAATCCACTGTGAAATGGTAGGCAATATAAAGATATGCGCCGTTTTCGAAAGCCTCAACGGCGAAAAGCTCAAAAGGCTAACGGCAGGAGGAGCGGATATCTCTCCCATACCCGTACAGAAGCTTTTCATTTATTTGACCGAGCAGAATCAGGAGGTTGTGAAATGAGCAGATTTTCCAAATGTCTGAGTTACCAGATCAAGAAAAAGTTCATGGGTACGTTCATTTTTTTGGGGTTTTATACTGCGATATGCACAGTGCTGTACCTTCTTACAATATATGAGAACATCGCTTCGAATGGCCGCTCCAGCTTCAGTTCAAGCATGTCTTTCACAGCGGTCATTTTCGGGTTCGTCTACGTGATTGCCGACTATAAATCGAAAACCAATTATTTAATGATGTTTGGCAACACCAGGAAAAACATATTCCTATCTTCACTATTGTCCAACGTCATATTATCGGTTTTGCTTGCGGTTATCTCCGCTGTTTTTTCAATTATTGAAAACGCCCTGGCTGAGTTATTCTACAAGAGCGAAAACAATATGAATCTGTTTCACTCGATCTATCCGGAAAGCAATATCGGTACTGAAATACTTTATATGTTTGCGCTTTTCATACTGATAACATCCTTTTCCACATTATATGGAGCGCTGGCGTACAAATTCGGGACAATTTTCAAGATAGTATTCTGGGTCGCATTTGGTATGTCGTTTATTTTCACCCCGCTTACACCGGTTTTAGGAAACCTGTTAATGTCATTTTTCCGTTATGGAATCCCAAACGGCATACTGTTTGCCCCGATCAATTTCATGATAGCCGCTTTGATACTTTACGCAGCATCCTACGCCGCCGCAATAAGGCAGCCGCAGGTGGTATGACAATCATCCGGAAGCGGTGCGGCACGCAATCCGGCAGAATAAAAGAGAAGGGCTTTCTCCCATGGAGAAGGCCTTTTTTTAGTATCTGCTGTCATACGATTTGATCATCCACCAATTTTCTGAATGCACTTTCAAAATTTGCATCGTCTTCCCTGCTTCGCTTTGGCAGATTTGCAGTCCTGCCTCCCGCCCGCCGCACCTTTTGACCAAGATGCCTTTCAAAAAGCAGCCTGTCGATATTGTCATCCGAAAAAACAAGGCCGTTCTGGTTCAGAGCTCTTGCCTTCTTTCCCAAGGCCATCGCAGCCACTCCGTAATCCTGTGTCACCACTATGTCGCCGGAACTGACCAGATTGATAAGGGCTATATCGACGCTGTCTCTTGCCTTGTCCACCGTTATTACCCTGCTGTAGCCGTCATTAAGCTCATGGCTGGTATCGATCAGCATGGTGACTGCCAGACCGCACTGTCTCGCAACCTTTACAATGATCTCCTTTACAGGACACGCGTCCGCATCCACTAATATCTGCATGTCAACCTCCTCTTTTCTGCAGTACTTCGCCCAATTGCAGCACTCGCCCGGCAGCGCCGGCATCACTTCCGCCTGTCTATCAGTCCAATTTACCATGGACAGTTATACCTTTGCTTTTCAAATTCTCCAAGCCCCAGTCGTACATCAGCTTCAGTATCGGAAGCAGTGTGGCGCCTTTCTCGCTCAGCATATATTCCACCTTGGGAGGTATCTGGTGATACTCCTTGCGCAGAATTATTCCGTCCGTCTCAAGATCCTTGAGCTGCTGGCTCAGCATTTTATGCGTTATCCCGGTTATGGACCTTTTGAGCTCGCCATACCTTTTCACCCCGTCAACCATCAGATAATACAGTATCAGTAGCTTCCACTTGCCTCCTATCGAATTCAGCGTATATTCTATAGGACAGATATGTGTCCCTCTGGTTTCTGCAAGCCCCATAATCCCAATACTCTCTTTCTATATAGTATCTTACAAAATAGTGCATACTTCAAATATTGGCTATTTGTTCTATAATTAGAATATAGCTATTCTCTTTACATGTAAAGTCTGGACTAAATAATTTGTTCGAGGTGCTAAATGGAATTTGATGAAGTGTTAAGAATGAGAAGGAGCATCAGGAAATACAAGCCTGTGTCCGTACCGGAGAAATACCTGCTTCAGCTTATAGACGCCGCAAGGCTGGCGCCCTCTGCCCTTAACCTGCAACCCTGGCGATACGTGATAATAAAAGAGAGTTCGGTAATCAAAAAAATAGCAAAGTGTTCTCCCAACTCATTTATAGCCGATTCACCCGCTTTGATAATATGCTGTCTGGATCCAAAGGCCTTCGATTCTATGCTGGACGTGTTGAAAAAAGCGATGGGCAGCGGTGAAGCTTCGCTTTCATCCGGGTATGAGTCAATAGTTGAACGGAACAGAGGCGACGAAGCATATATCAATACGTTGCTGCACCTAAACGCAGGTATTTCTTTCGAACACATTTTGCTCAAAGCAGCCGATCTGGGACTAGGCGCCTGCTGGATCGGCATGTTCGATGCCGATTCCATAAAAAAGCTCGTCGGCATCGATGACAGATATATCATACCGGCTTTAATCAGCGTTGGCTATCCGGATCAGCAGCCGACGGCGAAGCCGAGGCTCCCCGTTGGCCAGTTGCTTCTGAAGACTATTTAATTATACCGGGGTCGCTTTGCCCGTATCGGCGTATGATGCCGTACGTCCGGTTATTATTCAGACCAAGCCGCAATTCGAGACATGTAAACCTATCAATACGGCGTAAGCCTGCTTTAGTGACATTAAGCAGGCTTACAGCCGTATTTCCATATTTTCTTCAAAATAACTTGTTGACAATTTGTGCTAGTCAGAGTACTATATGACTAAAACTATCGTCCTAGTCATATAGTTTACAGAGGTGATTTATTTGGCAAAAGGCTTCAATGAAAGAGAAAGGGAAGCTATCCGGCAGAAGCTGATGGATGCGGCCGAGATATGCTGGGGCAGGTACGGACTCAGAAAAACGAGCGTAGACGAACTCGTATCGATGGTAAACATTTCGAAGGGTTCGTTCTACCTTTTTTACCCGAGCAAGGAGCATTTATTCATGGATGCATTTGAACGTATAGACGCCAGGGTTAAAGAAAGACTATACGATTTGCTGGGCAGTTCCGGAGGCGATAAGAAAGAAACCCTTACCAACGTTATCAGGCTCCTTCTCGATGAAGTTAAAAAAACGCCATGGATGCTCAATATGGGCAAAGGCGAGCTGGAACTGCTGATCAGAAAACTTCCTGCAGAAAGAGTCGCGAAGCATCTGAGCAGCGACGACAGCGCCGCCGTTGAACTGATAAGCCGGCTCGGCATAGAAACGGCTGCCGACCCGAAACTTATTTCGGGAGTGTTCCGTGCGATATTTCTGATGCTCCTGCACGAGGAGGAGATCGGCAGGGATATACTGGACGACGTCATAAATTACCTGGTCGATGCGGTTACCGGAAAAATGTTCAGGGATGAAGGCTGTAAAGGATAATGGAGGAATTCTTATGATCCATGTTGAGAAACTTTGTTTCTCGTATTCAAAAAAAAACAGCTTTATAAACGATATGGATTTTAACGTTGGAGAGGGCGAAATATTCGGGTTTCTGGGGCCGTCGGGCGCGGGCAAGAGCACGGTCCAGAAGATACTGACCGGTATTTTGAAGGGCTACGGAGGCAGTGTCAAAGTCCTGGGTTCCGAGGTGAAAAGCAGCAGGCGTGACTTTTATCAGCAGATCGGCGTCGATTTCGAATTCCCAAACCTGTATGGCAAATTTACAGCGCTCGAGAACCTCAATTTCTTCAGATCGCTATACGACCGTAAAGGGTATGATCCAATGGAGCTGTTCGAAAGGGTAGGACTTAAGAACGACGCCTTTAAAAGAGTATCCGAGTTCTCAAAGGGAATGAAGATGCGGCTCAGTTTTATCAGGGCGATCCAGCACAAACCGGTGCTCATTTTCCTGGATGAACCCACATCGGGGCTCGATCCTGCCAATGCCAGGACGATAAAGGATATGATCCTCGAACAGAAACATGAGGGCAGAAGTATACTATTGACCACCCACAACATGCACGATGCCGAAGAGCTTTGCGACAGGGTCGCATTCATAGTTGACGGAAGCATAAAAGTTATTGATACCCCCGACAACCTGCGTCTTCGAAAAGGAGGCAACGCAGTCACGTACACATTCAACGGGAGCGACGGCCGCCATACGGACAAAGCGCCGCTGGACGGACTGCACGAGAACCGTGAATTTATGGTCAGGCTTGCCAACCGGCAGGTCATCTCCATTCACTCGGAAGAACAGACTCTTGAGGACATATTTATAGAAGTGACGGGACGGTGTCTGGCATGAGAATCCTCAATACTACGCTGCATGATATGAGATTCCAATTGAAATACGGCTTTTATTTTATCTATGCGGTGATGATACTTTTCTATATCCTTATGGTCGGCATCTTTCCCGCAGCATGGAGAAGCATGGCAACCGTGATCGTACTATTCATTGATCCTGCAGCTTTGGGCTTCTTCTTTATCGGTGGCCTGCTGCTGCTCGAAAAAGGCGAAAGGGTGCTGGATGCCTTGTTCGTTTCCCCGCTTCGGGTCTGGGAATACATTCTGGCGAAAGCATTGTCGCTGGGCTTTATTTCGGTGCTGGTCGGAGTAGTCATAGCGGCGGTGGGACTTGGTGCAAAAGCAAACATCCCGGTCCTCGTACTGTCTCTCCTGACCGGATCGGTGCTGTACACCTTTGTCGGGCTGGCAGCCGGCGTAAGGGCCAAAACAATAAACCAGTTCATGATCATAACGGTTCCGGCCGAAATAATCCTGGGTCTGCCCCCCTTCCTGCTGCTGTTCGGGATAAAATCGGTACTACTCGAGATAATGCCGGGTTCACTTGTTTTCAGGCTGCTTCAGTGGAGCGTGGCAGAGTATACCGGAGCCGGCCCGCTTGTGATGCTCGGCGGTGTGGTGCTCTGGACGGTTCCGGCGCTCTTTCTGGCCGTAAACCGAATGAAATGGTTTTTATCGAGAATAGGAGGCGAAGCATATGAAACAGGCCGCTAAACTGTTAAAGGGAAGTGCGCTTCAGATATATCGCGACCAGATGCTGCTCCTGCTTTGTGTTGCCCCTTTTCTTGCCGGTATTGGCATTAAGCTGGCTGTCCCGCTGATAGATACGCTCCTTGTCAAATACCTGAATTTCAGCATCGAGCCGTATTTTCTGATGGCGGATGCATTGACATTGACGCTGGGCCCGGCCATGACCGGAATGATGGTCGGACTGCTTATGCTTGATGAGCGCGATGACGGTATATGTATCTACCTTTCGGTAACTCCTGTAGGTGGAAAAGCCTATTTTGCCTCCAGGCTGGTACTTCCCTTCGCATACTCCCTGGCGACCTCTATGGCGATCGCTTCTTTCTGCATGCTGGGCGGTCTGCCTTACGGATGGCTGCCTGCGCCTGCGGTATTGTCTTCCTTCAGCGGAATACTGATGGCAATGATGCTCGTTTCGATAGCCTCCAACAAGGTCGAAGGGCTCGCCGTATCCAAGCTGCTCGGTATTATACTCTTTGGCATACCTCTGGCGTGGTTTGCAAATTCATATCTGAGAGTCATAGGCTGCCTTCTGCCGACATATTGGGTTATGGACATCCTGATAAAGGCTGGCGGCGGCCAGACAGTCAAATACTTTCTGGACTTCATACTGGGTATGGCCTGTACTTCGGTCTGGTTCATTATCCTCTACAGGATATTCGTAAAAAAGCTTAAATGAGTGATCCGGTTCAAATGATTGGATCCGATAAAGCAAAAAGGGGGATGAAAAGGCACGGCTTAATAGAGGCTTGTAATCGCGCAACCCGATTGACGCGCTGGCAGTATTCATCTATGAGCGTTATATCGTAATATCGCTCGTCAACGAATGCCGCGAGATATGTAATTGTTATCTGTGAGAAATCGTTGAATTGCAACCGCCAAAAACGGTTGATTTCCGGATTCTTTGGCTGAATCATAAGAAGCTTAATCATCGCAGCAGCACCTCAAAACCACTTTATTTGCCTCAATGTAACAGAAAGCTGTTCACCATTCCGACAACCAGTAAACCGATTATGAACAGTGCACAGGCGGCACAAATAAAGCCCGGAAAAAAGATGAAAATGAAATTTCGTATTTTGTGAGAACAGTTTTTGATTGCATTGAATTTATAAACCGCCATACAAGCTAAAAGCATTGGGATTGTCCCAAAGGCGAGCCACATAAACGCTTGCTCTCTCCAAGTGAACGGGAGCATCGTGTCAGAGTTTATCATTTGGTTTGAACCGAGAAGCGCAACACAGCCAAGGCTGATAGCGATTGCTACACCTATGCCGTAAATAGTATTACTGATAATTCTTAGGGGTTTATTCATCGCTCCTCCTCATTGGCACCAGAATAGATTAAACGCTCAATTCAGCAATCGCCTTTTCTCTGAATTTTGCCACTTCATCAGTCAGCTTGTATTTATTCTTCTCTAGCAGCACGGCATAATCTTTTAAAGCCTTTTCCAGCCGGGTATCGCCGCCGTTCTCTGCCGCTTCCTTCAGGCTTTCCCTCAGATCCGGGGACATCACGCCGGTTTTTTGATCGAAACCAGGCGTATTGGGCAATCCGTTAAATATAAAGCTGACGTATTTCGAATATAAAGGCTTTATATCCTCCGCCTTCTGTGCCTGTCCATATGACGACAGGAACTTCTGCTGTTCAAGCGCCCTTGCTATTACCTCATCCCAACCGATAACAAGCTCCGCGTCTTTTGCCGGAGCTTTGCCGGATTCAACAGCCATAATGGTGAAATATGCCTTCAGATCCTCAGGTAAATTCTTTGTAAATTCCAGATAGACGCTGTAGTCGATCACAGGGAAGAAGCTGCCCTCGGCCGTTTCCGTCCTATAGCCGTTATCACGGGCTTCAGCGAGTAAATCAATCAGCTTCGTATCTTTAATTTCATCCTCTTCTAATACTCCTGTTTTTAAGTCCAATAATGACAGGAGCTCGTTCTGGAAAGATTCGGCATCGTATCTGTCAGTCATGGCAGAAATACCGCTATTCTGAAGCTTTTCAAGGTGCAAAAGCAATCTGCCCGCGTCTTCTTTCGAAAGGGCGTTTATATTTTCCCTGACAAATTTGAGCAATTCGGCAGGCTTCAACGCAGAATCGGAAAGGAGCGCATCCACTTCTTCCTTTATATCCTTACTGCTCGAATCATTTACAGTTGTAGAGCCGGATTCGTTATTGCCATCTTTTGCAATACCGGTTCCTCCGTCCGGCATAGCTTCGTATGTAACGTTGATAATATTACTGCCGTTCTGTTCTGATACATTAAGTTCGCTGCCGTTCCGCCCGCTGCATGCTGACAGCGTCGCAGCCGACAGCAAAAGAGCGGTAGTCAAAATTATACTGGTTGTTTTCTTCATGAGGGACCCCCGTTTGGTTTTTTGAATACGCATATAAGACGTAATAAAAGCGTATCCAGTTCCCAAAGGCGCCTCGATCATGCTATCCTGCCAATCTATACATCTATGGTGTATGTTGTGAGATCCTCGCGTGTTACCCAGCCTGAACTCTTCCAGAAAGCGTTTCCAGGTTGATTGCTGTTGAATACGAATATACGGCACTTACCTATGCCCTCCGCCCTCAATTTTTCAAGGTTCCGTTCCACGAGCGTCCTGCCTATGCCTTTTCCCCTGTACTCCGGCGATACGGCCGTATGATAGATATACCCCCTTCTGCCGTCATGCCCGCAAAGCGAGGTTCCGATTATCCTGTTGTCCGCCTTACAGACGAAGCTCATTCCCTTGTTGCGCAAGAAGAATTTGATTATGTTCTCCTCGGAATCCTCCATAGTAATGCCTACGCCGGACGTCCTTTTCCACAGCTCGAGCATCTCCGGAAAATCGTCGGGATGAGCCTGCCTTACGCCCTCTGTAATGTCCAGGTCAATCCAGTAATGACATTCTCCGTCCGTTATATCCGCAAGCCTTCCACCGTTGCCTTCGACAACGCCCCGGGAACCCTGGTTCACTTCGAAACAGGTTACAAGAGCTTTGGGGATATTCAGCTTCTTCGCCTCTTTGATCACTTCTCCGAGTATGATCTTTCCATAACCCTTCCGCCTTTCCGTCGGACGGATACAATAGCCGATATGCCCGCCTATCGAACGCAGCTTTTCATTCAGGTACTCCCGGAGCTTCGCATACCCCACCGGTCTCCCGTCGACATACAGCCAGTACAGCGTCTGCGGCACAAAACCCGACGGAAGATCTATACCCCTCGACATATCGACGCATTGCATCATGTATTCCCTGAATTCCTGTTCATTCATACCATAACCGTCATTGTGAAAACCATTTTCTCCGGGACCTATTTCACGGATCATTTCCTGAATCTCAGGCCCGTATCTCATATTGCACTTTATCAATTCCAACTGCAAAAATGTCACCATCCTATTCTTATTCCAGTCACATTTATTATACTGCTCCGGACCTTTTCCATACGGCTCAGCAATTAACCTCTATGCTGAACACGGTAACCGCCTGTCCTGCCAGCAGCACCCTGTCACCGTTTACCGTCACCCTCATGGCCCCTCCCCTTTTTGACGCCTGGTAAGCATTCATTGACAGCTTACCCAGCTTTTTACCCCAATAGGGCGCCAGGCAGCAATGTGTGGAGCCGGTCACAGGATCCTCATTTATACCGGCCACGGGAGCAAAAAACCGCGATACGAAATCATACTCCGGGCTGCCGGACCGGCTCGTTACGACGACTCCGCGCGCATCCAGCTTTTTCAGAAGATTGTATTCCGGTTCGAGCCTCCTTACAGTTTCTTCATTTTCAACCTCCACTATATAGTCGAGGCGATTGCGTCCGACATAAAGGAAGGGTACGCTCAACGCCCGGTCCAGGATCTCGGGTGCAGTCGTATCGGTCGGCGCTTCCGATGGAAAATCCATCTCTATCGCCCCGTCTTTTTTTACGGCCGAGAGGATACCGCTCCTTGTTTTGAAAACCGCCTTGCGATCCGGCTCAAGTACGCCTTTCTCCCAGAGTATGTGCGCGCTTGCCAGCGTCGCGTGTCCGCAAAGGTCCTCCTCTTCTTCGGGGGTGAACCACCTGAGGTCGTAAATGTCGTCGTCCTTTTTATACAGGAACGCCGTCTCGGCCAGATTCATCTCCATTGCGATATCCTGCATCCATTTTTCGTCAGCCGGGCCCTGGAGTATGCAGACTCCGGCGGGATTACCCCCGAATGCCCTGTCTGTGAATGAGTCTACCTGATAGATCTTCATACGTTACACCTCCACAAAATACTTAAATATCCATATCATTTCAACTCTTTATGCCGTTTTGCGCCCAATGTAAAGAAGATGCATACTCGAGCCTAAAACCGCTTCGTGATCCGCTATTTTATAAAAGAGGTCGATCCATTCCATAAAATCCTCCTCGGGCAGACTCTGCAATGAAGATTCGCATAATACGCCGACGCCTTCAGCAGCCATCAACCTGATAGTCTTGATATCGAACCCCTCAAAAAAGGTTTTGACCATTGACGGATAGATAAAATAGGCGTCTGTAAATCCCCTGTTTTCGTAAGCCCGCCCGTCCTTCAGCAAACCCAGTAAAGATTCCTTTACAATCCTTATTTCATGAGGCCATTTATTCATCCAATCCAACATTGGCGCATAGGCTGAGATAAAGGATACTATAAGTGTTCCTCCCGGTTTCAGCCGGTCCAGGCATTGACGCATGGCTTCAGCGCGTTCATTCTCCTCAAGCAGGTGGTACATGGGTCCCATGCACAGGATCGTGTCAAATGATCTTTCCGGCAAATATCTGTCGAGCTCCAGCACGTTGCCGGCAATAAACTGCCTGAGCTTCACACCGGCGCTGCGTGCGTTTTCCTCCGCCTGTCCGACCATATTTTCCGATAGATCGAACAGTGTTACGGAATGCCCCTGTCCGGCGAGGTATATGCTGTATCTTCCCGGGCCGCCGCCGACGTCCAGCACTTCAGAATTTGGAGCTATGTATTGATCCATTGCTTTTTTGGTCATTTCAAACTCGATCCTGTGCCTTTCGAGCCTGCCCCACTCGTCATAGGCGTTATTATAAAACTCCTTTACCCTGTCCATGTACACCCCTCCTTATACAACAAAAACCGCCTGCTTAATTGATCGTTTGTTAAAAAACCCCGCGAAATCACATATTCGGATCTGACAGCTAAAACTGCCTGTCTTTATCCGCCGATGTGACTCCGCGGGGTGGGTATTCACCGCGTGTAGGGCAGCGCCCCTTTGCCGCTCGGAGCGGGCGTGATGGACACCGGCCCCTAAGCAAACTCACAAATCAGATTAACGTAGAGTAGTGTAGTCTATTTTGAAACATTTTTGCATACCTTTACCATTTTGTCAATAGTATTAAGGTTCTTTCCAGAGTTAGTTGAATAAGCGTCTGCTTTCAAGGCATAATAGTTTGTTGCGAAGTAAGTTAAAATTATTTCGTCCGTACATAATTCTCTTTATTACTTTAAGCTTATTGACGCTGCCCT
>JAEXNT010000059.1 GCA_023439545.1 Bacillota bacterium
CCCTTGAAGAGCTGAGGCTGATGCGGGAGCAGCGCAATCCCAAGATCATACGCAAGCTGAATGAACTGGGATTTGACATAACGATGGATGAAGTGAATAAAAAAGCCGACGGAGTAAATGTCGGAAGACCGCATATTGCAAGGGCTCTGATGGATAAAGGCTACGTGGGCAGCATCGCCGAGGCCTTTGAAAAGTATCTTTCAGCAGGGAAACCGGCTTATTTCAAAAAGGATAAACTGACGCCTGAAGAAGGCATCGCACTGATCGCCTGTTCGGGCGGAACGCCGGTGCTCGCACACCCGGTATATCTCGATATGGCGGGGATAGACCTCGAACAGCTTCTGCCACGGCTCAAGGCTGCAGGCTTGAAGGGGATCGAGGCTGTTTATTCCGAAAATACGCAGGAACAGACGGCGAAATTATTGAAGCTTGCCGAAGGTAACGGGCTTGCCGTATCGGGCGGAAGCGATTTCCACGGCAGTTTCAAGCCTCATATAGAAATCGGGATCGGAAGAGGCTCTCTACGGATCCCGTATGAGCTTCTGGACCGGTTGAAGCGGGTGTGAGAAGCGTGAAGCGGGTGTGGGCGGCGTATGCAGGTGCGACTGACAAATTCCCGCACAGCAGACAAAATCCCATGCGGTCCCGTACAATTGGCAGAGAGGCGCCAATTCACTTGACACAGTGTCATGCCGCAGGTATAATGATAACTAACCGATGACGATGAATGAAAAACAAGTGGCCCTTTTCACGAAGGGTTATTTTTATCGGCTCGGGAGACTAAACGGAAGGCTTTTGTTATGGCAAACGAAGGGATCAAGGTAATCGCTCAGAATAAAAAGGCCAGGCATGATTATTTCATCGAACAGACCATGGAGACCGGTATCGTGCTGTCCGGAACCGAAGTCAAATCGATCAGGCAGGGCAAGGTGAACCTGAAGGATAGCTATGCAATGATCGAAGGCGGCGAGGTCATACTGAGCGGTATGCATATAAGCCCTTACGAGCAGGGGAACATATTCAATAAGGATCCACTGCGCGACCGCAAGCTGCTGCTGCACAAGAGCGAGATCAACAGGCTGATCGGCGTGACACAGCAGAAGGGACTGTCGCTTGTACCCCTGGAGCTTTATTTCAAGAAGGGGAAGGTGAAAGTGGAACTCGGTGTTGCCAAGGGTAAAAAGCTTTACGACAAGCGCGATGACATCGCGGAACGCGACGCCAAACGCGAGATAGACCGCAAGATGAAGGAACAGCAAAGGTGAAGTTTGAAAACTGAATAATATTAGCGCTTAAGGGGCATACCCGGCGATTATAATCGAAGGTGTGCTGCCTTACAATAATGGGGGCGTATTGGTTTCGACGGGATTGTTGGAACCAGTGTAGCGGGTAGAGGATTCTCGTTGGCCTCTTAAAAAACGAGAAACTAAAATTAAACGCTAAGAACAATAACGTATCTTACGCTTTAGCAGCTTAATCGCTGCTAACCGTCGGTCTGAGGTTCCTGCACCTTAGGTAGCCGGCGTCATTAAGTCAGGCCTTAGGAAGGGGAAGGTCAAATTCCGGAACTGGTTCAGTCGTAGCCTTGAGCTGGACAGGAATTAAAGGCTACCGAAAGTGGAACTTTGATTGCAGAGGTCCGCCGTAGGGAAACGTCAGGCCCAAGTCCGCAAGGATACTAGGCAGGGCACAAATTACAATCTACACCCGTAGAAGCGCTGGAGGATATGGTTTCGGACAGGGGTTCGACTCTTGGAAAAGTTATCATGGCATCGAGTCCTGCTAACTTTTGGCGATTGCTTTTGCAATACCATAGCAAAAAGAATCGCCCTGCCTGGCGACAGGCAGGTGAAAACCCGGCTTTATCGGTGAAACCGTAACGGGAGGCAACGCAGCGAAAGCTGCACGGCAGGCCGACGGCAATACCGAGAGGTATGTGAGGAAACTCAACAGCCTTGTATCGACTCATAGGGGTCTGGGAACATGGATGCAAATCCGGTTCGATGATCTACTAGGATGGGAAGCATCGGGGCAGCAGCTCCAAATTATCAATTCCCATAACACGCCGGGGGACTCTGGACACCGCAGAGTTCAAGATATAGTCAGTGCCAATGGAAACATTGGAAGCGCATGTCCCCTCGCCTCCACCAAACTGTAAAAGGGCTGTGAATTTTATATTCATAGCCCTTTTATATGCTCATAAAACGATTATAAAAATCTTGTTTTGCTCGAATCAGCTCACTTGAATACCGGCCATTTCTGGGAGTCAATTGCTTATACTCATTTATTAACATTTGCGCACGTACCTTTTTCGACTGTATTAACAAGTAAGGTTCTATCTTTGATAAAAGATCAATGGCATTATTATATCGAACAGTATATGCGTATGAATTTACATGCTTTACAGGTCTGTAATTCTTTTTTGGTTTTATAATGCCGTTGAAGCTTACGGAATTCAAGACAGAGCGGATCCCTTTTCAGCCTCTGCCTTCTCATGTTTACATAACTAACTACTTAAGTTATGTATAAATATGAGAAAATTTCATTATGCAGCAATATTTGAAGGAAAATATAGCTAAATGTAGAATTAATATATACTATGTGCGCAATGAACATCTAGAATATGTATAGGATTAAATACTTTGCGGGGAATGAATTTATATGTCATTTTCGGTAGAGAAACTTAGTATAAGAAAAATACC
>JAEXNT010000062.1 GCA_023439545.1 Bacillota bacterium
CACCCGAACACCCGAACACCCGAACACCCGAACACCCGAATACCCGAATACCCGAATAGCCAAATACCCGAACCCCCCAACACCCGAATACGAGTGATGTCATTTACCCGTCCGCCTCTTATTCAGACCACTGCGTGCAGAATACACCGTCCGCCTCTTATTCAGACCACTGCGTGCAGAATACCCCGTTCGCCTCTTATTCAGACCACTGCGTGCAGAATACCCCGTTCGCCCCTTATTCAGACCAATGTGTGCAGAATACTTCGCCCGCCCCTACATGTACCTGTTCAGCAAAAAGATCAGCACAGACAGCGAGATCGGGCTGAGCAGCGTCGAGACCAGGACGTTCTGGGAGGCGTATTCGGGTTCGTTGTCGAACTCGCGCGCGAGAATCGCCGTGTTTACGGCCGTGGGCGTCGCGACTCCGATTATCATCGCTTTTGCGAGGTCTCCCTGCACGCCCAGCAAAAGAACCAGGAGCAATCCCAGTGCGGGGGAGAGGACCAGCCTGATGCTTGAGGACAGCAGGACGTCCTTGATGTTGATCTTTGCGGTTACCTCTGCAAGCTGCACTCCGAGCGTCAGCAGCGCTACGCCGATGAAGCCTGAGGAAAGATACCTGAGCGGCGCCAGTATCGGATTAGGCACGGTAAAACCGGTCAGCTTTACGATGACTACGATGGCGAGGACATAGATCGAGGGCATGATAAGGACATTCTTCAATGCCTGCTTGTAAGAGGATTTTCCCGAGCTTGCCTGAAATACCCCGAAGGTGCTCGTCGTTATATTTTGCGTCAGCATGATGAATATCTGCGACGCTGTGGCGAGGGCGCTTCCCTTGAATACCAGGTCGATGAGCGGCAGTCCGTAATTTCCGCTGTTAAAGAACAGAAGCGTATTGCAGAACGCCTTCTTCTTGCTGCGCGGGTACTTGTTGAGCCTGGACAGTATCTCGCCGAGCAGCAGCATGAATGCCTGAACCGCCATTATATAGGTTACCACCTGGCCTACGAAGGCCATCGATACCTTTGCCTCATATATTTTCATGAACAGCACCGCAGGGATGAACAGGTAGATGTTGATGCGGGAAAAGGTGCGCGTATCCATCCTGAATTTCTTCTGAGCTGTGTAGCCGGCGGCGACGAGAAGGAAGATCGGAAGTATTGTGTTTGTTATGATGTATATAAAAGTGGACAACGGAAATCCCCCTGTATTTGCGGCCCACACGACGATCCGGAAAACTGTACCGACAGTCGGTTGACGTAAAACCGCCAAGTCGGAGAATCAGCTGAAGCAGGCCCTTGTCTTTGTGTATTTATCTGCTTATTGTAATACATTGACGGGGAATTGTAAAATGTATTCGACGTGTGAATAATAGTCCGACGCGTGAATAATAGTTCGAGGTGTGAATAATGGTTCCCGGCTGCAACCGGGGATTGTGTATGCAATCACTGATGATATATGTCCGAAAATTCTATTTTGATCATCTCTACTTTATTGAGAGAAGGTATTTTCTGTTTAGGTTGGCTGGACTGTTCGACTGTCCTGACCGGCAGGCGGACCCGGAACGTGCTGCCTTTTTCCACTTCGCTTTCTACGCTCACAGTCCCGCCGTGGAGGTCGACTATCGATTTCACGAGCGACAGGCCTATGCCGCTGCCTTCCGCGTTACGTGTCAGAGTTTTGTCCACCTGGTTGAATCTTTCGAAAATTGCGTCCAGATATTTTTCCTCGATGCCTATTCCGGTATCCTGTACGGCTATTTCGACCTGGTCGGCAAGATCCGAGACGGAGACGGTTATCGTTCCCTGAGGATTCGAAAACTTGATCGCATTTGAAATGAGGTTCAGCAGGATCCTTTCGATCTTGCCCGGATCGCAGGCAATGATCTTCTCTTCAGCGTTTGTATCGAACACTACGCTGAGTCCCTTGCCGCTGATGTATTCAGCGATCGACTGTACTATGTTTCCGACGATATTGACTATGTTTTCATTGGAAAGGTCGAGCTTGAAAAAGCCCGAATCGATCTTGGACAGATCCACTATGTTATTGATCAGCTTTGTGAACCTGTAGCAGTTTTGCTTGATTGTACGGACACTCTTGCAGATACTGTATTTGTTGGCGTCAAGAGCGTCCCTCTGTATGTAGAGCTCAAGGAGCTGAATTGTGCTGAAAATAACGTTCAGCGGCGTCTTGAGCTCGTGTGAGACGTTTGCAAAAACTTCGTCCTGTATTTTCAGCAGATCCTGCATTTCTTTTCTGGCCTTCATTTCCTGTGTAACGTCGTTGAATAACACAGCAATGGCTTCGGAACCGTTTACCTGCACTCTGAATGCATTCAAGCTGTACCAGCGGTTTATTTTCTTTGCCACGTTCACATATTGTATCGGCTCGCCTGTAAGGGCGACCTTGCCCAAAGCTTCAAGCCAGTAACCTTCAATTGCGGGATACAAGCTGCTTACCAGGCGGCCTACCGGATTTCTCAATCCCGTCAGCTTTTCGAAGGCGGCATTGACGTCCATGAATCTGAAATCGACCGGTTTATGCGCAGTGTCGTATATCAGCTCCATAACGCAAAGGCCTTCACACATCGACCTGAACAGAGAATGATACTTGTTTTCGCTCTCCTGGAGGGCTAGTTCAGTACGCTTGCGTTCTGTTATATCATCGAAGGCGATAACTGCGGTGGTTATCCTTTCTTCAGAATCGAATATCGGAACCGAGCTCGCTACGATAGGCAACTGGCTGCCATCGGCCCTTTCGATGAGCATTTCCCTGTTGCGGACCTCAAGACCGTATGTCAGCGATTGGTAGACAGGCAGTTCTTCATATGGCAGATGCGAGCCATCCAGTTTCCTTATCTTTATCTTTTCAAGATGAGTTTTGAGCGAGCGTCCTGTAAAGTTGCACCCATATAGTTCGATAGCCCTGCGGTTCAAATAGGAGAACGTTTTGTCGCTTGCATTGACAAGCAGTATTCCGGATGGCATTACTTTCAGGATCGCCTCCAGGTTCTTACGGTTGAGCTCGCTCTGTTCCTTGGTCTTTAACAGCGCCAGTTCGTCTTTCTTACGGTCTGTGATATCCCAGACTATACCTGATAGATGGAGCTTTCCTGTTTCAGGGTCTCTTTTGGACGAGGCTCTTTCTTCGAGCCAGACTGTTTCTCCGTCGATGGGCCTGATGATCCTGTACTCGCAGTGCCAGCTTCCGCCTGTATCAACCGCGTTTCTGACCTGAGCGATATAACGGCTCTGATCATCGGAATGGATCAGCCGCAAGCCGGTTGCGCTGCTGTATGTTGTTTTGCCGGGCTCAAGACCCAGAAGGTTTGAAGCTGTATCTGACAGTACGGCATGGTCAGTTTCGGGATCCCAATCCCAATATGCCATACGAGCGGCGTCCAATGCGGCCCCAAGCCTTTCGGCATATTGCCTCAGCAACTTCTCGTTCTGCTTCCGCTCTGTGATATCCTGAAACAGGACGCCTACAATGGCATCCCTCGTATTATCGATCAAATAAACGTAGCAGTCAAAATAACGGTTGAGCGTTCTCGCCCTGTATTCGAAATGCGCAGGCCCGTTATTGAGCTCGAGGCCATTATAGATATTTATATAGTAATCGATTGGAAATTCGAGAATACTTCCCATCAACTCGCCCGCAGCTTGTCCGGTCAGATTCCTGTAGGCTATATTGGCTCCAAGGACGCGTATATCGGCAGGTGCGCCAAGTCCGTCATGAGTGATCTCAAGAATGCAGAAGCCTTCGTAGAGCATGTCGAATAACGCCCGGTAACAATCGACGCAGGTGTGCTGCGATTCTTCGTATTTTTGATCATTGGAGATTGCCAGAAAGGATAATGCCGCCCCCTGGAATTCGCCATTATTGTTCCTTACCGCCTTTGCGCGAACGTCGGTGTGGATTAACAAGCCGTTTCTGCAATGATATGCGGCACGCATACTGCAGGAGTCCTGTTCTGCCAAACGCTTCGCACATTCCCCCCATTCGAGGCCTGCTCCCGGCTGAGACTCGAATGCCGACGGCTTTATGATTACCTCGAGACGCTGCCCCAGCGCTTCCTTTTGCGACCAGCCGAACATACCTTCGGCTGCGTCGTTCCAGAAGGTTATAACAAGATCTTTATCGGTTGCTACAAGCGCATCATGAGTACATGAAAGCAACTGAGACAATTCTGTCATAGTCTGTTCATCAGGCTCCATTTTCAGAATCTCCCGCCCGCCGCAAACGAGTTGGCATATAAACTGAACCGGACTCCGCGGTCGTGCAGGTAAACATTCCACTGATCAGAAGTATTATACCATAAATGTAACGCGTTTACATAAAAACTTAATAAAACTCTATATATGACGCAGCAGCTTTAGTAATATTTGGTTGACTAACTAACCCGCCTCAGATAATATATTGGTACAGACGTATATACAGGTGGAGGTATAAATATATGAAACCGAAATTGGTCGTGTATTATCCCAACTGGGCAATATACAGGAAAGCCGGCAAAAATAACGGTATCGGTGCGATCCCCTGGGACAGGGTATCGGTCATCAACCACGCGTTTTATTCAGTAGGAAGCGATTTCAGGATCGCATCCACGGACAAATTCTCCGATGAAGACAAGCTGATGGAGCATTCGGAAGCGGCCGGCCCGAAAGGGCATATGGGTGAATATGCCTATTACAAGACCAAGTATCCTGAGGTCAAGGTACAGATTTCCGTGGGAGGCTGGACCGAAGGCCGTTACTTTCATGATATGGCTAAAACGCCTGAGAGCAGATCGGTTTTTATCAAAAGTGTAACAGCGCTGTTGATAAAGTATCCTTTTATAGACGGGATAGATATAGATTGGGAGTTCCCGGGGATCGACAGGGAAGCGGACCCGAAGGACGTCAACGATAAAGGATGCCCGGGAGGTCCGGAGGATAAACTGAACTTTACTTCCCTGCTGCGTGAGCTCCGCGAGGCTTATGACGAAGGCGGCTTGAAGGACAAGCTGCTGACCGTGGCGGTTTCGGCGCTTTATGACGTTACGGAGCGGCAGGAGACTGACAGGTATGCGCAGTATCTTGACTGGATCAACGTGATGACCTATGACATGCATTCGGCGCTGGAGGAGCATACAAACCACCATTCGCCTCTCTTTGCCAATCCCGTCGATCCTTCGCCCGCCACGCCGGTGGACAGGAAAAACAGGTACAATACCGACTATGTAATGAAATATTACAGGGATCATTACAATATTCCGGCAAGCAAGCTGAATATCGGCGCTCCGTACTATTCGCGCGGCTGGAAGGGCGTCGATCCCGACACCGGCGTCAACGGATTATTTGCCAGGGGAAAGGGCTCTCCCGTGGGCGACCTCGATTCGCCTGACAATCCTGCAGGCATAAATACTTTTGGCAGGATGAAGGAACTGGAGCAAACGCCGGGTTATGTCAAGTACAGGGATCCTGTCTCACGGACGCCGTGGCTGTACAACAGGGATGAGAAAATAATGTACACGTACGAGGATGAGATCTCCGCCGCCGAAAGGTGCGATTATGTGCTGAAGAACGGCTTCGGAGGCATAATTGTATGGGAGATAACCACCGATACCGAGGACCATTTACTGACTAATACTATCCATGACAGGCTCGGTTTGTAAAATACGGACGATATGGGAGGCCGGGATGCTCAGGCAGCCGGCGACTATCGCGTGTGAGGTCCATACGAGCGGCCCATTCCGCCTGTACTCACGTGGAAGGTCCATACGAGCGTCTTACGCAGCCTGTACCATGTACCACACTATACCCGACAGTGTGATGAGGCCAAGTACGATGATGGATTTACTGATCTTGTCGGTTTTCCTTTTTTGCCTCATCATGTTCAGGATGAAGCCGAATATGCAGGTGGCCAGATTCAGCAGCAAAATATAGAACACGTATGACAGAAGAGTCGTGTCCCAGTTGCTCCTGACGGTTACTTTGTACAAGCGGTCGATGAAGTTTGCATGCTTTGGCTGCGCTTCTCCGGTAATGAGAAGCGCAATTATAATCAAAAACCAACTGATACCCGTCGCCCACCAGACGGCCTTTATGACTGCATCCGGCCCTTTGCGGCGTTCGGTGATGACTGCTCTTCTTTCTGTTTCCATACATAACCACCCCATTTGATTATATGTAAATCTCCCATGGAAATCAACAGGGACTTACCAAGACATATGGTCTTGTTGTGCAAATGCGTAAAAGCTTGATATAATAAATAAGTTGACATAATTTTGATAAAAAGTGAAACGGGGGCGTTTCCCATCAAGTCTGAAAAGGTCAGAAATATTTTGAAATGGCTGAAATTATTCACCTATATCTCGGCTGCCGTGCTGCTGATGACGTATAACGCAGCGGACAAGCTAACATGGTTGATACCCGCCGTCCTCCTTCTCTCTTTTGTCGACTATTCAAGGGATTACTGGCTGGCGCCTTCCAATAGATCCCCATTGTTGCTTTGGGCAGGCATCGTGTTCGAGATGCTGCTTATCATATGTGTCGGGTACCTCGATACGAGCGACATTGTGATATTGTACTTTTTTGTTTTTATTTCATCCATCGTCATAAGTTATCCATTTACATATTCTATACCTCTCGCTGCCGTTTTCGTCCTGTCGGGTTTTTTGATCTATGCGGGCAGGAACGGTTTCAGGGACCTTATGGCTTCGGCGCTGTCGATGCTGTTCTCATACGGCATATCTACGGTGTTTGTTATGGGGATGAGCTATCTGGTCAAGCAGCAGATAAATGAAAAGGAGAAATTGGCGCATATCAACGCCGAACTGGAGCTGGCCTACAAGAAACTGATGGAAAATTCAGCCGCTGCCAGGCGGCTTACGGTAGAGCAGGAGAGGACCAGGATGGCCAGGGAGATCCACGATACGCTTGCCCATACTCTGACCAATCTGATCGTCCAGCTCGAAGCCTGTAAGATGCTGGCTTCCCTGGATCCCTCGCGGCTGCCTGTCGAACTCGAGAAAGCGCAGGAGCTCTCAAGAAGCGGTTTCAGCGACATAAAACGTTCGATAGCAGCTCTGAGGCCCCTGACCATGGAGGACAAATCGCTCATTGCTTCCATTGATTCACTGATAAGCGAAGTCGCTGGAAATACGAAAGTAAGCATAAATTTTATAAATTCTCTCGAACATGACGTAAAGCTTGCGTCTCAGGCAGAGGTAGCGCTTTTCAGGGCAGTTCAGGAATGCGTCACAAACTCGATAAGGCATGGGCATGCTGATAAAATCGACATCACGCTTGAACGGGACAGTGATGTGATCCGTTTGTCCGTCGAGGATAACGGCGCAGGCTGCGCCAATATTAAAAAGGGTTACGGCTTGAAGGGCATGAGGGAAAGGATCGAAGGCCTGGAAGGAAGTGTCGGGTTTTCGAGCGAGTATGGCAGAGGATTCAGAACTGAGATATCGATACCTTGCGAGGTGGCAGAGATATGAAAATCAGGATCATGATAGCGGACGACCAGCGCCTGATGAGGGAAGGCCTGAGGACGATACTGGACCTTCAGGCGGATATGTCGGTGGTGCAGCTGGCTGAAAACGGAAGGGAAGCCCTCGATAATATTTTGTCAGCAACACCTGAAACAATACCGGAAGTGGTATTGATGGATATCCGCATGCCCGTCATGGACGGGGTCGAATGCACAAGGCTGATCAGACGGGAGTATCCCGCCATTAAAGTAATCATACTGACTACCTTTGACGATGACGAGTTCATAATAGAGGCTCTCAAAAACGGCGCGGCAGGTTACATTTTGAAAGATCTGTCGGCGGAGAAGCTTATCGGGTCGATACGCGACGTTTATGAGGGGAACTCCATAATGCAGCCGGAAATTGCGGCGAAGGTCATTGCGCACATCGCCGGGGCGGGGGCTGCAGCGGCCGGGGCGGAGGGCAGGGCAATTCCGACGGATCAGGCAGCGCCGGTCAGGGATTGTGCAAAGCCTTCCGACGATCATGGAGGGCCGGTCAGGGACTGTGCAGGGCCTTCCATCGATCATGGAGGGCAGGTCAGGGATTGTGCAAAGCCTTCTATCGATCAGACGGCAGGGTATGAGGCGGAGGCGGCGTATTCGGACGATGAATTCGCGGATGGGCTTACCGAGCGCGAAAAAGACGTTCTCAGGCTGGTGGGGAAGGGCATGTCCAATGTTGAGATATCACGGATACTCTATATCTCTGAGGGCACGGTCAAGAATTACATCAGCAATCTCTACGGAAAGCTTGGGATCAATGACCGCAGCAAGCTGACGCTTTATGCGGCAGGCAAGGGTTATAAGTGATCAGGTTCTCTTTTCAGGCTTTGCAGAAGGGTGATACCGGTCGCGGCCCAATATAACGATGATACCGGTCCGCGTCCTGATATGGGACAGTAAAAATATATGACCCGGGTCATATGCGAAACAGCCTTATTTATTACCCGGGACAGATGTGCCAAACCTTCCCGCCATGTACAATAGGTGCATCAGATCATTTCGGGAGGGTTTTTGTTATGTTAACGGTTCTTGAGATACTTATCATTGCAGCAAATATTCCGGTACTCGTATGGGCGCTGCTTCCGGCAAAAAGGGCGCCGCGGTTCCTGGACTTTATGCCATCGGCCGCGGTAGTTTTTATGATACTTCACCTTTTCATCGATAATGAAGCCGTACGGTTTCGTTTCGTACCTCTTTACATTTTCACGGCTGCCGTATTTATGATCACAATAAGGCGCATATTCAGCCATAATCCAAATCAGCCGAAACACAGGGTGCGAGCTGCATTCGGCAGGGTTGCGGGACTGGTTGCGCTGGCTTTGGCTGTGCTGATGCCCGTTGCAGTGCTGCCGTTTTATCCTCTGCCCGAACCTACGGGCAATTTCGATGTAGGCGCCGTTGTCTGTGACCTCACCGACAAAAACCGTATTGAAGCGTTTTCTACTGAAGCTGGTAAAGAACGTGAAATAGCCGTCCAGTTCTGGTACCCGGCAGACAGGACAGGAGCAACTCCTGAATATGATATCGACGGAGCGCCTGTTTCGGCGTCACAGGGAGAATACCCCGTATTGATCTTTTCACACGGAGCTTTCGGGATGCGCATGAGCAACGCGTCGACATACAGGGAGCTGGCAAGTCACGGCTACATTGTAGCGAGTATCGACCATACCTACCATTCGTTCTTCACTTCCTTTGCCGACGGCAGGAAGGTACCTGTAAACATGAAGTTCATCAATGACGCGGTTGGAGCGCAGTCCGGCCAAATGCCCGCGGACGAAGTTTACAAGGCGAGTCACGAGTGGCTTGAATTGAGGACGGCCGATATTGAATTGGTTATCAACAGCCTCGAATCGGGTGATATCGGAGATGCGGGAAAGATACTGAACGGGCATATGGAGCTGAACAAGATCGGGCTTTTCGGCCATTCGCTCGGAGGAGCGGCTTCGGCACAGGTCGGCAGGGAGAGGGAGGAAGTCTCTGCGATTATAAATATAGACGGCACCATGATAGGGGATATTACCGGGCTTGACGCTAATGGCAAAGACATTGTCACAGAGGTGAGCTATACCAAGCCGCTCATGATGATGTACGGGTCACTGTTCCTCGATAACGAGGTAAAGGAGACGTCATACCTGCCCAACATACACGCATATGAAAGCGATACGGAAGCGGCGTACTCGCTGTGTATAAAGGATTCGGGACACCTGAATTTCACAGATCTCCCGAGAATATCGCCTTTCCTTTCCGGCATGCTTGGGGTGGGCAAAATAGATTCACAGGAGTGCCTGAAAATCATGAACGCCTATACGCTGGCGTTCTTCGACCAGTACATAAAAGGGCAGCCCTCGTCATTGCTGGAAGGTGAAAATGTATATCCGGAGGCCATTTTCGACAAGAGGATCCCCGCAGGTGAATAAGGCGCGTGATCAGTTTCCGGGCAAAGGTTTTATCTCGTTTTTGTAGTAATACCCCAGGAAGAAGACGGTCAGGGCCAGTGAAACCGTTTCCGCCATCGGAAAGGCCCACCAGATCGCATCGAGCCCGCCAAGCGTGGACATCAGGTATGCCAGCGGGAGCAGAGCGACCAGCTGCCTGGCCGTCGATATGAACATACTCGGCAAGCCCCTTCCGAGCGCTTGGAATACTGAGCCCGAGACGATACAAAAACCGGCGAATACAAAACTCAGACTGATTATCCTTAACGCGGGAATGCCTATGCTTATCATCTCAGGCGATGCATTGAAAAGGGAAAGCAGCTGCATGGGAAAGATCTGAAATACCGCAACGCCGACTGCCATGATGGATATCGAATATATCACGCTCAGCCTGATTGTCTTGACGATCCTGTGCCTGCTGCGCGCGCCGTAGTTGTAGGAGATAATCGGGATCATTCCGTTGTTCAGGCCGAAGATCGGCATGAACAAAAAGCCCTGAAGCCTGAAATACACTCCGAACACTGCAGCTGCCGTCGAAGTGAAGGAAAGCAGTATTTTATTCAGACCGAACGTCATTACTGAGGAGATCGCTATCATGATTGCGGTTGGGATACCTATGCTCAGTATCTTCCCGATAATTTCCGCGTCTGGGCGGACGCCCCTGAATTTAAGAGTTATTTCCCTGTTGACCTTAATGTTGAAAATAATGGCGAGCGTCATAGCCGCAATCTGGCCGATCACTGTTGCAATTGCAGCGCCGGTCACTTCAAGCCTCGGAAAGCCTAAGAGCCCGAATATCATGATAGGGTCGAGGATTATATTAACGATGGCGCCGGCAGTCTGTGTAATCATTGTATAAAAGGTCTTACCCGTGGACTGCAGCAGCCTTTCAAAGGTTATCTGGCCGAAAGCTCCGAAGGATAACATGCTGCATATGCTCAGATAATCGCAGCCATAGGCGATGATCTCTGTGTTATTAGTTTGTGCGTTGAAGAATATCCGAACGAAGAACAGGCCGAACAGGGCAAAAACGACAGCGCTCACAAGCGCTAGAAAGATGCCGTTGTATGCCGTTTTATCAACTCTTTCGGGATTCTTTTCTCCGAGACTCCTGGACAATGTCGCATTAATACCGACGGCTGTACCTATGCCGACGGCTATCATCAGGTTTTGCACCGGAAATGCCAGCGATACCGCTGTGAGGGCATTTTCGCCCAGTCGGGATACAAAGATGCTGTCCACTATATTGTAGAGCGCCTGGACGAACATCGATATCATCATTGGGATCGACATCGTGATAAGCAGTCTGCTAATGGGCATCACACCCATCTTGTTTTCGGTTATCACTGGATTGGGTTCACTTGCCGCTGCTGCGGTCTCTGACATTGCCATACTTTTAGTAACCCTTTCTTGCCGGAGCCGGCATGGTTTTGGTACCTAAGCTGTGCCGGAGAGCTGATTACTATTATATAGCAATATTATTTATTTGCAAACCTGGAAAACCTTATCGAAATCCCTGCAAAGATACTGGACTGCATTTCTTCCGGTGCATGCGGCAACCGGCAGACCGCCGGGCGTTATCATCCTCTGACCGGCAAAGTACAGGCGGTCTATACTTTTGGGCTTCAATGGGTACTGGGCTGTCTTGTCGCCTTTTCCGGTCATGGTCATCCATGAGCCGTGATAAGTCCCGCAGTAGCGTTCATAGGTAAGAGGAGTCGCAACATCGACGACCTTTATTTTATCCCTGATATGAGGTACCTTTTGTGATATCCTGTCTATGACGGCGTCCGCGATGCGCTGCTTTTCCTTGTCGTACTCGCCGCGGGACTTGAGCTCTCTCCAGTAATCGTACGTATCTCCCAAAAGTGTTGTCGTCAACGCGGAGCAGCCTTTCGGCGCATAACCCTCGTACGCGGCATAATTATGAATGCCCAGTAAGGCGACCCTGCCTCCCGCGTACTCGATAGGCTCTTCAAGATCGAATACAAGGCTATCGGGAAGATCGGAAAGATCCTCCCCGACGCCGAGACTTATAAACGTACAGGCAGTGAGCTTTGTATTGCGGCGCAGCTTTTCCATCCAGGGCTCATGCAGCGGCTCGTCGAACAGACCGTCTATTGCGCCCAGTGTATCGGCCGTTACTATTACGGCGTCCGCGGGTATTTTCCCACCGTTGGCTACCACTCCGACCGCCCTGGAATTTTCCACATCCACTCTTTCCACGCGTGTCCCGTAAATAATCCTGCCGCCAAGCTCTTCATAACGCTTGGCCATCCTGAGCGCCATAGAAAGCGAGCCGCTTTTGGGATAACCGCCGTCTCCCGACGCAAAGCATGCCAGCGTGAAGAAAAGAGTGGACGCTGAATATTCGTCGCCTATCATACCTGAAAGCATTGCTCTTATCGCAGGATGTTTGAAACGGTTGCAGTATTCCCCGATGGACAGTTTATTGAACTTCGAGATCGCCGGCAATACTGGCAGCATGTCAATGAGCGGCTTTAACGGCATGCTGCTCTTTTCCTTCACGCGTACGCCTTTGATATCCGTTATGGGCATTTTAAGTTTGCTGAAGCTTTTTACTTCCCTGCAGAGGGAAACTATTTCCCCGGTATCCTCCGGAGAGACTGAAATCAGGTGTTCCTTCAGCTTATCGGCATTTCGGTAAAGGTGTACCTTTATCCCCTTATCGTCATATGTGAAGTAAGGATCACGGTAGCTGACAGGGATTGAATCGTCCAGGGCGCCGACATCGCGCCAGATTCTATTAAGGGGAATATCTCTGTTCGAGCCTGTAAGCCAGTGCATTCCGCCCTCGAATAGGAAGCCGTCCCGTCTCCAGCTCGTACTGTTGCCTCCCGGAATGCTGTGCATTTCAAGAATAGTCGTATCGAAACCGCTCTGCTGTGCGTATATTCCGGCAGTAAGGCCGGCGATTCCCGCGCCGATTATGGTTACCTTATTTTTTTCGGATTTATTCATCATTTTATTTTCCTCCAGCATCCTTTCTTCTCAGGATATCCACGATCCACTCGCTTTCAGGGCAGGGCCAGTCGGGACGCATCGCTATCTCCTCCGCGATCCCCTGTATCGCCGTCCAATATGCCAAAGCAAGTGCGCGGGGATCTCCGTCCCGGATGGTTTTGTTCTTTTGCCCCGCTTCGATTAGCGGGATGGACTCCTCAATGCTGCCTATCTGCGACACTTTTCTCCTGACGGGCTCGGGAGTCGCTTCGCTGTATAGCGCCTGGCCCATAAGAACGAAAATCTTTGCCACGAACGGATCGCTTTTTATAAACTCGAATATCTGCCTGGCCGCATTTTGAAAAAAGGACAGAGGCTCGCCCTGAGACTGCTCCATTATGTATTTGGGTCCGGTCGCACCGTATGTGACAAGTTCCTCATACAATTTCTCTTTTGACTCGAAATAGTGGAACAACAGCCCAACGCTCATATTTGCCTTTTCGGCAATATCGCTTATCTTTGTCGCCGCGTAGCCCCTGTGTATGAATAGGTCAAGTCCGGCCGACAGTATCTGCTGCTTCCGTTTTTCTTTCTGTTCCATCCGCTTGTTCATTTTATTGAATCTCTATTCATTGAATTTTAATTCAATTATATTTACATTTCAAATTTTTGTCAATAGAATATTAGAAGTAATTAATAGCGCTTGGATAATAAGGTCGGTAATTTTGAAAATATAGCCGGGATCAGCGATTTGATTGTGGGCACAGCCGGGATTAGGGCGAGGAATACCGCATAACAGCCGATAAGAATACCGGCAGTAAGCCAGATGCCTGAAAAATGAAGGCGGTACACCAGAAGGCTGCTAAACAATGAGGCACACAGACCGCCGAGTTGTGACACAAGGGAGTTCAACGAAAGCATGCTTGCACGCATTTCGTTAGGGGTGTACTTGTTGATCAGGGAGCTCTCCGGCACGTTACCGGTTCCGAGCAGCAGGTAGATCCCTGCGTAAAGGCCGATAAAACCTGCCGCCCCGTTAACTGCTGCAAAAACGAGTAGAATTGCGGCCATTATGACACGGGAGACGGTGAAGGTGTTCCACCAGCTGATTTTGAACCTGCTTAACAGTTTATGGGCGATGTAATTTCCTGCAGTAGCCGAAAAGAATCCGATAAAGGTAATGACGCCAAGCAGCCACGTGTTACCCTCAGTATGCGGAATCGACGTAAAAGCCGGCTGCCAGTAGGTTTCAAGAGTGAACAGAAAAAAGCCCGTAAGGAATACGCCGGGCAATATGAAGCCCAGTTCACGGCGCCCGGTAATAAGCCGCCTGCCTTGTCCGAGCATGGCTGTCAATGAAGTAACCGGAACTGTTTCTTCTGCTTCGGGCCGCCTGGGAGGTTCTACTATGAAAAGAAGGGAAAGCAGAGTCACTATCGCTGTCAGGATCAGACGTATGATTATTATGCTGCCGTAGGTTCCGAAGGCGCTTGCCGCAAGACCGCCTGTTATACTGCCTGCGGCCAGTCCGGCGCCCTCCAGGACGGCCAGGCGCGAGGTGACTTTTGGCAGACAGTCCCCGCCGCCTTTATCAATGGCCTGGTCGATTAGTATTGCATCCAGGCTGCCGGAAGAAAAGGCACGACCAAAGCCTAAAAATAATATGGCGGAAACAAGCCCTATAAGGCTATTTGAAACCAGCAGCAGCGTGAACGATAGCAGCTGAAATCCGCAGGATATCAAAAATACCGCCTTGCGGCCGAACATATCGGCAAGTATTCCGCTGGGCAGTTCAAGAAGGAGTACTGTCAGGGAGTAAACAGCCATGAGCAGCGGCAGCGTTTGCAGATTTGCACCCCTTTCGAGCAGGACCAGTGTCAGTACGGGCAGTATAATACCCGTAGACAGGTTATTTGCGGTAAATATGATCTGAAGCATTTTATTCATTAGCAAGCCCTTCCTCGGCGTTATAAAATATTATCGCATATTCCCAGGGATGGCGGCCTGCCCCTGGTTTTGCGTGCTTCTCTATAAAACTGTCCATAAGCCTGATAAGCTCTTGCGACTCGTTATCGTCGAGGTAGGCCACTCCGGAAAGAATATCGCCCCATTTCTTCAACCTGTCGGGATCTCTGTCGCCGGATACTTCGATCCTCTTTGTCATCCGCCTGCAGAAGCCGTCATAGACCTGTGCGATGGAATCCTGCACAAGAGCGTCCTTTTGCCTGACGAGAGCGTCATCTCGGCTGAGGCCTATCTGGACCGTCACCTGAGCCGGCCTGTAGAAGCTGGCCGTTATCCCGTTGATCGATTCGGTATGATCCGGCTCGATCAAACCCAGCGACATCAGCTTTTTAATATGGTGCTGCGCAGAGGAGGCGGATATTTGCAGCTTGTCGGCAAGCATCTTCGGAGTCATCGGCACACCGGATATACTCAATTGACGCAGCAACTGCTGGCGTATATGACTCATGTAGATATTCAGTTCTTCCTTTGTCTTGAGCTCTATTTTTTTCATATTATAAATCTCCTTACCTCGTTACACATATTATAACGTTACATGATGTGTAATGTCAATCGTTTTCTGTCGGACAACTGAAAGGAAACGCTTTTGTTTCATAAAGATTAAATTAATGGTATAATGTGGGTTATATCAGTTATGGGGGGACATGCTAATGATAGCGCATACGCCGATTAAGGCCGGTATCGTGGGCTGCGGAGAGCATTCGCACATTCATGCGCAGGCAGCCGGTAAGGTAGAGGGCTTTCAAATTGTCTCGTGCTGCGATGTGGCGGAGGACAGGGCGCGCAACTGGGCTGACAAGTACGGCTGCGGCAGTTATTACACTGATATTTGCGGCATGCTTTGCAATGAAAAGCTTGACGCCGTTATACTTTGCACCTGGCCGGGACAGCATTTGGAACAGATAGAAAAGTGCCTGTCTGCGGGCATCAGTAATATATTGTGTGAAAAATCGCTTGCGGTGTCGGGAGCCGAAGCGCTTGAGATAAAGAGGCTGGCTGAACAAGCGGGCGCTTTTATCATGGAGGGGTGCAAGAACAGACATCACCCTGCCATCCGAAGAATGGAGCAGCTTTTAGCCTCCGGAGAAAACGGTGCGATCGACAGCATCAGGGCTACATTTGACAATTTTGAACCCGAAAATGAAGAGCTTCCGGAGAATCTCCGCAACTGGCGCGAACGAAAGGAATGCGGAGGAGGCGTAGCTTACGACTGGGTAAGCTACCTTGTCAACGCCTGTAACCATTTCAGCGGAGGAAAGCCTGTACGTGTCTATGCGACGGGCGATACCGGCAGTTTGTCAGGAGTGATCAACCGGATACACGGTATGATTGAATATGACAACGGAATCGTGGGATACGTCGAAAGCAGCAAGAAGTCAAGCTTCAGCGAGGAGCTTCAGATAACCTGTGAAAAGGGGACGCTCCGGCTGCCGGTAGCCTGGGGCATTTACGGTGATGTGAAGATCACAAGGCAGCACCGGAAGGAGCCATGGGACTATATTCTTACCGATACGTATGAAGTAGAACATGTCGATGAATTCTATCTGCAGCTGAAAAACTTCGCGGAGGTTATCCGGGGTATCGCCGAACCGGTTATTCCGCTTTCCCAATCGGTCCTCAACGTTCAGACGATCGACGCTCTCGTTGAAAGTCTTATGGAGAAAAGAATAGTGACCCTATAATTAATACACCGAAACGCAGGGATGGTTCGCCTGGGTTTCGCCTGCGTTTCGGTGATGTTCGAATTTATTCTCCCAGAGCCTGGCGGATGTCGTCGATTATGTCGTCAACGTTCTCTATGCCGACGGATAACCTGATCATATCCGGTTCGATGCCTGCCGCAAGCAACTGCTCATCGTTCATCTGGCGGTGCGTGGAGCTTGCGGGGTGCAGCACTGCCGTTCTGGCGTCCGAAACATGTACGACTATCGCGGCAAGCTTAAGACTGTCCATGAATTTGACGGCGGCAGTTCTTCCTCCCTTGATTCTGAAGGAAATGACGCCGGCACAACCCTTCGGGAGGTATTTTTCAGCCAGGGCATGGTACTTGTCGCTCTTCAGCGTAGGATAGCTCACGGAAATAACTTTATCGTTTTCAGAAAGATATTCAGCTACCTTGCGGGCATTTTCACAGTGCCGTTCCATGCGGAGGTGCAGCGTTTCAAGTCCCAGGTTCGTGAGGAACGCGTTCATCGGGCTCATGCAGTTTCCGAGGTCCCTCATGTACTGGTACCGGGCCTTCATTATATAAGCCATGTTACCGAAGGTCTTTGTATAGGAGATGCCGTGATAGGACGGATCGGGTTCCGTCAGTACCGGGAATTTTCCGTTCGTCCAGTCAAAATTGCCCGAATCGACGACTGCTCCGCCGACGCTGACCGCGTGACCGTCCATGTATTTCGTGGTCGAATGCGTGATTATATCTGCGCCGTACTTAAAGGGATTCAACAGTATCGGCGTTGCGAAGGTGTTGTCCACTATCAGCGGAACACCGTTCCTGTGAGCAATGCGGGCGAATTTCTCAATATCGAGTATGCTTATTTTCGGGTTGGCTATCGTCTCTCCGAAAAGCACCTTTGTATTCGGCTTGAATGCCTTCTGTATATCTTCTTCGGTAGCGTCCTGATCGATAAACGTAACGTCGAGACCCATCTTTTTGAAGGTTACGTTGAGCAGGTTGAAAGTACCCCCATAAATAGTGCTCGCCGCTACAACGTGGTCCCCGCATTCACAGATATTCATTATGGCGATGAAGGTGGCAGCCTGGCCGGACGATGCGCACAGTGCGCCGACTCCGCCTTCCAGGGCCGAAATTTTGTCTTCCAAAGCTGTATTTGTAGGATTGCTGATCCTCGAGTAAATATGGCCTCCGTCGGGCCTGTCGAACAACTCTGCTACATGTTCGGTGGAATCATATTTATACGTCGTGCTCTGATATATCGGCAGCACGCGCGGATCGCCATTTTCAGGCTTGTAGCCCTCCTGCAGGCATTTGGTCTCTATTCTCCATGAATTCATCAAAACACCCCTTAACTACCGCATATTTCTTTTTACAAATAGTACACCAACGTATGCGGTATGGCAAGAACTAAATATATGCTGTTGGAAAATAGCTGTCTTATGATATTATTTACTTGTAAATATCGTTTGTGAGAGGTCTTTTATGAAGAATATCTATTTTTATGACACTTCGGCAGGGAAGGTCGGGATCGCAGACAATGGGGGAGCGATTACCGATTTGATGTATGTGGGAGGCGATATGCGGCATAATGCTGATGCCGGTTTGCGGATGTGCACCGACTCCGACCATATGACCGGTGCGGCTGCTGCCGTGAGTACCGACGCAGGTATTGATGCCGCTTCAGGTATCACATCCGGGGTTCGGGAGCTGGTCAGGGATCTGTACTCTGCGAACCTGAATGAGACTCCTCTCATCCGGGAGGCTGCAAAACAGCTGAAGGAATATCTATCGGGAAAACGCAAAACCTTCGACCTTTCATTGGACCCTGAGGGAACGCCGTTTCAGAAGGCTGTTTGGAAAACGTTGACCGGGATACCGTATGGCGAGACAAGGACCTATAAGGATATCGCCGAACGTATCGGCAACCCTAAAGCATGCAGAGCCGTGGGAATGGCGAACAATAAAAACCCTATTGCGATCCTGATTCCGTGCCATCGCGTGATCGGTGCAGGCGGAAAGCTTGTCGGCTACGCCGGGGGACTGGATATAAAGAAAAAGTTGCTTGATTTGGAGAAGTAAAGGCATGACAAGCAAAAGCATAGAAAACAAAAGAATAGAAAACAAAAGAATAGAAAACAAAAGCATAGAAAACAAAAGCACAGAAAACAAGAATACAGAAAACAAGGACACAGAAAACAAGGACACAGAAAACAGCATTAAGCATGAAAATGCCCTCGATAAAGAATCGATCAAACAGAAACTCCGGAGCCTCGCCGATGAAAAATACAGGAAATTCAGCGCCGGACTGATACCGGGGGTCGATAACATGCTGGGAGTACGCTTGCCTGAGCTGCGCAAGCTTGGCAAAGAGCTTTCAAAAGAGGATTGGCAGGCATATCTGACTGATGCGGACGATGAATACTACGAAGAAACGATGCTTCAGGGCATAGTGATCGGGTTGGTTAAGACAGATGTCGAACAGAAGCTTTGCCTGATAGCCGGTTTTATTCCCAAAATCAGAAACTGGGCGGTATGTGACAGCTTCTCCGCAGGCCTGGTATTCGTAAAAAAGAATAAACAGCGTGTGTGGAACTTCCTTAAGACCTATTTTGATTCCGGCAGGGAGTTCGAACTGCGCTTTGCCGCTGTAATGCTTATGGATTACTTTATCGACGACGAGCATATCGATGAGGTCCTGAAATTGCTCGGTGGGATCAGGCACGAGGGGTATTACGTCAAAATGGCGGTCGCCTGGGCGCTGTCGGTATGCTTTGTCAAATTCCCTGAAAAGACGATGCAATATCTGAAAAATAGTTTTCTGGATGATTTCACCTATAATAAGGCTTTGCAGAAAATAGTAGAATCGAACAGGGTGGACGGCAATACAAAAACCCTCATACGCAGCATGAAACGGAAGAATATCTGAGACGCCTTTCCTAAGCTGGGTTTTTTTATAATTCTTATTGACAAAGTTAGAGTGTTCGATTACTATAGAACTATGACAAACACAAATTTAGATCTGGTAAAAATATTTAAAGCGCTCTCGTGCGACCAAAGGCTCTATTTATTCAAGAACCTTTATGAGTGGTACGAAGAAAGCAACAGCGAGGATGGGGCCTACACGATAGACGGCGTCGACAGATGCTTCACCAAGGCGTGCTGCTGTATGGATCTTTCGCGCTCTACGATCTCACATCATTTAAAGGAACTCCAGAATGCAGGCTTGATCAGCTTTACGAGGAAGGGCCAGAGTTACACGTGCAAAATCAACCCGGAGGCTGTGCAGGCGGTAAGGGATTTTTTAAAATGATTTTTTTATGGCCTAAGAGTTCGATAGTTATAGAATAATAGTATATTGCGGCTTGTTTGTTCGATAGTTGTGAAATGGTGATACAAGTGAGGGTTAGTATGAATAAGGATTTTTACGAGGTAATAAAGCAGTTCCAAGGCGATAGTGGAGAGCTTTTGCTGAATGGGAAATGGGGGCTGGAGCGGGAAGCCCAGCGAATAACTCCCGAAGGGGAGCTTGCATTGACGCCGCATCCCACAGCCTTTGGGAACAAGCTCGAAAACCCCTATATAACCACAGATTTTTCGGAAAGCCAGGTCGAGCTCATCACACCTCCCTTTGGAAAAATCGAGCAGGTGTACGGCTATCTGTCGTGGCTCCAGAAATATGCCGAGAAGGCACTGCGGAATGAGCTTCTCTGGCCATTGAGTATGCCGCCGCGGCTGCCTGATGAAAAGGACATCCCGATCTCGATGTTCGACGAATCGGCTGAAGGGAGGGAAAAGGAGATATACCGGAAAGGCCTTGCACTCCGATATGGCAAGAAAATGCAGATGATCTCGGGCATACATTTCAATTTCTCGTACGGTGGAAGGCTGCTTGAGCACCTGTATCGGTTATATGCTGAAGGGGAGGACAGAAGGTCTTTCAAAGACGGCTTGTATTTCTCGGCGGCAAGGAATTTTTTGAGGTTCCGCTGGCTGCTGATCTACCTGTTCGGGGCATCACCGGGTATGGATACTACATTTTACTCCGTCATTGATGAAGAACTGGAGATAGTATCGCGCTGCTGTCCCGAGTGCTGCAGCCCTGTCGAGGGTATCGAAGAGCATGCGGCGTCGCTTCGCGTCAGCCGTTTCGGATATTCGGACTCGGTGCGGGGCAGGAACAGCGTTTCATATAATAGTCTTAAAGACTACATTACGGGAATACGAAGGCTGATGGCCACTAAAAGCAGGGCGTTCACAAGGCTCGGATTATTCAGTGACGGAGAACAGATCCAGTTGAACGGGAATGTGCTGCAGAAGGAGAGTGAATTCTATTCGCCTATCAGGCTCAAGCAGAGGACGGGAAAGGGACAAAGCCAGCTGGATGCGTTGGAACTGAACGGCGTAGGATATGGGGAAGTCAGGATAGTCGATCTCGACCCGTTTGAGAAAACAGGTATAAGCCTTCAGCAAATGCGTTTCCTGCAGCTTTTCATGCTGTTCTGCCTGCTTGAAAAAAGCGGTCCCATAAGTGCATCCGAGCTTGAAAGAATTAACGTAAATCATCATCTTACGGCGCTGTCGGGTCGTAAAAGCAAGCTCCGGCTTTATGGATACGAAGGCGGGAGGATCCCGCTGAAGGAGTGGAGCCTTTCGATTCTGGGAAAGCTCATGAGGCTCGCTGAGTTGATCGATATGGCCGGAGCGGAGGAAAAAAGCGGAGCCTATGGAGATATGGCCGGAGCAGAGGAGAAAAACGGAGCCTATGGAGATATGGCCGGAGCGGAGGAAAAAAGCGGAACCTATGGAGATATGACCAGAACCGCCGGCGCTCGTGAAGCCGGCATATATGCGGAATGTGTCGGCAGGGAATATAAAAAAGTACTTGATCCCTCACTGCTGCCGTCCGCCAGGATCCGTAGGGAAATGGCCATTCGCGGTGAAAGCTTCCTGGATTTCGGAATCAAAAAGGCTATGGAACACAGATACGGGAATACTGCCAGGCAGACGGAAGTGCCGGACGGAGTTCCGGAGCTCCGGGAATCGGATATCACTGAGGTACAGGCTGCAGGAACAATGAAAATCCGAGCTGCAGGAACAGCTGAAGTCCAAGCTGCCGGAGCAACTGAAGTTCAGGCTGCAGGGATTTTGAAGGCTTCCTTGGATGGCTCTCTGCCGGCGGCCTTATCCGGTGTAACGTCAGGTGTGTTATACAACGATTTATTGGAGGTTTGATTATGGAAAATTCCAAATATACCGGTCTGGAGCTTTCTACCCAGATCGTTATCAAAGAGGCGTTAAGTAGAGGGATCGAGGTCGATATACTGGACGCCGGCGATAATTTCATAAGGCTTAGGAAAAATGGCAGGACCGAATATGTAAAGCAGGCTACCAGGACCTCTGCCGACACTTATATATCCCCGCTCATCATGGAAAATAAAGAGGTCACGAAAATCGTGCTCCGGGAAAGCGGCATAAATGTTCCGGGCGGTGTAACGGTAAGGTCGGAAGATGAGGCGCTATCAGCATTCGAAGAATTCAGACGCAAGGATATCGTTGTGAAACCCAAATCGACCAATTTCGGAAAGGGAGTCGTGATACTGAAGCAGCCCTACGGCGGGAGTGATTACCTGGGAGCCGTGAAGCAGGCGTTGGGCTATGATGACTACGTAATGCTGGAGGAATTCGTACCGGGCAGGGAATTCAGGTTCCTGGTAATCGGAGATGAAGTGGCGGCGATCCTTCACCGGGTCCCGGCAAATGTCACAGGCGACGGCGTACATACGATCGAAGAGCTTGTCGGCGAAAAGAATAAGGATCCGCTGAGAGGAAAGGGGTATGTGACCCCTCTCGAAAAAATCAGACTCGGTGAGGTCGAAAGGGAATACCTTGCATTCCAGGACAGGGATTTCAGTTATGTGCCCCGGGAAAATGAAATTGTCTATCTGAGGGAAAATTCGAATATAAGCACGGGCGGCGACAGTATCGACTATACGGACGAGATACGGGACGAGTACAAACAGATTGCAGTTAATGCTGCAAAGGCGGTTGGGGCGAGGATATGCGGAGCCGATATCATAATCCGCGATATCTCGGAGAAGCCGGACGGTACCAACCACAGTATAATCGAGCTCAACTTCAATCCCGCGCTGCATATACACGATTTTCCCTACCGCGGCGAAAACAGGCATGTAGAGGGAAAAGTGCTGGATCTTCTGGGGTTCTGAAAAGAACTTTAGGACTCTGAAATAGTCTGGTGATGGCGTAAATTAGTAAGGAAGTGTGTTTTAAGGAGGGTGTTTGTATAAATGTCGTTGGCGGATATATTTCGATTGCCCTATTTTTCAAACGTATCCAAGTCTTTTTTAGAGATAGGTTATCTGTATCATGATTTTTTATTTGCATACAGGAAGGACCCCGCCCTGCGAGGGAAGCTCTTCGCCATACCCGAATTGTTGACATATGCGGGGCTTTGGGCGATTACCTTTCACAGGCTGGCACATTTTATCCGTGCCCTTGGCGTTCCGTTCTTCCCGAGACTGATCTCGCAGATCTCAAGACTGCTCACGGGCATCGAGATCCATCCCGGCGCAAGCATAGGAAAGGGGTTCTTTATAGACCACGGAAGCGGCGTCGTTATCGGTGAAACGGCGGAAATCGGAGAAAATGTACTGGTATACCATCAGGTGACGCTTGGAAACGCCAATCCCTCTTCCTCAGGCAAACGCCATCCCACCATAGGCAGCAATGTCGTTATAGGAGCAGGCGCAAAGCTGCTCGGTCCGGTAATAGTGGGGGACTTTTCCGTGATCGGCGCCGGTACAATAGTGACGAAAGACATTCCGACGCATTCGGTCGTTGTCGGTAACCCGGGAAAGGTTATCAAGCGGTTCGGGCTCAGGATAGTATCATAGGACTTATTTTTAATTTAACTGGAAAAATTTTTATATATTTCTGTTGACTGTCATGGGATATTATGCTATTATTTTTCAAACATACTAATCATATAAAAATAGTATGATAAAAACGAGGTGATAGTATAACATGAAGAACAGAATTTTCTCGGGGACTTTTTTTATTGTATCGGGGAGCTTGATCGCTTTGGGACCCCAGTTCCTGTTCAAGGTGTGCGAACGCATGGGCGACAAAACCATGAAATGCTTTTGGACTTCACGTGCCGAACTGGGAATTGGAGCATTGATAGCGATCACAGGGCTTTTCCTGCTTTTTGCGAGGTCGAATCAGGTAAGGTTCGGAATTAATATATCCATTGTACTTGCCGGCATACTGGCTGCACTTGTGCCGACAGTATTGATAGGCGTCTGTCCTATGCCGACGATGCAGTGCCGCCTTCTTACCCTTCCGTCCATTCTGATAATCAGCATATTAATAGAAGCAGTCAGTATAGCCAATATTTTTTACCTAATCAAAATAGATAAAAAGCCGGCAGTAGCCTTATGAACAGAGGAGCCCTGACTACCGTAACGATCTCTGTGAATAATTTGAAACGACGGCCATTCCGTACACTATGCCTGTTGCTCGTGGTAGCTGTATTATCATTCGTACTGTTCGGAGGCTCGGTAATGACTTTGAGTCTGAAAAACGGCGCCGACAGCATGTCAAAGCGGCTTGGCGCCGATGCCATGGCGGTGCCGGCAGGGTATGACCGGGAGGTGCAGGGTGCACTGCTTAGAGGCGAACCAAGTACTGTCTATATGAATGATGATGTTCCGGGACGGGTCATTTCTGTAGACGGAGTAGGTGAAGCTTCGCCCCAGCTTTTTGTCGCTACCTTCAGCGCCGATTGCTGTTCACTGCCTATCCAGCTTATTGGCTTCGAGCCTGAAACCGATTTTGTCATTCAGCCATGGCTTAGTACACAAATCACCAGGGAGCTGAAGGATGATGAAATTGTGGTCGGCAGCAGCGTCAATGCAGATGCTGGCGACATACTGACTTTTTTCAACAGAGACTATAAAGTGGCTGCCAGACTCGATAAAACGGGAATGGGCTTCGATACGTCAGCTTTTATGAATATGAATGCGGCGGACAGGGCAGTTATTGATTATATAAAAATGGGGGGAAAATCTTTTCCCAAAGATAAGCGGTCTGTCTCATCGGTAATGATAAAAGTAAAGCCCGGGTACAGTACGGGCAGTGTTGCCGAAGGCATACGGAAGGCTCTTGCGGAGGACGGCATAGACGTCGTTTTGACAAAAAGCATGATTAACAGCGTTTCAAACGGATTAGACCTTCTGACACGGTTAACAGTGGCGCTTTCGGTTTTGTTCTGGCTGCTGGGAACGGTAGTTCTCGGGATAATATTCTCGGTCGTATTGAATGAGAGAAAAAAGGAATTCGGTATTCTGAGGGCGCTTGGCGCAGACAGAACTAAACTGGCCGGGATTGTTTTATGCGAATCGTCCATCATAAGCCTTTGCGGAGCTATTGCGGGCATATTGCTGGCAGGGCTCTTGCTGCTACCCTTTGGCGCTTATTTCGGCATAAGGCTGAATACGCCTTTTCTGCAGCTGCCTGTCGGGAGCATGCTGGCTCTCGCAGCGATATGCCTGCTGGTTTCGGCTGCAGTCGGACCTGTTTCTTCGGCATATTCAGCAATCAAAATCGGAACAACCGAAACCTATGACATAATGAGGGAGGATGCATGATGCTGCTGGAGCTGCGGCAATTGAAAAAAGAGTACAGCCGCGGGGGAAAAACCTTCTCTGCTGTTGATAGCATTGACCTTAGTGTGGAGCAGGATGACTTCATCTGCATAAACGGCCGGTCGGGAAGCGGAAAGAGCACACTGCTCGGTATGATCGCAGGACTGCTTTCTCCGACATCGGGTAGTATCGTTTTCGAAGGCTGTGATTTATCTGAAATGAGCGACCGGAAATTATCGTATATTAGAAACTCCAGGATAGGATATATTCCCCAGGGACGAAGCATTATAGCGAACCTGACGGCTTTGGACAATATAAGGCTTCCGTTCTTTCTGCAGGGCAGAAAGGGGGATCCTTCCGGAAAAGCATTGTCTCTGCTTGATGCCATGGGGCTTGCCGGGCTTGCGGATACATATCCGTCTCAGCTGTCGGGGGGCGAATTGCGGCGCGTTTCAATAGCCAGGGCGCTGATAAATTCCCCCAGCCTCATACTGGCTGATGAACCGACCGGCGATCTCGATCCGCTTGCGACCCAGGAAATAATGCGGCTGCTTAAGAGTATCACAACCGCGGGCACTGCGGTCATTATAGTCACGCACGAGCCGGATTTATACGGATTCGGTAATAAGCTGTATACCATGGATACGGGAAGTTTGAGGGAAACGGCAATACGCTTTTGAGCAAAAACCCACTAAACAAATATAAATTATTATATATTTTTCTATAATTTATTGACAATGCTAAATATTAGGGCTAATATTTTTATATACAAAACATACTAATCATATATGAATTATATAAAATAAATAATATAGGGGGTATCTACATGTCAAAAATTTATAAAAGCCTGACTGATCTTATCGGAAGGACACCGATTCTGGAATTGACAAACTATGGGGAAAAGTACAGCCTTGGCGCCCGGGTAGTAGCCAAACTTGAGTATTTCAACCCGGCAGGGAGTGTGAAGGACAGGATTGCAAAGGCAATGATCGACGATGCGGAAAAAAAGGGGCAGCTCAAGCCGGGTTCAGTCATTATCGAGCCTACAAGCGGCAATACCGGGATAGGGCTTGCATCCGTAGCGGCTGCAAGGGGTTATCGTATCATACTGACCATGCCTGAAACGATGAGCGTTGAGCGCAGAAATCTTCTCAAGGCATACGGTGCCGAGCTTGTTCTCACTGAGGGTTCAAAGGGCATGAAAGGCGCTATTGCCAAGGCTGATGAATTGGCGCAGGAAGTAGAGGGTTCGTTTATTCCGGGACAGTTCGTAAATCCTGCTAATCCTGATGTCCACAGGGCTACTACGGGACCTGAAATATGGGAGGATACGGACGGCAAGGTAGACATACTTGTTTCCGGAGTCGGAACAGGCGGTACCATTACAGGCGTCGGTGAATATTTGAAATCAAAAAATCCGGACATAAAAGTCGTAGCCGTTGAGCCGTTTGACTCTCCGGTACTGTCCGAAGGAAGATCCGGACCTCACAAGATACAGGGAATAGGAGCGGGTTTTGTTCCGCAAGTCCTTAATACCGGCATTTATGATGAGATTATCAGAGTTAAAAATGAAGATGCCTTTGCTATCGGAAGGGAATTGTCCAGATCAGAAGGCCTGCTTATAGGGATTTCTTCGGGTGCGGCGGCCTGGGCTGCCACCGAACTTGCCAAACGGCCGGAGAATGCAAGGAAGCTGATTGTTGCTATTCTGCCTGATACGGGTGAGAGATACCTGTCCACACCTCTTTTTACGGAATAGTGCGGTTTACGCCGGGCATTGCGGGGAACGCGGAAGGATTATGCAAAGGGGGGCTGTCGATGCCGTGCCTTGATGAAAAGATTGACAAACGATTTGAAAAAATCTCAAATATGCACCCTTGTTTCAGCGGAAGCGCCAATTCATCGCGGGGCAGGGTACATCTTCCTGTAAGTCCGCAGTGCAATATACAGTGCAGATTTTGCAGGAGATGCTTTAACAAAACAGAACAGCGTCCCGGAGTGGCAGGCGCGCTCCTTTCTCCGGCAGAAGCGGCAGAGGCCGTGGATAAGGCTCTTGAGCTCTGCCCGCAGATTACGGTCGCGGGTATTGCTGGACCGGGGGATACACTGGCGACTTCCCATGCGCTTGAAACGTTCCGGTTGATCCATGAGAGCCATCCCGAGCTGATAAATTGCCTTAGCACCAACGGGCTCCTCCTGGAGCGTTACGCGCAGGACATAGTGGATGCAGGCGTCAGGACCGTTACTGTTACCGTAAATGCGGTCGATCCTGCGATCCTGCAGAAGATATGCTCTTATATCATATTGGACGGTATCCGCTATACGGGGGTGGAGGCTGCCAGCCTGCTGATCGATGCCCAGATGCGGGGTATTATAAAAATTGTGGGACTTGGGGCTTTGGTGAAAATCAACACGGTATTGATACCGCGTGTCAACGACTCGCATATCAGCAGGATATCAGAGATCGTCAAAGCGCTTGGAGCCTCTGTCATCAACATTATTCCGTTGATACCCCAATATGAGATGGCCGATCTGCGCTCGCCGGACTGCCGGGAATTGAACGATGCAAGAGAAACCGCGGAGAAATTCCTGCCCGTTTTCCGCCATTGCCGCCATTGCCGTGCGGATGCATGCGGAATACCCGGGAAGGGCGATCTATCTGGAATCCTTTATCAACACTCGACTGTTGAACAGAATTTTTCACATGGCTGATATTTTTCGAATGGAGGGTAAGCAAAATGAGCAAATTTGTTGACAGGCCGCGTTATACATGCTCTCTGGGCGGGGCGCTTGCCACGCTCAGGGCAATACCGCGAGCCGTGCCGATCATTCATGCCTCGGCCGGCTGCGGGCACAACCTGCATAACGCGATCAACTCAGGAGCCGGTTATATCGGGGGAGGTTACTGCGGCGGTCTTTCGCTGCCGAGCAGCAATGTCGCGGAGAGGGATATAGTTTTCGGAGGAGAAGACCGTCTGCGCGAACAGATTCAGGCAACGCTCGAAATTATGGACGGGGACGTTTTCTTCATATTGACGGGCTGTATGGTCGAAATGATCGGAGATGACCTGGAAGCGGTGACTTCGGAATTCACCGGCTGCGGCAAAACTATAATCGCGGTACATACGCCAAGCTTCCGGGGCAATTCATATACAGGATATGAACTGGTGATGGACGCTCTTATACAAAAATTCATAACAAAACAGGACGTGAAAGATCCCAAGGCAGTCAACATACTTGGCGTCGTCCCCGCGCAGGATGTGTTCTGGAAAGGCAATCTGCGCGAGCTCAAGAGACTCCTTGAGAAACTTGGACTTACAGTGAACACGTTTTTCGGGGAGGGTGAAACTCTGGAGGATATCAGAAATTCGGGTAAGGCGTCTTTGAATATTGTGGTATCCGATATCCATGGGGTACAGGCTGCAGAGAGCTTTGAAGAGTTCCGCGGAATCCCCTTTATTACGACGGGCTTTCCGATCGGGGCCGCCGCCACTGAGGAATTTCTGAAAACAGTGTCCAAAGCGCTGGGCATTGACAGTTCGCTGACCGGAGCTGTTATCAGAGAGGAAAAAGCGGTCTACTACGATTATCTTGAACGGCTTGCCGACCTGTACAATGACATCGACATGCAGCGCTATGCCGTCGTAGTCGGTGACAGCAGCTATGCTCCGGCGATTACCCGCTTTTTATCCGATGAACTCGGGTGGCTGCCGGAGCTGACCGTAATTACCGATTTTCTCGATGATAAGCAGAAGAGTACGGTTTCAGGGCGTTTTGAAAACTATGAGTCCGGCCTGAAACCAAATGTCAGGTTCGATACCGACGCGTCATCCGTAAAAAGGTATATTGCCGAAGTATGGCCGCGTAACCGGAATGACAGGTATTATGATTCATTCAGCCCGACTGTTGTCCTTGGCAGCGTTTTCGAAAGAGATCTCGCGGTTGAGTTCGGCTTCCCTCTTCTGACAGTTTCGTATCCCGTGACGAACAGAGTCGTGCTCGATCGTGCGTATGCAGGCGCCAAAGGCGCTTTGAGTATTGTCGAGGATCTGTTCGGCCTGCTTGTGGCAGGAAGATAGGAGGTAAAAATGAATTATTTGAATGCTAAATCAGCACCCGCACGAGAGGATAGACTAAAGACCAACATCGCCTACGGCGGGACCTGCGGGCAGCTCAGAGGCTGCGTCGAGAATGGCTGCTTCAGGGAAAACGGCTGTCTGAACCTGGCCGGGAGACGGTTTTCCCAGACACAGGGCTGCCAGTTCACACTGAGCCTGGCGATACTCAATACGCTGCGTAATGCCGTTATCGTCATGCACTCGCCTATCGGCTGCGGCGCATGCAGTACGGGAAACATAGGAGTGAACAAAACCTTCAAACAGCTGCGGGATCCCAGCGCTGAAGGCGTCATATGGCTTAGCACCAATCTGGACGAAGCCGACGTGATCAACGGAGGTGAGCGGAAGCTCCGAGAAACTGTGTTGTATGCCGATCACGAATTCCGGCCCGAGACGATCATCGTGGCGAACGGGTGCGTCCCGGCGCTGATCGGCGACGATATAGACAGTATCCTGGGCGACCTCCAAACGCAAACAGCGGCGGTAATAGTTCCGATCCACTGTGAAGGCTTCAAATCAAAGGTAATGGCCACAGCTTATGACGCGGTCTATCACGGTATATTGAAAAAATACGTCAGAAAGCCTGAAAGACGTGAGTATATTGTTGAGCCGGATGTGGAGAAGCTGAAGGAACAGTACCGTATCAGCAGGAACGTCAATATTCTCAATGTCTCCTCCATGAGCAGGGCTGATGAGTTGGAGCTGCAGAGGCTGCTGACCGCCATCGGGCTTAATGTGAACTTTATTCCGTGCTATGCGGAGCCCGAGGACTTCCAGTACTCTCTCGAGACTTCCCTGAACGTCAGTATCTGCGGTACACATGACGATTACTTCGTAGGTCATTTAAGGGAAAAGTACAATATACCGTTCCTGATCGATACTATCCCGATAGGCCGGAAAAATACCGATCGGTGGATACTTAAAATAGCAGATTATTTCGGCCTTGAAAAGGAAGCACGGCAGCTGATCGCATATGAAAACGAGCTTCTCAATAGCAGCCTGAAACCTTATCGCAGCAGACTCTCCGGGAAACGCGCGTTTCTTGCGGGGGGAGAAGTCCGTATCGTCGCGACCGCAGAAATACTGCAGGATCTCGGCGTAACGGTGACAGGCTTCAAGGCCCACCATTTTGACGAGTTCATAGCCCCCATATTCGAGTCCCTTGATGATATAGACGAAGTACCGATCCATGTCGCAACCAACCAGCCGTTTGAACAGGCAAACCTGCTGAAGCGCCTGAAACCGGATGTGATCATCACGCATACCGGAGGTAACAACATCGCTGCAAAGCATGGTCTGCCGATACTTCCGCTGTTCGGAACGTCCTACAATTATCTGGGCTACTCAGGTGTTTTCGAGGTAGCCAGACGCTTGAACAGAATAATGAGCAACCACCAGTTCAACAAAAAGCTCGCAGAGAACACGCCCCTTCCTTTCAAGCAGGAGTGGTATGAGAAAGACCCGTTCACCTATATTAATAAACAGGATGTCGTATGACGGAGGTGAGGAATTATTGTGTCAACAATTTACGAAGCTGCCTTGCCGGCAGCGGGAAAGAGATCGACGGTGGTTTTCGATAAACGGACGCTGCTTCCGTTTGCAAGCGCAGCGGCAACACTCTTGGTCCACCTGCTGGTACCTGACAACCCGGGCTACACCCAAAAGCCCCTCCCTTATTTCAGTGCCGCGATCTTTGTTATTATTGCCGTTACGTTGGGCTTTCTGATACTATCCCTGTTCAAGCAGCCGATAAGGGAAAAATACACATACAAGTCATGGTTTTTTGCAGCTGCCATTATGTTTTCAACCTGTACAACGTCGCAACACTCAAGCTGCTGCTGATCCCTGTCATTTACTTTCCGACTCCCGACAGGATCCTCAAGGTTTTTGCGGAGGAATGGCCGTTTCTGCTGAAGTGCCTCGGATATTCCGCCAGGCTTTTGGGAACAGGTTATATAATCGGCGCCGCAGTAGGTATTACGGTAGGTATACTCGTCGGCTGGAGCAAAAAATGGAGCTATTGGGTAAACCCCCTTATCAAACTGGTCGGCCCAATACCCTCTACCGCGTGGATTCCCATTGCGCTTGTTTCGTTCCCTACCTCTTTCCACGCGAGCGTATTCCTTATCGCACTGGCGGTGTGGTTCCCAACGACGGTTCTTACAAGCTCGGGCATATCAAATGTTAAAAACGCGTATTTCGAGGTCTCGAGCACTCTGGGCGCCAATACGCTGCAAAAGGTTTTCAGGATTGCGCTCCCTGATGCGATGCCAAGCATTTTTATCGGCGTTTTCAACGGAACCTGTTCTTCCTTTCTCACACTTATGACTGCCGAGATGCTGGGGGTCAAATTTGGGATCGGCTGGTACATCAACTGGCAGAGGGAAATGCTTTCGTATGCGAACGTCTATGCCGGGTTGATCGTAATAGCCGTAACATTTTCCCTTATCATTACAGTCATGTTCAGGATACGTGACCGAGTCCTCGGCTGGCAGAAGGGGGTCATAAAATGGTAGATCAGAAAACAGGCCATATCAGGGCTGAAAGCCTGAGAAAGATTTTTAAGCAGCCTGACGGGCAGGTTGTTGAAGCGTTGAACGACGTTAATGTGGATATCAAACCGGGAGAGTTCGTTTCGCTAATCGGGCCGTCGGGTTGCGGAAAATCGACATTCCTGAGACTTCTGGCTGGTCTGATACAGCCGGATGACGGACAATTCACCCTCGATGACGCTGCTATTTCAAAGCCGAGCTGCGAACGCGGACTTGTTTTCCAGGATCCGACCCTTTTTCCTTGGCTGACGGTGTATGAGAATGTCGCTTTCGGGCTCAAAATCAGAAACATCTACAAGGAAAAGAAGCCGGAAGTTACCGACTTCATCAGGCTCGTCGGATTGAACGGCTTTGAAAAGGCGTACCCGCACCAGCTTTCGGGAGGAATGGCTCAAAGGGCTTCACTGGCCAGGGCGCTTGTAAATCATCCCAAGGTGTTGCTCCTGGATGAACCGTTTGGTGCATTGGACGCTTTTACCCGGATGAATATGCAGGATGAACTCATCAAAATCTGGCAAAAACGCGGAACCACCATGGTTATGGTGACTCACGACGTGGATGAGGCGATCTATCTGAGCGACAGGATCATTGTAATGACTTCGAGACCGGCAAAGATCGAAAGCATCATTGATGTGAAAATCAGCCGGCCGCGTGAAAGGGACCTTCCCGACTTTCTCTACCTGCGCTCGAAGATTCTGCAGATTCTCGATTTTGCAGGAAAGAAAGAGGAGCTTCAGTATTATTTGTAATCTGTAAACCATGATATCCGCCTGATGCGCCGGATTGCTTCAGCAATTGTGACCTGCATTACAGGCGGGATCTGTAAAGGAGGATTTTTATGTCAAGGAAAAAAGGCAACCTTATAAACTTATTATCCCTGCTTATTGCGGTCGCCGTGATATCGGCGGGACTGACTGCGTGCTCTTCCGGGACCCCTGCCGGTAATCCGGTATCTGAGACGTCTGCAGCCAGTACATCCTCATCTGATGCGTCCGCACCGGGACCATCCGCCGCCGGAACCTCTCAATCAGCTCAAAGCGGCACTTCTGCCGGCGAAGATAAATTTGTATTGAGGATAGGCTACGGAGGCAGTTTATGCGAAGCGCCGCTCCATATGGCGGTCGAAAAGGGATTCTTTGAGGAGGAAGGACTGAAGGTCGAGCTTATAAAGCTTGCCCCCGGCACAGTTTTCGATTCCGTAACGGCGGATAAGATCGACGCCGGGTTCAGCCTGCTTGCAAGCATGATCCAGCCTCTGTCCAACGGTCTTCCCGTTAAAATAACCACCGGGCTCCATACGGGCTGCGATAAGGTACTGGCCAAAAAGGGCTCCGGTCTGGAAAAACCTGCGGATTTCAAAGGTAAGAAAATAGGGGCGCCAAGCATGTCCAGCAGTCCTATTATTTTCACAAAAAGGGTGCTGGCTGATAACGGCATTGGTATCAGTGTAGAGAAATCCGAGGTCGAATTTATTGTTTACAGTGCGAGCGATCTGCCTATAGCATTACAGAACGGCGCCGTCGACGCAATTGCGATGAACGATCCTACCGCTACTATTGCAGCAAATGAGTATGATCTGAATATCGTATTCGATTCGGCTCTGGATAAACCCTACAGCGAACAGTACTGCTGCTCTGCATTTGTACGTGACAACATCCTGAAGGAGCATTCGGATGCCGCTCTGAAATATACTCGCGCAATGCAGAAGGCAAGCGCCTGGGTACAGAAAAATCAGGATGAGACCGCCAGGATCCAGGTCGAAAATAAATGGGTTGCAGGTGATGGCGAAGTAAATGCGAAGATCCTGAAGACTTATAACTACATACCTTCGGTAAGCGGCGCTTATGAAGCGTTCGGTATTACCGCCAAACAGATACAGGCGGTCGGTATGCTTGACAAGGACGTAGATACTGAAGCGCTCCAGAAAAACAGCTTCATTACTCTGGATGGAATACCGGAAGAGTTCAAATGAACGATCAGCCCCGAATAGAGGTGAAATGAATGAGCAGCAATTGGCGCGCGGCTATTGCCAGTACTGACGGAAAAGTCGTCAATGAACATTTTGGAAGGGCGGGGGAATTCCTGATAGTAGATATCAAATCCGACGGCTCCTACGAGTTTATTGAAAAGCGCAGCGTTACGCCCCTGTGCAGCGGCGGCGAGCATACGGAGCAGGCGCTCCTGTCGATTATAAGCACCCTGCAGGATTGTACTGCCATACTTGTCTCACGTATCGGCATCGCAGCCGAAAGGGCGCTGAAAATACATAATATAGCAGTGTTCGAATATTCGGACTATATTGACGAAGCTATCGGGAAAATAGCCAGGTATTTTGCAAGAACCAATTATTCTGGTACGGAGGTTTAACAACAATGACAAAGCATGCGACACAGATAGCGATATACGGAAAGGGGGGGATCGGAAAATCTACTACGACCTCGAATCTGACTGCCGCGCTTTCAAAGCGCGGATACAAGGTAATGCAGTTCGGATGCGACCCGAAAAGCGATTCGACGAATACGCTCCGCAACGGGACCTATATACCGACCGTGCTCGATACCCTGCGGGAGAAAAGTTCGGTAAATGCCCACGAAGTTATATTTGAAGGCTTCAACGGAGTATACTGCGTTGAAGCCGGCGGTCCCGCTCCCGGAGTAGGCTGCGCCGGACGAGGGATTATTACCGCAGTGGAACTTTTCAAGCAGCAGCGCATTTTTGAGGAACTCGATCTCGACTATGTTATTTATGACGTTCTGGGAGATGTCGTTTGCGGCGGGTTTGCCGTTCCCATCCGCGAGGGGATAGCGGAGCATGTTTTTACTGTTTCGTCTGCGGATTTTATGGCGGTATATGCCGCGAACAATCTTTTCAAGGGAATAAAAAAGTATTCCAATGCAGGGGGCGCCCTGCTTGGGGGAGTTATAGCTAATTCCATAAACGCTCCGTACGCCAGGGAAATCATCGATGACTTTGTTGTGCAGACAAAAACTCAAGTCGTGGAATATGTGCCGCGTTCTGTAACGGTGACACAGTGCGAGCTTCAAGGGAAAACGACAATCGAGGCGGCGCCTGACTCGGCGCAAGCCAAGGTATATTTCAGCCTTGCCGACAAAATTGCCGGCCATACGGAATCCAAAACTCCCGAACCACTCGGGGTGCAGGAACTCAGAGACTGGGCCTCGAAATGGGGGGACTACCTCCTGGCACTTGAGACAGGCAGCATACGGCCTGAAATGTCGGGCAACCTGTAAAAAGAGATATCCGGTTACCTCATAAATAGGATATCATGCAACCTGTTTAGGCTCCCGACGCAGGCAAAATAAAAAGGCCGCTGCCCCTTTGACGGACAGCGGTTTTCGTTTGCCTGTATATTTGCTAAGGAACTTCTATCTTTCGAGGCTTTCAAAAAGCGGGGTCGAGAGATAGCGTTCACCGGTGTCCGGAAGAAGTGCGACAACGATTTTACCCTCAAATTCGGGGCGCCTGGCGATCTGTGTCCCTGCAAAAGCGACCGCGCCCGAGGAGATTCCAACGAGCAGCCCTTCTGTCCTTGCCAGAGCCTGAGCCGTTTCGTAGGCGTCTTCCGTCCGGACCTTGTATATCTCATCCAAAATGGAAGCGTTCAATACCGAAGGTATGAAACCGGCGCCAATACCCTGTATTTTATGGGGACCCGGCGCATTGCCCGAAAGAACGGCAGAATCAAACGGCTCGACGGCAATTATTTTTATTGCGGGGTTTTTTGCCTTTAAAGCCTCACCCACGCCTGTAATCGTGCCTCCCGTGCCCACGCCTGCCACAAAGGCGGCGATTTTTCCGTCCGTATCACGCCAGATTTCCTCGGCTGTCGTCTCTTTATGTATCTGCGGATTCGAAGGATTATTGAACTGCTGAGGTATAAATGAATTTGGTATCTGGGCCGAAAGCTCCTCTGCTTTTCGGATTGCCCCCTTCATTCCGTCCTTTCCGGGTGTGAGCACCAGCTCGGCATTCAGGGCTTTAAGCAGTTGCCGCCTTTCATTGCTCATCGTATCAGGCATCGTGAGTATCAGCCGGTATCCCTTCGACGCTGCCACGAATGCCAGACCGATACCGGTATTGCCGCTTGTCGGTTCTATGATGACGGTTTGCTTGTTTATAACGCCCCGTTTTTCGGCATCGCTTATCATTGCGAAGGCGATCCTGTCCTTGACGCTTCCTAGGGGGTTGAAGTACTCGAGCTTTGCCACAAGGCGGCCTTTTACTCCTGCCTCGATGTTATAATCGGTTAATTCGAGTAAAGGGGTATTCCCAATCAGTTCTGTGAGTTTGTGAGCGATTCCTGACATTTATAAAACCTCCTAATACGATATGATTACTATGGATTATTAATTGAATTATATTTTATAAAATGGGATTTGTCAATCTTAAACAGTATTATTTATATATGTTTACTGTAATTAATCGCAAAATAACTTTAAAATCATCATATTTATTTTACCATGTGGAAATTATAGAAGAAGCCGGGTGTGTCTGAACGGATTATTGACGAGCCCGATGACGATACAGTATGAACCGGGGAGGTGAAACGGGTGGAGCAAAAAAACCTTACACTGCATGAAACCATGGAGATACACGAAATACTTAATTTTAAAACTATCTGCATGATAATGTCCAAGCTTACGCAGGGAGTGGTATTTGACCAGGAGCTGAAAAATCTTCTCGATCAGGATACCCAACAGTCCATAAAGGATGTGGAAACGCTCCAGGGGCTGCTTGTTAAGACGCAGCCGCATTAGCGCATTAAACGGAGGAGAAGGCAGATGAATTTTGAGAAAAAGCCTATAAACGAAATAAAGAAACCGATGAACGATGATTATCTTGAGATCAAAAATTCGGACGGGATGCCCGCTATGGTAGACTCGACAATCGCCTTGAGCTTTATGCTGAACGTTAAAAGCGGCATAAGAAATTGTGCGATCGCTCTGACCGAGATCGAGGACCAACAGGCGAGGGACGCCATAAAAGGAATGCTCAACAGGGGTATCGATATGCATACGCAGATTTCGGAGCTTATGATGACCAAAGGCTGGTTCTACCCGTATGAGGTAAAGGAACAGTTTGGGATCGACCAAATGGCGGCTCAGGCTGCCGCGCAGATCGCGAACCTTGAGCTTTTCCCGGGGGATACGAGCAGGCTCGGCATGTTTACGACGCCCAACTATTGATCAGGAGGTATAAAAATGAGAGCTGTAACATTTCAAGGTATAAAAAACGTAGAAGTAAAGGATGTTGCCGATCCGACAATACACAAGCCGGACGATATCATAGTGAAAATTACAACAACGGCAATATGCGGTTCCGACCTGCATCTGATACACGACATGATCCCAAACCTTCCGAAGAATTATATAATCGGGCATGAACCAATGGGAATAGTCGAGGAAACCGGTCCTGACGTAACGAAGGTCAAAAAGGGAGACAGAGTCATCATTCCGTTCAATGTGAGCTGCGGCGAGTGTTATTACTGCAAGCACGACCTTACGAGCCAATGCGACAATTCCAACCCTCACGGCGGGATGGGCGGGTTTTTCGGCTACTCCGAAACGACCGGCGGTTATCCGGGAGGACAGGCTGAATATATGAGAGTTCCCTACGGGAATTTTACACCGTTCAAAATACCCGAAAACTGCGAGATTGAAGACGAAAAGCTCGTGCTGCTGGCCGACGTCATGGGAACGGCCTACTGGAGCGTGGAGAACGCCGGAGTTAAAAACGGCGATACAGTGGTTGTACTGGGCTGCGGACCTGTCGGGCTGCTGGCGCAGAAATTCTGCTGGACGATGGGGGCGAAGCGCGTAATTGCCGTGGATTATATGGATTACAGGCTTGAACATGCAAAGAAATATAACAATGTTGAAACTGTCAATTTTGAAGAACACCAAAATACGGGAGAATATCTCAAGGAAATCACGCAGGGCGGAGCGGACGTAGTAATAGACTGCGTAGGCATGGACGGCAAGATGACTCCGATGGAATTCCTTGCAAGCGGGCTGAAGCTGCAGGGAGGGGCGCTCGGTGGAATGGTGATCGCGAGCCAGGCTGTCCGCAAGGGCGGCATGATCCAGGTAACGGGTGTTTATGGCGCAAGGTATAACGCTTTCCCTCTTGGAGACCTGATGAACCGCAATATAAACCTCAGGCTGGGACAGGCCCCGGTCATACCCTACATGCCGCGACTGTACCAGATGCTTGCTGAAAACAAGGTCGACCCGAGCGACATCATAACCCACAAATTGCCTCTCGAGGAGGCCAAACACGGGTACGAGGTTTTCGATACCAAGACTGAGGGCTGCATAAAGGTCGTGATGCAACCAGGGCTGCACTGAACTGATGTACTTGAATGAAATTCAAGGATAAACGGCAAGATATACCTTATTATTGCAAAATAGCCGGAAAGAGCTGCTAATACCCGTAAAAACCATAGGAGGCGGACAACATGGAAAATACAAAGAGACTGGCCCCTCATGAAAGCTTTGAGCTTCATGAGCTGCTAACCGTAAAAAACATATGCGCTACCAAATCATCGGCAATGGCGAACCTCGTTAAGGATGAGGAGCTGAAAGGGCTGATGCAGAAGGATTTTGCCGAATCTCAGGAGCATATCAGGGAACTCAGGGATTTGCTGAAGATGTCGGAGTTTACGGATGCCGCTGCCGTCCGGGATGCGGGAGTCGGCGACCCCACGGGCTCTGCGCATTGATAACGGTCGTACAGGGTATATATATTTGTGAAGCACGGGTCCATAATCACGCACGGGTGTGTAATCACGCACGGGCGCATTATCGCGTCCGGGTGTATAATTACGCCCGGTTCTGGTTACATCACTATTGAAAGAGGGAGACATTATGGCTGGTATCATACAAAACTTAGTAGGCATGGGCGATATTACAGAACAGGTCATTGCGACCGATTTTCTGATCGCTGCGAAGGCGGGGGTCAGGAATTATGCAATGGCAATCTCGGAAGCAGTGACTCCCGAGGTTAAGGAAGTTCTGCGCAGGCACCTGAATGCCGCAATAGAAACGCATGAAAAAATAACGCGGTATATGATGAAGAAGGGCTACTATCACACGGATGACTTCGGCGCACAGATAAGAGTGGACTTTAAGGCAGCCGATACCGTTCTGGATATGCAATAGCGGTTCGCTCCGAATCCGAAGTGCAGTACAGGACTGATCGTATTGGAGCCGACCGGCGCTAGGGGGCAGTAACCGAGTCTACTGCTCTTTCAAGCTGCTGCAGGGCTTTTTCCAATATGGCCCGAGGACAGGCAATATTGATCCTTTGGAAGCCTTCGCCTCCAGTCCCGAATATGCTGCCGGAGTCCAGCCACAGGCCGGCCTTGTTTGTGACAAGCTCTTCAAGCCCCTTGTGATCCAGACCGAGGCTATTGAAGTCGAGCCAGACAAGGTAAGTTCCTTCGGGCTCTATGAGTTTTACCCGGGGAATCCTGGCTGCGAGGAATTCACGTATGAAACCCAGGTTTCCGTACAGGTACGACCTGAGCTCGGCGAGCCATTCATAGCCTCCTGTATAGGCGGCTCTGCAGGCTGTCATTCCCATTACGTTAAGCTGGCTGTATCCGCTTCTTTCGATCTCCTGCCGGATACTACTGCGTTTGCTTCTGTCCGGAATCAGGATGTTGGATATCTGTAGTCCGGCAAGGTTAAACGTTTTGGTAGGCGCAGTACAGGTTATTGTCATTTCTTCGAATTCAGGCCTGATATTTGTGAACACAAGGTGTTTGTGGCCCGGGTAGACGAAATCTGAATGTATTTCGTCAGATATCACTATGACGCCGTGTTCCCTGCATATACTGCCCATCCTGACAAGTTCGTCCTCGTGCCAGACGCGTCCGACAGGGTTATGAGGGCTGCAAAGTATGAATATCTTTACTTTCTCCCGGATTATTCTTTCTTCAAAATCCTCAAAATCTATAATATAGCTTCCATTCGAATAAATGAGCCGGTTTACGACCATTTTCCGTTTATTGGCAATAATGGATTCCTGGAAAGGATAATATACGGGCTGCTGTATCATCACCGGATCGCCCTCTCCGGTAAGAGCCCTTATCGCAGCGCAGACGGCATATATCACACCCGGCGTCTTGACGAGCCATTCCGGCTTTATCGTCCAGGTATGGTTCTGTTTGAACCAGCCCTGCAACGCATCGAAATAATCCTGCCCGCTATCAGAGTAACCGAAAATGCCGTGCCTGCTCTTGTCTACAAGCGCTTCGGTCACACAGGGAGGAGTCCTAAAATCCATATCGGCTACCCAGAGAGGCAGCACGCTCTCCGGTTTGCCACGTTTGACGGCAAAATCATATTTTATTGAATCCGTATTTCTGCGGTCTATTATTTCGTCAAAATTATATTTCAAACCTGATCCTCCAAACCTGGGTTTCTCCAAAATTATACACCGGTTTAGCCGTTTATTGCCTGTCCAAGATCCCTTATCAGATCCTCCGAGCTTTCGAGGCCTGTGGAAAGCCGCAGGAGCCTCCCGTTGATCCCCTTTTTCTCCCGCTCTTCCCTGGGTACGTCCGCATGTGTCTGAAGCATGGGATATGTTATTAGAGTCTCCGTACCGCCCAGACTTTCAGCATACTCTATCAGTGAAACCCGGTCAAGTATCCGCACAGCGGTCTCCTCACTATCTGTCTCGAAGGAGATCATACCGCCGAAGCCTGTCGATTGTTTTAATGAAACTTCATAGCCCGGATTGCCGGGCAGCCCGACATAATATACCGATCTGATCTTTTTTTGTCCGAACAGCCAGCGCGCAATCAAACCAGCAGTTTCCTGCTGCCTTTCCATTCTTACTGCCAGCGTTTTTATGCCGCGTATGATCAGCCAGCTGTCGAACGGCGAAAGACATGCGCCCGTGGTCTTGTAAATGAAGCGTAGACGTTCGGAAAGCTGCGGATCTGAAACAACTACAAATCCGGCCAGCGTATCATTGTGTCCGCCGAGATATTTAGTGCCGCTGTGCAGGACTATGTCGGCGCCCAGTGTCAGCGGTTTTTGAAAATATGGAGTCAAAAACGTATTATCAACTATCAGCAGGAGTCCGTGCTGCTTTGCCAGGAGGGAAACGGCCGCTATATCCGTTACCTGCATCATGGGATTGGTAGGCGTTTCAACGAATATCGCCCTGGTCTGCGGCTTTATCAACGACTCTACGGAGGGTATGTCCGATGTGTCGGCCAAGTCAAGCGATATCCCGTTTTTTGAGGATATACTGCCGAATAATCTTCTTGTTCCGCCATACAGGTCATCCGACGCTATAATATGATCGCCGGGGGAAAAGAGCTCCATCATGGCCGTGATTGCCGCCATGCCTGTCGAGAACGCAAGCGTATCGCAGCCCTGCTCCAGCACTGAAATGGTTTTTTCCAGATGCTCACGGGTCGGGTTCTGAAGCCTGGAATAATCGTACCCCATGCTTTGCCCGACTCCCGGGTGGGTAAAGGTTGCTGTCTGGAATATAGGTACGCTGACAGCGCCCGTTTTATCGTACCTGTCATTGCAGCCATGAACGCAAAGCGTGTTAAAATCCATATCCGGCTCCTTAATTTATGCGAATAATATCCAGAATTCATATAAAAATTATATGAATTTAATATATTGTAAAATACGGTTTGTGTCAATAGCCTATTAAACATATATGCTTAATAGATGTGCCGGTACATGCCGGGGTTTTCTTGAATTCATACCATCCATATAATATAATCTAGAATAGACAGGGTGGTGAGGTTGTGAAAATATCGACAAAAGGCCGGTATGCTTTGCGTTTGATGATGGACCTTGCTATGAACGATAGCGGGGAATATATTACCATTAAGACGATTTCAGCCAGGCAGCAGATCTCGGATAAATATCTGGAACAGATCATTACGGTCCTGAGCCGTGCGAAGTTCGTCAAAAGCACGCGTGGGGCCCAGGGCGGATATAAGCTGGCACGGCCTGCCGAAGAGTATACCGTCGGAATGATATTGAGACTGATCGAGGGAAGCCTCGTCCCGGTCGCGTGCATGGAGGACGATCCGAACCAATGCCCGCGCTGCGGGTTCTGCGCTACGCTCGATTTGTGGAAACAGCTTGATCAGGCTATCAACGGCGTGGTTGACAACATTACTCTCGCAGACCTTGTACAGCGGCAAAGGTCCAAGCTTGCATCCGCGGAAATCACACAAATCCGTGCATGAAATGTGGAGTATTTCCATCCCTTCTTTTGCTATTACGGTAGCTGAGGCACTGCTGGACAAGGCGGCGGACCTCGGTTCAGATGGGGATATGGGTATATATGACCTTTATGAGGAAAATCCCGGCCTGAGGGCTGCGGGTATGATAATGAGCTTCACCGGCCAGGTGTGCAGGGAGTTTACGTTGGATCAGGATTAATCCTGATCCGACGTAAACGACAGGATTTCATGAGTTCAGGAATTCATCCATGCCGAGTGAGTATTGTACTCCTCCGGAAAGATCTTTTTCATATTTGAATCCGGCTTTTTTAAATGCGTTGATAGAACGTTCATTTTTAGTGTTTATATTGGCAAAAACCTTATTGACCCGCCATTCGAAAAAAGCGTGCTTCAAGCCTTGCAAAATTGCCCCTGAGCCGAAGCCATTCCCCCATTTTTCCTTGTCTCCAATAACGATGACCATTTCAGCTCCGGCCTGTTTTGGAACAAGTCTTAGGAATCCAATAGGAGCATCTTCAATGCACACTATAAAAAAGGCCCCGTTATTGTTGAACAGGTGGGTAAGAACAGGCAGGTTTACTCTGCTTAATACCTGTTTAATACTGTCTGATGCATATTTGTACTCGTTCAGATATCTTGTTACCTCGTCGTCCTCCATCCAACCGATGATTTTCCATGCGTCTTTACTGTATACTTCCCGCCGCAATTGAACGTTCAAGGCTTGCATTACTTTATCCTCCCGTTTGTCTATCGGGCTCACAGGAGCCGGATCGTTTCAATTCTATATCTTTTCGGCCAGGTTGGCGTATCGACGACGGCCTCGTTGCCGACCTCCTTCAGAAACAATGCTTTTCCCATTGCAGACAGGCAGGTGATTTCATTTACCCTGCTGCTTTGTTCTAAGGGATGTATCAGCTTGAAGACCATTCTGCTTATACCGATTTGATCCGATACATGGACCTGGCTTCCTAGTATAACAAAGGGAAATTCATTTAAATTGGCCGTATCGCAATGTTTATCGAGTGAACTCACGATCTCAGTCCTCTCGAATTCGGTTTCAATTTTTCCTGCATATTCCCGAAAGAGCTTTCTCATATTTTCGCGTTCTATCGGAAGGTCGGGAAAACAAAAGTCCGCAAGTGTATCTGTGTTTTCTTCAATAAATACAAGATGTTCGACAAGCCGTTCAAATACCGGCTTTGTCAGCATAATTCGCTGAATCACGACACTGACTCCGTTTCAGAGTTTATTGAATTGCAGGTTCCGGTTCATTTTGATATTTGGAAATCAACTGCTTTGGTACGGTAATGTTTTTTATACAGTAGCGCAGTGTTCCCGAGGGAATTTCAACTTGCACCTGCTGATCGATACTTTTCAGCAATAATGCTCTCCCCAGCGGCGAAAGGCAGGACGCATTATTTGCGGTAGTGAATGAATCCGTCGAGTATGGAGGCACGATATAAAATCTATATGTCCCCATATCATCCATATCCTGTACCTCAACGATACTCCTGATAATGACAAATGGACAATTCATGCTGCCATCGGCGGTAGTCCTTTTGATGCTGAGATAACTGATTAAGGTATCTGCGTATTCTTTGAAAAAGCGTTCAATGTCCAAGCTCTCCGGTGTATTTTCGCTGTAATATTCCTTGATAAGAGAATTTACTTCCTTTTTTACTTCTTTGACATGGTCGGAAAGATAATCGAACAGATTCGACGACAAAGAATTTTTACACATTTCCATCTCCCTTTACAATTTTGTGGTATTAAATGGCAACCGTTTATAAAATGACAAGGCACTTTGCAGTCTTTCTGCAAAATGCCTTTGTATACATGCTAACATAAATGTAATCCGATGTCAATGATGGTTACGGATGGTAATTTATTGCACTATGGAAGCTAAATGCCTCATATTGAATTTAATAGAAGGTTATGGTATTTAATTCAAATATATAAAAGGTGATATCGAGGAATTGTGCGACAGGAGCAGGGAGCTAGAGCTATGATTAGACTGGAAAAAAATTGAATATAAGTATAAAATAGAGGGGGTAATACAGGGCGACGATATAGGCGCCGATTTTGTGGGGGTGAGCTTATGTACAGGTATTTGATGGACCATGAAAACAGGATAATGTACCTGATCCGTTCGGGAAATGTCCAGGATTGGAATATCTTCCGCGATTATTATAAAACACAAATAGCGTTCATGCAGCACGAACGCCTGATACACCTGATCATAACAGTCGCCTTTATATTTCTGATGCTGGTTGCCTATGCCGCGACGATATTTTTCACGATCTGGGCGACAATACTGCTGGATATAGCGCTTACAGCGCTCGCGGCGTTTTACGTGTTTCATTACTACAGGCTGGAGACCGGTGTTCAGAGATGGTACGGGATATACGACCAGATTTGCAAAAAGAGCGGCGCCATTAGTACCGGGCAGCCTGAGCCCCAGCCCGAAAGGCATATCGAAATGCAGCCTGCCAACCTGCCGGATATAATAAAGGATGTGCCCGTCTGAGCAGATGACAGCCCGGAGCCACTGCAACTGTCTGCATTGAAATCATGGCAGCACTATATTATAATTTCCGTAGACAGGTGTACGCCGGCTGGCTTTCCCTGAATGCAGCGGCTATTACCGGATGTGCGGAAGGACATGAAGAGATGACGTTAAAAGAACCAGTGAAATACATAGAACTCAATGGTCCGGCGGAAACGCTGTTTGCCGTGGATTCACCGGTCATATACAGGCAATTGCTGCAGGACGAAGTATTAACGGAGCTGAGGTCACTGCTGAAGCTGTTGGCCCTGGACAATGGGAGCGCCGATCCGTTCAATGCGGCCGGGCTTTATTGTTCCGTATGCAGCAAACTCTTTAACGCAGGAATGGGATTAAGGGAATATGTCCTGAATAAATTGATGCATTCGGAGAATTGCTTCAGCCGTGCTGCCGGGATAAACGGCGCAGCCTGCCTTGACGGTGCTTTGAAGGCTTCCGTGAGGCACGATCTTGAGGCTTTGTACAAAATTGCTTCTCTCAAGCCGGAATTATTAAAAGGATGGATGTCGGGTTTATTCGGATCGGTGAGCGGGATGCCGGAGGCGGTCAAGTCGCTTCCGGAGTGGCCTGATAAGCGTATGAAGCTTGACGCGGGGATTTCGGACAGTATCTGTACACTTTTCATGGAATCCGGCGATTGGGGCGGGCTTGCCGAAAAGCTTGCAGAATACCATTTTCAACATGGAAGCGGAATCTTTTCAGAATATATGGCTTTCGTCTGGAAACACGACAGCGGCGGATATTTGGAAGGAGTGGTTTCGCCTGACCCGGTGAGCTTTACGGATTTTGTTTCCTATGAAATGGAGCGGTCCGCGGTTGTTGAAAATACCGAGCAGTTCCTCGGGGGACATCCTGCAAACAACATATTGCTCTATGGAACCAAGGGAACTGGAAAGTCCGCCACTGTAAAGGCGCTTTTGAATGAGTACGGCAACAGAGGTCTTCGTATGATCGAGGTGCCGAAGAAGCATCTGTCAGATTTCCCTGAAATCATAAGGCAGCTGTCGGGAAGGGGACAGAAATTCATACTGTTCATAGATGATCTGGCTTTCGAGGATAATGAGGAAAATTACACTGCCATTAAAGCCGCCCTTGAGGGAGGCTTGGAAAGAAAGCCCGACAATGTGCTGGTTTATGCGACATCCAACCGCAGTCACCTGATTAAGGAGAGGTTCAGCGACAGGGCCGGCTTCGTTTCGGGAGATTCCGACGATGAAGTGCACGCGGCCGATACGATGCAGGAGAAGCTTTCGCTTTCGGACCGTTTTGGCATAACCGTGGTCTTTACTCCGCCGGACAAGAAAAAGTATCTGGATATTGTGGATGGAATAGCCGAAAGAAGAGGGCTTGAGGTCGACAAGGAATATCTGCATCGAGAGGCCTTGAAATGGGAGCTTCGATTTAACGGCCGTTCACCGAGGACGGCCAGACAGTTTGTCGACTGGCTGGAGGGAACGCTTTGATATCATGTGGATCATATTTGCTTTCGGGTCTGCGCTCTTCGCGGGGCTTACGGCCGTTTTATCGAAGATAGGCATCAGAAACACGGATTCCAACGTGGCGACAGCGCTTAGGACTATTGTAGTGCTGGCGTTTTCCTGGCTTATGGTTTTTGTGGTCGGCTCCGCCGGGACAATTTACGATATCAGCAGATATACATTATTGTACCTGGTGTTGTCGGGATTTTCCACCGGAGCGTCCTGGCTCTGTTATTTCAAGGCCTTACAGCTGTGTGACGTCAACAAGGTCACGCCTATCGACAAATCAAGTACTATTTTGACCATGATTCTGGCATTCATTTTGCTGGGCGAGAGCATTACGGTCATAAAGGCTGCTTCAATAGTACTCATTGGCGCCGGTACATTCCTGATGATACAGAAGAAAAAAGCCGGAAATTCGTATAAAGACTGTAATATGGGCAGAACCAATACGGATGCTGTAGACAATCCGGGTGGAGCCGACAATCCTGGAACATCCGTCAGCTCTAATTCAGCCGGCGTGAATGGGAAAAATGTTAATACAGGCGAGGGGTTTTTAGTCAACCCGAATGCAGACGGTGCGAAAAAACCCGTCAATCTGTGGCTTGCATATGCTGTCGGTTCCTCTGTGTTCGCCAGCCTGACATCCATACTTGGAAAAATCGGCATAGAGGGTGTGGAATCAAATCTCGGCACTGCGATAAGAACCATAGTTGTTCTGATTATGTCATGGCTGGTCGTGTTTGTCACAAGAAAACAGGATACCATAAAAAGCATCGACGTGAAAAGCTGGGTATTCCTGATCCTTTCCGGGTTTGCCACCGGCAGTTCATGGCTTTGCTATTACCGGGCTTTGCAGGACGGCCCAGCAAGTGTGGTAGTGCCGATCGACAAGCTGAGCATTCTTGTGACCATCGCATTTTCATATCTATTCCTGAAGGAGAAGCTTTCAGAAAAGTCCGTGGCCGGTTTGATACTCATAGTTGCAGGGACTATGGCCTTGCTGATCTGATCTCGGCTGCATATGAACGGCCTTCGCCTACCATGACCTGCGCGTCGTGCTGGATCTCCCCAGTAATTTGCTTCAGGAAGCAATTACATTATATATCAGACAGAGAAGAATACTCGACGTTTTTGACCTTGCTTATTCCGCCCCAACCCAACTGACGACATACTTCAAGCCACCGGATGCAACCGACGGCTCACTTATTTCCCAGCTACCCCTTAATCCGAGTTCAACAGCTGCCAGCTCGAAATGGCACATTGCGATGCCCATATCTAAATTCTGTATTTTAATATCTTTAAAGGCGTTGTTATAAGCGGCATTTTCTTTCAAAAAGAAGTGCCAGGTATTTTCATTATCCTTTATGATCCTCCAGGGCTGCTTGTTGGACGCGGATGGAGCCAGCCTGACCGCGGCAAGCGCTTTGGAATATTGTCCGCAGGAATCCGGGTCGAGCGGCGCATCGATGGATTTATCGAAGAACAGCTCTTCCGGCTTCTTTCTGTTTTTAGCGCCGATTGCCATTCGCACAAGGTTTTCGGTAAATGTTTTTTTATCTCCCGTATATCCTATCGGAGTGACTGCCGGTATAAGCTCATCTGTTCCGGTATTCAATTTCAGGGCAAAGGTGCTTCTGTTCAGAGTTCCGCCCAGCCAGCAGGTGCCAAGGCCAAGGCTTGTCGCCAGGAGGATGTTTTTTTCCATGCAATATCCGAAGTCCTCCATGGCTGTTTTGCCCTTTTTGACAGCACCTGCCATGAAAACCCGGGGGCCCTTTACCAAGCCATAGGTCCCAAGCTTTTTCAATTCATCCTGCTCGTAGCCTGTCGCGTCTACGATTTCAAACCGTACATCACTGCCCAGAGGCCCTTTTCTATTCTCGTCAAAATAGTCCTTGATTTTCTGAAGCTTGTCTTTTTCTATTTCTTTGCTGCTGTAGCTCCTGACGGAATACCTCTTTTCAATTACCTCAAATATCGACTCCATGATGGTCCTCCTTTAAAATATGAATCAATGAATTTTAAGCCCGTCGAGAATAAGCGAAACAGTATATACCACTTCGCTTACAACCCCGGCATAATTTATGTCTGACGTAAGGTTACAATCCACGCTGCGTGCCGTTTTGTTTTTTATTGCTTCGGTAATGGTAAGGATGCTCTTTGCAACCTTTCCTGCGTCACAATCTGCAATTTCGCCTTTTTTGATACAGGATTCCAGGATATGTGAAAGACAGCATACCTCTTTATCTATATTTTTTTCGTACAGTTCGTCTATCAACGGTTTTATGGTATTCGTATTTCCAAGAGCCAGCTTATGAAGATTGACGGTAGAGCGGATATATTCCAGACGCTTGGTCAAATATGCCAAAATCTTTTCTTTGCAGCCATCAACCTTTTCAACTTCGTTTAGAAGGTTATTGATAAATTCTTCGGCTTCCAGGAAAATAACTTCGGTAAAAATAGATTCCTTATTTTTGTAATAGTGATACAGCGACGTCTTATTCAGGCCAACCATCCTGCCTATATCGTCGAGGGTGGTTTTATCATAGCCGTAATGAGCGAAACAATCACTGGCGGCTTTAAGTATTTCCTTCTTTTTATAGGGTGTATCCATATGTAACCTCCTTCGAACACTTAACCTATCAAACATTATAGTAAATTGTTTGAATGTTTGTCAAGCATAAGTGGATATTTCGAAATTGACATATAAAAAAGATGCTTATATTTAGCTGCTTGAAGATTGAAAGTTAGAGATAATCCAGAGGCAGGGTTCTGATCATGTGACCTTAACTTAGAAACTCATCTTCTGATGTAGCTTTGAACCAGGTGCGGTATCGCTCGGATTCCTTCAAAGTATGCCCTGTGAACCGACACCCTGTATTCAAGCTCATCATAGTGCCGATTCAGTATACGGCGGCAGTCCTCACGCGTAAGGACTTCATTGCACGCGTGGCAAATGCCGGCATAGTCATCTTCAAACTCTATTCCATTATCATGCTTTTTTATAAAATCCATTAATGACGCCGGGCCTTCAAGGGCAAGGAAGTTGAGAACAGGATCGTTATTGGCTTCATCGATAGCGTCTATCAGAGATGTAGTGTCCAAGCTGTTTCGTGTAAGCTCGGGTATGTATTTGCTCACGATCCCGCAGCAGGGCAGCAGTCTCATGTCAGCCCCCACTACAATTTCACGTAGGACCGAACCGCAGCTTCCCTTCCATGGAGTAATACGATGCCTTGACATGTCCGCAAACTGCTCGTTTCTTCCCACAGGTATTACTGTGGTAGTTGAAATCAGCCTGTATTGCTCGTCGCCTTCATAGGTCTTTGTGTAATCAAAGGGTATTAGCTCAAGCCCGAAATACTCTTCAAGAAAGCTGCGGGTTATTTTGGCGTCCAGGGTTTGCTTATGGGCAATCAGGCATCTCAACTGCTTTTGATAACAAGCGAGGAAGGCGTTTTTCACCTGTTCGAGACCGATCCAACGCTGGTGTAAATCATCGATACTGATGTTGATTTCATGGAGACCCGCCTCCAAAAGCCTGTCAACGTAGTCACAGGCCTCTTCTGCGGTCCTGCCCCACCAACCGTTTGTCACGAGCCTTGTTAGAACGCCTCTATCATTTGCATACCTGATCGCTTCAAAAAGATCACGCCCCAAAAGGGTGGGTTCTCCTCCTGAAAACACCACCAGAGCTACTGTTCCGAGCGTCAGGCCCTCATCCATCAATCTCTTCATATCCGCCAAGCCGATACTGCCCCTTGTATCCGGGCCGCATTCGCAATAATCGCACCTGGCAGTGCATTGATAGGTTGTAAGAAAACATATGGAAGAAATCATTTCTCCACCATTTTTTCACGTATCTTTTCTATAAGTTCATGGGTAACCAGGGGTTGGTTGGGAAAGAATATCAAACCTATATCGTGCTCCAGGAGATCACCGGGGTGAAACCCTTCTCCGTCCTTCTTGAAGTCGGTAGTTGTGTCGCTGTTTTCTCCGGTGCTGTTGGATGTAACCGTACCCCGTTCGCTGAAAAAGCTGAGCCTGTTTTCATAAAAAATGAAAGAGCTTCTTGAATTGTCAAAGTTGGTGCGGCTATGGCTTTGTGTACTTGATGATTCACTTGTTGTGGTTATTTTGTCGAATATGCTGTCCAGCCCTTTGTACCGTTGGCGGAGCTGGTCGACGACCCCGGTAAATGAGTCGATGATAATCAGGCCTGGATCCAGCCCGCTGGATTCGATCGAAGCCAGCGGATCATCCTTGAATATTTTATATGCCGAATCATCGGTCACCAGCTTGTATACGTAACTCACCAGCTTGGGGTCGGGTTTTTTGAGTTCTCCCTGTTTGATGCTTAAATAGCCTTTTGGATTGGTATTACTGTTTATAACATCGTTCGGACTCATTCTACACCCCCTTGATAATTGACATAATGCCTATTTATCCGAGAGCATCCGGTTGTTTTTACTTCTCTGCTTCTTTCATCATCTTTTCGATATTGGCTCCCATGGCTTTTACAACATCAGTCCGGATTTGCCGACGTAATGCCTCCTCCGGAATGGCCTCCGCCAATTCGAAAATGGCTGTCTTAACCAGGATCTGGTCAATAGGGCGTTTTCCCCAGTTTGGATCTTCCCCGATTCCAAAGCGCCATAATTCACCGTTAAGTATCCATTGGAGCATCAGCTTCCATGACGGTGCAGCAACGTAGTTGAAATTCTCATTGTTAATAGGCATAATTGACCCTCCTTACTAAAATATAGATTAATTGGTATAATGTTACAGTCTGATGCTATCATACACTTCTTTAGCTGTCAAATAGTTTATTTTTTGCTATAAGAATCATATGCAGAAATGCTGATAGTAAATCCGCTGATCACCGCAATGCTTGCCGTATTTGTTGCAGGAGGCCTCTTCAAAGGTCTTATATATTCGCAGATACTCCTCAGCATGCAGCAGCCCTTCACTATAATCTTGCAGATTTATCTAGTCTCGCCTGAGAGGTAATGGGCAAATATGTGAATATATGGCTGAACGAGACGGTTCTCATACTGGTGGGACTAGTGTGACTGTTCTTAACGTCATACTTCTTACAAGCTTATTCAAATGATCGGAATATCGGGCGCTTTATAACTCAAAGCCCCTCCAATGCTTATGAAGGGGCTTTATACAATAGGCTTGATAAAAAGTAAATCGGCGTATATTTGATAACGGACAGGCTTAACCTTTTACACCGCTGCTGACAATACCCTGCACGTAATATTTTTGAAACGGCAGGAATAAAAAGAGCGGAATAAATGCCGACACTATGGAACCAGCATATAAGCACGACCAGAGAGTTACACGCTCCATTTTAAACGAGGATAATGCAATCTGGATGGTACGGATATTTTCATCTCGTGCAACCAGAAGAGGCCACAGATAGGCGTTCCACTGGTCCATAAAAATCATCAGGCCTGCCGTTACAATAACCGGGACCGACGAAGGAAGAATAATTTTGCTATAGACGGTCAGCCATGAGGCTCCGTCGATTCTTGCCGCCTCAATAAGGCTTGGCGGAATATCCCTGAAAAATTGGGTAAAAAGAAACAATACCAGACCGCTGGCGATTCCCGGAATAATCATGGCAAGCCGGGAGTTAACCCAGCCGAAGCTGTCTACGGTGTTATAAAGCGGCATTGCTATAGACTCAAAAGGTATCATGAAAGAGAGTATGAACAGGGAAAAAATCGTCTTCTTCAGCTTGAAATTGAACGTGGCGAAGGCAAACGCCGCGATACTGTTGATAATACAGCTTCCGGGAATTATTACGGCAATCAGCAGAAGGGTATTGAGGACCGGTCTGATAAAGTTGAACTCGGTGAATATTTGAATATAGGAAGCCAGTGTAAATTTTACAGGGACAAGAGTGTGGAACGAAAAAGGCAATGCGTATTTAAAAAGCTCCGTGTCGGATCTGAGCGAGGCTGAAAATGCCCAAAGCAGAGGGAATAGCGAAACGACAGCTATAATACAAAGCACGATGTACATCAGGATTTTTTTTACCGCTGCATTTTGTTTCATGTCAAGCCACACTCTCTTCCTTTTCGTCTAAGAATTTGAACTGCACTATACAAATACCTATTATAATCAAAAGCAAAATCGTGACCAGGGCAGCCGACCGTGGTTGATTTGCATATTTAAAGGCGGATTTGTAAGCCTCATACATCAGTACATTGGTGCTCCCCTGCGGACCGCCCTCGGTTATCAGCTGTACCGGCGCAAATAGCAGCATGTTTGCCGTGGTGTTTGCTACAAGCACAAACAGCAGGACCTTTTTAAGCAGAGGGATTGTGATTCTTGAAACTGTTGTAAAAAAGCCGGCGCCGTCTATTTTTGCCGATTCATAGATAGAAGCATCGATGTTTTTCAGACCTGCAAGCAGAAACATCATCCAGTAGCCGCATCCTTTCCAGGTGGCAACAAGAACGATGCATAGAAGGGCCTGCCTTTTATCGATGAAAAAGCCCTGGGGCCCTATTCCCAATACGCTCAAAACACTGTTTACGATTCCGCTGTTATAGTTTAGCATCAGGTTCCATATAAGGGTTGCCACCGTCAGGGATGTCGTGAATGGAAGATAATATATCGTACGGAAAACAGTAATTCCTTTAAAAGACAGATTTACAATTATGGCAAGCCAGAATGATATAAAAATCTGCAAAGGAATCATGATGATATTCAGCTTCAGCGTAACCTTCAAGGAATTCCAGAATTGGGGGTCGTTAAAAAGCGTAATATATGTTTTGGTCACGAATTCCCCATTATTGATAAAGCTTTTGACCACCGTCTGTATAATCGGATTTATTTTAAAAATACAGATCAGGATAAATGCGGGAAGAAGGAGCAAATAGGGCATTAACTTTTTCAATATCGTATTACTTCTCATAATTTCCATTTCGTGAGCACCTCTTCTATCGATAAATGGGGCTGTAACAGACCTTTGTTCTATGTTACAGCCCCACTCCGTACTAAGCTTAACTTCTTTTATTTGTACGCCTGCACCGCGGTGTTGAATTTACCGATGGCATTTGTAACCGTAGTCTTAACATCTTCACCATTTCTTATATCTTCCCAGAGATTGTCCATAATGGTGTTGTATTCATTATATACAGGGGTTACAGCCCTTGTCACGGCAGTGTTTACAGCTTCATACGCCCCAATCTTGAGATATCCCGGAGAGTCGGGGTTTTTAGTGATCTCTTCAAGTACGCTGTTTCTGGCGGGCAAATCTCCGCGGATCTTGAGCCACATATCATTGCCTTCGCCCAGCGTGACGAATTTTATAAAGTCCGCAGCTTCTTTGGGATATTTGGAAGCGGCATTGATGCCGAAACCCCAGGATCCGGTCGCAGAACCGACCGAATTTTCATACCCTTTGAACGTCGGCAAATAAGTATAGCCATAATGAGTCATTCCGGCATTATCGCAGTTTTGTCCTATGAATGTCGTGCCAATCATGAATGCCAGCTTGTCCGAATAGAAATAGTTTGGCAGCTCGTCGGCTGAAATACCCCTTGTAGCTACGCGGGACTTGACCAGATCCTGATACCACGTCAGGGCTTTGATCCACGGTTCGCCATTCAGAACGCCTTCGAGGGTGAAACCGTCGTTTCCGATATTAGGAGCGCCGAGACTGTTTGCGATGGGGTTCATTTGATAAACACGGCTGACCTGCTGGAAATCAAGACCGAATATACCGTTGGTGCCGTTCGGGTCTAGGGTCGTCTGCACTTTTTTAGCCATATCAACAATCTCTTCATAGGTTAGCCGGTTTTTCTCATCGTTTTCGCGTATAGTGACGCCTGCCTTCTGCAGCAAATCGGTGTTATACCACAGGACCTGGGATGAAGAGGTAAAGGGCGGCGAATAGAAGGTGTTCTTCCAAGTACCTCCATCCACAGAAGACTTTGTGAATTGCGACAGCTCTTCCTGTGTGAAATAGTCCGTCATAGGGCTGAGATATCCGCGGGACGCATATGCGGCGACCAATGGGCCATCCACCGTTACAACGTCATAATCCGTGGACCCGGAACCTATTTTGACCTCGATTACTTCCAAAAGATCCGCATAGGCATAATGTTCGCCAACGACCTTGATCCCGGTCTGTTCCTGGAACTTTTCGAGTATGGGAACCATAAGGCCCTGCCAGCTTTTCTCCCCGACGCCCGGCGCCACCCAGTGAATCTCCTGTGGTTTAGCGGCTTCTGTAGAGCCGGCTGCAGTTGTGACCGACGAACCGGATTCAGCCGTTGTAGTGGGACTAGATTGTTCTGCCGCACCGCAGCCGGTAACGGCAAAAATCATGACTGCAATAAGTACGAGTGATAACAATCTTCTCATTTTGCACCTTCCCTTTCAAATATAACATTATTTCCACTATCACATACTGCTATTAAATGGGTATTTCTTAATCCGAGCTTGAATTTTGCTACCTGGAACGTTCCACATCGAAATACTATAACTAAATCTTAGTTTTGTCAATACTTTTTTAATTGAGCATTGTAATGCCCTAAGCCGCCGACATAACTTAACAGTGCTAAAATAAAAAGATTATGGCAGGAGATATGAATCAGGGTATCACTATTATTAATTGACAAAACGCCAAATAACAAATATAATTTAAACGAAAACTGTTTGGAACGGTTTATATAGGAGGTGAAAAAATGTCTGTAACAATTTTAGATATCGCTAAAGAAGCCGGCGTATCCAAAAGCACAGTCTCCCTTGTCATCAATAATTCGGAGGATGTGAAGATTTCGACGCGATACAAGGTACAGCAGGCGATAGACAAACTGGGCTATGTTCCGAACCTTGCTGCCCGGGAGCTTACAACGAACAGGTCCCAAACCTTGGGCATGATTTTTTTGACATCGAACCATCTAAAAAAACCGTACGGTTTCGATTCTGTTGCGGAAACACTTTTTTACGATACCAGCAACAGTATTTATACCGCTTTGAAAAATACAAATTATACGCTGTTGGTAGAGCGATTTTCACTTTCCGGCGGTTTTGACTCTATGCCGGATCTGATAAAGACGCGAAAATTATGCGGAGTGTTTCTGATCGGCGGTTTGTTTACCGGCGATTTTATAAAGGAGCTTCAAAAATACGATTTGCCCATAGTCATCATAGGACGCAGGTATGAAGGGCTTGACTCCGTTTCCGTCGATGTTGAGCAGGTTGGAAATATGGGAATAACATATTTGATGAAGCAGAATTTCACAAAAATCGCTTTTATAAACGGTCCGGAAACCAGTGAGAACTCTCAAAAAAAATTGGCAGGCGTAAAGAAGGCTTTGCAAGACTTGAATGTCGGCCCGAATACCGTAAAAACCGCTTTTGCCTCGGATTACAGTGGCCAGGAAGGGTATAAGGCCTTCCAAAAGCTCTGGGATAAAGGATTTCGCCCCGAGGCTGTCTTTGGTGCCAGCGACGGCATTACGGCGGGTATCATGCGTTTTATTTACGAGAATAATATACGTGTACCCGATGATATTTCCGTACTAGGCTACGAGGACTCCATACTGTCCGAATATTCCACTCCTGCCTTAAGCGTCATTGACGGGCACAAGGAGGTCATGGGGGAGGAAGCCTATAAAATGATCATAAAAAGGATTAAAAAACCGAGAGCAAAGACTATCGAGCTCACGATTCCGCCCACGCTAATATTGCGGGACTCAATACGTGGAAAATAGCAGACCAGATGTGATTTATCCGGGTTATCTTTTGTAATAAAACTGGAACGTTCCACAAAACATGCAACTACTTCGAAAGGAATGGACATACAATGCAAATCAACAGATACAAATTCGATGTCGCGGTGATCGGAGGCGGACCGGCCGGACTGGCCGCCGCCCTTGCTGCCGCCCGGCGGGGAGCGAGCGTGATTATTGCGGAGCGAAACGGTTTTCTCGGCGGAAACGCGGTAAGCGGCCTGCCGCTTCTCGGCTTTCTGGACAAACACGGAAATCAGGTAGTGGGAGGAATAGCTCAGGAAATGGTGGATCGTCTTACGGAATTGGGCGCCTCCTTTGGTCATAACCGTTGTCCGATGCATAATTCGGTCACAATCATCCACCCTGAGGTTTTTAAATTCGTTGCCGCAGAAAAATGCCGGGAGGCCGGTATACATGTACTCTTACATTGCGAAGTTACCTCTGTCAACGTGACAAACCGGCGCATTACTGAGATATCTGTCGTCGGAAAGGGAATGCGTATTGACATTGAAGCCGACGTTGTGATTGATGCAACGGGAGACGGCGATGTTGCCTACCTTGCCGGCTGTTCGTATGAAAAGGGGAACCCTGAAACCGGCCTCATGCAGCCGCCTTCATTATTGTTTTCCCTGTGCGGCTTCAATGAAGAGCGTTTTTTTGAATATCTTGAAGCTCATCCGGAAGATCTGGAGCCTGCAGAATCAATGCATGTTTCCAAAGGCTATAATGTTCCGTATTTCAGATCGCACCGCAGCTATGTATTCCTTGGACTGCACAGCCTGCTCAAGCGCCTCCGCCGGGAAGGTAAAAACCCGCTTAGCCGTGATACCTTAATATATATCAATTCCGTTAATCCCGGACAGATTTATATTAACAGCACCCGTGTACTGCATTTTGACGGTACGGATATTGAAAATCTTACATACGGCGAAGAGGAAAGCCTATGTCAGATAATGAAGATATATGATTTTCTTAAAAATGAAGTTCCCGGATTTGAGGATTGTACTCTTTCTTCTGTGAGTCCTCTGATAGGAGTAAGGGAAACGCGGCGGTTTTCCGGGAGAGAACGGTTGACGGTCGATTCTGTGGTTAAAGGCTCAATCCCAGGTGATACTATAGCTCTTGGGTCATACAAAGTCGATGTCCATAGCGGGGCTGACGACTCCACCCTTCTCATGGACCTGGAAAGGCCCTACGGCATCCCGTTGGGTTGCCTTATCAGCAATGAAATCGACGGACTTCTTTTAAGCGGACGCTGCATTTCAATGGACTCCCCGACTCTTGCCAGCGCCAGAGTCATTCCGACCTGCATGGCCATCGGTGAAGGAGCCGGGGTGCTGGCCGCCCTTGCGGCCGGAAACGGCATACTGCCGGATCAGGTACCGCCTGAGGATGTAACGCGCGAACTGAAAAAAGCTGGCGCGATTCTTGGTATATAAGTTATACCGGTATTAAAACGATAAGGAGGCCCACAAATATGGCCACCGGAAATGAAAAGCTGATGCGAAGGCTGCAAAGGCCGGAAGGCAAGGTTGATGTGGTTCTGGACACTGACACATACAACGAAGTGGACGACCAGTTCGCTCTGGCCTATCTTGTCAGGAACCCCGAAAAGCTTAACATCAAAGCAATCTACGCCGCTCCCTTCGTCAATGCCAAAAGCTCGGATCCCGCGGACGGCATGGAAAAAAGCTATCAGGAGATAATGAACATACTGTCACTCATGGAAAGGGAGGACATTCAAAAACTAGTGTACAGGGGCTCTGAAGCCTACCTGCCCGATGAAAACACCCCTGTGATTTCCGATGCGGCCCGGGACCTCTCACGGCGCGCCATGGAATACAGCGAAGACGCTCCTCTTTACGTCATTGCAATAGGCGCGATAACGAATGTTGCTTCGGCATTGCTTTTGAGGCCGGAAATAAAAGACAGGATCGTACTGATATGGCTTGGCGGAAATGCCTATCATTGGGAAGACAACAAAGAATTCAACCTGTATCAGGATATTGCGGGCGCAAGGATTGTTTTCGGGTGCGGCGCCGCGCTTGTACAGCTGCCCTGCAAAGGCGTAGTTTCTGCGTTTACCACCGGGGGACCGGAGCTTGAGTACTGGCTGAGAGGGAAAAACCGGCTTTGCGACTACCTTGTTGACGTAACGACGGCGGAGGCGAAAAGATGCGCCGGAGGAAGGTTCTGGACGAGGACCATCTGGGATGTTACGGCGGTAGGATGGCTTCTGGACGGCAGATTTATGCTCGACAGGTTCGAGCCCAGCCCGATACCCGGTTATGACCATAAATACACGTTCAATAGGGACAGGCACCTTATAAAATATGTTTATCACATAAACAGGGATGCCCTGTTCGGAGACCTTTTCAGCAAACTCGCAGGAATCGATCCTGCAAAAGAAGGTGCGTAAATGAAGAAAATATTAGTCGTAGGAAGTCTTAATATGGACTTCGTCGTAAGTGTAAAGCGTATGCCAAAGCCCGGTGAAACGCTCTTGACGGAAGATATGGAACTTATTTGCGGAGGAAAGGGCGCCAATCAGGCCTATGCCCTGGGGAAATTGGGGGCGGATGTTACGCTACTGGGCGCGGTGGGGAAGGATTTCTACGGGGAAATGCAGATAGACAGCCTCACTGCTGCGGGGGTGGACACATCTCGCATTGCACGGATAGATGGCGTCAGCACCGGCATAGCCCTGATAACCGTAAATGAGGAAGGCGACAACAGTATCATAGTCGTCCAGGGAGCCAACAAGCGCGTCGATAAGGGTTATATCGACAGCAATATAAATTTGATCAGAGAAAGTGATATCGTTATCTTCCAGCTGGAGATACCCCTTGATACGGTGGTCTATGCTGTGGAGAAATGCAAAGAGTTCGGGAAAACTGTCATACTGGACCCGGCGCCGGCGCCCGGAAGCTTGCCGACGGAGCTTTTGAAAAACGTCGACATCATTAAGCCTAATGAGAGTGAACTGGCTGTTCTGACAGGTATTGAAGATGTTAAAGGCTCCATGGAAAAAGCTGTCGGGTTTATAAAGCGGCAGGGCGTAAAAAATGTCATAGTTACGCTGGGAGGGAATGGTTCGTATGTTTTCGCACAGGACGATAAGGTTTGGCATATCGATGGCGAAGAGGTGAAGGTAGTGGATACCACCGCGGCCGGAGACAGCTTTATAGCTGCTTTGGCATTTAGCATCACACAGGGGAAGGACATAATAGCCTCGGCTAAATATGCAAACCGGGTGGCTTCAATCGTCGTAACTAAAAAAGGTGCACAGTCGTCAATGCCTTCAAGTGACGAAGTTGCCGAATATTTTACAAAGATAAGCCAGAAGTCGGTTTGCGATCGTAAATAGACTAAAATGCAGAAAGGTGGAAATCGTATGAGGATTCCTGAAACGATGAAAGCACTGGTTGCCTACGGCAACGGGGATTACCGCTATGAACCGGAATACCCTGTGCCCGAATGCGGACCGGATGACATTATTATCAAAACCGAGGGCTGCGGTATTTGCGCGGGCGACCTGAAATGCATGCACGGCGCGGGGCGCTTTTGGGGCGGAGGTGACCAGCCGTCCTGGGTCCGGCCGCCTTTTATCCCCGGACATGAATTTCTCGGCGTTATTGCGGAAGCAGGCGCAAACGTAAAAGGATTTAAAATCGGCGACCGTATCACAGCCGACCAGATAGTTCCCTGCGGCGTATGCAGGTTCTGTAAAACCGGGCGCTACTGGATGTGCCAGCCTCACGCCACCTTCGGTTTCCAAAAGGAAAACAACGGAGGTATGGCCGAATATGTCCGCTACCCGAAAACCGCTGTCCTGCATACGGTTCCGAAAGATCTGCCGCTAGAAAAGGCATTGCTTATAGAACCATACTCCTGTTCCAAGCATTGTGTGGACCGGGCACAGTTAACGAACGAGGATGTAGTAGTGATCTCCGGCGCCGGCACGCTCGGCCTCGGCATGGTCACATATGCGCGAATGAAGAATCCTTATAGGCTTATCGTGCTGGATATGGACGATTCCAGGCTGGAAAAGGCAAAGGAATTTGGGGCGGATGTGGCAATAAACCCAGGAAAAGTGGATGTGGTCAAAAAAATAATGGAGATGACCGAAGGATACGGCTGCGATATCTATATTGAAGCAACAGGACATCCCTCCAGCGTCAACCAGGGCTTGCAGATGATACGCAAGCTTGGACGTTTCGTAGAATTTTCGGTGTTCGGTTCAGATACGGCTGTAGACTGGTCGATCATCGGGGACGGAAAGGAGCTGGATGTACTCGGTGCTCATCTTTCCCCATATTGTTACCCCTTTGTAATTGAACATATTGCAAATGGTACGCTGAAGACCGATGGCGTAATCAGAAGATCATTCAAGCTGGAGGACTGGGAGAAAGCCTTCGAATACGCTACCGGTAAATATGGCGATTTCAAGGTCGTATTCACTTTCTGATCTTACAGGCTGGAATACGGCTCAAGAAAATTTATCCTTAGGATTTAAGATGATATCCACAAGATTAAGGAACGAATATGCCTGCCAGAGCATCCCTTAGGGACAATAAAAACGATATCACGGCGCACATTTCCTGTTATGTAAGGGCACAGAAAAGGTCACAGCAAATGCCCTAAAACGCTCAAAATAAATGTAAAAACGCTGAAAAGCCTTGCGACGCAAGGCTTTTCAAATAAATTGTGGCGGAAGAGGAGGGATTCGAACCCTCGTGCCGCTTGCGCGACAACCTGATTTCGAGTCAGGGCCGTTACAACCACTTCGATACTCTTCCGTATAGTCGCTGATAATTACAGCATATTCACTTTTTTTGTTCAGCGCTCCCTCAGCTCGCTGAAGAATTCCTTCAGAACAGCCGAGCATTCTTCCTCAAGCAGTCCCCAGCTCACTTCGACCCTGTGGTTGAAGGCGCTGACCCTGAATACGTCTATGACTGATCCTGCCGCTCCGGCTTTCAGGTCCGAGGTACCGATGTACAGGTTTCTTATCCTTGCCTGGATAATCGCGCCTGCGCACATCGTACAGGGCTCCAGTGTCACGTACAGGTCACAGTCCGTCAGCCGCCATGAATCCAGTACCTTGCAGGCTCTTCGTATAGCTGTCATCTCCGCATGGAGCGTGGAATCCTTTTTAGATTCTCTCTCGTTATGGCCTTTTGCGATGATAACGCCATCCTTAACCACTACCGCGCCGACAGGGATTTCACCTGAACGCCGGGCTTTTGATGCTTCCATGAGTGCCTGCGCCATATACCGTTCATGCGTCGTTAAAGAGCGACGATCCGCTTTGTGCCTCAAATCCAAACCTCCCGGTCCATATGAGAAAACGCGCACAACTGATTATACTACAAAGATTTGCAACAATCAATCGCTTTGAGAAGGAATTATGTGGGGACGGCCGATCAGCCGTTATCCTCCTGATGCAGCATAAGGAATGTCCCGGGGCGTACGACTATCTGGATATCAACCTGCTGCTCAGATTGTACAGTATTCTGAAAGGGAGGACAATAAGAAACATGATACCCATGATGACGAATTCTACAAACATCCCGAAGTAGTTGCTTAACCTTTCCATAAAATCACCTGTCCTGAAAAAACCTTTATCATTTGCCTGACGGAAACGACCCTTGTCCAATAAAATCTTCGACATTATTATATACTTTTATAACAGCTTCTATGTTAAAAATTCATGACAAAATCATTACTTTTTCTTTAATGTATGACTCGTGTAGAATGATTTTTTTGTTATTTCAAAGGAAAAAATATGCGAGTGTCGAATATGTACAAGGCGCCCGTGCCAGACAGGAAGAGCGGCATACTGCAGCTGTTTTTGCTGCAAATAAATCAGAGGTGATGTTGATGGAAGTAATTATACTGATAGCACTGATATTCGTAATACTCAATTTGGCTAATAAATATCTGAAAGTCCCAAAAGACGACAATCAGAGATACGACGGGATCAACAACAGGTTTTATGGGGAAGGGTATACGGGTAACGCGCCGGCGCCTCCGACCAACGATGAAGACCAGGAGGGCCGTAGGGAGGATCTGCAGGACGACCAGGCCGACGAGGGTATTGAAGCCGGCGAAGATGAGATAGAGGCAGGCGACCAGGCCGACGAGGGTATTGAAGCTGGTGAAGATGAGATAGAGGCAGGCGATCAGGCCGACGAGGGTATTGAAGCTGGCGAAGACGAGGTAGAGGCAGGCGACCAGGCAGATGATGATTCGGGCGAAACCGGAGAAGCAGGCCAACCGGAGTATGAGCCGGCTTCCAATATGGTTGACCGGTCGGAAAATCGGCAGCCTGACAGCACGGATGCGGGCGGCGCCGCAAAGGAGGCTCCTGCAGGCAATGCTGCCATTTATGGTAATATTGGCAATGCGCCTGGCGTAGTTATAGATACGGAAGTCCATATAGATGCGACGATGCCGCAGGATCCCGGTAAATCGTGACCGGTCCGGGCAGGTGATCGGCCTGATATTCCGTCACCTCGGCAAGATGACGTCAGACAAGTAATATTCGGAGGTTATCGTATGAAAGCTTTATTTATTGGCGGGACTGGTATCATCAGCACAGCTGTCACAGAATTATTCGCGAAGCAGGGAGGAGAGTTGTACCTGCTGAACCGCGGCAGCAGAAATGACAGGCTCCCGGACAATGTTCGAGTGATCAAAGGCGATATCAGCGACGAGAGGGCTGTCGCCGGTCTGATTTCCGGTATGAGCTTTGACGTCGTGGCGGATTTCATAGCATTTACAGTGGACCAGGCAGAGAGGGATTACCGCCTGTTCAACGGCAAGACCGGACAGTATATATTCATAAGCTCGGCTTCGGCTTATCAGAAGCCTCCGTTGAGCTATCCCGTGACGGAAAGCACCCCTCTCGTAAATCCTTACTGGCAGTATTCCCGTAATAAGATTGCCTGCGAGGAGTATCTGATGAGGCAGCACCGGGAAAACGGGTTTCCCGTTACGATCGTCAGGCCGAGCCACACATATGACGACAGATACCTGCCCCTTGACGGCTGGCAGGTCGCCAAACGCATGCTGGAAGGGAAACGCGTTATAATACATGGCGACGGAACGACGCTTTGGACTCTGACACACAGCTCTGATTTCGCAAAGGGTTTTGTCGGGCTGATGGGCAACATACATGCCATAGGAGACGCATTTCATATAACGTCGGACGAGAGTCTGACGTGGAACCAAATCTATAAAATAATTGCGGACGCTTTGGGAGTCGAACTGAAAGCGGTCCATGTGTCCTCCGAATTTATCGCCGCCTGCAGCCCCACTGACCAGCTTGGCAACCTGATCGGAGACAAGGCGAACAACGCAATTTTCGACAATACCAAGCTGAAACGTCTCGTGCCTGATTTCGTCGCAACTACACGTTTCGACCAGGGCATCCGGAAAACCATTGCCAACATACTGAACCGCCCCGAGCTGCAGAAGCCGGACCCGGCCTACGACGTCTGGTGCGATCGCGTGATCACCGCGGTGGATACCGCTCTTGAAGCAGTCAGGGCAGGCAATAGAAAATAGAAAGTTTTCCGCCGTCTATGGCGCCATCGATAAACAAACACAGCAGATTAATATTTGTATCACTTTTCAGCCACACTAACAATATTGCGGCGTGCTTCGATATAAGCTCGCTGCGGTACAGTGCGGCTTTATTATTTTCCGGAAAGGAAAAGCAACAGGGTGATATGATGAAAACAAGCTGGAAGGGCTCAATCAGCTTCGGAATGGTCTATTTCCCCGTCAATGTGTATACTGCGACGTCGGGCTCCGAAGGGATCAAATTCAACTATCTTCACAAGAAATGCCATACCCGCGTCCACTACAAGAAATTCTGCGATGCCTGCAACGAGGAGCTGGCGCAGGAAGACCTCGTAAAGGGCTATGAATACGAAAAGGACAAGTATATTCTGGTAACCGACGAGGATTTCGAAAAGCTGCCGATCAAGTCTAAAAAGACTATTTCGATCCTCCATTTCGTAGAGGAGGAGAAGGTCGATCCGATCTACCTCGACAAGGCCTATTATATAGGCCCAGGCAGTATCAGCGCAGGCAAGGCCTTCGAGCTTTTCAGGAGAGCCATGCAGGACACCGGCAAGGTGGGCATAGCAAAGATCACGCTTACTTCGAATGAATATGTTTCCATGATAAAACCTTACGAAAACGGCGGAATGCTGCTTTATCTCCTTTATTACAGCAATGAGATAAGGAAGACCGACAGCATCCCGGAGCTGAATTACAATGTGGATATCCACGATAATGAAATGAAAATGGCGGTCAGCCTGATAGACAATATGACTTCAGAGTTCAACATCGACGAATACAGGAACGAGTACCAGGAAGCCCTGAAAAAGCTGATAGAGGCCAAGATGGAGGGAAAGGAGGTAGTAAGTCCGCCGGAAGCGCAATCAAATATCATCGACCTGATGGAAGCTCTCAAAGCAAGCGTCGAGGCGACCAGGGAAGACAAGGCCGAAGCCGGGTCGAAGGGGGCGGCGAAGGGAACGGCGAAGGGAACGGTGAAGGAAACGGCGAATAGCGGGGCCAGGGGCAGAAGCAAAGGAACCGGTGGTGAAAAGGCGGCAAAGAGGAAAACGTCGTGAATGAAAGCGTAATGAAGGCAGGCACGAAATCATGATGAAAAGCTGCATGACGTAACCACTTTTGCAGGAATCATCGGAGCGACTGTCAGACGCAACCCTGGCCAAGCCGGAGCCTGATTGCTCTGCAAAGTATATTGCGGAGATAAAGACGGGTATCTCAAGGGAAAGTATTTATAAAATTATATGTAGGCTAGAGAGAACATTTTGCATTTTTGTCTAAAAGCAGTTGCATAATGCATTTTAAATGATATAATCTGCTTATATAAATGTATGACCGAATGCAGGGAGGTAATAACGATGCAGGAATGCGACAGGCTGATCGTGCCGGCAGGTTACAAACCGGACATGTCAATCAGGGAAACGGAGATCGCCATTAAATTTATCAAGGATCATTTTGAAAATATACTGGCAAAGGAAATGAATCTTACCAGGGTTTCAGCTCCTTTGTTCGTCAGGCCCGAATCCGGTCTGAACGATAACCTTAACGGCGTTGAGAGACCTGTATCCTTTGATGCTCCCGACGCGGGCGCGGATAAGGTGGAAATCGTACAATCGCTTGCCAAATGGAAGAGGATGGCGTTGCAGCGTTATGAATTCAAAAAGGGCGAAGGCCTTTATACGGACATGAACGCTATAAGGCGCGACGAGGTCCTGGATAATCTCCATTCCATATATGTAGACCAGTGGGATTGGGAAAAGATACTCGACAAGAGCGAACGCAATGTCGATACGCTTAAGGCCATAGTCCGCAAGCTGTTCTCCGTGTTCAAAAAGACGGAGGAGGAAGTATTGAAGGCATTCCCGTCGCTTCAGAGGTATCTCCCCGACGATATTTTCTTCATTACAACCCAGGAGCTCGAGGACATGTATCCCGAACTTGACCCGAAAGGCCGCGAGGATATGATCCTAAAGGAGAAGAAGGCAGTATTCATCATGAAGATAGGCGGGCTTCTCAAGTCTGGTATCAGGCACGACGGCAGGGCTCCGGATTATGACGACTGGGAGCTGAACGGAGACATAGTTTTCTGGTATCCGGTACTTAATAAGGCCTTCGAGGTTTCTTCGATGGGTATAAGGGTCGATGAGACTTCACTGCTAAACCAGCTGAAGCTTGCGAACTGTGAAGAAAGAGCGAATCTTCCGTTCCACAGGGATCTGCTTGAAAAAAGGCTGCCTTATACAGCAGGCGGCGGGATCGGGCAGTCAAGGATATGCATGTTCTTCCTCGGAAAGGCGCATGTCGGTGAAGTACAGTCGTCGATCTGGCCCGAAGGTATGGCGGAAGCCAGCAAAAAAGCCGGGATACAGCTGCTTTGATCCGTTGTGATATTGAATCCGGTAAATAAAAAAATCACAGGCGTCCCTGATCAGGGGCGCCTGTTTTTGTATGTGCGCCCGGCGGGCGCACGTTCCAATGGGTGAAAGTCCCTAATCCGCCCGGTAGTGGGAAGGATATAGCCGAAGGCAAGGGTGTCCGCCGTGAGGTGGAATCTGAAGGAAGCCGGATGTCGGG
>JAEXNT010000063.1 GCA_023439545.1 Bacillota bacterium
ACAAGCGCCGCTGTCCTCAAGCATATATCTGATCCTCTCGCCCGGGTACGCGGGACTGATGGGCAGATAGGCCCCTCCGGCCTTCAGTATGGCCATTACTCCGATGCTCATTTCGAGGGAGCGTTCGATCAGAATACCTACGACACTGTCTCTTTTGACTCCCTTTTCTCTGAGTGTCCGGGCCAGCCGGTTGGCCCTGTCGTTCAGCTCTCCGTAGGTCAGCCGCCTGTCCTCGAATATCACGGCGGTCCGCTCCGGCGTTTTCTCCGCCTGCTCCTCGAACAGCCGGTGTATTGTCCTGTCCTTCGGATATTCTGCCGAGGTGTCGTTAAATCCCGACAGTATCCGCTCCTTCTCCTCCTGCGACAGCATCTCTATCTCATCCAGCCGGATGCCCGGATTGGCGGCCACCTCCGACGCAATGCTTACAAAGTGCTCCGCCATCCTCTCCACTGTCTCCCGCTTGAAAAGCATCGTGGAGTATTCCAGTACGCAATTCAGTCCGCCCAAGGAAGGCTCTTTATAGATGTCCAGCTTGAAATCCAGCTTTGACGTATTACTATCAATCGGGTAATGATTAAGGACCGCTTCACCGAATCGTATATCCTTTATGGCTTCAAGCTGGTTATGAAATATCAGCATGGTATCGAATAGTGGATTTCTGGACGGATCCTGCCTCGAAACAACTTTATCCACCATCATGTCATATGGATATTCCTGATTTTCATACGCAGCTCGCATCATGCTTCCGGCCGCTTTAAAGAACTCCTCAAAAGAAAGCGACGTATCGAGATTCATCCGTAACGGCAGGAAATTGTTGAACATGCCCACGACTCTTTCCACATCCGGATGCCGTCTGCCCGCAACCAGCGAGCCTACGGTAAGGTCCTCCTGTCCCGTGTATTTCTGCAGCAGTATGAAATATATGGAGACCAGGAGATTGTTCAAGGTCTCGTTTCTTCGCGACGCAAGTTTCTCAAGCCCGGCGCAAAGCGATCCCGGAATGGAGAACCTTATACAGCTGCCTTTAAAGCTCCGTTTTTCCGGCCTTTTAAAATCGAGGGGCATGTTCATGGGAAGGGGCTCCTCACCAAGGTTCTTGAGCCAGTACTTTTCCTGTAATTGCATCCTTTCACTTGAAAGGGCTTCTTCCTGCCAAACAGCAAAATCTTTATAGTGGACGGTAACCTTGTCCAGAACTTCTCCCCCATATATGCCCGATAATTCTTCGACCAGCACTGAGGTAGAGATTCCGTCCGATATTATATGGTGCATGTCCAGAAGCAGTATATGCCTGTCCTCAGCCGCTTTAACCAGCGTTACGCGAAAAAGCGGCGCTAAGGACAGATCAAAAGGCTTGATGCGTTCCTGCACGACCCGTTCAACGGGGTCTTTCGCAGCTTTAAAGCAGTCGGCCTGTCCGATAAGGTCCTTTACAGCTTTAAAGCAGTCGGCCTGTTCAACAGGGCCTTCCGCAATTTGGCAATATTCAAACTGCGATTCGGCATTGTCATGAATTTTCTGTACGATCTGTCCTTCCACCATATGAAAGGAGGTTCGGAGCGCCTCGTGCCTGTTGACCAGTTCCTTCAGGGCGTCTGCCATACGCTTCGGATCCAGCCTTCCCAGCAGTTCAAAGGCTACCGGAATATTGTAAGCGGTATGTGCTTCCCCCGAATATTGCTGGACAAACATCCGCTTCTGGGCGGACGAAACAGGATAATATTCCTGCGACGCCGCGGGCCTGATCGGAACGAAGCCCTTTCGTTCCGAAGAGGAAATATACTCTGCCAGCTGCCTTATTGTAGTATTTTTCAATATCTCAGCCAGCGGAACTTCAACACCGGTTACCTTATGAATCCTTGAAGCAAGAACAGTGGCTTTCAATGAATGCCCGCCAAGCTCATAGAAGTTGTCATGGACACCTATCCGATCCGCGCCGAGAACATCCCGCCAGATGCGCTCGAGCTTTTCTTCCGTTTCATTTGCCGGAGCCTCGTAAGCCGTACCGGATTCACCATCGTCAACGCAGGCCGCAAGAGCCTTCATGTCAGTTTTTCCGTTTGGGGTCAGGGGCATTTCGTTTAAGAAATATATATGGGAAGGTATCATATAGGCGGGCAGCGTTTCTGACAAAAACGACCGTATTTCGGTTGCGTTTACTTCTCCTCCGGGCACGATATAAGCGCACAGCTGTTTGTTTCCGGTATTGTCGTCGCTTACGGCCACTACCGCTTCCTTGACACTGCCATGCGCCAGCATGCGGGCTTCAATCTCCCCAAGTTCCACTCTGAAGCCCCGCAGTTTGACCTGTCCGTCCAGTCTGCCGAGAAATTCCATATTGCCGTCGGACAGCCATCTCACAAGGTCTCCGGTTTTATAAACCATTCCGCTCGATTTGAAAGGATGCCTGATAAACCGCTCACTGCTGAGCTCCGGCCGGTTCAGGTACCCCCTGGCCACGCCGTCGCCCGATATGTACAGTTCGCCCGGGCAGCCGGGGGGCAGCAGCTTCATTTCACTGTCAAGCACATAAAGCTCCGTATTTGAAATCGGCTTTCCTATTGGAATAGTTCCCAATGCCGCATCGATCCTGTCTACAGGATAATAGGCTGCAAAAACTGTCGTCTCTGTCGGACCGTAAACATGTACAAGCCTGCCGGGGCCTAGCGTGTCAAAGGCTTTTCTCACATGCGGCAGAGATACCCTTTCGCCGCCGAAAAGCACCTTCCTGACGCCTCTGAGACAGTCAGGATCAAGGTCGGCCAGCGTATTGAAAAGTGCTGTAGTAATGAAAAATACTGTAATCTTTTCCCGCCGGATGATTTCCGGAAGCCTCAGGAAATCAAGAACCGTCTCCTTTTTCAGCAGCACCAGCTTCGCACCGTTTAAAACCGCTCCGAATATGTCGAATGTGGAACCGTCGAAGGCAAAGTTAGAAAGCTGGAGAAGTATATCGGACGGGGTGAGCTCGATATAATTGGCGTCTCTTACAACCCTGCAAATGTTATAATGGGTGGTAAGCACCCCCTTTGGCACTCCCGACGAACCCGACGTATACATTACGTAAGCGCAGTCGCAGGATATGTTGGCACACGCCGGATTGCTTCCGGGGTACCCGGTTGTCACCTCGTTCATATTGTCCACCAGAAGCGTATCAATACCGCATTCCGTCTTGAAACCCTCCATGGAAGCAAAGACCTTGTCCAGAACTTCCCTCTTGCAGATAAGCAGCCTTGCACCGGCATCTTTTATCATGCCTGCCGTCCTGTCCCCCGGAAACTCGGGGTCCAGCGGCAGATAAGCTCCGCCCGCCTTCAGTATGCCAATAATGCATACAATCATTTCAAAGGACCGATCCACCATCAGCCCTACGACAGTATTAGGCCCGACCCCTTTTTCGCGCAGATTCCAGGCAAGTCTGTTTGCTTTCTCGTTCAACTCGCCGTAGCTCATTTCACGTTCTCCAAGCTTCAGGGCAACGGAGGCTGCATGCGCCTCCGCCTGCTCCTCGAATAGCACCTGCAGGGGTTTGTTTTTTGGAAAAGCCGTACTGCATTGATTCCATCTACTTAAAAGCAGATCCTTCTCCTCGTCAGTTGTCAATTCCAGTGAAGATAAGCTTTCAGAATATTTTGCCGTGATTTCATCGAGGATTTTTATATATTGTTTTGAAAGCTTTTCAATCGTACTGAACGTAAACATTTCAGAATCGTAGATAAATTTTATCCGGGTGTCGTCAAAGGGCATAATGGAAAGCACCAGACTGGAATTCGTCTTTTCATGGTTTTCGAAACCGGTAATCCTTAAATGTCCCCCGTCATTTCTAAGCTGCCTGTCCAGTGGATAATTCTCTATTGCAACCAGCGAATCAAAGAGCGTCCCGCTGCCGTCGAAAGCGCTGCACTCTCTGATATCCGGTAATGAAGAGTTCTCGAACTCCTCCATCTCCTTGAGTTTCTCATCTATCGCATGCAAAACGGAAATAATGCTGTCACGGGAATTTGATTTCACCCTGAGCGGCAGAGAATTGATCAGGAGCCCCACAATGCTGCCAATCCCTTTCAAGCTGCCTGCCCTTCCCGATACTACGGCTCCGAATAAAACATCATTGCTGTTGTTATATTTCTGGAGAAGGATGCCCCATGCGGTGTAAAAAACAACTGCGGAGGTCAGCCCGTTTTCTCTGGCAAAGCTGTAAATTCTGTCGGCCAGCGCCCCCGGCAGGGTAATTTCAAGCTGTTCTGCCTTCCTGAGCTCTCCCTGCTTTCTGACGTCCGCCGGAAGCATTGTCTTCGTATCGAACCCATTGAGATATTCCCTCCAGAAGCTATTCTGCCTCTCTTTATCCTGTCTTCTTGTCCATTTTATATAATCCTTGAGTTTGTATTTGATCACAGTGTTTTTGGGTTCTCTGCCCTCAAAAATATCGTTGTAGGTCTCTATGAACTCATTGATCATTATTCCGTTGCTCCATCCGTCATATAGAATATGATGGTTACTTACAATCATCGCATATTCCCTGTCCGGCAGCCTGCAAAGCGTGACTCTGAACGGCGCCCTGCCGATATCGATGCCTTCGGTCCGATCCTTTTCCATGGCTTCAAGGATGATCTCCCGTTTACCGACATTATCGCCGTAAGAAAAATCTAATTCCCTTACCGGAATACTATAATCCCTCATGATGACCTGTACAGGCTGCTCAAGCCTGTCCCACCTGAAAACTGTCCTGAGAGATTCATTCATATCCGCAACAAAGTTCCATGCCTTAATAAGGATTTCCCTGTCCACGTCCCCTTTTAAAAACAACGCCAATTGCTCGAAATATTGTCCGCTCCCCGGTTCCTTCAAGTACTGGAACAGCATGCTTTCCTGCATCGGCGTGAGCGGCAGTATATCCTCGATAGTCCTTCCGGCGGCATTCACACTTCGGTCCAAAGCCACGACCCCCTTTTCTGCTAAATTCAAAACAGCCTAATAAATAGCCGTCACATCATTCCTGTTATCCTTCCAATTGACATAGACTCTGGGAATGCTTCTCAAGTCTATCCCCAGGTATTCCGACTGCCCCTTCATTTTCAAGACCCTTGTCATAAGCTTGTCCATCGTCTCTTCCCCGAACATGCCCCAGCTGAACCTTGCCAGGTCCAATAGATTCGCTTTATCTCCGGCGCTGAAGTTATTTTCATCCAGGCTGTGATCCACCACATAAAACAGCACGTCCCTGTATTCATCCAGAAGCCTTATCATTTCCTCGCGGGTAAGCTGCTTTTTGTGCGCAGCCTGATCCAATTCAAGCTGTTCGATGGTATCGTAATTATTTCGCAGGCCCGACGCATAGAGCTTTATGTATGAATCACAATCGTACCTGCACATCGAGATGTAATCCAACAGGTAGAGCAGTTCACAGTTTGTGTTGAGGCTTTTGAACTGTTTGAAGGAAATGCCCAGCTCCTCGAGCTTGTTAAAGCTGTACACCGGATCGTATTCAACAAAGCACAGGGGCGACATGGACGTTGGATAGGGGCTGTTTATGATTTCTTCATAATCGTAACCGTAAATACTGTGCTTATATTCCCATCCCAGAGCGTCATTGATAAGGTCGTGCACCCTACCGAACGGCTTGACGCCATTTTTCATTCGCTGGCGCACCTGCTCCCCTTCATTGATGACCCCATACCCGCCCTGAGCGCTGTCCATGCCGTCCACCACCAGCGGAATGCCGAGCTTCATGGCCAGCTTCACGCCGACCCATTTTGTGAAAAAGCCGCAAAGCTGGCAGCCTACCCACTCCGTCAGGCCGTAGTCATTCCCGTGGAGCAGGGAGTAAGCCATCCCCTTGTTAAATACCTTTTCATCTATGAAAAACTTGATAGCATGCACATTCAGCTTCTTTACGATATCCTCCATGTTTTTTTTCGCAACATCGGTTACGAAGGGCTGAATCATGCTATAAGCAAGGACATTCATGCCATACTTGTTCTTCATGAGGTTCAGCACGTAGGTGCTGTCTTTTCCGCCGCTGAAGTAAACAAGGACGTCGAAAACCTTTTTCTGCTTTTTAACATTCTCCAAAATACTCAGCATTCTGTTTTCAAGCAGTACCGCATTTTGCCTGACCATATCCTGTGTGATGTGGCTGCTTATCTGGCAGAACACGCACAGACCGTCGCTGCCGATGGTTACCTCCGGTACCCTGGAATGCAGTATGCACTTTTTGCATACGACCTTTTCATTGTTCATTTGCTTCTTCCCCTTCCGATTTCAGCATTTCCACATATTGGACCAGCTCTTCCGTTCCTGCGCTTTCGCGGATATCATCCAACCATTCCTTCCGTTCACGGACCGGAACCTTTTTCACCCTGAATACCGAAGTCAGCATGTCCACAGCCCGGCGTACCTCGTCGTACGACGGCGCCCTCTCTTCCTTCCCGAGGTCTGAAAGCAAAAGCTTGATCTCCCTTAAGGGCAAAACAACGCCGTCACGGTATTCCTCATTGTTCCAGTTCCTGTTCTGCGTGCAGACCGCGGCTTTTATGCACTGTGTAATGACCTCGCGTCCGGAAGAAAGGCGGCTGTCGGAAATTTCCCCGGAAAGTTTCTCTGCGTCTTCGTCATTGTCAAAGGAGAAGGCACGGATGCCGAGAATATTTTTAACGGCAAGCTTTTTCAGCACCTCGCCCGGACCGATTTCCACAAGCATTTTTATACTGCTTTCCTTCATGTATTCCATTGATTCCTGCCATCTGACAGGCTTTACCGTCTGTGACACAAGGCCGGAAATGATTTCAGGCCCGCCGCCAAAAGGCCGGGCGCTTACATTGGAAATTACCGGCCAGTCAGAAGGCTTGTAATCATATTTTTTTAATTCCGCGAGAAGCCTGTCCGCGGCAAACTGCATCATCGGGCTGTGAAATGCGGCGCTTACCTTTAGGGGAAAAGCTTTTCCCCCCATGTCTTCAAGCCTTTTGCCCGCTTTCTCCACTGCGCCTCTGGCGCCCGATATGACGGTCTGCATAGGTGAATTATAATTTGATATGAATACCCGGCGCTCTGCAGCATTCATTTTCCGGCATTCGTCCTCGACAGTCTCCCGCGCCAATCCTATGACTGCCAGCATGCAGCCCTCGCTGCCCTCCGCCGCCTCCTGCATCAAACGGCCTCTTTCCCTGACTATTCTCAAGCAGTCCGAAAATCCTATGCTGCCCGCACAGGTAAGCGCGGTGTATTCTCCAAGGCTATGGCCTGCCGATAGAGAAGGACGGATCCGGAACTCCTTCATAAATACCCTGAATGCGGCAACACTGGCCGTCAGTATCGCAGGCTGGGCATTTCCGGTTCTGGTCAGTTCCTCGATACCGGCTTCAATGCACATCCGTTTCATATCCATCCCAAAAATCTCGCCGGCCTCTTCGAATACTTGCCTTGCCTCGGCGTACCTTTCACAGAGCTTCCTGCCCATACCCGCGTATTGTGACCCCTGTCCCGGGAAAACAAGCGCCAGTCCTTTCATTCCCACGCCTCCTCTACAAATCCGTTAAAAACATATCAAGTTCGTCCTGGGAAAAACTCACCATGTCAAAATCGGAAGGCGTATATTCAGCACACTTTCTGCCGCAGCAAAAATCAATCAGCCCACTCAGTCTGTCAAAGAAGCTGTCCATCCATCTGCAAACGGTATCTTCCCTGAATCTTGATCTCGAGTATTCGGCCTGAACCCTAAGGCTTTGTCCGCATACCATTGCGTTGATATCGAGGAGAGCCGTCAAATTGTTTTCAAGGTCCGATTCCTCTCCCGAGTTCATATTCGAAATGGCAAGCAGGCCGCTGTCCGGCATATTGTCAAGCTCTCCCAGGTAATTGAACCGGATTCGTTTTCCGGAGTTTTCGGGAAGCTCGCCGGTAATGTATTTCAGTGCGGAGTACCCCATTCCCTTGCCGGGAACCTTCCTGAGCTGTTCCTTTATTCCCTTGATATGAGCCGGCAGGTCCTGGCCGCAGCTTTTCAGAACAACCGGATAGATGCATGTAAACCAGCCTACGGTTCTTGACACATCAATCGTGTCATCCGCCTCTTCCCGTCCATGCCCCTCCAGTTCGACAACAGCCTCGTCACTGCCGGCCATATCGCAAACGGCGAGCGCAAGCGCAGCAATCATTATCTCATCCGGCTTCGTGCCGTATGCCTTATTTGCGGGACCAAGCAGCCTCCCGGTCGCACCGGTATCCAGGCTTCTTTTCAGAGTGCCGCAGCGTGAAAGCATATCATCCCCGCCCTCATAATCAGAAGGAAATAAAAAGCCGCAGGATTCCACACCCCGCCAGTAGCTCCTTTCTTCATCACCCAGATTCAAGGCGTATGTCCTCACGGCCTCGGACCATCTGAGCACCGAATCGGTTTTTTCCGGCAAAGCAAATTCTCTGCCCTGCCGTTTTTGTTCAAACATCCTTGCGAGATCCTCAACGAGTATTCTCCAGGACACACTGTCAACCACGGTGTGATGTGCTGTAAAGAGCAGCTTTCTGCCCCTCTCTCCCAAATCAAAGATGCATGCCCTGACCGGTATCTCATGCTCGATATCGAGGCTGGATTTGATCATCCCCCCCAGTATCTTTATCTTCTGCTCCTGTTCTTCACCGGTTTTACCGGACAAATCAAAGTAAGGGACACTGCTCTTTTGGTCAAGATATGCGTTATTATAATAAAACTCTTGTTTTTGCCGGTCATAATTGAGCCTTAAGGAATCGTGGTGCTTTATAAGCTCGTCAAGAATGGCTCCCATATCTGCCGGCGTTATTTTTCCGAAGAAATCCAGAAGGACGGATTGGTTGCAATGATTGGGGTTCTTATGATTTTGTGATAAAAACCAGGCGAGGATGGGAGTCGGCTTAAAATGACCCTCACAAACCGCATAACCCCTTGAGGCTAAATCGTATTCCAGATTCAGTGCCATATCCTTCAGCACCGGATTTGATAAAATATCCTTCACTCTTATTTTTAAACCCGACTCGCCAAGCTTACCGGCAACCTGGATCGCTTTTATGGAATCCCCTCCGCTATAGATAAAATGATCCTTCATACCGATATCCGGCCTGTTAAGGATCCCGGAGACAACTTCCAGAAGCCTTTGCTCTCTGGCATTTGCGGGCGCCGAATATTCCGTCGGAGCCGTGTCACAGTCCTTGACGTCCGGAAGAAGGCCTTCATTTACCTTTCCGTTGCCGGTAAGCGGTATCTCGTCAAGAATTGTGAACCTGGACGGCATCATATATTCCGGAAGGCGCCTGGCAAGATACGACCTAAGCTCATTTAGTTCGAATCCGTCTGTGGGGACTATGTATGCACAGAGATACCGGCCTCCGTCCCGGTCCTCTCTGTCTGTTACAAATACATTTTCAGCCATACCGGATTCCAGTATGCGCTTCTCTATTTCTCCGGGTTCAATTCTGAATCCCCTTATTTTAAGCTGCTTGTCCGCCCTGCCGGTATAGACGATTCTGCCGTCCTCCAGAAACCTGGCAAGGTCGCCTGTCCTGTACATTCTTGTCCCGCCGACAAATGGATTTTCCAGAAACCTTTCTCCGGTCATAACAGGCTTGTTCAAATAGCCCCTTGCAACACCGTGCCCCGAAATATACACCTCTCCCATATTCCACGGAGGCAGGGGCTTGAGCCTGTTGTCAAGCAGATATATCTGCACATTGTCGGCCGGCACGCCGATAGGAACTGAAATCCCGGTATCCCTTGCCGGATCGAATTTATGTATCATGCAGCCGACTACGGTCTCGGTAGGACCGTATTCATTGTATATTTCAATCCTGCCGCCAAAGCTTTTATATATGGCACTTGCAAGACTAACCTTCAAATCCTCTCCGCCGACGATAAACCTTTTTACACTGGAATCCCCGTTATCCATATCTTTAAGCAGCGAAAGATGCGAGGGCGTCAGCTTGACAATGCTGGCCTTCTTCTCTTTCATGATTCTGAAAAGTACATATTCCTGTCCGTCGTCATCATAAATGTAAATGCTGTTGCCTCCAATCAGCGGGGTAAATACCGACGTAACGGTCAGATCAAAGGACAGCGAGGAGTAAAGTGCAAACGCATCATTTTCATCCATGACATACATTTTCCTTGCCCACCATATATAATTGACGAGTCCCCGGTGCTCAATCATCACACCCTTGGGCTGGCCTGTCGAGCCGGACGTATATATCACGTAGACCAGGTCCTCCGGTTCATTTATATGAATGGGATTTGTCTGCGTATCTTCGCGATACTCCATGCAATTCAAGTCGATTACTTCCCCTGAGAAATAGATTCCGTGGCCCGAAGCACAATTGGTGAGCAAAATGCCGCAGCCGCTGTCGCGCAGCATATATTCCATTCTGTCGGCGGGGTAGTCGGGGTCTATCGGAAGGTAAGCCGCCCCCGATTTTATGACACCCAGGATGGCCTCCACAGCTTCCGGCGAATGCCTGAGCACCAATCCGACAACCTTATTGCGTGTAATGCCCCTGCTTCTGAGAAATGCCGCGAGCCGGTTGGAGCTTCTGTTAAGCTCGCTATATGAAAGGCTTTTGTCCAGGAAATAAACCGCAGCTTTTTCGGGTGTTTTCTCCACCTGTTCTTCAAAAAGCTCAACGATGGTCCTGTCTTTTGGATAGGCTGCTTCTGTTTGATTAAACGTATAAATCTGCCGTTTTTTTTCACTTGCGGGCAAAACCTCCAGTGCCCAAACAGGCTCGTCGACGTTTGCAATCATTTGCTCCGCAATATTTATCAGACATTCGTACGTGAGATGAACCTGCCATTCTTCATATACTCCGTCCTTGCAGGCAAATTCCAGCGTTAGGCTTCCTTTATCGGACCAATCCTTGATTATAAGCTCAAGCGCATATAATTGGCGCCCGTTATACAGCTCGGTATTTTCTATGGATAACCCGCTTATTTCATTATTAAGCCTTGTATTATAATAGTTGACACAAACCTGGAAAAGACTTCCATACCCTCTTTTCTTCAATTCAATATCCTGTACAAGCAGGTCGTACGGATACTTTTGGTGAAAATAGCAGTTCATTATTTTTTGATTTACACCTTCAAGCATTTGCCTCACTGTATTTGTTTCTTCAATCCCGAACTTTAAAGGCATAGTACTTGTAAACATTCCAAAAATGCTTCTTTCCTTCCTGCCCGACCTGTTAAGAACCGGCGTGCCGATAACCGGCATTGTACACTGATAGGACTTGTAAAAAAACAATAGAACCAAAGTCACAAAAAAAGTATTCATCGATATGCTGTTGTCGGATATAAATTTTTTAATCTTTTGTGAAAGGCTGAAGTCAAGCCCGAATGTAGTCTTTTTACCTGAAGTACCGGAATTTTCACTGAAAAAGTACTGTTGAGGCAGTTCCCTGAACTCATTTGTCCAGAAGTCCTTATCTTTAATAAAGCGCTCGGAATTTAAATACTGCTGTTCGCTTTTCACAAAATCAAGATATGAAAGAGGCCTGTCCTCGCTGGCATGTCCCGTTGAAAGAAGCTCCATATACACGCGGTATACCTGTTCGGACAATATGTTTATGGACCAGCCGTCTGAAATGATATGATGGAACTTGATAAAAAGGCCCGATTCCTTTTCGCTTATTTTAATCAACGCAAAATAAAAGAGGTTGCTGTCAATCAGTTTAAAGGCTTTTCCGACTTCCGTGTCCATCCATAGCTTCAGTTCCTCTTCGGGATCCGCACAGGCGCTGAAATCAAAAAAGTCTACGCTTTCTTTATCATACCGACTGACATATTGAAGCGCCATTCCGTCCCGTTCAAGAATATGAAGCCTGATCCCGTCGTTTCTTTGTATAAAAAGACGGATGGATTCCTGAAGCAGACTGAAATCCACACTTCCCATTATTCTGGAAATGCCGGCGATATTGTATAGCGAAGTGTCGGGGTACAGCTTTTCAACATACCATATCCTGCTTTGCGGATGTGTCAAATGATAGAACCCCGCCTCGCCGCATGACCCGATGGACCCAAAATTAAAGCCGTTTTCCATTCCCAATTCCTCACAAAACATATCAATATCCCGATATCACAACGGTTCCCTGGAAGACAACAATTTACGGCGTCATCCCAATTTGCTGTTAATAATATCTATTACTTCGTCGTCATAGTCGTTGATATAGAAATGTCCCCCGCCAAACTCATAAAAGCTGCAGGTTTTCTTTGTATACATTTGCCACTGGCGGATCTCTTCAGGAGAAACATCCATATCTTCTTTTCCGTTCAGAACCGAAATATCACAGTCGAACTCGGTGTTCTCACCTTCATGGGTGTAGCCTTCAAGAATGCGGTAATCGGCTTTCAATATCGGAATGAATAAATCCGACAGCTCTTTATTCTCCAATATCTCATCAGCAATTCCGCCCAATTTGTATACTTCTTTTTTAAACTCTTCATCAGGTAATGTGTGCAGGGACTTTTCATCTTTCTTTATATGGGGGGGATTTCTTCCCGAAAAAAAGGCATGTACCGGTCCGTTCAAGCCCTCCTGTTTTATTCTGCGCATTAATTCAAACGCCATCAGACAACCCATGCTATGCCCCCAAATTGCATATGCATGCTTATCAAGTCCCGGTTTGATTAAGTGGTATACGTCATTAACAGCATCATCAAAGCTATTATAAAACGGCTCCATAAACCGCTTTCCCCTTCCCGCGAGCTCAAGAGGACATAACTCTATAGAGGAAGCAAGCTGCTTTTTCCAGCGTATGTATAAAGTTGCAGAACCGCCTGCATGCGGCAGGCAATAAAGCTTGATTTTTTGGTTCACACTGCCAGCCCCCTTTAAGAAAGCGCACTAATGCTGCAAATCAGCGGTAATTGCTAAATATGCTTATGTTTTTATGTCCTTTTTGATTTTGTTCCATATCCCGTCAACAAATAACAACAAATAAAATTATCTTTTGGTAATATCTGTATATAAAATATACAAAATTTGGTATAATAAATCAATAAATTTCCCATACTTCTATTTCCTATTACCCGCCGTTCAGGCTTTTTCCCTATTGCGAGTCTGCAATAAACCATTGTAAAACCCGGTTACCCGAAGGCTTTGGTGCTTTTACGAAAAATCCGGCGACAGATTCGGGAAATTTCCCATACCCATTTCATCAAATGATTTGTAGCCTTTTGTGTAATATTTGGTAAATATTTCTTGATTTTGCATTTATAATATATGACAATAGAATTATCTAAAAGAGCGGAGGAAAGGAACAAGGGTGATTATTGTGGAGGACCTTGAAAGAAGATTTCATACCCTTTCATCTGAGAGGAAACGGCTTCTTGAGCTTTATCTCGGGTTAGACGCCCAATACGCCTTTTCCAAAGAGAGGAGTGTGCCTTATAAACACGGGCTGTATGCCGGAAGCGAGCTGAGGATAAAGCTTCAAAAGGAAGTAAACTCCTACCTGTACCGCGCATATCCTGTTTGCATCATCACGGCTTACGCTAATCTTATTCCCTGGTATGCCAGCAGAAATATACAGCTGTGTGCACAAACCTATAGCGACGGATATATCGTTCCCGATTATATGGAAAGTGAATTCTACTATCTGGAGGTTCTGGATCATGCAAAATTTACATATGAACAACTCAACGAAATGACGGACAATATTGTAAACTATATAATTGACCAGATCAATAAGGGATATTACGTGAATATATTTCTTGACGAGTATTACCTGGAGAACAAATCCCGTTATTTGAAAGAACATTTTGTCCACGAGAACCTCATCTACGGTTATGACAATTCTACAAGAAAGTTTAAAACCGTGGGGCTCGATAAGAATGATATGTTCAATTTGTTTACTCATGAATACGACGAGCTGAGGCTTGGCTTTGAGGAAGGGAAAAAGCATTATATGGTTGACGCTCCCTATGCTGCAGGAGGGGCATTGCACATTATCAAGGTAAAGGATACGGAAAAAGAACATATATTTGAGCAGGATATATTTTTAAACCGGATCAACAGCTTCCTGTGCTCCGAAGGCGACCTGGAAAGAGTCAATCTTCCATATAGACCCGGCTTCGATAATGAAAAACCATCCGCTTCAAATATGGTATACGGGCTGGAGGTCATCCTGCAAATCGTGAAACGCCTGAGAATGCTTGCCAATGGAGAAGTCTGTCTTGATTACCGGGCGATTCATCTGGTTTCGGAGCACGGAAAAGGCCTGTATAACAAACTGAAATTCATAGCAGAATGTCCAAACGTACCCGGGGGCATTGCTGATCCTGTCAACAGATACATAGGGACTGCGGAGCTTTTTGAAAGGCTGAGAATAAAAGCCCTGGAATTGTTGTATAACCGTGATATCGGCAGCATCGAATTTAAGGAGAATCTTGATGAAATCATCGGTATGCTGGAGAATGGGATTGAATCGGAAAAACAGCTGTTGGGCGAAGTGTATAAAATACTCAGAGAAGGGAAGGAACGCAGGCAGCCCGCATAGAAAAGCACGATAGCGGTTACCATACACGAACAGAGCGCGGCGGGACTTTCCTGTAAAATTCTACAACAGCAGAACCGCCTCATAAAGCTCGTGAATATTAATAAAATTTATGTCGTGAGGAAATTCATTTTTCACTGAGCATACCGCCATTCTGTAATCCCCGCCTATATGGTACTGTTTGAAATAGTAACTTCCGGATGCATGCACCGGATGGACAGATACAGTCTCTTTCCCGATCCGTATCGTAAAAGAATCCAATGGCATTGACAGGCCTTCACCTATTGCTTTGATATAGCTTTCTTTTAATACCCACAAGGCATAAAAATATGCTTCCCGTTCAGCAATGCCTTTAGCCGTAAGACATCCAAATTCTTCTTTTGATAGAAAGCGCTCGGCAATATCCATACCTACAGGCTTGATCTGCTCGACATCGATTCCTACGGGAAGATCATCCACCGCGCAGGCTACCCACTTGCCCGAATGCGAAATATTAAACTCCACGCCGGTATAGTTTGTTAAGTACGGCTTGCCGTAATGATTCACTCCAAAAGCCAGTTCCTGGTTTCGAACTGTCAACCTCCGGCAGAGCAGGTATCTTGCGAGAATGTCCCCGATCAGAGTTCTCAACGCGTCTTCGTATCTGTAAAACCTGCCGATCCTATCATGTTTCTCAGCCGACACGCAAGACACCAACCGCTCAAACTTGCTTTTTTCAAGCATATCGTCCAGATTTACAAGCGCTACTTCTATCATATGTTCAACCCAAGAGTATTCTCCCCTTAATTTTCACTTCATGCAAAAGCACCGTCGCCGGAAGAAATGATGTTTTTTATTCAGTATCTATTCTTCATTACTTCGTCATCCGGGAATATCGTTTACATAATCACCTTTAAAGTCCCGGTCTTCATTGAAGCGCTTCCACTTCTGCAGTTTACTCCTAAAAACGCTTATATCTTCAGTAATATGAACCTTATTGCCCAGTTTCTTCAAATTAATAACAAGGGCTTCGTGGTTTTCTGGACTTCTACAGTCTTTATCGAGTATGGAAACATCTGTATAGTGTGTTATAGCGCCATTTGTACTTACACCCTTTTCAGCATTGACCGGGAACCACTCGTGCAGCATATTCATATGGGTTTCTGCTGCCGCTTCCCGTAATCGATGCATTTGACTTTCAAACTTACCGGAGACATTAAATAAAGGAGTTATGTATTGAAGCTCGATATCGAATGGTAAACCATCCGATACAAGCCGCTGAAGATTGCATGTGCTGTCCAGCCATAAATTGAATACGCCTGAATTTACATTAATTTCATCCGTATAATGGAGTTGAAAAATAAGCTTATCGGGATATCTAAAACAGAAGCTTTCCTCTTGTCCCTTGTCTATACTGACATTAACAGTATCCAACGGGCCTGTATAACTGAAACCAGAATTCAGGTCACTTCCTGGTAAAAGCTTAGCCAGCATGATATCAGGGGCATTTGAGAAATTTAAATGCGGCCGATTCCATTCCTGCAAAGTGTCGCATAGAATAAGCAAAAATGCAAAAGGATCATTTTTGAAGGATACCTTTACCTTTCTATGGTTATGGAATGCAATTGCCCGGAAAGCGCAATCATATTGTTTTAGCTTGCCAGCGTCTTTGTCTATCGTGTCTCTCAGCGCTGACATATGTTCAGCAGCAATTACGCCATGATCTTTCTCAGGACCGTCCTCTGGAATAAATCCGAAAAAGTCTTTAAAATCTTTCGAAAGCTCAGAGACGGCTTTATCAAGATTTTTTATAAAGTTGCTGATTTTGCTGGAATGACTGAAAAAATCGAAAACACGACGCGTGCTGTTAAAGATTTCAATGGCATATCCAATATCATGAAACAGCGATGTAACGTACCAATATCTTAGAACTTCTGCTTTTGTCTTCAATTTGGCATATTTAGCCACACTTTGCCAGAGATATCCTTTCAACCCCGATATCTTGCAATCCAGCAAGAGATGTCCAAGAAAACAAACCTCAATGGCATGAAAAAAATGATCACGGTAATATGGCTTAAGTGAATGAAGAGCCGGCTCACCGCGAGCTGCAAATTGTAAATGGGCGCTGATATCGAATCGCGGTTCAACAGAAAGGATTTCATTCCCGTATGCCGATATAGCCCAACGTATGGAGTTGATATAACCACTGTCGTTCGCTTTTCTTTTCAGTATATGAAACAGGATATTCGTACATGACGACAAAAGCCTAACCTTTTCATTTACTGAAAAGACCTCATTTTCCCATTTCAACCTGTTGACTGGATCCATTAAAAATTCGTCCCAGAGCTTGAAAGCGAAGAAACATGTTAATCCTTCCTCAGATAGTCTTTGAAAGTCTATCTTGTCGAACAACTCCTTCCTGAAACTGACAAGTATATCGAATGATTTTCCAAAGTCTTGTCCAATATAATATTCTTTATCCTCCGCATGCTCTGAGTCCGCGTAAAGAATAAGCGGTATGATCTTGTTCAGCAGTTCTTTTTCCTTATTTGCTTTCTCATCCTGTCTGCCTTTACACTCCGCACATTTTTTTTGATTACTGATACACAGGTGCTTACGAATAAGGAAGGACCAATTTCTACATGTAGACATCTTTTTTTCATCAAAGTCGTCCGAATAGGAAAGCTTAAACCACCCTAAATTAATTAAATTTACATAATCCCAAAAAGGTATTGGCCAAATAACTGATTCCAGGAGTTTCTTTCTTTCTTCCTCAACTTTTACGGTGTCTGTTTTTTTTATCTCACACAAACCAAGGTTTTCACATAATTTCATTCGCTTTTCGTAGAGATAACTGGCTCGCCAAAACCACATTGAAGCCAAGTTCTCTATGATAAGTTCCAAACTTCTGCGTTCAGATTCCAGTTTTAGTATTCTTGGATGAATTAATACAAGGAAATATGGATTCGTTTTGTCAGAACTGCCGAATGAATGAAGGTAAACCATTACCGAAAGGAATTTATTATCCGATCTGGTATTTTTACAATCCAATTTTTCCTTTATAATTGTTTGTAAATCAATATTACTTAACTTACAATCAGCGCTAATGACGAAATATTCTAAATCCCGTGATTTATCGGTACTTACCAGCATAACGGCATCCGACCATGTCTCAACCAGAAATGAATCAAAGAAGCCGTAGATGCAAAGGTTGTTCAGATTACTAAATACTTCTATTATGAAATGATTCAACTCGTCCCTGATAGAACTGCTGCTGATATCAATATCAATCATTATACAAGTAATCCTCCCTGCTATTTTTCCAAAACTCTAACATGATTTTAAAAACATCCTCTGGACTTGCAGGCTTTTCCAACCAATAGAAGTTTGTTGAAGGAATTATCCACCCGCATCGATTCATTAAGTCCCTTTCACTTCTGGCCGTAAAGAACATGAACGGATTACTGGTTTTGGATAACTCAGGAAACGTTGAAATGTACTGTTCCGCAATCGGTATACAGCCTTCAAGCTGAAGAACCTTGTCAATCTCATCATCAATTTCATCTATATCCTCTTTCAATTTCGGAATTTTCTTTTTATTATCTGATTCGGAAGGGGCCTCCTTAATTTTAATGTATTCATACCAAGTTTCTTTTCTTTTTTTTTCCAGGCTTTCAAGCTTAAATAAGTCTTCTTGATTTTGAGGCAACATTGAATCAAGGAGCACAGCGTCGAATAATTTTCTAGGTTTCTGGACTCTGGCTCGGCCAATTATTTCCATTGTTTCGTCAATTGTTCGGGCAGGAATGACTTCGATGTTGTAGTTAGTCATCTCGTTAACATAAGTATCAAAATAATCGATTATACATTTGACCTGCTCCTTGTCGTTTTCAACCATCAATACTCTTTTTTTATTTATACTTCCCATGTGGTTATTCCTTTCTAAAATATTTAGGCAGGCTAATATATGCCTTAGTTACATACCTGTGATACGGATTACGTTCATACGAATCAGCCGCATAGCTTTCAATATTGAACGTGCCCTTATGATTCTTTATATATTGAATAGCTATCGGTATTCCCAAACCTGTTCCAGGGCGAATTTTATTCAGCCACTCCATATCCTTTACAAGACCCCTAATGCCTTCCATTTTTATATTTTCATATTGCTCTTCGGGTATGCCGATACCATAATTGCTTATTTCAATATCCACTTGTTCTCCGCCTGTATCATGGACCAATATGTTTATTGCATGCTCTTCATATGAATACTTTATGGCATTGTCGAGAATATTGGACAGAGCAATGTATATTTCGGTCTCATTCATATCTACACGTATAGGGTATCCGGGTTTTTTCAATTCAATTGTACATCTGTTAAGCTCTGCAAGCGGTGTATACTCGTCAACAAGATCGGAGATGATACTTAAAATGTCATAAGGGAGTTTTATCTTTTGAGCCTTGATAAAGAGTTCCTCCATTTCATATTTCACCATTTTCAGATCCTGTTCCAGTGTAAATAATGTCTCTTTATACGCCTCACTTTTTGCAAGACACATGTTTCTAATTTTATAAATAGCTGCAATGGATGTTTGATGCGTATTCTTAATATGATGGCTGACTCTTCTTACCTTATTTGCGAAATCCGATCGCTCATTTTCTATCTGCATAAGTATTTCGAAAATGTATATTCTTATAGAAAGCATATCGCAGAACATCGACAGAAAATTCATATAATCTTTTTGGGGTGAGGTCTTCAAGTCTTCACAAATAATCAGGATATTTCTTATACTCCTTGCCATACTGCGCTGATTATATGACAAAAATAAATAAGAATCCTTGGTAAGGTCAAGATATTCCGTTATTTCCTCTTTGACTATGGGATTTATACGGTACCCGCCTGTCCCATCCGCAATGTGAAAAGGTTGGAGATCCGATTCTGAAGGTATAATTAGGTTAGCAGGAAATTTAACCGGATTATTAAGGACTGGCCCATTGGCATTGAATTTCTCGACGTATGAGGAATTCAGCCTGTAAAATATTCTGAAAAGACCGGTTTGCGTTACTTTTCTGAATACATATATGGAATATTTAAGACTATCCCACCATAGTCCATTAAAATTATCAGCCTCACAATTCGCCGTGACTCTTGAAAGTTCAGTGTCAATTCGCTTAATCATATCCTTCTGTGCGGACTGTATATCAAGCCTGTGTAGCTTGTTGATCAGTTCGGTAAGCATTATTCCAAACTGCTCAAGATTCTCAAAACGCTGTAGTAACTGATCAATATTATGATAAAACTTGTTGTCACTATTACTATTCTGGATTTTCTTTATTATCACATCGATAGAAGTATTATCGTCATCCTTCTTTATGTTATCTTCGATGAGTTCTTTCTGGGATAGGCTGTTAACATTGAAATCAAGGTGGATTCGTTTCTTTTGCTCCATATTAATTAATGTTTGGATATATAACCCGAAGGTTCTCTGAATAAAAATTTGCCCTGCGAATATTACTCCTACCAGGTTATCGTCGATAAAAATCGGATAAGACATGTCCCATAACCCAAGATCACATAGATATATCCGGGGGGTTCTTGATTTGTTCTGATAATACCAGTCAGCGTTTTTATTATCGCAATCCTTGCATTTTTCTTCATGATTTTTATTGTTTTCTCTATACCACTTGCACAAGGGATGATAGCATTTAAAACGACTGCATTCATCATCATCGTCGATACGTGTAAAAAAAGGGCTGCCAGAACTGTCACACCTTTTAAAAACAATAGTAATACCTGTTTCCAATTTATATGAGAACCCTTGAAGGAGACATCTTAGCAAATCCTTATCAATAAGCTGAAGGATATCGGATGGATTTGACTTTTGCTCATATTCGTCAATAAAAAGAGTTTCCATATGACTCACCACTATTTATTACATAATTATTCTTATCTTACCACATTTATATAAACATTCAACAATAACTAAAAATTTATCAATACTTTTATTAACATATAGAAGCAAAATAAATGGCAGACTTAATATTATCCTCAACTTGATTACCATTCCTCCAGATTGTTGCCGAATGAAAATAAAACCTGTAGAATATTGATTCTACAGGTCGTTGCCTAAAATGAGCGAGATTGATACAATTTAATTATCTTTATTTGTCATGCCTCTAGAGGGTACATTTTTGATGGAGGTGCATCTATCCCCTGGCATAGCGAGGATTTTGCCCAAGCTGCCATCAACGACATGTTGTAAAGTTCAGGAAATGCATTTGTGATTTTTACATCAGGAAAAGTTTCGTTTTACATTGTTATTAGCCCCTTAATTTCCATATTGCTCATAAACATAAGGTAGAATTACCCATGTAACATCGTCGGCAGCAATGGTATTTGTGTGAATCTCAGGTTTTAGTCCTTGATATAAATGATGAGCCTTATCGCAAGGATTTTTACGGCAATTCTGGCATTTATCAACGCCATTTTCCGCCGCGCATTTCAATGAATCGCAATTAAAGCTTTTATCTAGTCCCCCTGCATGACAGCCCTCGCAAAACTCCATATCATCGCCCCAATACCCCCCATCGCCTACGCCCCCCGCGTATACACGTATCAGCCGCTCTTTCAACTCCGCCCGGAACTCCTCGCTGATTGTTCCGCCATTATAATGCACACACATATCGCAACGGTGCCCACAACTGGCATAGACCGCCTGCTCTTTCGGAAACGGCTTTCGGTTAGGCTTTTTCTTAATCAAAACGAGCTGCTTGACAGCTTCGAGCATATGTAAATCGGCAACGGGAATAAGTATCCATTTACCGTCATGATGTGTTTTGCTGTTATCATAAATTTCCTGTATCTTCTGCGGAAATTCATTGCGCCGCGCCTCAAATAATTCACGTTCTGCTTTCCCGAAAATAACGAGAAAATCATAACAGTCTTCGCGTATGTAGATAGTCAGCACCGTTTTCCCGCCTTTGCGGAATTTCAATTCATCTTTTCCGTCACCCACTTCATCCAGAACATACTTTCCCCGCATAAAGCGCATGGTTTCTTCACTGACCTTTTGCAATTCTGTTTTTTCGCTCATGGTTGCAACCCCCTATCAGCCCATTAAGGGCATCCTTCACCAACCAAGTTTGAAAAAGGGTTGGCGTATTTTCGTACTATTTTAAATTATTTCAAAAAGATGCTCACATTGTTTTTCACCGTTAGAGCTAATTGGGGATGATACAGTTTCTTTAAGGCGCAGCTTCACGCCGAGACTTTTTTCAAAATGATATTTCACATGTCCGCTACAACAACCGCAATATGTAAGGGAAACGGTTGTGGGTTTTGACAATTTATTTATAATTGGGCATACGCATCTATATTTTCCGTTTTCCCTGAAGTCCCAAAATATGCTCAATGTCCCATCGTTATTTAATCTACTGCGAGCTGATTCATTTATATCCATTACATTTAGTATTTTAATACGTTCTTCGACGGGTTTGTCCTTAAGCTTTAACATAAATTCGGCGGTAGGCTCATTCTTGTTGCAACCCTGCTCCTCCATGACGGAAAGGATTTGATCTTTTGAAAGCAAATTATCCATTTGATTCACAAATGCAACTTTTTCTTCCGGCGTTTCATTTTCAGTTTCCGGAAAAACAAATCGCCCCATTACTTCCATCGGAATACCTTTGTCAAGCATAGTCTGTTTGATTTCTAGAATGTTCATATCAAAAACATCCCCCTATCAGCCCATTAAGGGTCTTTCCGCGCAGGGCATCTCTCATTTGTCCCGCGAGTTCAGCCATTCTCTTTTTGCACATTCTCATTTTTCATTTTTATCGGAATAAATATATCCTGTTGGTATCTATTCAACTTATTCGCTATATCCCATGGTAGAATTTCCTCAATCATTTCGTAGCGTTGCAATTCTCCTTCCGCATTAGCGTCAAGCTCATAATGATCGCTCTTATTTACCCAGTCTTTCAACAGAATAAAAGTATCATCCATATCTTCCATGAAGGAACTGGCTATGGCGAATAATCCGCTTCTAAAGTTTTCATCTGCATATTCTGTTGTATTTTCGTAATCACTTGGTATTTTGATAAGCATAATCCATTCACCGTTTGGTCCTTTGCGGTAAAAACAATTACGTAATCCGGGACTTGGTGTGAATCCAAATATTACAAACAAGCTCTGCATTTTACCATCTAAATTTTCTGCTTGTCCTGTTTTCAATCGTGAAGTAAGCAACCGCATGGGAGGTAATCGAATAATACGAACATCATGCAGCCTTAATGCTTCACGGCTGATTTCCGATAACTTTTTAAATGTGACCGTTCCATTTTTTTCTACTGTGGCAAGCCTTTTTTCAGTTTCTTCATAAAGCAAAGTAATGGCCGATATTTTCTTGATACCGCTCATTAGCATTTTATGAAGAAAATCATCGACAAGATGTCTTAGCTCAGATAAAGCCGAAATTTCCGTGTCAAGTGATTCGAGCTTGTCCACAAACGCTTGAATCAATGCCGCCGTGTTTTCACTTTTGAATATAACGACTATATCCTTAACCGGGATTTGTAATTTGCGTAAAATAATAATCTGTTTCAACCGTTCAAGCGCGGCGGTATTATAATAACGTTGGGTTTTATTATCAGGATGGTCGCTCCACAAAAGCCCCATTTCCTCATAATATCTTAGTGTCCTGCTTGATATACCGAAGTTGTCAACAACTTCGGTTATTCTAATCAAGTCCAAAAACATCACCGCCTTGCAACTATTATACAAATTGACGTTAGGTCAATGTCAATAGCATATTTCTAAATACTTAATAAACCATATTTACCGCCTGATAACAGATATACATAGTACCTTTTATTATACCCGTCATGCACCCTCTAATAATTCTTTACTGTCCTCAGCAAAGAATTTTGAATCTTTTAGGGTTTCTTCAAACCTTTTAACGATTCCCCCTTTGTGGTCTTGGTGGGGGACATAATCTAATTATACGGGTGCAGAAATGTCACATTCTTGCTAATTTTTATTTAGAATTTTAAATACAAGTAAAGATTATTGACAGTACCTACAGGGAACCCATAAGCCTTGACAATAGTCTTTCCGGGTAAAAAAGAAGACTGCCATTGTATCAATGACAGTCTTTTCATTTGGAGGCGCCACCCGGATTTGGACCGGGGAGTGAGGGTTTTGCAGACCCTTGCCTTACCACTTGGCTATGGCGCCGTTTTTTTGACAGCTAGTATATAATAACACGATTACACCTTGATGTCAACACTCATACGGCTTGCAGGACATCCATCCTATGTCCTTTTTTTCCCAAAATCAACTTAGCCGTTTACCGATATAATATGGCATTCTCCACACGCTAGTGAAACAATATGCCGGAATCCTTTGAACCGATTCCGGCATGTTCTCCCCGCCTACAGACTGTTTCTAACCGCATCCAGTGTTTCCTTGGCCGCTGCTGCCTGTGCGTGGAATGCTGTAATCTTCTCGCAGGAATAGTCCTCGCAATGGGCGCAGTTTTCCACCGCCTTCGCCACTCCGCACTGCCGTATTTCGCACACGTTGCAATAGCCGATCTTACGGCCGTCCTTCGACAGGCAGCCGTCACAGTTCACATCCTCCGGCTTTATTTCCATGCCGAATTCCTTA
>JAEXNT010000025.1 GCA_023439545.1 Bacillota bacterium
ATTGATATACGCTTTTTATCAGGGAGGTGTAGAATATGGCAAACCCGAAACGAAAATGGTCCAAAGCCAGGACAGGTAAAAGAAGATCACAGTGGAAGCTGACGCAGCCGGGTCTTGTAAGCTGCCCCCAGTGTCATACGCTGAAGGCTCCTCATGTTGTTTGCAAGGAATGCGGATACTATGACGGCAAAGAAGTCGTAAAGGAAGCTGAAGCGTAATAATCCAACGCTATATGGACTCGAATACTGTATAGACTAAAAGAGGCTGTCTGCCAAGACGGCCTTTTTGTGTGTCAGTGTGTCCGGCGAAGCTGGACCACACTTGCCGGTGACTTCGGGAATAATAATGGCGGAGAGGTTGAGGACAGATGAAGAAGAAACCAATCATCATAAAAAGTGTTGAACCGGACAGCGCCGCCATGGAGGCCGGCATAGAGCCCTGCGATTTTCTGCTGTCGGTGAACGGACAGGCCATAACCGATATTTTCGATTACCGCTTTCTGACCACGGACAGCCGGCTGCTTGTCGAAGTGGAAAAACGGGACGGCGAACGCTGGGAAATCGATATTGAAAAGGATGAATATGAAGATCTTGGGCTCGATTTCGAAGATCCGCTGATATCCGAGGCCAAAAGCTGCACAAACAAGTGTGTTTTCTGCTTCATTGATCAGCTGCCGAAAGGGATGCGCCAGACCGTATATTTCAAGGACGACGACTCGAGGCTGTCCTTCCTTTCCGGGAATTATATAACGCTGACAAACATGAAAACGCAGGATATCGAACGCATAATCCGCTATAGAATGACGCCTGTAAATGTCTCCGTGCATACGACAAACCCCGGCCTGAGGAGGATGATGCTCGGCAACAGGTTTGCGGGCGACGTCCTGGAAAAGATCAGGCTCCTTACGGAGGGCGGCGTCGCAGTCAATGCCCAGATAGTTTTGTGTAAGGGTCTTAATGACGGAACGGAACTCGACAGGACAATAAACGAACTGTCGGACCTGTATCCGGGCGTTGCAAGTATTTCTGTCGTACCGGTAGGGCTTACCGGTTTCAGGGAGGGTCTTTATCATCTCGAGCCCTTTACAGTGGAAGATTCGGCTGCAGTATTGGAACAGGTCGAGGGCTGGCAGCAAAAGCTTCTTGAAAAATGCGGTACGAGAATCGTTTACCTGGCTGACGAGTTTTATATCAAGGCAGGGGCGGAGCTTCCTCCTTACGAAGCGTACGAGGACTTTCCGCAGATTGAGAACGGCGTGGGCCTGATGACGCTTTTGTTTTATGAGTTCAACGAATATTTGAGGAGGCACGCAAAGAAGCTGCAAAACTACTGGTCAAAAGCCGGCGGCAGCAGAACGGTCAGCATTGCGACCGGGAAATGCGCTTTCATGCATATAAAACAATTGGCGCAAATACTGGAAAGAAGGTATAATGGTTTAAAGATTCATATTTATCCGATAGAGAACGGATTTTTTGGAGAAAATGTTACTGTTACGGGGCTCCTGACAGGCGGTGACATCGCTTCGCAGCTTGACGGGAAGGAACTCGGAAGTGAACTGCTGCTGTCACGGAGCATGTTCAAATCCGGAGAGGAACTGTTCCTGGACGACGTTACGCTCTACGAGCTTTGCGGCAGGCTGGGGACGGAAATCACCATAACGGAAAATGAAGGCGGGGATCTGATCGAAAAGATCCTTGGAATAAGATAAGCAGAAAGCATCTGATTTGAGAGGTGAACGTATTGGCAAAACCGGTAGTAGCCGTAGTGGGCAGGCCTAACGTGGGCAAGTCCACCTTTTTCAACTACCTTTGCGGCAAGCGTATATCGATCGTGGAAGACACTCCGGGAGTAACACGCGACAGGATATATGCCGAGGCCGAATGGAGAAACAGGAAGTTTACATTGATAGATACGGGCGGCATCGAGCCTTATGCCGAGGACAAAATACTGCAGCAGATGCGAAGGCAGGCCGAGGTTGCGGTGGACATGGCCGACGCGATAGTTTTCATGGTCGATGCGAAGGGCGGAATGACTGCGTCCGACAAGGAAATAGCCATCATGCTGCGAAAATCGCAAAAGCCTGTGATCATCGTTGCAAACAAGGTTGACAGAGTAGGCGAACCGCCTGCGGAGATGTATGAATTTTATAACCTCGCAATGGGCGACGTCATGCCTGTTTCGTCGCTGCACGGCCTGGGTATGGGCGATCTGCTCGATGAGATTTTCAAGTATTTCCCTGAAAACACAGAAGATGATTATGATGAGGATGTAATCAAGGTCGCAGTCATCGGAAAGCCAAATTCGGGCAAATCTTCACTCATCAACCGAGTTGTAGGCGAGGAGCGCGTCATAGTCAGCGATATTCCCGGTACTACCAGGGATGCTATCGATACGTACATAGAGATAGGTGAGGATAAATACGTATTCATCGATACGGCAGGCATCCGCAGGCAGAGCAGGATCACGGAGAACATAGAGAAATACAGTGCGCTGCGTTCCTGGGCCGCCATAGAGAGAGCCGACGTGTGCGTTATAATGATCGATGCGCAGGACGGAGTAACGGAGCAGGATACGAAGATAGCAGGCTACGCGCATGAACAGGGAAAGGCGTCTGTCATCGTTGTCAACAAGTGGGACCTCGTGGAAAAGGAAACGGGAACGCTTGAAGAATACAGGAAGACCGTCATTGAAAAGCTTGGCTTCATGCAATACGCCCCGGTTTTGTTCATCTCCGTCAAAACAGGCCAGCGTGTACAGAAGCTGCTCGAGCTTGTGAAGTTCGTCAATGAGCAGGCTTCTTTGCGAATTTCGACCGGAATGCTGAATGATCTGCTGAACGAAGCGACGGCAATGGTGCAGCCTCCGTCGGACAAAGGGAAGAGGCTCAAGCTCTACTATGGCACTCAGTCTGCCGTCAGGCCGCCGACATTTGTGATCTTTGTAAATGACATGGAGCTGTTCCACTATTCCTATGAACGCTATATAGAAAACCAGCTTCGCAGGAGCTATGGTTTCGAGGGGACACCCATACGCTTTATTCACCGTGAACGGGACAGCGAAACATAGGTAACCGGCCGCAGACATCAGGACGCAGGTATCAAGGCTCAGACATCAGGACGCGGGCATCAAGGCTCAGACATCAGGACGCAGACATCAGGACGCAGGTATCAAGATGCAGGTATCAGGCCTGAATATTGTGAAAAACATTGATTTCGTAAGGCAGTAGTTTGGGGGAAAAGATTATGTATCTTTTGATTTTGGCAGCGGCGGCGGGATATTTGCTCGGCAGTCTGAACAGCGCGCTTATCGTGGGCAAGTTCTACAGTGTTGACGTAAGGCAGCATGGCAGCGGGAACGCGGGAACTACCAATACAATGAGAACCCTAGGTAAGAAAGCGGCCTTGTTCGTATTGCTCGGAGATATCGCAAAGGGCCTGCTTGCTTATGCCGCAGGGTATTTTATCTGCGGTGGGCAGTTAGACGGTATGATTGCCGGCACGGCAGCAATAATAGGACACATATGGCCCGTTTATTTTGGATTCAAGGGCGGCAAGGGAGTGCTGACCACGCTGGCAGTCCTGTTTATGCTGGACTGGCGGGCCGCGCTGGGGCTGCTCTGCGTTTTTATAGTTATACTGATTCTGACCAGGTTCGTCTCGCTGGGATCCGTCGTAGGAGCATTTCTGTTCCCTTTCGTTGAGATACTGTTTGGCAGAAATACCGAGACCATAATATTTTCAGCGATAATAGCGGTGCTGATCATTGTGATGCACCGTTCCAACATAAAGCGCCTCCTCAGCGGGACCGAATCGAAGTTCTCCTTCGGCAAAAGAAAGGAAGGCTGACGGCGCCAGGCACTTAATAGAGGAATTTAATGACTAAGGCCTGATCGAGGCCAAATAAACCGGAGGATTGAAAAAAATGAATATTTCCGTGATAGGCGCCGGAAGCATGGGCACAGCGGTTTCCATACTACTTGCGGGCAATGGCCACAACGTCAGAATGTGGTCGAAATTTCAGGAAGAAGTCGACATGATAAATACGCTGAGGGAGCAGAAGGATAAGCTGCCGGGTGCGATCGTGCCTGAAAACGTCGTCTGCACCGCCGATCTCGGGGAGGCTGCGGAGTTTTCGGACGTACTGGTAATGGTCATTCCATCGCAAACGATAAGGGAAAACTCCAAAGAGCTGGCTTCGATAATAAAGAAACCCAAATTGATCAGCTGCTTTTCAAAAGGCCTTGAAAAGGGTACCGGATACAGGATGTCTGAAGTCATTCAGCAGGAACTGCCCGATGTAACCATAGTTGCAATGTCCGGCCCATGCCACGCGGAGGAGCTTTCCAGGGGGATACCCACGGCATACGTGGCAGCCTCCGAGAATAGGCATGCGGCGGAGAAAATACAGGATATATTCATGTCGCCGCGCTTCAGGGTATATACAAATCCTGATATAACAGGAGTTGAGCTCGGTGGTTCGGTTAAGAACGTCATTGCGCTTTGCGCGGGTATTTCGGACGGCCTCGGGTATGGCGACAATACGAAGGCCGCTTTGATGACAAGGGGAATCACGGAGATATCCAGGCTCGGACGCGCAATGGGCGCCAAAATGCAAACCTTCTCGGGACTTGCGGGTATAGGCGACCTTATCGTTACCTGTACCAGTATGCACAGCAGAAACCGGCGCGCAGGCATACTGATCGGGCAGGGGAAAACAGTCCAGCAGGCGCTCGATGAAGTCAAGATGATCGTAGAGGGCTATTTTACGACGGAACCCGTCTACAAGCTTTCAAGGAAGCTGGGAGTGAGCATGCCCATTACCGAAGAAGCGTACGAGATATTGTTCAACGGCAAAAATCCCGCTCTCGCCGTCAATGACCTGATGGGCAGGAACAGGACGCATGAGCTCGAACGTGAAGTTCTTGAAGAAATCTGGTAAGTTTCATAAGGATGTTTGGTAAGGTTTTGGAAATCCCTGTTGAGTTTTCCGTAAACTCTGTAAGTTTTACCGGCCGGTGTGGAGTAAATTCTCCCGCCGGTTTTTTAATACCCGATCCAAACTTTTGTCTATGTTCAATAAAGTTAAAGTAATCTGCCAGCAAATAAGAAAATTCGTCATTATTATCATTGTGTTATTCAATTTTGATTTTCTATAATATTACTAATGATATGGAAATATTTCAATTTTGATTATTAAGGGGGGGGGTTATATGTACTTTAAAAACCTGCAGGGCTTAAAGGATCACGTCGATGCTTTAAAGCTGTCCCAGGGTCAACAGCTCATGGTTTTTGCCGGAGATGAATCGGACAGGGATATACCGGAGTTGATCAAATATTTTAACGACAAAAAAGTTGAATTCTTCGGGGGTATTTACTCAGGACTGCTGGTAGGCAGTACCAACACGCGTACCGGCTTTATAGTAAAAACGGTCGAACCAGTCTATTCATCGATGGTACTGCCTTTTATGATGAAGTTTAATCTGAGCCCCGATGAGATAAGCAATTGTACGGCAATAGTGCTTGTTGACGGCTTGTCCGGCAGAATGAAGGATCTTACGGATACCTTGTTCAAAAAAGTTGGAAACAGTGTGAAATATGTCGGAGGCGGCGCAGGATATTACAATCTGGAGCATAAACCCTGCATTTTCAATAATCAGGGCATTTTTAAAGACGCCTTGCATGTCTGCATTGTAAAATCCGATTCCCTTGCAGCTGTCGAACATGGCTGGCAAAAGCTCCGCGGACCTTTCTATGTTACGGGATCCTATGACAATGTTCTGCAAAAACTGGATGGTGAAGATGCTCTTGAAATATATAAACAGGTTATTGAAGAAGAAGAAAACATAATGCTGTTTAAGGAAGACTTCTTTGCAATAGCCAAAGATCATCCTTTCGGCATACTTCAGAATGACGGCAGGGTAATAGTCAGGGATCCAATTTCCATGAATGACAACGGTGAGATAATCTGCGTGGCGGATATCCCCGAAGGCAGTCAGGTATTCGTATTGAAGGGTGATGCGGATACTCTGCTGGAGTCTTCCCTCAATATAGCTGATTTTTGCTCGCAAAACGCGCCGAAGGACTATACTCCGCTGCTGTTTAACTGTATATCACGCGCCATGTTCCTCGAAAACCGCTTCAACGTTGAGCTGAGTAATATACAGAAGAGTTTGGACAACGTTGTCGAAGGCGCGTTATCCATCGGTGAAATCGCATCAAAAAGGAACGGGGAACTGGTCATACATAACAAATCTACTGTTTTGGCTCTGCTGTACAAATAGAAGAGCAATAACGAATGTACCGGGTTCTGCATAACATATGCAGGACCTGTTTTTATACGAACATTTGAAAGACTGATGAGTGAGATTAACATAATTTCTCCGGGTAACATAATATGATATGTAAATGAATTACCCGGAGGTGTAACCATGAGCAGTTACCATTTCAGAGATACGACTCCGCAACAGGCGGATGCGACATATATGCCATATGATCAGCCGCAGCAGACACAGAACTATGCTCAGGCAGGGCAGCAGCCAGCCGGTCAGATGCTGTACAGCCAATCACAGCCGACTACCGGCCAGATGCTGTACAGCCAATCACAGCCGACTACCGGCCAGATGCCGTACAGCCAGCCACAGCCGACCCAGAGCTTCACCCAGGCACAGCCGACAACAGGTCAGATGCCATTTAACCAGCCGCAGCAGACAGTACTTCCCAAGCATTTCAACACGGCATACGCGATAATCACACCCGGCCCGGATTATCCGGCCATACGGGGGCTTGTAACGTTTGCCGACATACCCGGCGGCGTCATGGTCTGCGCGGATGTGGCGGGTCTGCCGCCATATACGCCCGTGACAGGAAACAAATCACCGATCGGACCCTTTGGTTTCCATATTCATGATAAGGGGAATTGCGATATCGGAAACCCGGCAAGTCCTTTTGAATCCGCCGGAGGTCACTGGAATCCGACAAATCAGCCACACGGCAATCATGCGGGAGATTTTCCCGTTTTGGTGGCCGATAATGGCAGGGCGAGGATGAGCTTCATAATGAGCCGTTTTACAGTTGACGAAATTCTGGGAAGATCGGTAATGATACACGAGAATCCCGACGACTACCGCACCCAGCCTGCCGGCAATTCCGGAAAACGGATAGCCTGCGGCAGTATCAAGCCCTGGAATTCGTTCCAGCAGGTTACGTAAAGGCAAGGAACATATTCCTTGCCTTTATCGGTCTTCCTGCCGTTCCACACTCCGACCGTATATTTTGACCATTCAGGATAATTTTTTGTCGCACAAGTTCAGCCAGGCATCCACCATTTTACCGAGCTTTGAGTCAAGCTCTTCACGCCTGTGGTACAGCCTGTTCAGCTCATCGTAATCAATCCCGTCTGCGGACATACTATCGTCGATTTTCTGCAATTCATCCTCCAACGCCTTCATATCGCCTTCGAGCTTTTTCAAATCTGCTGGATTATTAATATTTTCAGTCTGAGCGGTGTCCTCGACGATTTTTTTATCCCTGGCGATGCACTTATCCCCTAAAGCTTTATCCCTGACAGCTTTATCTCCGGCATCCTTACTACCGGCATCCTTTTTCCCGATATTCTGCGATTCCTCCGCTTGCCGGCGGTGTTCTTCCTTTTTCATTTTATAGTAATCATAGTTGCCCGGATAGCTTGAAAGCCTTCCGTCTTCAATGGCGATTACCCTGCGGCTTACCTTGTTTATAAAAAACCTGTCATGGGATATGAACAGCAGAGTACCCTCGAAATCCTCCAGCGCCTCCTCGAGGGCCTCGATCGATTCGATATCCAGATGATTGGTGGGCTCATCCAGTATAAGTACGTTGGTTTCCTCGTACAGCAGCATGGAGAGCTTCAGCCGTACCCTTTCTCCTCCTGACAGCTGCTTCACCTTTTTGAACGGAGCTTTCCCGAAAAACATGAATCGGGCCAGGTATTCCCGGGCCTTGCCCTCCAGTATATACCTGTCTTCTCGGAAGCAGTCGATAACCGTAGCCTCCTCATCCTTAAAAGAAATAATCTGGGGGAGGTATGCGATCCTGGCGTTTGCTCCGAATGCCGCAGTACCTGCGTCCGCTGTTGTTTCTCCCATGAGCAGTTTAATAAAAGTCGTTTTTCCGCAGCCGTTCGGGCCGATCAAAGCTATTCTTTCACCGGATGCGGCATAAAGGTCTGCATTTTCAAGGATGTTCCTGTCCCCGAAGCTTTTTGACAGACCGCAAACCTTTATGACGTCGTTGCCGGATCTCTCCGACGCCTTGAAATTGATCCTGATGGTCTGCTTTTTAAACTGAGGACTACTTATCCTGTCCATTTTATCCAGCTTTCTCTGAAGACTGACAGCTCTCCTGAAAAATTTGTTGTTATCCGCTTGCAGAGCCCAATTTCTAAGGTCCTTAATCGTCTTTTCCATGGAGTTGATCCTTTTGCACTGCTCTTTATAGTTTTCATACTGCAGGAGCAGGTTTTCCTCTTTTTGCCTGATATAATCGGAGTAATTCCCATCGTATGTCTCGCACTGCTTATTCTCCACTTCTATGATTTTTGTAGCCACGTTGTCGAGAAAATACCTGTCGTGGGATACAACGATGACAATGCCCCTGTAGCCCTTGAGATGGCTTTCGAGCCATTCCGCCGAATCCATATCCAGGTGGTTCGTGGGCTCATCCAGCAGCAGTATATCCGGGCTTTCCAGCAGAATCTTCCCAAGCATTACGGACGTTCTTTCACCTCCGCTTAGAATTTCGAATTCTTTCTGCAGGAATGCGTCGTCAAACTTCAATCCCGTGCATACTTTGCCGAGTTTTTTCTCCTTTTCGTATCCGCCTTTTGCGTCATACCTTTGCTGCAGCCGGCTATACTTCTTCAGTACTGCGTCAAGTGCCTCTCCCGCAAGCTGCCCCATTTTTTCTTCAAGAGCCCTCAACTCACTTTCGATAAGAGTGAGCTCATGAAATGCCAGCTTCAGAATGTCGATCACTCTGAGACCGGCAGGGAAGGCGGGCAATTGATCCAGGTAGGAGACGGTTGTCCCGGCCGGGTATGTTATCCGGCTCTTGCCTTCACATATTTTCCGGTAATCGATATCCATGGGCTCGATTCCGGCCAGCAGCTTTAAAATGGTGCTTTTACCGCTCCCGTTCGCTCCCGCCATACCGACCTTGTCGCCTTCATAAACTTTAAAGCCTGCGTCGTACAGGACCAGGTTATCGCCAAAATATTTCCTTATATTGTACATTGTCAATTCAAGCATAAAATACCTCATTCCATATTGTATAATCCAGTTGTCTCCTTTGTTTTCCGGTTAAAATGAAAAAAGCCGCAGGAAGATGATTCTTCCCGCAGCCTGAACTACCGGTTCCCACGGTTATATGGACAGGGGCGTTAAGAGCCCATGTTAACCGTAAACAGCCTGATATATTTCAGTAAAGTCAGTTACCATCCCAATTGCCGTTCCTTTCAGGAATACGAAAACAAGCCTGCCTACAGAACAAGGCAAGTTTTACTCAACAGGAACAGAATGATTCAGTTTAATGAATCAGCAATTGGTCGGTGTCATAAACTTACTATCTCTCCTTCATGAAATATATCAGATCCAACATAATTATAAGCGGGATACAGTTCATTAGTTAAGGATTTTTTAATTATAAGAAAACTCGGTGTTTCTTAACAACTATGAAACTGGTTCTACTCGTTAATTGTGAGCTTGTTTGTTTACAAAATTATTGCAATATAATTGAATGATCTTTGCTGAAATCACCGCAAACGTAATGAACACCCGGAAAACAATGCAGATAACAATGCAAATAATCATGCTGTTCATGTATCCGTTTATTATAATGTGGTTCCCGGTGATCTTCATGGAAAGGGAAGAAGGCGTGGCGGCCTGCTTCAGGCGGGGAATAAGAGCCGGCGCCAAAAACTAACTGCCGTTGGTCGTCGTTGTTTTGTTAGCTTTGTTGCCGACTCTCTGTATTTACATTTTTCAGATATCTACTCGATGCTGAAAACCCGGCTCTACCTGCTGATATACGTTTATCACGCCATTGCGTTGCCGGTCATCTCGGCATACCTTTTCGTCAGGTACGGAGAAATGAAGGCTCAGGCAAGAAAACGGTCCATAAGCGTATAACCCTTATCAACGAATATTCCCGTCCTCTGAGCCTGGAATTCGTCGTAACCGGCAATTCCGGAGGGCTTGTGCGAGCCTTTTCTGTATATGATGTACGGAACGGGCTCCGGGGTATGCGTCCTTAGGGATAGCGGCGTCGGATGGTCCGGGAGCACCATTATGCTGTAATCGTCAAAGCTTTTCAAGCCTTCGAGCAGCACTCCCACAATCTCACTGTCGATCAGTTCTATGGAACGCACCTTGTTGTCGATTTCGTATCTGTGACCGCACTCGTCGGGCGCCTCCACATGGACATAAACGAAATCGCTGCCTTTTCTGAGTTCCTTCAGTGCCGCCTCAGCCTTGCCCCTGAAGTTGGTATTTATATTGCCGGTCGCGCCTTCGACGTCTATTGAGTCAAGCCCTGCACATATACCTATGCCTTTAATGAGGTCGACTGCTGATACAACGGAGCCCTTTATTCCATACTTATCAATGAATTTTGGAATCGCAGGCCTTTTTCCTTCGCCCCAGAGCCATATTGAATTGGCGGGGCGCAGACCGCGTGCTATTCTGGCTTTGTTTACCGGATGATCCTTAAGTATCTCATAACTCTTCTTCTGCATTTCGAGCATCATTTCGCTGCTGTCACCGGCAGGCAGGAAGGACGATATATTCTTTTCGAGTATGTCGTGAGGAGGCGTCATTTTCCTGCTGCCCCGGCCGTTGTGCCAGACCATGCAGTGCCTGTAGCTTATACCGGGATAAAAAGTGATATTATCGTTAGACAGGTACTTGTTTACTTCCTTGATCAATTCGGAAGCTTCGGACGTAGAAATCTCATCGGAGCTGTAATCTACCATCGTTGACGTTTCATAATCGCCCTCGACGGACAGGTTGACAAGATTGCAGCGGAATGCGAGGTCTGTGTCGGACAGTTCGACGCCCATGCTTACTGCTTCGAGAGGCGATCTGCCCGTATAAAATTTTTCAGGGTCATAACCCATGACTGAAAGGTTTGCCGCATCGCTTCCCGGAGGTATTCCTTCCGGAATAGTTTTAACCATACCTATTTCACCGTTTGCGGCAAGATAATCTATATTCGGCTTTTTAGCGCATTGCAGGGGAGTTCTGTTTCCCAGCTGGGGCATTCGGTAGTCTGCCATTCCATCGCCCAGCACCACTACATATTTCATATGCTGTCAAATCTCCATTCTGTATTCGTATAATACGTCGCCAATTTTTTAAGTAAAATCATTATATGATTGCACTGCAAAAAGTCGCCTATCCGGTTTATCTGCGACTTTTCACCGCAAGCTATGGAACAGGGGGCTTGCGGTGGCATTTCAGAATTATGCTCCCAAAACTGAAATGCTTTTGTACAATCCAACGATTTTGCAGGCTGAAGCACATTAGGATGCCTTTATGCTTCAGCCTATGCAGCCTCAGGTGCAGAGGCTGCATGCAGCAAGTCGCTTCGTGCTTTGGATCGACTTGTTGCAGCAAAATCATTATATCAGACTTTGAAATTAGTGGAAAGAATATTTACTGTTCCTGTAAATTGTCCGCGCATAATTATTCCTGTATAATATAAACATATTATAACGAGGCGCAAAAGGTATTCACCTCGTTGAAACGCTATAGAGGAAAGAAAATTTTTCTACAAACTAAAAATTTTCTTTGAATTGACGCGTTATAATCCGGGAATCAGTTCGACATACGGACGAACCGGATATTTAATGCGGTACTCGGGTAAGAAAGGTCCAAGGTGACAGGTATGAACAGGAAAGCACTGGTTGTTATTGTAATTCTGACAGTATTGTTGCTCACAGCTTTATTCATATATTATGACCACAAGCTCGTAGACAATTTCGTACAGACTGCGCAGGTCCAACAAACGCCGGAGGCTTCGGATACAGGAGTCGAAGGTATTGGCGACGTCACTGGCGGTACCGGGGTCGCCGTCGGCGAAAATACAGATTCCCCGGCAGCCACACAGGCGGGCGACGGTACTGATACAGCCGGCCAGCCGCAGGCGCCCGAGCCTCTCCTTAATGATGAAGCCGTGGGCATCACGTACAACTCGCCCGAATATGATCTTAAGCTCGAATTGTGCGAGAGCCCGGACAAGAAAACCTTCATCCGTATGAAATACTATCGGGACGGCTCTGAAAGGATAAGCGAGCTCGATGAGGATAGTCTGCCGGAGCTTGCCGGGCTTTTTGAAAAAAGGGCGGAAAACCCTGGCGCAAAGGGCGGTTACAAAATATCGCAAGCCTTGCTCAACCCTGTTTTCGGACAGCTTTACATACTTATAAACGACGTACCTCCGGGGGAATATATGCAGTCCTCCTTTTACATGATCGATCTTGAGGATTTGTCGGTAAAGAAGCTTTTTTATTATCCCGGAAAATACGGAGAAATGGAGTTCAACAAAGATTTCAGCCTGCTGGCATACAGCTTCGGGGATCCTCCGGTGCTGAGCGTCTACCAGGAAGACAACCTGATCGAGGTGTTTGACTGTAAAAATTCAGAATACGTGGTAAAGGGAAACCTGTATATGCCTGAACAGCACATTATCGGGACCAACAGCAGCAAGGAGGCTTTATATGACTTCTGGTTCGAAGGCTGGAATTCACGGAAGGTCCTGAAGCTGAAAATGGGTTCGCGGCCTCTGAGCGCTCCCGATACAGAACCGGTCCTGACAGAGGTGCTGTACGATATTTCCAGAAACCTTCTGCTGGATATGAACGGCGGTGAATTGAAGCCCAAGGCTCAGGAAAATTCGGCGACCTCCTCCATATCCACCGAGGAATCGGGCGATAGTAAGGGCAACGAGCCTGAAAAGGGCAACAAGTCAGGAAGCAGTGTAAATGCGGGCAAAACAGGCAGTAAAGCTGCAACGGGTGAGACAGGCAGCAAGACAACCGCAGGAAGTAAGGCAGGCAGCGGCACTTCCGGCGACCCGGGCCAGGCCGGTTCAGACGCCGCAGTGAAGCCTGCGGATTCAGAGCCCTTAAAGGTGTTGAAAAATTTCTATATAAATTTGAACTCCGCAGACACATATACAAAGGCAATGGATTTGCTGGACGACGGTTTCGTTCTCAGGCTGGGCATGCTTGAACAGTTTGGGGTCACTGTAATAAATAAGGAAGATATATCCTCCGAATATAACGAAGATAATATTAATTTGTACAGCGAATTGTTAAAGGCGGCAAACTTTGATACAATTGCAAAGGAAAACACAAAGGGCGGCCTTAGTACGATAACCTACTACCAGGTTATGAGCCTCGGGGAGGATTCGCACGAGAGGCAGTACCTTTCCGCCCAGCTCAGGCTGACGGACGGCAAGTGGAAAATCACATCAATAGAGGACGGAGTCAAATAATGCAGCATGCATTTTCGAGATTTGAGATGCTGGTTGGGGAGGAAGCGATACAAAAGCTCAAGCAGTCGAGGGTAGCCGTATTCGGAGTAGGCGGCGTCGGGAGTTTTGTCGTAGAGGGTCTGGTAAGGAGCGGCGTCGGCAAATTCATGCTGGTGGATGACGATCTCGTGTGCCTGACAAATCTGAACCGGCAGATACACGCGACCAGGAAGACGATAGGCAAGCCCAAGGTCGACGTTATGAAGGAAAGGATACTGGATATAAACCCGAAGGCCGAAGTTGAGACGCACAAGCTGTTTTATCTGCCTGAGACGGCAGGGCAGCTGCTTGACGGACAGATCGACTATATAGTGGACGCTATAGATACCGTAACGGCCAAGATAGATCTGGTCATGAAGGCGAAGGAGAAGGGTATACCTATAATCTCAAGCATGGGCACGGGGAACAAGTTCGATCCCACAAAGCTCATGATTACCGATATAAGCAAGACCTCGATCGACCCGCTCGCAAGAGTCATGCGCAAGGAATTGAGGGTCAGAGGCGTCACATCGCTCAAGGTGCTGTTTTCCAGCGAGGAACCTTCTAAAACTCTGATAACGGAGAGGACGAGCTGTAAGGAAAACTGCGTCTGCCCTGCCGGCGCCGAAAGAAAATGCACCGACAGGCGGAATATACCGGGTAGCACTCCTTTCGTTCCGCCGGCTGCGGGTTTCATTATCGCAAGTGAAGTCGTCAGGGAATTGCTGGGACGATGAATACAGATCAGGCTTGAGTAGCATTCCAAGCGTTACTCAGGCAACATGGAGGGCAATTATGTTCGAACACAGAATAACGATTTTTACCGGCCATTTCGGCAGCGGTAAAACCGAGGTCTCTGTAAATTATGCTTTTCAGCTGGCAAGGTCCGGCAAAAAGACAGTGATCGTGGATCTTGACATAGTTAATCCGTTTTTCAGAACCGCGGATGCTAAAAAACCTTTGGAGGAAAAAGGAATAAAGGTCATAGTCCCCGTTTATGCGAATACAAACGTCGACGTCCCGTCACTGCCGGCTCAGATAAATGCGGTTTTCGAGGACAAGAGCTATCACGTCGTGCTCGATGTGGGAGGGGACGACCTCGGAGCGCATATTCTTTCAAGATATAACGGTGAGATAGCCGGGGAAGATTATATTCATTATTTTGTCGTGAATACAAGACGTCCCATGACACGGACGGCTGATGAAATTGAAAGGATGGTCAATGAAATACAGGATAGCGCCAGACTCAAGGTGGACAGCTTTGTCAACAACGCGAACCTGCTCGGCGCAAGCTCTCCTGAGATAATTGAGGAGGCTTCCGGGATCATTGGCACGGTTTCACAGAAGCTTGACATTCCCGTAGGCATCATCAGCGGAATGGAAGAAATATTGAGGGATTATGCAGGCGATCCCGGCGTCGACAGGCTTTATCTTAATAAATACATCAGGCTGCCGTGGGATATTTAGCAAAACATAGGGACGGTTCTTTTGTTTAACTTGCATTTGTATGCAATGAGATTTATAATTATTGAAAGCTTTTTACGTGCTTACTGAAGCTTAGAATTGTGAGGTGCTTTATGGCAAAGGTTATATTCAACGAAGAACGTTGCAAGGGCTGCAAGCTTTGCTTGTCTGTGTGTCCTAAAAATATTGTCATTATAGATGAGGAAAAGCTCAACCTGAAAGGTTTTCACCCGGCGGGAGTCAAAGAAATGGATAAATGCATCGGGTGCGCTTTCTGTGCAACGATATGTCCTGACTGTGTAATAGAAGTAGAGAAATGATAGAATGTTTAGCGCCCTAAGGGCGCGGATTTTGCCTTGAAGGCGCGGATTTCATTTGAAACATTCAATGTAGAATGTTTAGCGCCTTGAAGGCGCGGATTTCATTTGAAACATTCAATGGAAGGGGATCATATAATGGGAGAAAAAATTCTTATGAAGGGAAACGAGGTCATTGCCGAAGCCGCTTTGAGGGCAGGCTGCAGGTATTATTTCGGATATCCCATAACGCCGCAGACTGAAGTGGCGCATTACTTTGCAAAAAAAATGCCTAAGTACGGAGGCGCTTTTATACAGGCTGAAAGCGAAATTGCCGCGATGAATATGGTCTACGGCGCAGCCAGCGCCGGAGCACGCAGCATGACTTCATCCTCGAGCCCGGGGATCAGCCTGAAGCAGGAGGCTATTTCCTATGCAGCATGCGCAGAGCTTCCCGCAGTAGTTGTAAACATAGTCAGGGCGGGCCCGGGACTGGGCGGCATACTGGCGGCTCAGGGCGACTATTTTCAGGCGACCAAGGGCGGCGGCCACGGCGATTACAGGATGGTAGTGCTCGCGCCGAGCAGCGTTCAGGAATTGTATGAGCTTACTGTGGAAGCCTTCAATATAGCCGACAGATACAGGACGTTATGCATGATCATGGGCGACGGTATGCTGGGCCAGATGATGGAGGGCGTCGAATTCAAGGATCGCGAAGAAATCTGCGAGGCCGGCAAGGATTGGGCTGTGACGGGAACAGGAATGAAGAGGGAACACAATGTGATCACCTCGATCTATATCGATCCTGAGGTGCTTGAAAACCATAACCTTAAGCTTCAGGCCAAGTACAAAAAAATCGCCGAAAACGAGACTCGCGCCGAAACCTATAACTGCGAAGGCGCTGATATCATCGTAACGGCTTACGGCACTGTAGCCAGAATAATAAAGAATGTAATAAAGACGGCTGCAAAGGAAGGCATCAAGGTCGGACTCATCAGACCGATCACGCTCTGGCCCTTCCCGACGGCGGTATTCGAAAAATATGCGGAAGTTCCGAAGGCTTTTCTTTCGGTAGAGCTCAGCGCGGGCCAGATGATCGAAGACGTAAGGCTGGCGGTCAATGGTAAGAGGCCGGTTCACTTCCATGGCAGGATGGGCGGTATGATACCGACACAGCAGGAGATACTTGACAAGATCAAGGGAATTTTGAAAAATGTCAATGTCGATCGGTAACTAGCACTGGCATTGTTCAAACGCCACGTGAAAGCGGGGTGTGCAGGCATAGCCTGCGTGAGCATATGACGTATTCATTTACGGCATATGCGTTAAGCTAAATTTGAAGTAAAGGGGAATGACAATGGCTATAATATTTCAAAGACCTCACGCCTTGAGAGAGACGGAACTGCATTACTGCCCGGGCTGTACGCACGGCGTCGCACACCGTCTCATTGCCGAGGTTATAGATGAATTGGGTGTGGAGGGCAGTACGATAGGCGTTTCTCCTGTCGGCTGCGCTTACAACAACTATCTGTATTTCAACTGCGATATGGTGCAGGCGGCGCACGGAAGAGCCCCGGCTGTTGCTACGGGTATCAAGCGCGTACATCCCGGCAACATGGTGTTCACCTACCAGGGAGACGGCGACCTTGCCTCCATCGGGACTGCCGAGATCGTACATGCTGCAAACAGAGGCGAGAAAATCACAACGATATTCATAAACAATGCGATATATGGAATGACTTCGGGCCAGATGGCGCCGACTACGCTTGTGGGACAGGTAACCACCACTTCTCCTTTCGGCAGAAAGCCGGAAATAGAGGGTTATCCTCTCAATATGAGCGAGATGCTTTCCACATTGAAGGGCGCAGTGTTTGTCGAAAGAGTGTCATTGCATGACATAAAGAATATTAAGAATGCTAAAAAGGCTATAATGAAGGCTTTCAAGGTACAGCAGGCCGGACTTGGCTTCTCGATCGTGGAAGTACTTTCAAGCTGTCCTACCAACTGGGGTCTCGAGCCTGTTCAGGCTCTGAAGTGGATAGAGGAAAAAATGATCCCCCAGTATCCTCTCGGTAACTTTAAAGGAAAGGATTTGGAGGTGTGAGTCGATGGCACAGATAGACATAATTTTTTCAGGCTTCGGAGGCCAGGGTATCCAGGCTGCCGGCAAGCTTATCGCTTATGCCGGGATGCTCGAAGACAAATTCGTATCATTTCTGCCGTCTTACGGACCTGAAATGAGAGGCGGCACTTCCAACTGCCATGTCATTGTATCCGACGAACCGGTCGGTTCGCCGATACTGAACAGCGCGACAGCATTGATGGCCATGAACAGGCCCTCGCTCGACAAATTCGAGAGCTGTGTGGTTCCCGGAGGCATCATCCTCCTTGACAGCTCTCTTGTCAACAGGAGCCCTGAACGCAAGGACATCAAGGTTTTTGCGATACCGGCCACGCAGATCGCCTCCGATATGGGAAATCTTGCTTACGCTAATATCATTATGCTGGGCAAGCTTCTTCAAGAAACCGGCGTGGTTTCCGCCGAATTTTTTGAGAAGGGCTTGAAAAAGGTGCTGCCTGAAAAGAAGCATTACTTGATACCCGAGGAAATGAAGGCTCTCGAGCTAGGAATGAAATATTGAAATTATATATGAACTGTTGAAAAGCTGCATTCGTTGCGGCTTTTTTCAGTGAGGACACAGGTAAACAAGTAATGCTTTTGAGGAGGTAAATATATGCGATACAAAAAATACGGCAATACGGGAGCTGAAGTCTCCGTACTGGGATTCGGATGCATGCGTTTTCCGATGATACGCAAGGATTCAAGAGAATACGTGGACGAGGATAAACCATTCCGATGCTTCGCCGCGCGTACGAGCTCGGAGTCAACTATTTCGACACCGCATATTTCTACTGCAACGGTCAGAGCGAGATCGTTCTCGGAAAGGCTCTCAAAGGTATCCGGGACAGGGTTTATGTCTCGACGAAAAGCCCGGGGCACCTGGTTAAAAGGCCCGGCGATTACAGAAGAATACTTGAAGAACAGCTCAAAAAGCTCGATATGGATGTTATAGATTTTTATCATTTCCATGGAATAGGCTACAACGGTTTTTATCAGAACGACAACGCCTCGGGTTGGCTGAAGGAAGCTAAACAGGCAAAGGAAGAGGGACTTGTCAGGCATATTTCCTTTTCGTTCCATGACGAACCGGCAGCCATGCTGAAGCTCATAGACACCGGGCTGTTTGAAAGCGTCCTGTGCCAGTACAACGCGATTGACAAGAGTAATGCTGAAGCCATCGCGCATGCCAAGGCCAAAGGTCTCGGCGTTGCAGTCATGGGTCCGCTCGGAGGCGGAAGAGTGTCGGGCATGCCCGCCGAAGTCGCCGGCAAGCTAGGCATAAAGGTCAGAAGCAGCGCTGAGCTCGCTCTCAGATTTGTACTTGCCAACCCCGGTATCGATATTGCACTTTCAGGCATGGGCTCCATGCAAATGCTCGAGGAAAACGCCGCCACCGCATCGAACACCGAACCGCTGAGCAAGCAGGAGCTTGACGCGATCAACGGCATGATGGAGGAGAACGAGAAGCTTGCCAAGCTTTATTGCACCGGATGCTCCTATTGCATGCCCTGCCCGTCGGGCGTGAATATTCCGCACATATTTAAAACTATGAATTATTATCGTGTATACAACACCGTTGAATATGCGAAAAACGAATATGCCAACATAGGAAGCGAATGGATCCCCGGCAGGGACGCCGCCGCCTGCACCGAATGCGGCGCCTGCGAGAAGAGATGTCCCCAGAAGCTGAAGATACGCAAGCAGCTTAAGGAAAGCCATGCTGCGCTTTCGGCCAAGTAGGGGAGTAAAAAAAGCCGGTTTTAGTTCAACGAATTACATTTACGGCCTGCGTGGTTGAATAATAGGATATGTCTTCGGATGTAAAGCCCTTGAACTCATGCTCATGCAGGCTGTTGCTTTCCAATACGCCTTCCATCCTGTGAACATGCCCGTTTTCCGTTTTGATCGGCATACCTGTTATGCCGTAAAAATAGTGGGTATGGTTTCTGTACGACGAAACGCCATAGAATACATGAAAATGAAAATTACCTACGCCAAGCATATTGCCGGCATAACCGAGAAGCCTGTGGTTATGGCCTTCGCTCATCTGGCAATCGAATTTGTATCTGTGCAGGTGAAATTTCATGCTATCCTCCTCGTCACACCCCAGGATTAGGTTATGCATTGCGTACAAGTTTATTAGTTGTATTTTTTGTAAATGAATTCAGGCTAAATTCCTTGTTGTTATTAAGGAAATTGTGGTAATAATATGTTTGTTCAATAAAATGATTAATTTTATGGAGGTTAATATGAAGAGTCTGAAAGCTACTAAAACGCTCGAAAACCTGATGAAGGCATTTGCAGGCGAATCCCAGGCGCGCAACAGATACACCTATTATGCTTCGGCCGCGGCAAAAGAAGGCTATAAGCAGATCGAGGCGATATTCCTTGAAACTGCTGACAATGAAAAGGAACATGCCAAGAGATTTTTCAAACTGGTCCTTTCCGGTATGGAAGGCGAGATTCCGGCCGATATCCAAATAACCGCTACATATCCTGCCGCAATGGGCACAACGCTTGAAAACCTCGATTACGCAGCACATGGCGAAAACGAGGAGTGGACGGTACTGTATCCCGAATTTGCAAGGATCGCGGCTGAAGAAGGTTTCGGTGAAGTCGCCGCGGCTTTCAAATCTATTGCAACGGTTGAAAAGCACCATGAAGAGCGATACAGAAAGCTCTATGACAATGTAAAGGATCTCAGGGTTTTCAGGAAGGACGGAGTTACTTACTGGATATGCAGAAACTGCGGCTACATACATGTCGGTGAAAGCGCTCCCGAGATCTGTCCGGCATGCCTGCATCCACAGGCTTATTTCGAGGTTCTTAAGGAGAACTATTGATACGGTCCGGAATATCGAAAGGGTTGTATGCTTTGCATGCAGCCCTTTTTATGTATTGACCTGCATATATAAAGCCTCTTCATGGTGACATAACGACCTAATTATGTTATTATAATTTTTGGCAGGCAAATGCAGGTTGCCGAGTATTTTATATTTTAGGGAGTCCGAATGAGACCGGGTCGAATTGTACTGATCCTTACAATAATATTGCTGGTGGCTACGGCCGCCTGTTCGGTGGTCTACCTTACCGGCGCTTATGAGAGCAGAGCTGTAATGCGGGAGTCGGGGGAAGACACATCTTCTGCTGCCGGCCAACCGACGCCACAGCCGGCTGGTTCAGCCGGTCAGGCTGGAAGCGTCACCGGAACGGCTATCGGTATTACAAATCAGGCGATTACCATTCCGGGTCAGACTCCAGGTATAACGGGGCAGGCAATCGCAACCTCGACCCGGCAGGCCATTTCAGGGGATACCGGAGAGCCTGAACTCAGGCTGATTGCCGTGGGAGATATTATGCTGGGCAGAGGCGTGGGAATGAGACTCAAGAAGGCAGGCGACTACGGGCTTGCTTTCAGAAAAGTATCGGATTTACTTAAACAGGGCGACGTCACCTTTGCAAATCTCGAATCGCCTATCACTGCCAGTACGCACAGCCTCGACAAAAAAAGGAAGATAGTTCTGAAGGGAGATCCCGCGTCCGTTGAAGCATTGACTGGAGCGGGCATAGACGTAGTAAGCCTTGCTAACAACCATATGATGGATTACTATGAAAAAGGGCTTTTTGACACTATCGATATTCTTGATAAAAACGATATATTGCACATGGGCAGCGGAAAAAACATAGACGATGCAAGAAAGCCGGCCATTATTGAGAAGAATGGCATAAAGATCGGTTTTTTGGCATATTCCGATATGGCTGAGCTCGTATTTGCAGGTGATCCGTATCTCAAATACAGCGCAGAGAAGGATAAGTCAGGGGTTTTACCGAGAAAATACGAGACGATCAAGGAAGATGTCGACAAACTCAGGGGGCAGGTGGACATACTGGCTGTATCGCTGCACTGGGGTGTTGAGGAGAGTTTTACCATCCCGCCCGAGCAGGTGGAATTCGCGCATAAACTGATAGATGACGGCGTCGACGTCATTTTGGGCCACCATCCCCATCAGTTCCAGGGTATTGAAATGTACAAGGGCAAGCCTATAATATACAGTATGGGCAATTTCCTGTTCGATCAGAACGATACTGAGAACATGGAATCATTTATTATGGACATCAGGTATAAAGGAAACAGACTCGAATCTTTTACTGCAATTCCGGTAAGGATTCTGGACAAATCATACGTGGAGATACAAACCGGCGCCGCGGCGTCGAACATACTCGAAAGAGAAACAAAACTATGCAGTAAGCTTGGAACGGTGCCTGAAACAGTGAGTGACACGCTGGTATTCAAATAGCGGAACTATTCGAAGAACAAAGGAGATATGGCATGAAAGCAGTCAAATGCATGTTTTGCGGAAGTATCACATCAATACATAGTATCAACGCCCAAAAAAAGATAAGGGGCAAGATCATCACATTATCGAACTCGCCCGTATACTATTGCGACCACTGCAAGGAGACCTTTACCTCAAAGGAAGTGCAGGACGTTTTCAGATATATACAGGATAGAGGGCTTGAAGAAAAAAATATGCTGTTCAATTACGACGACATGGCTAAAAAGATATATTAATCCTGTATGCTTTGCAGCCTGGGCAGTACAGACCCTGAAACAGCGGCGGCTATCAGGAAGAGTACGGTATCCTTGGCAATATAGGGAAGATTGCCGTAGAGCAAAAGCAGAAGGCCTGTTTCCTGATTGCCCAGGTAAACTCTCATTATAAGAAACATATAAACAACCCCCACTGCGTAGATCGTAAACAACCCTGCCAGCAAAGCTATGATATTCTTTGCAAACGAAGGTCTGCCGAGCCTTTTCGAAACAGTCCCTATGACATAGGCGCCTGCTATAAAACCCAGTATGAAACCAAAGCTGGGTTTGAAGATATAGAGAAGCCCACCGCCGCCTGAAAATACAGGGACACCTGTAAGGCCTAGCAGCATATATACCGTCATGGCCAGCGCAGCAAGCCTGGGACCGAGGATCATTCCCGCAAGCGCGCAGATAAAGGGCTGAAATGTGACCGGCAGGAACGGAAAGGGTATACGTATAAAGGTGCCTGCAATCATCAGCGCAGTAAAGAGCGCAGTGGTAATTATGTCTTTTGTTGTAAGTTTCATCTCAATCATCCTTTATGTATTTGATAGTTAGAGGATATAGCATCCTGACTTAATTGTCAACCTATAAAATAATATAGGTTGACAATTAAAAAAATTCTGCTTTTGCTCTTGATTTGTTTCATGCAATAGGTTATATTATTATGGTTCAATTGCAGAAAATGGGGTCAAATGTATGGAAACGGAATACTTACAAAAGCTCAAGAAAAGATTGGATACTTTGCTTAACGAACTGCCGATCGATTCTCCTGAAATTTTTACTTTGAGTTGTGAAATAGATAATCTTATTGTAGAATATTATGAGAAGGTTTTATACAACTAAATCGCGTGGGGCTGTAACTCAGAGGGAGAGTGTCACATTCGCATTGTGAAAGCCGTGGGTTCAAATCCCATCAGCTCCACCAAAA
>JAEXNT010000034.1 GCA_023439545.1 Bacillota bacterium
AAGCGCGTTCCCTGTACTGGGATCAAGCTAACGACGGCTTGTTTTCGAAGGGTATCGACGCCTGGTGGTGTGATTCAAGCGAGCCCGTGACGCCTGAATGGGGAGAACTGGTAAAGCCTGAGCCCGATCACAACTATATGGCATATCACAGCTCTGCAAAGGTTTACATGGATGAAGCCTTTACAAACTCATACGCACTGTTCCATTCAAGAGCAGTTTATGAAGGGCAGAGGAGAACCTCCCGGGACAAGAGGGTCGTCAACCTGACAAGAAGCGGTTATACGGGACAGCAAAGGTACGGCTCAATCGTGTGGTCAGGGGATACCTGCGCGAAATGGAGTACGCTTGAAAAGCAGATTCCGGCGGGTTTGAACCTTTGCGCCGCAGGGCTGCCCTACTGGACTCTGGACATTGGAGCCTTCTTCGTCAAAAAAGGGCGCGCGTGGTTCTGGGACGGCGATTATGAGGACGGATGCCAGGATCCGGGCTACCGTGAGCTTTACACACGCTGGCTGCAGTTTGGAGCCTTCCTTCCTGTATTCCGTTCACATGGCACAGATGCGAGAAGAGAGATATGGAACTTTGGCGAAAAAGGCGAAATGTTCTATGACGCTATAGTAAAGTTTATCGAGCTGCGCTACCGGCTCATGCCCTATATTTATTCGTTGGCGGCAATGGTTACTTTCAAGGATTATACCATGATGAGGCTGCTTGCGTTTGATTTCATGGAGGATAAAAAGGTATATTCCATCAGGGACCAGTATATGTTCGGAAATTCGCTTATGATCTGTCCCGTAACCAAACCTATGTATTTCGATAGGGGCTCGGTTCCCCTGGGGAATACTGATAAGGCAAGGAAGGTCTATTTGCCCGAGGGTACGGACTGGTTTGATTTCTGGACAAACGAAAAATTTCACGGAGGAACAACTATTGCCGCAGCTGCGCCGATAGATATCATGCCTGTCTTTGTGAAAGCGGGGTCCATAATACCGATGACGGCGGTCGCACAGCACAGTGCGGAGAGCTCCGAAGATCAGATCCGGCTGATGGTATATCCTGGGGCCGACGGCTCGTTTACGCTGTACCAGGATGAGCAGGACAACTACAACTATGAAAGCGGCGACTATTCCACCGTCGATATTTACTGGAATGACGCGGAAAGCCTTTTGACGCTTGGAAAGCGTGAAGGACATTTCGATGGCATGGCTGATACTATCAGCTTCACCATAGAGGTAATCGGAAAGAAGCAGGCGGATATTAAGTACAACGGCGGACGATTTAAATACAATATGCTCTGATCAGGACCAGTCCAATATACAAAGGAAATAAAAATTTTGGAGATTGGAGTAATACCATGAAAGAAATATTATCCCAATATATTTTAGGAACTGCAGCAGTCCGGTATTATATTGAAACCGAAACACAATGTGTCGGAATGGTATTATTGCCGGCATGTCGTATCCTGGAGTCCGTCGGCATAAAAGATTGCAGAATCGAGCCTCTGGTCCAGCTGAAGCTTTTGGGTGACGCCTATCCGAATGGATTTTCACATGGACATACCATGCGCAACAGCGAGACTGTCAGTCATTTCAAATATAAGGAACAGAAGCTCCTGGAAGAAAGCTCCGCCAAAACTGTTGTTACAGTGCTGAAGGATGACCGCGGTCTATCGTTGGAGCATCGCCTAACATGGTATTCGGGCTATTCAGCTTTGGAAACCTGCTCCGTTTTCAATAATTGCAGCTCTGGCGCCGTAAGTCTTGAGATGATTTCCAGCTTTGCGATGGGGGAAATAACTCCTTACGAACCGGATGATGCGCCCGGTACGCTTATACTGCACAGATTGAAAAGCGCGTGGAGCGCCGAGGGCCGGCTTGAAAGCCTGCCGGTTGAGGATTTGGGGCTGGAGCCCTCCTGGACTTCATATGGGGTCAGATCCGAGCGCTTTGGCCAGATCGGGTCCATGCCTGTCAGAAAGTTTTTCCCGTACGCTGTGATCGAGGACATCAAAAATAAAGTAAGCTGGGGAGTACAGATAGCCTGCGCATCCTCCTGGCAGATCGAGGTCAGCAGAACGGATAATGCGCTTTGCCTGTCCGGAGGACTTGCAGACAGGGAGTTCGGGCATTGGATGAAGAAGATCGGACCCGGCGAAACGTTCACTACTCCAAAAGCAATCCTGTCCGTATCTGAAGGCGGGATCGACGATGTATCACGAATAATGACCGACCTGCACTCACGGTATTTAGCAGATCTGCCTTCCTCCGAAAACGAGCTTCCCGTCATATTCAACGAATACTGCACAACCTGGGGCAATCCGACAGAAGACTACATACGTCGGGCTGCTGATGTACTGATAGGACGCGGCATAAAATATTTTATAATCGACTGCGGCTGGTACAAGGAAGACGGCAGAAAATGGGAGAACAGCATGGGTGACTGGAGGCTTTGCGAATCGCAGTTCCCCGGCGGCTTCGAGAACACTCTCGACAAAATACGCAAATGTGGTATGATTCCTGGAATATGGTTCGAGTTTGAAGTGTGCGGTGAGGAATCCGATGCGTACAATAAAACAGAGCACCTGCTTAAACGGGACGGCTATGTCATAACTGCGGGACGGCGCTTCTGGGATATGGAAGATCCTTTTGTACATGAATATCTGACGGATAAGGTTATTAACTTCTTGAAGAAATATAATTTCGGGTACCTTAAAATAGATTACAACGACAACATCGGTATCGGCTGCGATGGTGCGGAATCTTTCGGAGAAGGCCTCAGGAAAAAGGTGTTGGCTTCGCAGCGGTTTATCGGAGAGATCAAAAGACAGATACCCGACCTGGTAATTGAGAACTGCTCCTCGGGAGGACACAGGCTCGAACCCTCGATGATGTTTCTGACCAGCATGTCTTCTTTTTCGGATGCCCATGAGTGTATTGAGATCCCGATTATCGCAGCAAACCTCCACCTCGCGATTCTTCCGCGGCAGAGCCAGATATGGGCGGTCCTGCGCAAGAAGGACGACGAACGCCGCCTGGTGTATTCCCTGGCCAATACGTTTTTGGGCAGGATGTGCCTTTCAGGCGATGTGTTCGATTTGAATAAAGAGCAATGGGATATAGTCGGTGAAAGTATTGCGTTTTATAACAAGGTTTCGTCAACTATCAGAGACGGCTCAAGCTACCGTTTCGGGCCGCCTGTTAAAAGCTACCGCCATCCGGAGGGCTGGCAGGCGCTCCTGAGAGTAAGGAACGATAAAAGGCAGGCCATTGTTGTCGTGCATACTTTCGGAGGGAAGCTGCCGGATACCATTTGTATTGAAAATCCCGCTATAAAAACGCTGGCCATTACGGGAGTTTTTTCTGAAAAGGGGTTGAAGGCTAAAATGAAGGACGGCCGCCTCGAAGCGGCTTTGCCGGATAATTTCCAGGCGATGGTCATTTGTCTTGAGCATATTTGAAATGTTTCTTCCCGGTTCAGCTTGCTACAGGCAGGCTTTGCGATAGAAGGTAGGGGAACATCCCCGGATCTTCCTGAAAGTGCGGTTGAAGGTGGCGAGACTGTTGAAACCCGATTCCAGAGCAATTTCAAGAATGGGCTTTTCACTGTGCTTCAACAGCTTTTCCGCCTGCCTTGCCCTGTAGCCGTTCAGGTAATTAAGGAAATTCTGGCCTGTCACATCCTTGAAGAGTCTCGAAAAATAGTATTCGCTGAAACCTACGTAGTTTGAAATATCTTTCAATGTTATCTCGGAAGGGTAATTTTTTTCTATATATTCAAATGCCCGTTCGATCTGCTTGAGCCCTGCTATCTTCCTGCTTCCCTCGACGACGCCGGATATGATCTCCCTGGTTGCAAGATGCCTTGAAACAAGGACTATTATGTCGAATATCCTTGCGTTGAGTGAAAGAGCATAAGCATAATCCTTCTTTTCGTATTCGTTTACAAGGTCGAGTATACAACGTTCAATAGATTGCTGCAATTCAGGCTCGCCGGCTTTGTTTATCCTGACGGTGTTTTTCATGTAAGGCCTTATATTGTTGATCCCGCCGAAACAATCGAGAGAAGTGATGTCGAACTGAATTATGTCCCGTTCTCCGCCCTTGCTGCTTGCCGTTATTTCATGTATTTCACCCGAAGGTATCAGCAGCAGGTCTCCGTCGGACAGAGGGTATTCGGTACCGGAGACATCGATGCGGCAGCAGCCGGACTTGTTGTATACGAGTTCGGCGGCATTGTGCCAGTGCAGGGGATATTGGAATTCCTCGTTGTTATTGATGATCAGACGGAACGGATATTGCTCCGTGAATATCTCCTTCTCGTGAAGGCCTTCAAGTATCATACCAACACCTCTGGTTACATGATACCAAAAAGAGGCGCATCCCGCAACTGAATGCCGGAAGCGCCCCCGAAGACTTTAAAAGCTTTATGCATATTGGCTTTATGCGGCTTTACCTTGTTACCACTTCATTTCCAGCCTGTTGCCCGTTACCTCGAAGGACGCCTTCTGCACCGGAGAGCCGGTAAGCTTGACACTTCTGTCGTCGGGCTGGCTGCCGGCGATGCAGATCTCGAAGCAGCCGGGTTCCAGGACGGCATTCCCGTCATTGTCTATCAAAGCGAGCTGGCGTGCTGTCAGGGTAAAGGAGACTTCCTTTTCTTCACCAGGCCTGAGCTCCACTTTTTTAACGCCCCTGAGCTGCCACTTCGGAACTGCTACGCTCGCCTCGACGTCTTTCAGGTAAAGCTGCACCGTTTCCTCGGAAGCGCGCTTCCCGGCATTTTTGACGCTGACGCTGCAGGTCGCCGGTTCGCCGGCCTTGATACTATAATTTACCTTTATCCCGCCGTACTCGAATTTGGTATAGCTCAGACCATAGCCGAAAGGATAAAGCGCCTCGGTCTTCATATATCTGTAAGTCCTGTTTTCCATCGAATAATCGTGGAAATCGGGCAGTTCCTCAGTGGATGCATAGAAAGTGACAGGCAGCCTGCCCGACGGGCTGTAGTCTCCGAAGAGCAGCGATGCAACCGCTTCACCTCCGCGTCCACCCGGATACCAGGCGTTTATGATGGCAGAGATGTGCTGATCGGCCCAATTCACCGCAAGCGCGCTTCCGGTGAGAAGTACGAGCACCACCGGCTTGCCCGTGGCGTATATCTTTTCCATCAGTTCCTGCTGAAGGCCCGGCAGATTTAGATGCAGCTTGTCTCCGCTTGCATATTCGTTCGAAACGTCGCCTTCTTCCCCTTCGATCGTAGCGTCAAGCCCAAGGCACAGTACGACCACGTCGGATCTTTCGGCAATGGCGAGCGCCTCGCCGAACAGGTTACGGACCTCCGCAAGTCCGTATTTCTTGTCCCTGTACAGATGGCACCCCTGCGAGTAGTACACTCTTGTATCGCTGCCGACTGCCTGGCGGATACCGTCCAATACGGTGACATACCTGTCGGAGGCGCCGAAATAGTTGCCCTGCAAGGCATCGCGGCTATCAGCGTTAGGACCTATGACAGCAATGGATTTGAGCTTTGACTTGTCAAGCGGCAGCAAATTGTTCTCGTTCTTCAGAAGCACCAGCGTTTTTCTCGCAACTTCCACGGAGAAATCACTGTGCTTTTCACAGCTGTTGAGTTCATACGGCGTATCGCTGAAAGGCACATGCTCGGGTTTATCGAACATGCCGAGTTTCATTCGGGTCATTACGAGTCTTGTCAGTGACCTGTCGATGTCTTCCTCGCTGATCAGGCCCTCCTTGTGCGCTATGAGCAGATTTGCATACATGTTACCGCAGTTGACGTCGCAGCCGTTTTTGAGGGCCAGGGCCACTGATTCCGGAGCGGTCTTTGTTACCATATGTCCTTCATGGAAGTCCTTGATCGCCCAGCAGTCCGAGGTTACGTGGCCTTTGAAGCCCCATTCGTCGCGAAGTATGTCCTGGAGCAGCGTTTTGCTGCCGCAGCAAGGTTCGCCGTTCGTCCTGTTATATGCGCCCATTACCGCTTCAACTCCGGCTTCTCTGACCAGTTCGCCGAAAGCGGGCAGGTATGTCTCGCGCATATCCTTCTTTGATGCGACTGCGTTGAACTGGTGCCTTTCGCTTTCGGGACCGCTGTGGACCGCATAATGCTTAGCGCAGGCGGCAGCTTTCAGGTACTTTTTGTCGTTCCCCTGTATGCCCTTGACGAACGCAACGCCGAGCCTTCCCGTCAGGTAGGGGTCTTCGCCGTATGTCTCATGTCCGCGGCCCCACCTTGGGTCCCTGAATATGTTTATATTAGGAGACCAGAAGGTCAGCCCCTTGTATATGTCATGATCGCCCTTGCGGATGTTCTCGTTGTATTTTGCTCTGCCTTCGGTAGAAATCACATCGGCGATCCTGAATATCAGGTCCTCGTCAAAAGTGGCAGCCAGACCGATAGCCTGCGGAAATACGGTAGCGACGCCTGCTCTTGCGACGCCGTGCAGCGCTTCGTTCCACCAGTTGTATGCGGGTATGCCCAGCCTCGGGATCGCGGCGGAGCCGTGCACCATTTGGGTAACCTTCTCTTCAAGCGTCATGCGGCATACAAGATCTTTGGCGCGTTCTTCGAAACCAAGGCTTTCGTCCAGATAAGCAGGTACCTTTTCCATATTTGTTCCTCCCTTGAATGTTTTAAAGGAAATCCGCGCCATAAGGGCGCTAAACATCCTCCCTTGAATGTTTTAAAGGAAATCCGCGCCATAAGGGCGCTAAACATCCTCCCTTGAATGTTTTAAAGGAAATCCGCGCCATAAGGGCGCTAAACATCCTCCTTGAATGTTTTAAAGGAAATCCGCGCCATAAGGGCGCTAAACATCCTCCTTGAATGTTTTAAAGGAAATCCGCGCCATAAGGGCGCTAAACATCCTCCTTGA
>JAEXNT010000058.1 GCA_023439545.1 Bacillota bacterium
TCAGTATGCTCTGCTGGGGTGATATATCAAGGAACGTCAACCTGTAACCGTTCGTCAGGGGTTTGATGCTATATGCCCAGTGATTGCCGTCCAGTTTGAATTTTCCATGTTCCTTGTTTTGTGATACTGCGATGTTTTTTGCTTCCTCATAAAATGAAGCATCCATCTTGAAAAGTGAAACGACAGTCTTAAGGTTCCATTGACTGTCTGTAACCATGCCAAAAGTAATAAAGCGCTCGAACGGCTGCTTGCTGCCATCTGCAGGAGTCTGACCGGAATTACCCTGGCTGGGATTGCCCAGACCGGGATTGCTCTGCCCGGATTGAATACCGGCGCCTGATTTACGTACGGTTGAATTCCCTGTCTCGGGCCGGACGGGAACGGCAGCGCCGCTCTTGTTAATTTGGGACTTGATCTCCGGCAGCAGCGGGAATATCTCTTCGCGGTTGAAGCCGGATAACCTGCGGAGGTTTATATTGATTTCGTTATTCACGTTCTTATATGTGATAAAGTAAATGGTTGCAAACGATATGAACATTGTTATCGAGATAATAACCATGTTCAATATCAGAAAACGGTTCCTAAGCTTTGTGAACATTATTCCTGCCCCGCCTCCAGTACATATCCCACGCCCCTGACCGTAGCTATCGATACGGTGGAATCCAGATATGCAAGCTTTTTTCTGAGAAATGAGATGTAAACTTCGACATTATTATGTTCGGCATCCGAATTAAAACCCCAAAGCTTTTCTATAACCAATTCCTTTGAGGTGACCGCATTTTTTCTTGTCATGAGAAGTTCCAGCAATTCGCTTTCCTTCAGTATCAGTTTGATCTCCTTCGATCCCCTGGCCAGCTTCAGACTGCCTGTATTGAGCTCTATATCCCCAAATTTTACAGTGCTGTCGGGTATGACTTCGCCCCTCCGTCTGGACGCCGCTCTGATTCTTGCCAGCAGCTCCTCGGTTGCAAAGGGCTTGGATAGGTAATCGTCAGCGCCGTTGTCGAGTCCCGTTACCTTGTCTGATATTTCGCTCTTTGCCGTGAGCAGGATAACGGGTGTAGAAACGCCTTCCTTTCTTATGTTTCGTAAAACGCTTATGCCGTCCATCCCGGGCAGCATAATGTCCAGCAATATCAGGTCATATATGCCCGTGAGCGCGTTATCGAGACCGGATAAACCATCATTTACGGCGTCGGCCGAATAGTTGTTTTTCTTCAGTATTTGTGTAAGCGCTTCCGCAAGGTATGTTTCATCCTCGATAATCAGTATCCTCATATACAACCGCTTTCTATCATTTTGTTCTTACTATTGCTTTAGCGTCAGAGAGGGACATTCTATCGTCCGGGGACATTCCTAGTAACGGTATTCATTGGGGACATTTCTGGCAATGGTACTTGAAGATGTGTCCCCTGACCTTATAAGGTGTGTCCCTTTACATTATAACACCTGAAAGCTTTAACCAACCTTAAATGTATGCATTGACAGCCGGCCTTTGCATATGCTTTTGATTAAACCGCCTATTTATGGGGATATATACAGAATATAACTGCCTGAAAGGGGATTGTAAATGGAACAATATAACATAGACAAAGCCAGGAATACAGTAAAGGTCAAAATGGTCAGGTGCCTGATCTGCGGTGCAACCTTCGACGCATCGCTCGAAAAATGCCCTGTTTGCGGCGTAGGGCCGGAGTACTTCGAACCCTATGAGGAAGAGGAGACTACATACCGGAAGGACACGAATGAAGTTTTCGTGATTCTTGGAAACGGAGCTGCCGGGCTCAGCGCGGCGGAGGCGATCCGCGAACGCAACGGAACCTGCACTGTCATAATGGTTACGGACGAGCCGTATCTGAGCTACAACCGTCCAATGCTCACAAAATCCCTCGAAAGCTTGAAAAATGCCGAAGAGATAGCGATCCACGACCGCGAATGGTATGAAAATAACAAAATAACGAATATACTCGGCGTACGGGCAGTGAAGCTCGATACCGCTGCCAAAACAATCATATTGGGCGACGGAAGCCTGTTGAAATACGATAAATGCATATATGCGCTGGGCTCGGAATGCTTCATCCCTCCGATCACCGGCGCGGACAAGCCGGAGGTCGTCGCTGTGCGCCGTATGGACGACGTTCTGAGGATCAGAGCACTTTCAGAAAGGGTAAAAAACACCGTTGTCATCGGAGGAGGCGTCCTTGGTCTGGAGGCAGCGTGGGGAATGTACAGGTGCGGCAGCAGGGTCACCGTTCTGGAAGTCGCAGATAAGCTGATGGTACGGCAGCTCGACGACGTCGGAGGGGAACTGCTTGCTAACGTCATTGTAGACGCGGGGATAGACTTCAGGATCAACGCAGCAATAACCGAGGTAATCGGCAACGGTACCGTGACCGGCGTCAAACTGGAGGACGGTACTGTATACCCGGCCGACCTTGTGATAATCTCGGCAGGGGTCTCAGCCAATACGGCATTAGCGAAGGAAGCGGGCATAACGGCGGAGCGAAGCGTCTTAGTCAACGAAAGGATGGAGACCAGCGCTCCGGGCGTTTATGCGTGCGGCGACTGTGCGCAATATAACGGCGTCAATTACGCAATCTGGCCGCAGGCGCTGGAAATGGGCAGGATAGCCGGCGCAAACGCCGCCGGAGACAATGTTTCCTACAAACCGGTCCCGGCGGCGCTCACCTTTGAAGGTATGGATACTACTCTATTTGCGGCAGGAGATAACGGCAGGACTCCTGGCCTGCACTACAAAACCGCAGAGGTCAGGGACCCGGCAAACAAAATATATGAAAAGTATTATTTTGCAGGCGACGGGCTGGCAGGTGTTATTTTAATCGGTGATACCTCAAGACTGGGCGAGCTGACCAAGGCTCTGGATGAGAAAAAAAAATATAACGGTTTGAAGTTTTAATATGGTAAAATTGGTTATCGGTACATAGAAAACAGGGGGTTATTATGATGAAGAGCTTCGATTACAGGAAGATCGACGCATTTGCTTCGGCAGGATCGGCGGGCAACCCTGCGGCGTGTATATATATTGACGGTAACCAGGCGCTCACTGAAGATGACATGCAAAATGTAGCCAAACAGCACAAGGGCTTCGTTTCAGAGATGGTATACTGCCATGCCGACGGGCAGGGCGCGTACAAGCTTACGTACTATTCCTCGGAATGCGAGGTGGAATTTTGCGGGCACGGTACAATCGCCTGCATGTATGACCTTGTAAGCCGCACGCCTGAATTGCTGCAGAAAAAAGAGATAATGATCGGGACCAATAAAAAGGGCATATTGACGGTCTATAACGAAATCAGCAGCGAAAATGCCGTATACATAACGGCGCCGGAACCTGTCCATATAGGAACCGTTCCGACTGCAGCCGAGATTGCCCCTGCTTTAGGCATTGCAACCGGAAGCATATCGGATGAATTCGAAATCGATTTGATAAATGTAGGTCTTGCGACGCTTATCGTTCCTGTTTCCAACCTGAGGGAGGAGATAAGCATGTTCCCGGATGAAAAGAAATTGAAGGCCTTTTGTGAGACGAATAGTGTTGACATAATACTTGCCTTTTCAACCGAAACCGAAGACAGCGTTAATATTGCGCATACGAGGGTATTCGCACCGAAATTCGGATACCTTGAGGATCCGGCGACGGGCTCGGGCAACAGCGCCTTCGGTTACTACATGCTGAAAAACGGGATGTGGGACGGTGAAAGCGTATCGGTCGAACAGGGCGGAATCGACATGGTATTCAACAAGGTGAGGCTGACTGTCAGGGACGGAAGGGTACTGTTCGGCGGAAGCGCCGAAACAAGGATCATAGGTAGATATTTTATATAAAAACGGCAGCCGTTTGATCAGGCGCCACTCGTTCAGAATCTTTTCGATCAGGTACAATTCGACCAGGCGGCCTTTCTATAATGCTGCATTCCTCATAATATTTTACAAAGTCTAGCAATTATGATAATGTATAATATGTGTTGCATACACATTATTTTACTGGCCATACAGATTTAATAAATAATTACGGATGTAGGGTTGTATTACAAGTATAATGTTTGAAAAGAGTGATAATATGAAAAGAATCCTTTCCAAAGCGTTTTTTGTCATTATATTAACATTGCTTGTTCAAATTCCTTTTAACGTATCGTCTGCTCAGGACGAAAAGACTGACGGCAGCATATTAACTGCGGATACTATACAAAATACCGCCGTGGCTGCGGACGCTGTAATGCTGGTCGTTCCTGAACCGTCTGTCAGGTACTGTCATATATATTATTTAATAAGCGACGGCCAGGGTTACCATTATGAGAGTTATTTCAACATTACCGGTGATACGGTTACAGTTGGCGATAGTACTCAAATGACTTTCAAAGGGTTTAACTGGACGACTTCCAGCGAATATATAGTAGTTATAGAAACCAAGAAGGGCGCTTATAAAAAGGTTATAAAGAAAACAGATATGTCGAAAGTGCTGACACTTAAGCTCGATACTGCGTTCAGCGTGGTTTTGCCTTCCGATATGCAGACAACGGGTCAATTGGTGGATTTGGATTTGCTTGATGATAACGGAGTACGTATCACATCCATCCCGATCGAATTAAATAGTAACCTAATTCAAAACGGCTTTAAAATTCCGTACGGCAGGTATGATGCCAAAGTCGGCATAATCAGCGGCGCATTGCCATATGTTTTGTTTAAGCACAATTGTGTCATTTCTTCTTCAAGCACTAAAATTGTTTTTGCGTCGGCTGAAATTAAAAAAATATCTCTGAACCTTTTGCAAAACAACGCCAGTAAAAAAACTGCCAGGATAAAGGGGATCGGAATAAGCTATAATTCCCGAGGCAATTATGTCTACCCAACTATAACAAGCGGTACGCCTAGTGTCCTTGTAAGCAAGTCACTGTGCGATATTACAGTTATAGTAGAAGAGATCGAAGATCCATCTATTGTATATCACATCGAACAAACAGGCGTCAATACGGGCAGTTTGGATAAGGCTCTCGATTTCAGCCTGAAAATGCATACGACAATGAATCTTCCCGAAAGCATAGCCGGAGGAAGGGATTTGAACGGCTTTTCTATTAAAAATGATCTTAACCAGGCAATAACAGTAAGACAAGGTACTAAAGAATTTTATGGCACGATAAAGTTATCAGGTGCGTCCGGAGCATCATATACCATGGAGATGCCTTTGTTCAATGGAATAACCACAAAAATACCATCGGTCTCGGAAATGTTTTCTATCAGCTATACGGTACCGGGACCTCTGACAGTCACGCCTTCCACTGGTTCGGTATTTATCTACATCCCGTACGAATCCGGCATAATATCGATAGAACCCGCCAAACCAAGCCCTCAGCTGGTTGGAAGCACAATAAGGTGGAACTGTAAAACCTTCGGGGACAATAGCAATAACCAATACCATTTCGAGGTTTTCAACGGAAGCACTCTCGTAGCGTCATCTGCCGCATACTCGCCGGCCAAGTACTTTGACTGGACGCCTAAGGAGCCCGGAACAAAGTACAGGGCGATTGTATACATGAGTAATGCTCAAACTCTGGAAGGTCATAAAACGGTGTCGAAAACGTCCGCGTATTATACCATCTCTGCACCTGCTCCGATAGCGATAACCTCCATTTTACCCGACAAGGCAAGCCCGCAGCTGACAGGTACGAAGATACGCTGGACCACTACCATAAGCGGAGGTAAAGCTCCCGTATATTATTACAGAATATATAAGGGCAGTACTGTAGTGACGGAATCCTCTGACTATTCAACAAATAACTATTTCGACTGGACTCCTACGGCAGCTGGTACTGATTATAGTGCGTTGGTATATGTAAAGGAAAATGGCGCTTCATATACAACCAGGGTATCCAAGGCTTCCAGCTATTTCACTGTTACCGCGGCCGCACCGATAACAATCACCTCGCTGACGCCGAACCCGGCCAGTCCCCAGGAAGCAGGCGCGTCGGTCAGGTGGACATGTGAAGTATCCGGAGGTATAAGCCCTGTATATTACTTCGAATTATATGACGGAACCTCGATGATAGCACATTCCGCAGACTACACGGCTGTTAATTACATTGACTGGACGCCATTGGAGAAGGGTAGTAATTACAGGGTGATAGTATACGTCAAAGAGAAGGGCTCTTCCAGTTACGTAACAAAAACGTCCGGCTATTATACGATAACAGGACCGGTACTCAAGGTGGTCGATAATAGTGTGGCGGCCGTAGCTGCAGATAAAATTGAAGTGACCTTCGACGCAGATATCGGATCATGCTCTCCCGGTGTTTTTGATGTCAGGAGCGGGTCTGCCAGGGATTCGGAACGTATATCCTATTTTGATTTTGTTTCCAGCCATGACAGAACGGCAACATTTAGATTAGTCAGTCCGATAGGAACAGATCCGTCCGGTTTGTGGCTGGTGCCGAATCGTCCGGATCTGGCAAAGGATGAATACGGAGTTGCTATGAGCGCAGATGCGCCGTCGATGCGGATCATAGACAAAGCGGCGCCTGTTGTGTTGTCAGCCAGGTCAGTGTCTTCAACGTCTGTTGAAGTGAAATTCAGCGAGAATGTATCCGTTCCTGATGTCAGCGCATTACTGAGCGACCTTTCAATCAAAAAAGCCAGTGATGGCTCGGCTGTTTCCATAAAAGCGGAAGATATTACCATAGCTGATAATAAAATAGTTATCGGAGGCTTGGAAGGCGGCACTGAATATGAATTGTCATTTCTAACGGGAACAAGTGTTGTTGACGATAGTCCGGCGCATAATACACTGGTTCCTTATCAAAGTACTGTAACAACAAGCGAGGCAGAGTTCCGCCTTTTAACAGGCCCTGCAGACACAGTAATAAGGGTTCCCAAGTTGCATAAATAGGTCTGTTTTTGTACCTTCCTATATATTATAATGTAATACATCTGGAGGGTGTAAAAATGGACAATGCCGTGACAAGCCTGCCCGGGGCGGGGGGCCGTACTGAGAAGGGCGGCCGTATAGCTTATCTGGATCTGTTGAGGATCATTACAATGTTTTCAGTAGTCGTGCTGCATACGGCGGGACAGCACTGGAACGAACTGAGCCCATCGACTGGCGCATGGCAGATATTCAATATATTCGACGGTATCGTCAGATTTGCTGTTCCAGTAATGGTAATGATCAGCGGAGTTTTTTTCCTCGATCCGAAAAGGGAAATACCGCTCAAAAAGCTTTACGGCAAATACATACTGAGGCTGGCAGTCGCTTATGTTTTCTGGTCATTCGTATATGCGATCTACAAATACTACATATCGGGCGAGCCGTTTTATTCAGGCTCAATCAAGACGATAACCATATATACGATCAACAGCTTTTATCACCTCTGGTTTTTACCCATGATGATCGCCCTGTACATGCTGGTTCCATTCCTGCAGCTCATTACAAGATACGGCGGTGAAAAACTGTGCAGGTATTTTATAATACTTTTCTTTGTATTTGGGATACTGATAACTTCGCTTTTGAAATTCGATTTCCCTTATTACGATTATACAAGGAGCATCCTTACGAGATTGCCGATAGAATTGGTCGGCAGTTATGCGGGTTACTTCATGCTGGGATATTATCTTTACACCTTCCCTATATCCAAAAAGCTTCAAGCAGCAGCCTATATCCTGGGGATTTGCAGCGTCCTTGGCTGTATCGCTGGAACAAGCCTACTCTCTCTTAAGGAAAATGCTCCGGTGGGATACATACTCGATTATTTCATGGTCACGACGTTTTTCTCGTCAATAGCACTTTTCATTTTCTTCAAATACCAGGTTTCCAAACTGAGTTGGTCGGAAGGTTCCATGAAGCGCATACAGTACGTTTCTTTGTGCACATTCGGTATCTACCTGGTTCATGCGATGATATTGTCCTATCTCGGAGAGAGGGGCCTCGACACGCTTTCCTTCAACGCTCTGCTGTCAGTGCCTTTACTTGCGGTGCTTATATTCGCGGCAAGCTTTGCGGTGACCGCATTGTTAAGGATGATACCTGTGGTGAACAAGTATATCACGTAAACCGGGCGTTCGGTAAGCAGATCGGCGTATCGTAAGCAACCGGTGTGTCGTAAGAGAACCGGCATATCGTAAGTAGGCCGGCGTATCGTAAGCAACGGGTGTGTCGTAAGCAGACCGGCGTATCGTAAGCAACGGGTGTGTCGTAAACAGACCGGCACCCGTAACCCGGAAGGAGCATCATCAGCGGCGATTTATCAGGGTTTTCTGCCCTTGACCGTAAATACGATAGTCTGCGCCGGGAACCTTTCTGAACTCACTGTGACGCTGAATTTACCGCTCCTGCCGACGGATCTGACCCAGAATGCCCTTGCGCCGCCTATCAGAGCAAATTTTTCCGGACCTATGATTTCGCCTTCACCCTCAAAAGCAAGCGAGATCGATTCATTTGAGAAGGGCAGTATGTTGCCGGCTTCATCCGTATGCTTTATCACGACGCGGCAGACGTCATAGGTGTCGCCCTCACAAAGCTCCGACGCATCAGGCAGCACGACCAAACGGCTGCTTCCGCAGACTCCCTTTCGAGACCGTAGAACAGCTTTCCCGCCGATATAGCCTTCAAACTCATATGTAAGGGATTTGCAGCCCCAGTTCTGAATATACTTCGAATAAAGGTCCACCGCCTTTGAATAGGGCATTTTCGTCCTGAGCATCACCATGCCCATTTTCAATTTGTACCTTAGGGGCAGCGACTTGTCGCCATGCCTGACTACAGCGTAAAGCACGTCCTTAACGTCCTTCGCGTCCCTTTTGGACAGGCCTTCCTTTCTTTCCAGCTCGTCGCCGATGAAGTCTTCGATTATGACGGGAGGGTGAGGCAGGTGCGGAAAAGCATTGCACGAGGGGTAATAGGCGCCGGTATACTCGCCGTTTTTGTAAAGCTTTACATATTCGCAGTTCGTAAATATGTAAAGCTTCTCGAGCCTCGCCGCTTCAAATTCTCCTATGATCATTGAAGAGGCGGCTTCAAGCACGGGCTTTCCATCCTGTTGCGACAAATACGCAAAAGCGGCTTCCTTGGGTATCCTGAACATGTCCATCACGCCGTGATAGCATATCCGGTCGCCGCTGCCGAAATCCGCGTGGGTGTTGTAGTCGAAGGCGCACCAGCCGATGGCGCCCGATATCCTGGTTCTGCCGTACATATGGTCGAGCACCCTTAGATGCCTGAGTGCGTGTTCAATACGCTTCGCTTCATAGTCAAACCGCTTCGTGGGATACATATGGCCGTTATGTTCGGTGACGAGATAAGGCGCCGCTTTACCGGCAATGTGGTTCGTATTGCTCAGAGCCCTGTTATTTCCGCGATGTATGAAATCATTGTAAGTATATACGTCCTCCAAAAAGCTGCTCCCCGAGAAATTCCTGACACCGCAGGTTTGACGCGTGTCATCGAGCGCCCTTGCCGTGCCGTTGGTTTTCTCATAGAAAGCGTCGTTATCCTGCGACTCGTTGATCCGTACGCCCCATAGTACTATACTGGGCCTGTTGCGGTCCCTTGTTATCATCTCTTCTACGTTTTTCACCGCGACGGATTGCCATTCCGCACCGCCTATATGCTGCCAGCCGGGGATCTCCTCAAGCACGAGCAGGCCAAGCTCGTCGCAGCGGTCGAGGAAATGGCGCGACTGGGGATAATGCGAAAACCTGACGATATTCAGACCCAGTTCGTTTTTCAATATTTCCGCGTCCTTGTATTGTGCCGACGCCGGCATGGCATAACCGACATACGGATAGGACTGATGACGGTTGAGCCCTCTGAGCTTCAGTCTTCTGCCGTTCAGATAGAAGCCGTCTTTCCTGAAGCAGGCATCTCGGAAACCGAAACGTACCGCATAACTGTCGATTGCCTCTTCTCCAGATATGCGTGCCTCTCCGGATATGCGTGCCTCTCCAGATATGCGTACCTCTCCGGATATGCGCGCTCCTCCATATATGCGCGCTTCAAGCAGGTATAAAACGGGACTGTCGACGTCCCAGAGCCGGGCGTTACCGAACTCACCTGCCAGCCGTACCTTTTGGACCGGTTCGCCCGACAGGCAGCAGGTCCCCTTCAGACTCGATGCTGTTTCGTCCCTATGTCCGCAGTTATAGACAGGATCCGTCTCCACGAAACACTCCACCGGGAGTTTGCCGGTTTTACCCGAAGGATTTGCGATAGATATTTCAACGTCAATCAGTTTCGTATCTGAAAGCATATTGAAGGTCCTTACAAAAACATCCTCTATATAAAGTTCGTCGGTGAGCTCCAGGTGTACTTCGCGGTAGATACCCCCATATGTCAGGTAATCGATGACAAAGCCGAAAGGGGGTATATCGTCTCTCTCTGTTGAATCCACCTTTACAACCAGCAGATTTTCTCCTCCGAATACGGCGTATTCCGTTACATCGCATTTGAATGGAGTATAGCCGCCCTTGTGTTCGCATACGTATTGTCCGTTGAGATACACCTCCGCAAATGCCATTACTCCTTCGAAACAGAGTACTACGCGCTTTTCCCGGTCCTCTCCGGACAGGTATATCTGCCTGCGGTAACAGCTTATGAATTGGCAAGCCTCTTCATTGAAATTATTGTACGGAAGCTCTATGTTCGCGTGGGGAAGCATGACGGGCTGAAAGTCCGAATCGTCAAAGTCCGGCCGTATATATCCTGTTTTAAAATCAGGGGAGAACCTCCAGTCGAAATTCAAAGGAACGAGCCTTCGCATAATATTCTCCTAACCGGTTTTCGGAATACCGGCGTTGCCGGTCGATTCAATTTTACCATAAATATGCGTAGTCAGCACACAGGTATATTGATTATCGTCGATCGTTATGTTAAGATTACCATAATTACATATGAATTCTTCAAACATGATATGACAAAGGTGTCGGCACAGAGTTTTTTCTGTCCGGCGCCTTTTTATTTTTATGACTCAGGGAGGCGGTAGAAATGCATATAAGTACGTATTATTGGGTTAGTACAGGCAGCTTTATCGTTTTGGCAGTGTTTTCGGGCGTGCTGCTTTACAGGATCGGCAGGAAATCAAAACAAAAGGACAGGATGATCGAGGACCTCAGGAACGAGCTTAACAGGCATAACGCGGAGCTGTACGTGGCCTCGAGCCAGATATCCTCGGTATCCGAACAGCTGCATATCAATATGGATGAAAACAATGCCTTTGCTCAGCAGGTATATGCCGAGGCGTCGGAAATGGCAGAATTGAATACCCGTGTGAATGAAGATGTCCAGGGCATGCTCGACAACGTCAAAAAAATGATAGATCTGCTGGACGACGCTTTGAAGACTTCTAGGCAAATGGAAGCTGAAAGCTTGTCTTCCGGCGATACTATAAAGACAAGCCTCGATGAAATACTTAATATTGTTGAAACCATCCACGGAATCGAATCGACATTTTTTCGGACTGTCGACTTCATTAAAAAGCTGAATGAAACGACAGATCGGATAAATTCCATCCTCAATACTGTCAACAATATATCGAAACAGACGAATCTGCTTTCTCTGAATGCTTCGATTGAGTCGGCAAGGGCGGGAGAAAGCGGAAGGGGCTTTTCCGTAGTGGCCGATGAGATACGCAAACTTGCGGGAGACAGTGAAAAAGCTGTCAGGGATATCGCACAGCTGCTGCAGGCAATGCAGGCGGAAGTCACAGGCATCAACGAACTCATTGATGAGAACATGCACATGATAGAAAAAGGTGTCGCCGAATCGAAAAATGTTGAAGGAAATCTCGGATCGATCCGCAAATCGTTCAACGGAGTATTGGAAATGGCGGGAAAGGTAATAAGAGGATCGGAAGACCAAGTCCGCCATGCCAATTATGTTATCGAAAACATGGGCAGTGTGGATGAGATCGTCAAAGCATCTGTAAAGAGTGTGGAGGACGTAAAAACATCAATATACAAGCAAAAGGAAGGTATCGAGGAAATAGCCGAAATGAGCGGCAGATTGAATTCAGCGTCCGGGGATCTTAACGGACTCCTTGGCTGGAGCATGGCAGGGAGTGGAGAGGAAAATAAAAACGGAAAAAGAAAAAGAAATAGAGAAGAAATCAAGGATACAAAGCCGGAAGCTGTAAATAGCATGGAAAAGATCGAAGAAGCTTTCAGGTTGATAAGAGAGCTTGCAGCGAAACCTGATATCATACGGATGGAAAAGACAGTGCACAGGAAGGTTCTGGAGGACCTCCTGAGCCGTTGCGGGTACATCGAAGCAGCCTGGAGCAATGACGCCAAGGGCCGGTTCATATGCTCTATACCTGAAGCGGGTATAGCGAACGCAAGCATAAGGGAGTGGTTCATCAGGGGAATAAGCGGCGAGGAATATACGTCCGAAGTATACGTGTCGGCCATCACCCGAAAGCCGTGCGTAACGTTGTCAGTACCCATAAAATCGGACAGCGGTTCTGTTTTGGGTGTTGTCGGGATAGATCTGAAAATATGACTTCCATTTATGTGAAATACTCTATTTCCGCGTCAGGGAAGCGTTCACGGATGAGCGAGGATATATAGTTTTTGATATCCTCTGTGGCCTCCTTGGGATATACATACTTGAAACGGCCATATTTACCCCATTTGACAGCTCGGATCGATTCATCCATATCGAGCTTGGTGTTCGGAAAGCGCTGGAGGATAAAGCTCTTTGCGACCGGCGTGAACCTGTGCTGTATCAGCTCGAAGGTCAGCGGCAGGCCGGAGCTTGAGGTATCCACCTGCTGCGCCAGGCTGTCGAACAGTTCCAGGTACTCATGCCTCCAGTTTTCGTATAGCATTATCGGCGCGATAATGAAGCCGGTCGGATATCCGGCGTGGGAGATCTTTGAAGCGACCGAGAGCCGCTCTTCGAAGGTAGCCGTATTGTGTTCGAAATTTTTAATGACGTACCTGGAATTCACGCTGACCCTGAACCTCGTATGCTCGTTGTGCCTAAGGCTGAGCAGGGAATCGGCGTTATCGAATTTGGTCACGATCCTTAGCCTGCCGTTTTCCAGCTCGCCGAAAAATTCGACGGTCCTGGCAACGCTTCCCGTCAGATGTTCCAGAGCAAGAGGATCGCCTGTGCTGGCAATCTCAAAGGTCGTAAGCCTGTTCCCATTCTTTTCAATATGCTTTTTGACGGATTCCAGTATGTCCTCAATGTTGACGTAGACCGTCAGATAGGGTTTTGCTCCCTGTGTAGTCTGAAGGTAGCAGTATTCGCAGCTTCCCGGGCAATTTGTGACGAGCGGGAACTCATAATCTGCGGACGGCTTGCATATGTCGAAGCTAAGGCTCTTCTTTGCGCGCACGACGAGAGACTTCTTCGATGCGGCATATTTTTCCTTTTCATTGGAACCGGGAATATTCCTGGACACATTTTGCACAGACGTCTTCATTATCGGCACGCCAAGTTCTCCGAAATATCCGTAAAGCTTCAGCCCCAGCGGGTATTCCAGGGCTCCGGGCTCGAAAAACACCCTGTCGGGCATATATTGCTTCATAAATTCCTCCGTTTCGGAATAATCCATATGTTTATTATGATTATTTTTTGCTGTAATATTTATCTGAGAAAATAGTCTTAATAGCGTAGAAAGCTTATTGACAAAAATAAATAAACGCAATTACTTTCGTTATTTGACTATATTGTAGATTATTGCTATTATTGTCATGAATCAGATATTGAGGTATTGGATTTTTGAGTACACAAATTTTTATTGTTTTTTTTCTAAATTTCATTATTTCGCTAATAGGTACACTCGCATATTCTGTGAGACTTGTCGGTGTGAGGACAGGTAAGATTGCAGTATCTTATGCAATCTTTAATGTATTTACTTTGATATCCAGAGTTGCAGTTACTTTTCAAGTTCCGATATTAACAAAGTATGTTGAGCGGAATCCAGGCTCTGTAGAATTAGTAAACATTTTTATTATTATAATTCTTATTTCCGGAGTATCGACTATTGTAGGCGCTCTCCTCATTCCGTCATTTCAAAGGCTTTTATCGAAAGGAGTTCAGTCGTTTTCCGTACACAGATCTGTACCAAAACTTCTTCTTCATAGTTTATCAAAATCCGGGATTATTTATATAAAAGAGTTTGTATCAATTCCTGTTAAGGAGAATATCACCAAGCTATCAATGAAGAATTTACCGAAGAAAACTCTCATATTAAATATCATTGCTGTATCTTTGATAACTACAGGTGCAGTAGCGCCTATTTATGCCGGGTATATCGAGCCGGGCTTAAGAGCCACTTGTATTACGCTTTCTTCCGTTATTAATGGCTTTGCAACAATTATGATGACTGTTTTTATTGACCCGCAATTATCAATAATGACCGATGATGTTATTGTAGGGAAATGTAGTGAACAACAGTTTAGAAGCTGTGTAGTGGGAATGGTGGGTAGTAAAACGCTAGGTACTTTTTTTGCTTTGCTTGAATTCCTTCCGGCAACTTATTTTATAGTTTTTATTGCAAGATTGATTTGATTATGTAAATCACCTCAACTATATATCCCCCAAGTTGTTTGCCTTCAATTTTAACACGTGGGCTAAAAGGCAACGAATATCAGTAAATAAACGAAAAAAAGAACCGTCCCTGCGTTTCGCTGTAGATATGACAAAGCGGGAGCCGATAAAATCGACTCCCGCCGTATGCTTCGTTGTGAGTTTGAGTTTGAGTTCGCTGTCCGGTCCCACGCCTACATCTCTTCAGTTGCCTGCTGTACCTTTTTCTTTCCGCCTATGCTGAGTACTGCGTTGAGGAGGATTCCGAATATAGCGGCGCCTGCGACGCAGGGGACCTGTATACCGAGGAACGGGATGTTTCCGGTACCGTTGAAACCGTACTTACCGCCGATACCGATGACCATTATGGTCGCGATTACAGCGATATTCTTTGCACTGAACATGTCCACCTTTTTCTCTATCATTATGGCAACGCCCTGTGCCGCTATCGCACCGAAGAGGTATATCTCGAGTCCGCCTATGACTGCGGTGGGCAGAGAATAAATAGCGTTGACAAGGGGAGTGAAGCAGGCGATAACCATTGCTACGATCGAGGCGCCGATGAGTACCGGTATCGCGAATACCTTGGTTATGGCCATTGCGCTGATGTTTTCACCGTAATTAGTTCCGGCAGGTCCTCCGATGAGACCGGAGATCATGTCGCCGAGACCGTCGCCTATGAGGTTCAGACCGAGCTTGTCGGCAATGTTGTATTTCTTGCCGGAATTCTTTTTCTTCGCGAGGTCATTTACGTAAATGTCAAGCTGGAACACGTGAGCCGTCGATTCCGGTATGGTCGCGATAGCTATCGGCATGATAGCCGCCACTGCCAGAAGAGTCGGCTTAGGCAGCGTGAATATCGGAAGTGCGAAGATTCCTGTATTCGCTTCGGCGGGCAGTACCTTGAAGAGGTTGATACCTGTGATCTGCATTATGACGAATGCGGTGATGACGCCGCATATCGGACCGAGGAGCAGCGGGATCTGACCGGCTACGCCTTTTAAGTATATCGAGAAAAGTATGGTTGCGATAAGTGTGACAAGCGAAATTATCCATGCCATGTTAGTTGCCATGGCGATCTGCGCGTCCGTTACGGACACTTTGCCCGCCGTGTCTATTGCAATGGAGGCGGCGTCGTTTATTGCATTCGCAGCCAGCGTCAAGCCTATGACCATTGCGATCGGGCCTGTGACTGAAGCGGGAAGAACCTTTTCGATTGCTTCCCTTCCGAAACGCATTACGATGAGACCGGCTGCTATTGAAACTAAACCTGACATCACTATGCCGAACTGTGCTACTGCGATCTTTTCATTGAGCGTGTAGCCTGAAAGAGCATCCGACGCCATCAGGCTGCCTATCGCAGCTACGTACGAAAAACTTGAACCGTAATAGAGCGGGATCTTTCCCCTTGTGACCAGTATGAAACCGAGTGTTGCGAGACCGCTTGCAAAGATGGTGGTTGAGATGTGAAAGCCTGTGATGATGGCTACTGCTACGGTTGCCGGAAACATAACGATTACCTGCTGCAGCGCGTATAAAAGCAGTTTCCAGATTGGGGGCCTTTCATCGGGCAGATACCCGATTACACTTTGGGACTTCGGCATAGTAAACCCTCCTTGATATATATTGAATTTGTAGTGCACTTGCTTACTGATAAAATAAAAAATCTTGCCCGCGGCATGCAGACAAGATTGTTGAAATCCGAATCCCGGTTCGCTCGGTAAAAGCCAATGGCTAAAACCGTCCAAACCGCTGAAATATATAATCTTGCCGGCATCTCTGTACCGTTTTTAAAGATATTTGCCTTCGTCATTATATCATTCACTTTTTACTTTTTCAACAAAAAACTCAATATTTTTTACCGTTGAGATGTATCCGTTATAATGATATTGCATTGTTTACTTTTTGGCATTATAATGTAAAAGGCATAATTTTTGTTTTTGTACACTTTCGAGACTCACACAATACGAATGTATTTACACTTTAAAATACATTATTAATGATCTTGGGAGGCGTTAAAATGAATTGGTCGGTCGTAGCAATTTTAGTATCACTACTCGCTCTGGGGGTAGCGGCCTGGCTCTATACCTGGGTAAAATCACAACCCTCATCCAATCCGGAAATCGCTAGGGTCGGATTACTGATCAGAAAGGGCGCGAACACCTTTCTCGGCAGAGAATACAAAATTCTGGCGATATTCGTAGGCATCGTAGCAGTGCTCATTCTTTTGTTCCTTCCCCAGCCGATCTGGAGCGGAAAGCCGACGTCAAACGTTATGATGGCGGTTTCCTACATAGTAGGATCAGTTCTATCTGCATTAGCAGGTAAAATCGGTATTTTTGTAGCTACTATTGCAAATATGAAAAGTGCTGAAGCTGCCACAAAGAACATCAATGTTTCTTTCATGTCAGGTTTCAGAGGCGGCGCCGTCATGGGAATGGCAGTCGTTGGAACGAGCCTTCTCGGCGTTGTCGGCGTACTTTTGCTGACCGGTGATTCGACGGCCGTACTCGGCTTCAGTTTCGGCGCATCATCGCTGGCTCTTTTTGCAAAAGCAGGCGGCGGTATATTCACAAAGACGGCCGACGTCAGCGCCGACCTCGTTGGTAAGGTAGAACTCGGCATCCCTGAAGATGACCCGCGCAATCCTGCCGTTATAGCAGATAATGTCGGAGATAACGTCGGCGACGTCGCCGGAATGGGCGCGGACCTGTTCGACTCCAACGTTGCATCTATGGCTGCGGCATTAACGCTTGCAATGGCTATCGACGGCGGTACGGGCGTAAATACAAGCATGATCTTTGCATATGCGGCAATAGGTCTTCTGTCATCGATAATCGGAATTTTCTTCGGACGTATAAGGAAAAACGGCGATCCGAGCTCAGCCTTGAATAACTGTACTTACATAACCACTCTCCTCTTTGCCGTTCTTACGGCAGGCGCGACCTATTTCTTCGGGTTCAACTGGCGTTACTGGGGTGCGACTGTCATCGGTCTAGCCGTTGGTGTTGTCGTCGGTATAGCTTCCGACTATTTCACCAATGACGTCAAAAAGCCTGTCCGCACAGTGGCTGAGGCCTCCAAATCCGGACCGGCATTTACCATCATCAACGGTATATGCTACGGATTTCTCAGCGCATTCCCGGCTCTTATCGGTATAGGCTTATCAGCGATGGCATCCTATATGATCTGCGACGGGATAGATCCGAATTCCAATATGGACGCGCTTTTCGGAATAGCGATGGCGGCTCTGGGTATGCTCTCCATAGTCGGAATGATTATTTCGAACGACGCTTACGGACCGATTGTCGACAATGCGAGAGGCCTTGTTGAAATGGGCAATCTTGGCGAGGAAGCGCTTAAGGTCACTGACGAGCTTGACAGCGCAGGCAATACCGTAAAGGCCATAACCAAGGGGTTTGCAATAGGTGCGGCCGGATTGACGGTTATCGCCCTCCTTGGCGCTTATATGGCGGAGGTCAATGTCGTTCTGGCTGAAAAAGGCATGGAACTGATAACGGGCTTCGACGTCATGAACCCGGTCGTATTCTTCGGTATGATCGTAGGCGTCGCGATACCGGCTATCTTCTCCGCAATGCTGATGCTCGGCGTAGGACGTAACGCTCAAAGAATGGTCGGGGAGATTCACCGCCAGTTCAATGAGATCGTAGGCCTCAAAGAAGGCAAGGAAGGCGTCGTTCCCGAATACGACAAGTGTATCGATATAGCAACAAAGGGGGCTCTTCGCGAGTTGGTTCCCGCAGGACTTATGGCTATACTTTCAACGCTTGTCGTAGGCTTCATAGGAGGCGTACATGCAATTGGCGGTTTCCTGACAGGAAATATTCTGAGCGGCTTGCTCCTTGCATTGTTCATGAGCAATGCCGGCGGACTCTGGGACAACTCCAAGAAATATGTTGAAGCCGGAAATGTTGGCGGCAGGGGTTCTGAGGCTCACAAGGCCGCAGTTGTCGGCGATACCGTCGGCGATCCTTTCAAGGATACCGCAGGTCCTTCGCTCAATACACAGATCACCGTCGTATCGCTGGTATCCTCGCTTACGGCAGGACTGTTCGTATCGATCTCACTTATCAAATAATAAGGTTTCAATACAATAAAAAATCCCGTTTCCATCAGGAGACGGGATTTTTTTACAATGTAACCTCGAAATCCAGTTCGGATATATAACAGATGGATTTATTAACGGACACAGGAAAACGATGACAACAATGGCAATTGCAATTATATCACTGCTTGCAGTAAGATTACCGCTGGCAAGTGTTATGAGTAAAACTTCTTTAGGAATCACAGGGATTTGGTATGCCATGTTAATAACCTACCAGTTTATGTGGATTGATATATTGTTTAAGACTTATTCCGCAGGCAAAGCTGCAAACACGGAGATCTTGCAGGGGTCGCCGGCTTCCATTACCCGGGATGTCAATGCGCAGATAGCGTCAATATAGTCGTATATAGACAAAGAATACGAAAAAATAACAAGAACGTGGTAAAAAAAATGTCCGGGGCGGCGGTCGATTATTCACTATGTGACGTTTCGGGGTCTGCTGCAGCGTTATCGGTGCGAGCGGCGCCGGTATCCCTGCCGTCCAGACCTATGATTTCTTTAACGGGCCTGTTCTTGTAAATTGTGACCATTATATTGCGGATGATCAGGTAGGAGATCGGTCCAAGGATAAGACCGGCGAAGCCTATCAGGCGCAGGCCGGTATACATTGCCAGCAAAGTCATAAGCGGATATACACCGATCTGATGTCCGACGACCTTGGGTTCGATGACCTGGCGGACGATCAGGACCACGAGATACAGTACCAATGTAGATATCCCCATCCTAACATCGCCCGTCAAAAAGGAATACACAGACCATGGGATGAGCACGCTCCCTGCTCCCAGCACTGGTAGGGCGTCGATGAGCGCAGTCAGGAACGCCATCAACAAAACGTAGTCAATGCCTATTATGCTCAAACCTATGAATACCTCGGTAAAAGTTATGCTCATCATTATGAGTGCAGCCCTGAGATATCCGAACAATGCGTTGAAAAGATCCTTCTTGACGGCAAGTATACGGTGGAGCCAGCTTTCCGGTAAATGTCGGACAAATACGGCCGCGATCCTGTCGCGGTCTTTGGAGAGAAAGAATGTGGCAAGTATCGTAATGAGCGTGAATATCAGTATTTCAGGAAGTGATGCCGCAGTCAGGAAGGCTCCTTTAACAACGGTCGCGCTGAAACTCGTTACTGTAGCCGAAAGGTTCATGAATGCGCTGCGCAGATTTTCCGTCAGTTCACCAGGCATCCATTTTATGTATTCGGAGCCTTGCTGTACAAGAATCATGGTTTTGGCATAAAGGTTGGACAGCAGTTCAGGTGCAATGATGAGGAGATCCTTGAACTCCTTTATAAGCTTGAGAATCGCAAGGACGACCAGCGTTATGATTGACCCCAGTATCAGCAGCAATACGATCGGAGCTGCCGCGCCCCGCTTGAAGTGTATTTTTTTTGTCAGGAAACGTATTACCGGCTCCATCAGCGAGGACAGTGCAAAAGCTATAAGGAAGGGCATCAGGAAAAACGCCAGCTTGAACATCAATAATACGCCGGCAACGACAGTCACTACCACTATAATGAACAGAGCTATTTTCCTAAAAACGATGTTATGTTTTATATTCATTTAATTCTCCTGTATAACTATATATTAAATTATACGTAGTGCTCCGTCAATGTACTGATGTTAATTTATGATATAAAGCTTAATTTTGATATGATAAAGCTGTCTCTTTTGTGCACAGTCATCACAAAAAGCTGTTCATCGCTTTTTCGCCAGTCTTAAGGTGATTTCTCCCCAGGACATGTTAACACCTCTGTTTATCAATTTGATAATAGATTCTGATTTTCGGTGAAAAATATCCGTTTTGATATACTGTTGTTCTGCGATATGCTAGTATATATCTGGTAGCGGTAATACAAGGAGAAATCAAATATGAAGGACGTAACAGCCGCAGTCATTTTCAGGGATGGAAAGGTTTTTATAGCGCGGAGAGCTCCGGGGGAGAATTCAGCTGGAGGCTGGGAGTTTCCGGGCGGTAAGGTCGAAAAGGACGAATCGCCGCAGGAATGCCTCAAACGCGAGCTTTATGAGGAACTGAGCATAAAAACCGAGATAGGCGATTTTGTTGCGGAAAGCATTTACGAATACCCGAAAGGCTTGATCCGCCTCCTGGCATACAGGGCGGAAATCACAGAGGGAAAAATCAAGCTTTCGGTGCATGACGCCTGCAGCTGGGTCACGGTAAATGAACTTTGCAAATTCGAGCTTCTTCCTGCTGACGTGCCTGTTGCTGACAAGCTTGCAGAAATGTATCAGGAAGGATTCTGACGTCGGTGCTGCGGAAATGGCTGCAGGACATAAACACGGTTTTCGGACCTAAAACGGAGGAAAGTCTAAAGTTAGAATTTGTTGTTGACAAATTGACATTGTCGGTGTTACAATTTTTTCAAATAAATATTCTAAACCAGTGAACAAGAGAAGTAAGAATGAACCTTTGTACAAAGAGAGCCGACGATGGTGGGAAGGCGGCTGCAAAGTCATCCTGAATGGACTTGCGAGGTAAGCCTGAAATCGAAAGAGAGTAGGCGCTTACGGGGATCCTGCCCGTTACCAGGAGGGTGTATATGTCAGTATACATGCATGAGGTGGACGATTATTCGTCAAATTGGGTGGTACCGCAGAAGTCAAGCTTTTGTCCCTGTAGAGGGGATGAAGGCTTTTTTTATTACATTTTTTGCCGGGAGTATGTTTAACGCCCTTAAGGCGCGGATTTCCCATAAAACATACATGGAAGTATGTTTAGCGCCTTTGAGGCGCGGATTTCATATAAAACATACATGAAAGGGGGGACAGGAATGTCAAATGGAAGATTCGGAATCCATGGAGGTCAGTATATACCGGAAACGCTTATGAATGCTGTTATAGAGCTTGAGGAAGCATATACACGCTTCAGCAGGGATCCGGGATTTGTCGCGGAACTCGACAGTTTACTGAAAAATTATGCCGGAAGACCTTCCCTGCTTTATTATGCCGAAAAAATGACCAGGGACCTCGGCGGGGCGAAGGTCTATTTTAAGCGCGAGGATCTCAACCATACAGGTTCACACAAAATAAACAACGTGCTCGGGCAGGTGCTCCTGGCCAGGAAAATGGGCAAAACGCGTGTAATCGCCGAAACGGGAGCGGGGCAGCATGGAGTCGCGACGGCAACGGCGGCAGCGCTGATGGGTATGGAATGCGAGATATTCATGGGCAGGGAGGATACCGAACGGCAGGCTCTGAATGTCTACAGAATGGAGCTTCTTGGCGCAAAGGTCCATGCGGTGACAAGCGGGACGCAGACGCTCAAGGACGCAGTGAATGAGACTATGCGCGAATGGACCAACCGGGTGGCGGATACGCACTATGTGCTGGGCTCCGTCATGGGACCGCATCCGTTTCCGACTATAGTAAGGGATTTTCAAAGCGTTATAGGCCGTGAAACTAAACAGCAGATGCTCGAGATGGAAGGGAAGCTTCCCGATGCCGTACTTGCCTGTGTTGGCGGCGGAAGTAATGCCATGGGGCTCTTCCACGATTTTATTGGAGATAAGGCCGTGAGGCTGATAGGGTGCGAGGCTGCCGGGCGCGGCGTCGATACGGATAAGACCGCGGCAACTATGGCAACCGGGACGATAGGGATATTCCACGGTATGAAGTCTTACTTCTGCCAGGACAAATACGGTCAGATAGCTCCCGTTTATTCAATTTCCGCGGGGCTTGATTATCCGGGCGTGGGACCCGAACATGCAAACCTGAGGGATATGGGCAGGGCGGAATATGTTCCGGTGACGGACGACGAGGCTGTGGATGCATTCGAGTACCTCTCACGGACGGAGGGTATAATCCCGGCAATAGAGAGCGCTCATGCCGTTGCTTATGCAAGAAGACTGGCGCCTGAGATGGGTACCGGCAAGATAATCGTAATATGCCTGTCGGGCAGGGGCGACAAGGATGTGGCGGCAATTGCGAGGTACAGGGGGGTACAAATCCATGACTAGATTGGAAAAGGTATTTTCCCAGGGCAAGGCGTTTATTCCGTTTGTAACGGCAGGCGATCCTTCCATCGGAATGACCGAGCAGCTTGTATACCGGATGGCGGAAGCCGGAGCTGATCTTATAGAGCTCGGGATCCCTTTCTCCGATCCGATCGCCGAGGGCCCTGTCATACAGGAAGCCGACAACAGAGCGCTATCGGGCGGAGTAACTACGGACGACATATTTGAAATGATGCGCCGAGTACGAAGAACATGCAGTATTCCGATAGCATTCATGACTTACGTGAACCCAATTTTCACATACGGGCCGGAAAGATTCATGGCCGGTTGCAGTGAAACCGGCGTCGATGCGATAATCGTACCCGATCTGCCCTTCGAGGAAAAGGGAGAACTCCTTCCTTTTTGCAGGATGCACGGCGTCACACTGATTTCCATGATCGCTCCGACCTCGGGAGAACGTATAAAAAAGATCGCCTCCGAAGCGGAGGGCTTTGTCTACTGCGTATCTTCCATGGGTGTCACTGGCGTCAGACAGGGCATAGGCAACTATGCAGGAGAGATGGTGAAGCTTGTCAAAGAAGTAAAGGATATTCCGTGCGCCATAGGCTTCGGGATTTCGACGCCGGAGCAGGCTGCCTCAATGGCCGGATTTGCCGACGGAGTCATAGTCGGAAGCGCTATCGTAAAGATAGTCGGGCAATATGGCAAGGACTGCGTACCGCATGTCGCAGAATATGTCAGCAAGATAAAAAAGGCGTTGACCTGTTGACCTGAACAGGATGAGTATAAACGCTGTTGGCGCGCCCGCAGCTAAAGTTGGCGCACCAACAGAATCAGACGAGAAGAGGAGAGAATAGTATGATCAAAGATGTATTGAAAAAGCTCACGACAAGGCAGGATCTAACTGAAGAGGAAGCCTACAGCCTGATTGTGGCGATCAAGAATGATGAGCTTAGCGACGTCCAGATTGCAGGTTTTCAGGTGGCGCTCCTGATGAAAGGGCCTACACTGACTGAAATTGCGGCAATAGCCAAGGCTATGCGCGACAATTGCATACGGATAAATCCGTCGGTCGGTGAGGAACTCATGGATACCTGTGGAACCGGCGGCGGACTGAGCACCTTCAACATTTCAACTGCTGTAGCATTTGTTGCGGCAGCCGCCGGAATCCCGGTAGCAAAGCACGGGAGCAGATCGATTTCGAGCCTTTCTGGAAGCGCCGATGTACTGGAAGCTCTGAACGTCGAAATAAATCAGAGCCCGAAAGGTATAGAAAAGCTTATCGAAGATATTGGAATAGCATTCCTCTATGCCCCGCTGTTTCACCCCGTGATGGGCAAAGTCCTGCCTCCGGAAAAGGATCTTGGCATCAAGACAATTTTCTACACCATCATAGGTCCCTTGATCAATCCGACAAAAGCTTCGAGACACGTAATGGGCGTTTACAAGCCCGAATTGCTGGATACCGTAGCCAAGGTGGCCTCCGCGATAGGATACACGAGAGCGCTTTTCGTATACGGATTGGATGGACTTGATGAAATATCGCTCATAGGAAAAACAAGGATCAACGAGCTCAGGGATGGAAACATTACAACCTACGAGATCGCTCCTGAAGATTTTGGCTTTTCACGCTGCACTCTGCCGGAGATAGCAACGGGTACGCCCCAGGAAAATGCCGTGATGATCGGGGATGTGTTCTCTGGCAGGGACAGGGGACCGCGGCGCCAGGCCGTCATCCTCAATGCCGCAGGCGCTCTGACGGTGGGCGGACGTGCAGGATCGTTCAAGGAAGGTATCGCTCTTGCAGGCGAACTTATCGACAGCGGCGCCGCACAGAAAAAACTCGAGCAACTGGTCACTGCCTCACATGATTACGGTGCAATGAAATGAATACATCCTTTACTGCATGTACCGATGCTCTATGGCAAAAATACAGAACAGGTTCGATCCCTGTAATACCCGATATAAAATGCAAATCTCCGGGTGAAGGCGATCTGCTTTCGGGCAGGAATCTCTCCGAATACGCAAAAATGCTTGTAGCTGCCGGTGCGCCCGTTGTTTCGGTAGTGACGGAAGCGGAGCATTATGGCGGTTCGACCGGGATGTTCAGGAGAGTTGCCGCGTCTATAAGCGTACCGCTTTTGAGGAAGGATTTTATCACCACCTTCGATCAGCTTCGGGAGAGTGCAGATATTGGCGCTTCAGGTGTGCTTCTCATTGCTTCGAAGCTCGAGAGGAAAAAGCTGCTGCAGCTGGCTGAAGCTGCGGCGGCTTTGGGACTGGAGCCGCTGATCGAAACTCACGACAGGGATGAGATACTGTTTGCGGCCGACATGAAACCGACATTCCTCGGTATCAACAACCGGGACATAAGTAGATACGAAACAGACAACGGAAGCGTCGGCACTACTGAACTTCTGGCCTCATACGCCGGATCCGGCGCCTTGCTGCTGAGCGAAAGCTCCATCTCCTCGGCGGAAGATGTGCGCCGCGCGGCGGCGGCAGGGGCTCATGCGGTGCTTGTCGGTACGGCTCTGCTGAGCGCACGGGATCCTGTAGAAATGTACCGGTATCTGAGCAGCATTTGTGTACCCGGACTGTGAATATAATAAGTACTGATAACCGGCGTATGACGGTATTCCCGACAATCGAACGGAGGTCCGATCCATGACAAGGGTAAAGCTATGCGGAATTACGAATGAGAGGGATATAGACATATGTGCCAAAGCCGGCGTACATGTACTGGGTTTTGTTGTAGCTTATCCCGTTCCAGTTCCGTGGAATCTGACGCCGGAAAGGGCGCGTGAGCTTATCGAAAGTGTTCCGCCGTTCATTCAGACCTGTGTCGTTACCGGCGGAGAGGTTGATAAGATCCTCGATATCGCAGCTCTTACCCGCCCCAATCTTGTTCAGCTGCATTACAGGGAATCCCTCGCAGAAATAGCAGAAATGGCCCGCAGCCTGAAGCAGCAAGGAATGAAAACTATCAAAGCGCTCAGAATAAATTCCGACGGCAGGTGCGATTTTGAAATACCCGATCCTGCGATTGCGGCAAAAGCCCTTTCGAAAAGCGGGATTTCCGCTATTCTTGCAGACTCCTATACTGAGACGATGCCGGGCGGTACGGGTGTTGCAGTCGAACTGCGGACATTCCGGAGGATTAAAAAGGAAAGCTCACTGCCGGTTATACTGGCCGGGGGCCTTAATCCTGCAAATATAGAAAATATAGTCCGTGAAGCGCAGCCTTATGCAGTCGATATACTTACGGGAGCAGAGGAAAGCCCGGGGCATAAGAACCCTGATAAAATAAATCGACTCATGGCTGCCGTATGCAGGTAGTTGAATGGAACCCTCAATGTAATTTTAGACCGAGACGGTTTCGTAAACTATGCGGTTCTTGCCCTTGTGCTTGCCGTCATAGAGCCGGCGGTCGGCTTCAAGGATGACGTCCTGGTACATGAAATAGTTATCGCTCTGACAGATACCTGCCGTGATGGTAACAATCAATGCTTCTCCGTCATATTCGAATCTGTTTTCAGCAATCTCGCTGTGTATCCTTTCGACACACGTTACTACCCCTGCCATGGAAGACTTGTTGAACAGTATGAGTATCTCATCCCCGCCCCAGCGGGATACATAATCGGTCTCACGCACATTTTCCTTTATTACCCCAACTACGCTTTTCAGAACCTTATCTCCGCAGTCATGCCCATAGCGGTCGTTTATCTGCTTGAAATCGTCTATATCAACTATCGCTATAACGAATTCCACGTTGTGATTCTGTTTCCTGTCGACTGCGACCTCCAGCCTTTGCTTCATTGCCCTTCTGTTGAGCAGCTGCGTGAGCGAATCCTTGTTTGCCAGCTCTGAAAGATGGTCGTTCTGCAACTGCAGTTTTTCTTTGTCCCGCATCATCGCATTGAAAAATACATAGATCATTAAACTGACAATTGTGAATGCGGCGATGGAGTTCAAAACAAAAATGAAATCGAGATACCTGTTGTCCGGATATATCCTGATAGGAGTCAGATCTATATAGTTCGGGAGGAATTTCATAGCCATCAGCAGCGTAAATGCGAAACCTGTTGTCATATACGCGATATATTTTTTGCTGTGTAATACCATTACAAGATGGTAGCTGCCGAAAACCGTACAGACGAGAAACATCTCAAATCCGTTTCCGGTACCGATAGTAAGCGTCGCGAAAAAACCCTGGATACAAACTTCTAAAATAGAATAATTGATGACGTCCGGGGCTTTCTTACATAAAAAGACGCACAGCAGAACCAAATAGTAAATTATGCTGAATATATTAAAAACAGACATGAATTTACTGCCGATGTAATAAAAATAGATTACATAAATACAATGAATGAACAGAAAACCGCTCAGAATCAAATAAATCAGTGGGCTGTACTTTTTGATCAAGGCCGCAGAATCATTTTCCATAATACTGATTACTACCTTATAACCTTTACAATCGATTACCCATGCTGTGTTTTATCAGCACGATTATTTTATAATAAAATTCCAATATTATCAAGTCATTTTTTCTTGTCGAACATTGTCAATAAGTCCATAATTGTATTCGTGAGATTGGTAAAATCGTAAGCTCTTACAACTCATGGGGGACTTAGTTTGGCTGAATTGGAGATCAGGCCTGATAAAGAGCTCGAGGATCTTAAAAAAGGCGGTAACAAGGACGAGCGCAAGCTGAGTCCCGAAGAGCTGCAGGCAAAGATAGCCCATATGCAGGCTATCCTCGACAAACAGCAGCAAAAACGGGCCGAACAGATAGCAAAACACAGCGGCCAGCCCGGCAACATATCTGCCATGATAAAGAAAAATACAGATAAACAGCTTGCAAAAACACAGGCACGGATAGATGCGCTTAAGGCTCAGCTTGCTGCGGCCCAGACCGGCTCGACGACAGGCAGCGGCATTTCAGCCGGCCAGACGGCCACAACCAGCGTGACGCCTGCATCCGGAGCGCCAGCATCATTCGGTGCGATCACTGTAAAAACTGCATCCTCACGAGTATTGTCCGGGGATGAAGATAGTGATAAGGCCAAAACAAAAGCCCGGAGCAACGATGACGGAAAAGGCCCGGGAAAAATCAGGTAAGGACAGACCGTGCTCTTAAGAGCATAGGCGCCGGGGATCTTGGATCCCCGGTTTTTCTATCCTTCAAAAAACTCTTTCAGGCTTTCAGCCATTTTCAGTACCGCGAATCTACGGCTGGCATTATACCGATCTTAAGGCCCATCGAACTGTCTTCTGCCCCTGGGGAGGCGGTTCCGCTGCTGCAACCGGTGAATGCAAGCATACCGGTGACAATGGTAAGGACTATTATTGGTTTATATTTACATTGTATGTCTTCGCCTCGGATTTAACAGTATTTATGGCAAGTCGTGAGAATATTGCAGCCGCGGCAGGTACTTTTCAATTTACATAATCATATGATACACAAGAGGAAGGTAGTGATTATTATGCCGTATTGTCCGATGGGGATCATATATTACCGCTTCAGCCCGGGAACAGGCAATATTCCGGTTTCAGGCGCGGGAGCGAAAGCCTTCCCAGGCCCGGCTGTCTCAAACCCGGCTCTTTCAAGCGTCAAAAAATCTGCTAAGGATCTGAAATGTTTAATGCATTTATTATGGTCGCAGCATGTTTACTGGACAAGGATGTTTATCATAAGTGCGGTTTTCGGCTTGCCGGACATAGATCCTACCACTGAGCGCCTTCTCAGGAACCCCGAGGATTTCAGGGCTGCTTTGAGGCCATTTTACGGCGCGGGCGCAGACCGCCTTGCCGATCTTTTGAGGGAGCACCTCCTGCTAGCCGCCCAGCTCGTTAAGGCGGCAAAAGCGGGTGACAGCAAGGCAGCCGCGGACGCCGAAAGAAGATGGTATGCAAATGCCGATGAGATAGCGGCGTATCTTGGCAGCATCAATCCATACTGGACCGTTGACGAGTGGAGATCCATGCTGTACGAACACCTTGCCCTTACTAAAAAAGAGGCAGTCGAAATGCTCGCAGGAAAATACGCAGACAGCATATCGACGTTCGACGACGTAGAGAGGGAAGCATTGGTAATGGCTGAGGTAATGGCCGACGGGCTCATAAGGCAATTCGGCCTGTAATGCTTCCGGCGGCGGTAAAAACGGGCGGCAGGTATTTCTGGGAATAATGATATGCCAGGACTAAGGCCAGATGTTCCCGGGATCGACACCATAGACTTGGACTATCTCAAGCCGGGCGCTTTTTACTATATCCCTGGGTGTGATCAGTATGCCTCCGTTTGTATCGATGTCCACTCCGAAGTTTTTGAAGGCCTGCCATACCAGATGCGAGCAATGAGTCCCTGCTATTTTCTCCGGCATGTTTTTAGCGGTTCCATTTGCGTCCTTTGGGCTGAATATACCTACCGTAAGGTCGTACGGAATATCGTTCAGTTTTTCTGCAGCCGAGCGTGCGATCAGTTCCAGCGCATGTTCGGTAAAGTCTTTTAAACGAAACAGCATGAAATTCGGATAATTGATCCATTTCCTGATATCCTGTACCGAGGAATTCGTACCCAGAACTACGGATTCCAGTGTCAAACCGCGGACCGGGTCTATGACGAGAGCCGAGTGCCCGTTTCTCCAGCCGAGGGTATGGGACGACTTTGTTACAAGTATGTCACCGCTGTGAAGAGATGCGAACTCCGTACCGGATATCAGATTTCCTTGCCCGTCTACCAGTGACTCCTCCTTCGATACCGGACTGTTGTTCTCACAAATGAACCTGACGTCTTTAAAAAAGTAATCCTGAAAACGTTCGATGTACTGCGCCGAATCGGGGTTTCGAGCGCGCAATTCGTCTATTGCGGGCTTGCCGAGACCGGTCTGGAATAGCAGGAGCCGGTAGTCCGAATCTGTAAGCCTGTTTTTTGCTAGAACCGGCAGGATATCCGTTTTAGGATAACTCGGAGATATGTGTGCCTGAGGTTCGATAACCGCATTTGCTATTGTGATATATGAAACGGGTATCATGCATATCACAAAAAGTATTATTATTTTTCCGATTGCTATTACGGAAATCCGTTTCAACCTGCGAAGCCTCCGATCATCTATTATTGTGAGTATTATTGCCGATATTTAACGCTGCGAATCCGAAGCATATCCTCAATCTCAGCTATAATCATTCCCTCCCTTGTAACCGGAGCATGTAAATGCTATAATGACCAAAGCTTCGGGAAATAAAACGGGAGAATTAATGGATTTATGAATTGGAAAAAGAACACCGTGCTTTTTTTGGCAAGCCAGACAATATCATTGTTTGGGTCTTCACTGGTACAGTATGCGATTACATGGTACATAACGCTTGAGACCAAATCGGGAATAATGATGACAATATCCATAATATGCGGGTTCCTGCCCATGTTTTTTCTTTCGCCTTTTGCGGGAGTCTGGGCAGACAGGTATAACCGCAAATTGCTGATCATATTGTCCGATTCCTTCATTGCGTTATCTACTTTACTATTGGCAGCGCTTTTTCTGATGGGATACGACGAAATTTGGCTGCTTTTCGTCATATCAGCCTTCCGGTCGCTGGGATCCGGGATTCAGTCTCCTGCAATAAGCGCTATTCTTCCACAGATCGTTCCGGAGGATAAGCTTACACGGATAAATGCTACAAACGGCAGCATCCAGTCGCTGGTATTGCTTGTATCGCCAATGCTGAGCGGAGCGCTGCTTACGGTTGCAAGTATCGAAGCGATATTCTTCATCGACGTTGCGACAGCGGCATTAGCGGTCTCGATACTGTTGTTTTTCCTTCATGTGCCGCTCCACCCAAAGGCGCAGGAGGGTGGAAAGACCGGCTATCTCAACGATATGAAGGAAGGCGTGAAGTATATTGTCAGCCACAAATACCTTAAGGCATTCTTTTTATTCAGCACGGTTTACTTTTTTATGATAGCGCCCGCCGCATTCCTGACGCCGCTTCAGGTGACCCGCAGTTTCGGGAGCGAGGTCTGGAGACTTACGGCGGTAGAAGTAGCGTTTTCGGCCGGTATGACTGCCGGTGGTTTGATCATGGCCTCATGGGGCGGTTTTAAAAATAGGATACACACCATGATGTTTTCCACTTTTATGATCGGAGCAGGTACCCTCGCATTGGGATTCGTGCCGGCTTTTACGGCATATCTGGCCGTAATGGCCCTGGTAGGCATTGCCGTACCGATTTTCAACACGCCGGCAACGGTTATGCTTCAGCAGAAGGTGGAGCAGGATTTCATGGGAAGGGTATTCGGGGTCATGTCAATGATAACAGGTTCGATGATGCCGCTCGGGATGCTGGTTTTCGGCCCTGTGGCCGATATTGTCAGGATCGAATGGCTGCTTGCCGGCACAGGTATCATATTGTTTTTAGAGGGCTTTTTACTTATCGGGAGCAAATCCCTTGCGGAGGCGGGCAAGCCGGATCCGGCTTTAAAAAAATAGCAATCGTATTGGGAATTATTATCATTGTCTCGATAGGCAAAAGGACGAGAGCAGCAGTGGGTTACATAAGAAGACAGCTGATCTGGACCTGATACATGATCCGAAATATGACAGATATAAAGGTGAAAAGGACGAGTTCGGCATAATGACAATGGTGAACAAATATTCAATAACATAGGGGCCAGATTGGAAAAAGCGCTGGAGAATTCGAAATCCGTGAGGCAGATCAATGTACTGGCAGACGCCATTTTGCAGATCACAAGAAAATCGAACATGCTGTCTCTAAATGCGTCCATCGAAGCGGCAAGAGCGGGAGAAGCGGGTAAGGGTTTTGCAGTCGTGGCGGACGAGATCAGAGACCACGGAATAGTGCATGGACGGATAGATGGCTGATTATTCCCCGCTTAACTGGGTTATTCTTTTTTCGGATGTTTTTAATCCCGCTTTTACCCAGCAGGCCCTGATAATCAGGAATGCCTTTTTAATAATATATCTGATCTTTGATTCAGGATAAAAGAGTATCGGCAGCAAAGGTATCATTTTCATGATAATTCTGGAGGAAGGTTTTTTTGATGCGATTTTTGCCATGAGTGCTCCAGTCCTGAACTGACTGATATAAACAAGAGAATACCAGAAATCGATTTTTTTATTTTTACAGTCTGATTTCCAGTATGATTTATACTGTTCGTCAAGCGAAGCGCTGCAGTTATCCTTAAACTGATCAGCTTCCGCTATTTTACTTTTTACAGCGATATTTACGATGTCGGTGCCGGGTAGGAAATTCAAGCCGTGCAGCTGAAGTTCAAATGGTTTTGTCAGTTTTGTGCAAATATCAAATGTGAGCCGTATGTCTTCCTCTGTTTCGAATGGATGGCGCAGCATGAAGTCATATACCACCTGGGGGACTTTAAGGTTTCTCAGCACCCTGCTTGCATTAATGATATCCTCCTGCGTTTCACTGCGGTGGAATATCTCTCGTCTGATAGATGGAGACCCGCTCTGTATACCCATTACTACTTTATAAAGTCCTGCTTCAACAAGCCTGGCCGTCGAATAATTGTCGGTTTTCAACGGATGGCCCCAAATTTCAAAAGGCAGCCTTATATTTGCTTTATATTCGTAAGCGAATTTGTCTATCCAATCCTTATCGTTCGGAAATATTTCATCCCAGAATCTGATAACCATGAGCCGGTTCATATTGTTCAAGGCCTCTCCGAGTTCATTAATCACACTTTCGACACTTCGTATGCGTACATATTTTCCTTTTCCTGCATAAAGCCTTCTGAGATTGATGGAAGAGCAATATGAGCAGGAATACGGACAACCTCTGGAAGCTGATGTTTCATAGCTTAAAGAATGGGTAAGCGGATCTTCGTTTATGAGTCTGTTGTTTTCTATAAGGAATTTGTTTTCAAGCCCGAGCAAAGGATGTTCATAATTGTCCAGTACCTGCTCCAGTGGCCTGAGATTGTTTATAATCAAGGAGTTTCCGGAATCATGGTCTTTTTGCGATAAGGAGCCTGGACTCATGCTGGTATGAATGTATGACTCTTCCCTATATGCAAGGTTCATTATATTTTTATAGGGACTGGATCCCAATATTGCGTCGGCAAGCTCAACTATCGCATCCTCCCCCTCTCCGCGCAAAACGAAATCTGCATGCATGATGGCTTTTTCAGGGAACAGTGTCGCATATACACCGCCCCAGACAATGGGTATGCTGTAATTTTCACGCAGTATTCCGTTAGCTTTTATAATACTTGTTATATACAATGAGGACATGACACTAAGACCTATTAGTCCGGGATCAAGGTCGGCCACAAGCCGTTTCAGAAGCTGAAGTTCCGTATCGGTAACTTTTCCGGGAGTTTTACTGTCAAATTCCTTGAAAAACAGCGTATAGACAGTAAAGCCTGACTTTATCAGCGCTCTCTCCAGAAATCTTACGCCAAGGGCTTTTGTGTTATAAAATCCAATCAGAAGTATCGGCTTTTTTCCCATTTGACACCTCTTGAATAATTTGGGTAATTCCTTTAAATAAGAATCCAACATTGACCTGCATATGTTGCCCAGCTTTTTCCTTTCCCATTCCTTGCCGGTTTAACTTATGCAGCATAAAGTATTCTCGATTTGCTTGACAAAGAAGAATGAATCTGGTACTCTACTAGAAAAGACAAATGCGTCGATAGGGACAACACACCGGATATTGCGCTACAGAGAGCTGTTGGATGCTGCGAAACAGCGCGCGGAACGGGGAAGTGGCTCACCCTTGAGCAGTCAGCTGAAAGCCTTGTATTTACTACATAACAGGCGAGTAGGTGTGAACGGGTCTCCCGCCGTTACAACGGGAAGGCATTCATCAGACAAATCTGACCGATGCCGTAAAGAGGGTATATTTATACCAAACGGAGTGGTACCGCGGAAATTAAAGCTTTCGTCTCTGACAGGAATGTCAGTTGACGGAGGCTTTTTTATTGTCGTAAACAAAACCTTTAGTAGTATCGGGAGGGGTTCATTATGAAAATTGCATTTTCCACACTGGGATGCCCGGACTTCGACTGGCCGGACATTTACTCCATGGCGAAGGATCTCGGCTTTGACGGCATCGAGATACGCGGTCTCGGGAAAGACATATTCGCCGTGCAGGCGCAGCCTTTTACGGAGCATCAGCTGCCCAGCACCGTTAAAAAACTTTCGGAACTGAGACTGGAGATACCATGCCTGTCATCCGGCTGCTGCCTGAAATTCAAGGATAACGATGAGAAAAACTGCGACGAGATAATACAATATATTAATCTTGCCGCCAAATTAAAATCGCCGTATATAAGGGTGCTCGGAGACCTGGAACCCCAGGCGGACGGCGAGGTGGACGATGAAGTCGTCATTTCGGCCCTGAAACGTCTTGCACCTATAGCCGAAGAAAAGGGCGTTACGCTCCTTGTGGAGACAAACGGCGTATATGCGGACACAGGCCGGCTTGGCAACCTGCTCAATACTGTGGCCAGCGATTCGGTAGGCGCACTGTGGGACGTTCACCACCCTTTCCGTTTCGCCGGTGAAAAAGCTGGAAAAACCGTGCAGAATCTTGGCGCGTATATAAAATATGTGCATGTCAAGGATTCAGTCATTGAAGACAGTAAAATATCCTACAGGCTCATGGGCGAAGGAGACCTTCCCATAGACGATTTCATGCGCGCCCTGAGATCTATAAACTACGAAGGCTATGTTTCGCTTGAATGGGTAAAACGCTGGGCTGCCGACCTAAGCGACGCCGGCGTCGTTTTCCCGCACTTTATGAATTTCATGGGAGCATACCTCGATAAAGGGACCCAGAGAGGCCGCCTGTTTTACAATAACGCAAAGACGGGTCAATTCGTATGGGAGAAGGATTCCTTGATCGACCTGACCTTCCCTCAGGTATTGGACCGAATTGTTGACGAATTTCCAAACCAGTATGCTTTCCGTTATACGACGCTGGACTACACCAGGACATACTCGGAATTCCGTGACGACGTCGACACCTTTGCCCGCGCGCTCATAGCTCTTGGCGTAAAGCCGGGGGATCACGTATCCATCTGGGCTACCAACGTGCCGCAATGGTACATCACTTTCTGGGCCACGACGAAGATAGGCGCTGTGCTTGTCACGGTCAACACGGCATACAAGATCTATGAAGCCGAATACCTGCTGAGGCAGTCAGATACGCATACACTGGTAATGATAGACGGTTACAAGGATTCAAATTATGTTGAAATAATCAAGGAGCTGTGCCCCGAGCTTGAGACCGCAGAGGCCGGCAAGCCGCTTCATATAAAGAGACTGCCGTTCCTGCGCAATATCATAACGGTGGATTCAAGACAGAAGGGCTGCCTGACATGGGACGAAGCCGTTGCAATGTCTGAAATGACGCCGGTCGAGGAGGTTTACCGCCGCGCTCTGTCGCTTAACAGGCATGACGTTTGCAACATGCAGTATACCTCGGGTACCACGGGCTTCCCCAAAGGAGTCATGCTCACGCACTACAACGTGGTCAACAACGGTAAAAACATAGGAGACTGCATGGACCTTTCCACCGCGGACCGCATGATGATACATGTGCCCATGTTCCACTGTTTTGGAATGGTGCTGGCAATGACGGCTTCGATGACCCACGGCGTAACGATGTCCCCGATACCTTATTTTTCTCCGAGGCAGTCGCTCGACTGCATAAACAAGGAGAAGATAACCTGCTTCCACGGCGTTCCGACGATGTTTATAGCCATGCTCGAACACGAGGATTTCCCGAAGACGGATTTCTCGTATATGAGAACAGGTATAATGGCCGGAAGCCCATGCCCTGTCAAGTATATGCAGGAGGTCGTGGACAAGATGAATATGTCTCAGATCACAATCGTGTTCGGCCAGACTGAATCCTCGCCGGGCTGTACGCAAACCCGAGTGGAAGACTCGGTAGAACTGCGTGTCAATACGGTTGGGCGCGCGCTGCCCGGAGTCGAGTGCAGAATAGTGGATCCCGAGACGAACAGGGAGCTGCCTCCCAATGTAGACGGCGAATTCGTCGCGAGGGGCTATAATATAATGAAGGGCTATTACAAAATGCCCGAAGCAACCGCGGCTGCCATAGATGAGAACGGCTGGCTCCATACGGGCGACCTGGCAAGGGTGGACGAGAACGGGTATTACAAGATCACGGGCCGTATCAAGGATATGATAATCCGTGGAGGAGAAAACATATATCCGAAGGAAATTGAAGATTTCATATATCATCATCCGAAGGTGAAGGACGTACAGGTCATCGGCGTACCCGACAAGCAGTACGGCGAGGAGATAATGGCCTGCGTCATACCGAAGGACGGCGTCGAGCTTTCGGCTGAAGAAATCAAGGATTATTGCCGCTCCAACATGGCAAAGCATAAAACTCCGCGTTATGTTGAATTTGTCACTGAGTTTCCGATGAACGCGGCAGGTAAGATAATGAAATACAAGATGCGCGAATGGGCAGTCGATAAACTGGGCCTGCAGGCCGATAGCCGCATAGTAACTGCGTGACCGGTCTCATGGCAGCCTCTCGTAAGCAAACGGAATACAGCGTTGAGAAAACCGGGAAAGCTTTAGTAATGCTTCCCGGTTTTTTATCTTTTTGAATACTTGTCGATGACGAATTCAAGGCAGTCATTGGTCATTGGATGCAGAACCTTGCTGTACTCATACGGTGACGTTTTCATGCCCTCCCGGGCCCACTGCGCCACTGTGCTCGTCACGGCATTGGTGAAGTAGCTGGCGGTCATTCGCATTTCCTCTGCAGACATCAGGGCGGATCCAGGGTGTTTCTTTATGGCCTGCATTATTGCGTCGTATACGATCGCGTAAAAATGCTCGCGTAGATTGTTCTGCACTTCCGAGGTAAGCGCTGCCACATAGAATTCCTTGTTTTTATAAAGATTATCGAGCAATTCGTCTATTATTGAGTTATCATTGTTCAAATCCTCTATCGACGCGTACTCTTTATCGAAGATCCAGCATATCAGCTCCTGTTTGTCACTGAAATGATAGTAGAAGGTTTTACGGTTCAATCCGCAGTTGGCGACTATATCCTGGACGCTTATCCTGTCCAGCGGTTTATTCCGCATAATCGATTTGAGCGTATCGGCAAGCAGCTGTTTCGTAAGCTCCGGCTTTGACAAAGCTCTCACTTCCTTCCGTTAGGGCAAACGTCCGTGAAAAAATTACACAGAACCTCAAATGTGTGTAAAAATAGGACAATTGATTATATATATTGGTTAACAACTATATTACACCATGCTAAACTGATTGTAAATCTACCGGGACTGCCATATTTCGAATCTTTGGCAGTCTTTTTATACGGAGATTGTCTATACTATATTAAAGGAAATTGTGCTATTATTATTTCCAGGGATAATGAAAGGGTTTAAAAATGCAACATTATTTTGAAGACGTCAATACGGTAATCAAGTCACAGGAAACTTCCAGTGATGGACTGGATACTTCGCAGGCCTCGGAAAGGCTTCAGAAATACGGCAGGAACAAGCTTGCGGAAGGTAAAAGGAAGCCGCTGCCGTTGAGGTTGCTCGACCAGATGAAGGATCCGATGGTGATCATTCTTATAGCTGCAGCAATAGTTTCGGGCGCTGTCGGCGAGCTTGCCGACATGATAATCATACTTATGGTCGTAGTCCTGAATTCGATTCTGGGCGTTGTGCAGGAGGGAAAAGCCGAGAAGGCTATCGAAGCTCTCCAGAATATGTCTTCACCTTTTTCCAAAGTCAGGAGGAAAGGGCATGTATTGCAAGTCAAGTCGGAAGAGGTAGTGCCGGGCGATATCGTACTGCTTGAAGCCGGCGATGCAGTGCCAGCCGATATGAGGCTCATTGCCGCTGCCAGCCTCAAGATAGAGGAGGCATCGCTAACAGGCGAATCCGTGCCGTCTGATAAATACAGCCAGGCTATTGAAAAGTCAGTAAGCGACGTACCGCTCGGAGACCGCCATAATATGGCGTATATGGGTACGAGTGTAGTTTACGGCCGCGGTGAAGGCGTGGTGGTTGAAACCGGCATGTCTACGGAAATGGGTAAAATTGCGGGGATACTTTCGAACACGAGCGACGATAAAACGCCGCTGCAGAAAACGCTCGCCGGCCTTAGCCGCATACTCAGTGTCGGTGTTCTCGCCATAAGCGTATTCATATTCGTCTTCGGCGTCCTTAGCAACGGGGGCTTTACAGGCAGCAGTGTACTCGAAATGTTCCTGGTGGCCATAAGCCTTGCTGTTGCAGCGATACCCGAGGGACTTGTCGCAGTTGTTACGGTAGTGCTGTCTATCGGCGTTACGAAAATGTCCAGGCGCAATGCCATAATCAGAAAGCTCACGGCCGTAGAGACACTTGGCTGTACGCAGGTAATATGCTCGGACAAGACAGGTACGCTAACACAGAATAAAATGACAGTGGTAGACACATTCGGCGATGTACGCAGATTATCCATTTCCATGGCGCTCTGCAATGATGTATCTATTTCCCGAGATAACGGCGAAATAGTCGGTGAGCCGACAGAGAGCGCGCTTGTCAGGTTTGCTTTGGAACAGGGCATAAACAAGAATGAACTGCTGGACATTATGCCTCGTGTAGCTGAAGCGCCCTTCGATTCCGAAAGAAAGATGATGTCTACGGTACACAATGACCCCGATGGAAAATTCGTTCAATATACAAAAGGCGCGCCGGATGAACTTCTCGGCAGGTGTACGAGTATACTGACCTCCGAAGGGACAGCACCCCTGACTGAAGAAATGAGGACAGTAATACTTGACGAAAACAGGAGGATGGCGGGTAAAGCGCTGCGTGTCCTGGGTTCGGCGCTGAAAATAACCGACAGGATACCCGAAGATACGTCACCTGCCGGCCTTGAAAGAGGTCTAACGTTTATAGGCCTTGTTGGCATGATAGACCCGGTAAGGCCTGAAGTCAAAGCGGCTATAGATAAATGCCGAGCTGCAGGGATCAAACCTGTTATGATCACCGGCGACCATAAGATTACTGCAATAGCCATAGCAAAGGAACTGGGAATAATAACCGATGAAAGCCAGGCCATTACAGGGCTTGAATTGAACGAACTGTCCGATGAGGAATTCGAAAAAAACATACTTAAATATGGCGTTTATGCACGAGTACAGCCTGAGCACAAGGTCAGGATAGTCAGGATGTGGAAGAAGCTCGGCAAAATCACTGCGATGACGGGCGACGGCGTCAATGATGCCCCGGCCTTGAAATCTGCGGATATAGGCGTAGGCATGGGGATCACCGGGACGGATGTTTCAAAAAATGTTTCCGATATGGTACTGGCGGACGACAATTTTGCTTCCATCGTTTATGCAGTCGAGGAAGGCCGCAGGATCTACGATAATATCCGCAAGGCGATACAATTTCTACTCTCTTCGAACCTGAGTGAGGTTGTTGCCCTGTTTACGGCAACACTTTTGAATTTCCGCCTTTTCAGTCCGATTCATATACTTTGGATCAACCTTGTGACCGACACTCTGCCTGCGATAGCCCTGGGAATGGAAAATGCCGAAGAAGATATCATGCGAAAACCTCCCCGCAGCGCAAAGGAAGGGGTATTTGCAGGCGGGCTCGCCATGGATGTGGTTTATCAGGGTATAGTCATTGCGGCGCTGACATTGGCCTCATATATGATAGGTAACAGGCAGGACCACATCACCGGTATGACAATGGCTTTCCTGACCATGTCTTCGTGCGAGGTATTCCAGTCGCTGAACTTAAGGTCGAGAACAAAATCCATATTCAGACTGAAGACCCATAACAAATATCTGACCGGAGCCATGATATTGTCGCTGATACTTACGATAGCCGTCATTTATATACCGGGCGTCAACACTATATTCAGCCTTACGGCGCTTCCGGCAGACAGATTTTTAGCAGGCATGGCCCTTGCGGTCGCTATCATACCGGTGGTTGAGCTGGTGAAATTTGTACAGTCATTGTTAATAAGGAGATAGGGGAGATACCATGGATTGGTTACGTAAGTTTATGATGGGCAGGTACGGAGCGGATCGTCTCTCGTTTGCCCTGCTGATTTTATCGATAATACTGACTTTCCTCGGGAGCATACTGCATTTGGCGCTTCTGACGTACTTGAGCTATATTCCGCTAATACTGGTCATTTACAGGATGCTTTCCAGAAATATAAAAAAGAGGAGCATGGAAAATTACAAGTTCTCGATGCTCATAAGCCCGGTATACGGTTGGTTCATCGGGATGCGCAGGCGTTTTTCCGAAAGAGGGACGCACAAGTATATGAAATGCCCCGAATGCAAGGCCGAATTGCGTGTTCCGAAGGGAAAAGGTACGATCGTGGTAACATGTCCAAAATGCAGGACGGAATTCAAAGCAAGAACCTGAGGTGGATGTTCTGTGGGATCGGGCAACAGCTATAGTTCATGGGAGCGCATGATTTCCCGGCTCGAGATTTATGGCCCCGTGACAAAAGACGTTCCGGCATCGATTTTCCAGCTTACAAAGGGAACCGTATTTGTTAGCGAAGACATGGCACGCCCCATTGAAAAGATGGATTTAACGGCATTTTAAAGTGTCCGGCAACACCTAATTACATTATAATCACCAGTCCCCCACTCATATTAATGAGGGGTTGATACTTTGAAAAGCCTTAGAAATAAGGCTTTTCGGTGTAAATAACGTTTTCGGGGGATTAGCGGCTGCCAACCCTCAGCAAGACGGGACAGACGCGCAGTTCAGGAGTGCAAAGCGGAGAAGGCCATAGAAGCTTTAGTATGTCAGGACAGCATTTTACTGTTCAAAAAGTTTTCAACAACCATTAAAGCGGCTCCGAAAGAGATGGCATAATCCTGAAAATATCCGCCCTTCCTGAAAACTACTGTGCTTTCGCCCTTTTGATTAATTTTTTTAGAGGCGATTTCCATAGCAATATTGTAAAACAAATCGGAGTGGGATATGACAGGACTACTTAATATAACGATACCGGGATTCAGGAAGTTGACATAATTTGAGAGCCCCGTGCCGAAGGCAATGGCAGCGCTGGTTACAACTTCCCTGGCCAATTCGTCATTACGGCTGGCAGCTTCCAGTATGTCGATAAAAATTACCTCTATTACACCGGGAAAACCAGCCACTTTATAGCCGTAACCAACTGCCGCATTGACAGCGACAGGGCCCGGCGACATGCCAGCGTTAGCAATAGAATATGTAAACCATAAAACTCGCATAAGGAGTTTTGCGGCAGGCGTAGGGAGCTTACCTTTTCGCCGGTGCTGTTGACTCCCTTATTATAAGTGATGGACGATACTCCACCGAATAGCTGAAAACGTTTAAATCCGATCTGCTTTTCATTCTCTTGAGCAGCTGTTCAACTGCAAGTTTGCTTCTTTCATTTATGTGATGCTCGATTGTTGTCAGTTTAGGGTACAGTGTTTTTGCTATGAAAATATTGTCAAAACCGACAACGGAAACATCATTCGGCACACTCAATCCTGCTTCATTCAACGTACTGTATATTCCCGGAGCCATAAGGTCGCTGACTGCTACCACCGCGGTTACGCTGTGTTTCGACAGCAGCTTCCTTGTCAAGTCATATCCTATTTCTATCTCATATATCTCGTCGGATTCAATTTCGTTTTCGCTTTCCAGAATATAAAAAGTATCGATGATTCCTTTTGACATTAGATAATCGCGTATTCCATCCAACCTTCTCTGCCTTGAAAGAGAAACGTTTTTGACCGGAGAAGTCAAAAATGCTATTTTACTGTGACCGAGCTCATAAAGATGTGCTGCTACCATTTCGCCGGCTTTTATACTGTTCAATCCTATAGTCTGAAGGTTTGCGTAGCTGTCTGTTTCACCAATGATCACTATCGGTATGGACTCGCTGATTTTATTGATATATTCCGTGTTTGACGGAGTAAATGCTATTACGATTCCATCAACACCCTGGCTAATCAAATCCTCTATATATCTTTTTTCTTTTTCGGGTTTACGCTCGGTATTGCATATGATCGTATTATATCCGCTCTCATGAGCAAGTGATTCCACACAGGATGCTACGACCGTGAAATAGGGATTGGTCAAATTTGAGACCATGAGGCCGATGAGCTGTGATGATAGATTTACCGAACTAATTTGGTTTCCTTTCTTTTCATATCCGAGTTTTTTGGCAGAATCAAAGACACGCTTGCGAGTTTCGTCAGATATGCTTACTCCAGGCTTGCCGCTCATAATGAGAGAAACGGTTGTTTGTGATACACCTGCTAGTCTGGCAACATCGGTGGATGTTACTTTCTTCATAAATCCTCCTGAATATATTTATAACTATTATATTTTTGCTTGCAGCTGTGTAACTAAGTGAAGACTGCTCGTTTAAAATAATGCTATTAATAATAATTAGTTATATTATAGCTTTATCGAATGAAACTGTAAATAAGCAATTAGAAGTTCACGCAGCTTCCACACTCGGCCGTATAAGCCGCAAGCGCTTTTGAATTGGTCGCTGCCGCGTATTGTTCAATTTCGTCACACTAATTTATTCAGGTAATATGATACGAATAAAAATATTACTAATAGAAATGTAAATAGATTAATTGTACAAAGAAAAAAATCAATAAAATATTATTGACAATGATGGTTTTGTATGTCATTATTATAGCAAGAGTAGTAAAAATTAACGAAAATTCGAGAAAGCAATGAAAAATATTACTAATAAAATGTAAAAAAATTCACAAATAAGGTTAGAAATTCTAGTAATAATTCAAGTAATAACATTAACTAACAATTTAATAATAATTCAAATCAATAGATTTACAATTGGAAAAGATCAGTTTTCCGAAAGGCAGTAATAATCAATTAAAATATTAACAAGGAGTGAAAGAAAATGAGGAAGCTAGTATCGCTGATTTCTGTAATCGTATTGGTGATCGGCATGCTTGCCGGATGTGGCGCCGGTACTGCAGGCCAGGGCGCAGACAACAATGGCGGCGTCTCAAGCAATTCGACGGTAAGTAATGGAACGGCAAATCCCGAGCAGTCCACCCAAGCTGTTAGCGAAGATGGTAGTCTTGAATCCTACTATGCCAAGATTCAACCTCTCAATACTCCGACCAAGCTGAGAATAGGCTTGACCCAGGGCGTTTTACATGGCCTGCCCTCAGTGATTCCGGAAATGCTGGGCGTTTACAAGAAACTTGGTCTTAATGTGGAAATTTTGTATTTCAGCAATGGACCTCTTATGGTTGAGGCACTGGCTTCCGACGGATGGGATTGCGGAAGTTATGGCATCGGTGGTACGTTGGGTGGACCTATTTCCCAAAATGCCCTGATTGTAGGACTTGCGGTAGAAGAACAAGCCGGACAGGCGATTTTTGTGAGAAGGGATTCTGATATAGCAAAAGCGGGAGAGCTTCCCAATTCCCCTGGAGTATATGGCAATACTGACACCTGGAAGGGCAAGGAGATATACATTCCTACCGGCACAACGCTGCAATATGTGCTTGGTAAGGGTTTGAAGCTGATGGGCCTTACGGATAAGGATGTTAAACTGACTAACATGGATGCCGGAAATGTCAATACGGCGGCTCACGCCAACCAAGGCGATATATGGGCGCTTTGGAACAATTATGCCTATGCTGATGATGTAAATACAAAATACTTGAAAGCTATGGATGGCAATACGGTAGGAGCTACGCTGGTAGCATCCCTGACTGCAAATCCGAAATCCTTTAATGATCCTGTAAAGCGGGATGCAATAAAGAAATGGGAAGAGATATATTTCACAACTGTAGATTGGCTTAAGAGTGATCCGAAGAACGTAGATAAGTTTGTCGACTATTATAAGCAATGGGATGATGAGCAGGGCGTCAAGGCAGAAGTCAGCGACCTTAAAAAGATGGTTGACAATACTCCGTTCTATACTCTGGAAGATAATTACAAGATGTTTACCGAAAAATTCTCCGACGGTTCGATGCTGGCTGCTGAAGATAAATGCCGCGATCCTCTCGATTTCTTTATCGAAGCCGGTAACTATAAACCGGAAGATAAACAGAAATTCCTTGACAATAAGTTCAAAGCCGACTTATTGGAAGAACTCTATAATTCTGCAAAATAAAAATGTTACGAGCTGAAAGGTAAGACCTCTGCCGGCGATTTTAAAAAAACCGCCGGTGGGGAACCTTTTAAAAAGACTGGATTTATAACTGTGTTTTATTTTAAGCATGAAAGATTAATTTGAATTGAGGTGTCCATTTTTGTCGGATAAGATAAACAGAGTTAAAGCAAGGAGAGCCGGGAATAGTGAGATGAAATATATATATCTTCCCGTAATAAGCGTTTTAGCATTCCTTTTTGTATGGCAAATGCTTGTCTATTTCGGGATTATTACAAGTTCTAAACTCCCGCTTCCATCGGATGTCATAAGACTGTTTTTTGAAAAGTTTACTAACGTCTCTCCTGACGGAGCCACCATACAGATGAACATTATCGTGAGTCTAAAGGTTGCTTTGGCAGGGCTAGTAGTGGCTATATTTATCGGTGTGCCGCTTGGATTGCTGATGGGCTGGTACACCACGGTGGATAGATTTGTACGCCCGATTTTTGAGATTATCCGTCCTATCCCGCCAATCGCATGGATACCGCTCACTATAATATGGGTCGGAGTAGGCCTTGGCGCCAAAGCTATGATAATTTTCTTTGCGGCATTCGTACCTTGTGTAATAAATTCGTACACTGGCATAAGACAAACAAATACAACGCATATCAATGTGGCGAAAACTTTCGGTGCAACCAGCTTTCAGGCATTTTACAAAGTAGGCGTACCATCTGCCTTGCCGATGGTATTCGCCGGTATAAGGATAGCTCTGGGAAGTTCCTGGGCGACTCTGGTTGCGGCGGAGCTTCTGGCGGCGAACGCAGGTCTTGGATATATGATAGCTCTTGGCAGGCAGTTCGGACGGGTGGATGTAGTGGTTCTTGGAATGATTACCATCGGTATTCTGGGTTTCCTGTTCACATATATATTCTCCAAGATTGAAAACGTGGCTGTAAAATGGAGGGCTGTATAATGTTCAACAGAAATGAAACCAAGCCTAAAAGTCTTTTGATCACAATTCTGCATATACTGATACCGTTAATTTCACTCGGTGCACTGCTATGTGTCTGGCTTTTAGCCGCACGTGCAACTTCAGGGATCATCGTTCCTTATCCCTATGACGTTTTTAAAAGGCTTACGCAGCTTTTTGTCAAGCCAATCAGTAACGTATCGGTTTTCGGGCATATATTCGTGAGCCTGCGCAGGGTATTTATAGCCTTGTTTCTTGCAATGCTCCTGGGAATACCTTTCGGCGTACTGATCGGCTGGAACAGAACTTTATATGCCTTGTTCGGTACAATTTTCGAAATGCTGCGCCCGATTCCTGCAATCGCCTGGATGCCTGTACTGGTCATGTGGATGGGCATTGGTGAGACTTCAAAGGTAGTTATGGTATTTATAGGCTGTTTTATGCCGATAGTAATAAACTCCTACACCGGAATCAGATTGGTTACGCCGCTTTACCTCGATGTCGGAAAGTTGTTCAACGCCTCGTCCAATAAGAAGCTGTTATTACAGATTGCCGTTCCGTCTGCGCTGCCGGCGATATTCGCAGGAATTCGCAATGCGACGAGCCTGGGTTGGATGGTTGTACTGGCGGCTGAAATGATGGGGGCAAAAAGCGGATTGGGCTTCCTGATTATAAGAGGTATGGAATCGTTCGACGTTCCGCTGATTATGACCGGAATGTTGTTGATAGGCGTCGTTGGCGCACTTCTGGCAATACTGACTAACTATATTGAGAGGTGGGTATGTCCGTGGAATCAGGCTCTGAAATCAGACTGAAACTGGAAAATGTTTCAAAGACGTTTTATGACAAGAACAAGGAAGAGCATAAAATTGTTGACAATGTATCATTCGAAGTAAAAGACAATGAGTTTTTAGTTTTGCTTGGTCCAGGACATTGTGGAAAATCGGTGTTGCTTAATCTGATATCGGGACTGATACCACGTGACACAGGAAGCATAAGGCTTGACGGAGTTGAGGTTGCACAGCCCAATCCCAAGATGGGTATGGTATTTCAGAAGCTCGGACTGATGCCTTGGAAGACCGTAATTGAAAATGTTGAATTTGGACCGAAGATGAAAAATATTAATGAGAAAGAGCGGCGCGAAAAAGCGATGCACTATATTGATCTTGTTGGCCTGAAAGGCTTTGAAAACAGCTACCCGTATCAGCTGTCAGGCGGCATGAAGCAGCGTGTAGGCATTGCAAGGGCATATACGAACGATCCTGAAATACTCTTAATGGACGAGCCTTTCGGTCAGCTTGATGCACAAACGAGATACAATATGCAGGATGAAGTACTTTCACTTTATCAAAAGGAAAAAAGGACAATATTGTTTGTAACCAATAACATTGAAGAAGCGGTTTATTTAGGCGATAGGATAATACTCTTTACCGAATGCCCATGCAGAGTAAAGGAAATTTACAATATCAATATGAAACGCCCAAGAGATGCGATGAGTCAGGTATTTTTGAGTTTAAGAAAGACGATATCCGCAAATACCGATCTGGCAATGTAAAAAATGAAAAATGGTGGAAAGGGAATTGCCGAATGAGTAACGATAGTAAAATTGTTGTAAAAAGTTTGACAAAAAAGTTTGGCGATCTTCTGGTATTGGATAACATAAGCTTTAATATAAAAAGCGGCGAATTCGTATGTGTCGTAGGTCCTACAGGCTGCGGAAAGACTACGTTTCTCAATCTGCTAACCAGGCTTTATCAACCGACCGAAGGCGATCTGTTTATAGACGGCCAGCCTGCGGATCCCAGGAAACACAATATTTCCTTTGCTTTTCAGGAACCATCTGCAATGCCGTGGCTGACTGTTCAACAAAACCTGGAATTCGGCTTAAAGATCAAAAATCTTGATAAAAAAGTTATTAAGGAAAGGGTAGACAGAATAATAAATCTACTCGGACTGGAAAAATTCCGTAATAATTATCCGCATCAATTATCGGTCAGCAGCGAGCAAAGGGTAATAATTGGTAGAGCCTTCAGCACGTATCCGGATTTGCTTCTTATGGATGAACCATACGGCCAGATGGATATCAAGATGAGGTTCTATCTTGAGGATGAAGTTCTGAAATTGTGGAAGGAATTTGGAAGTACGGTATTATTTATTACACACAATATCGAGGAGGCTGTATATCTGGCCGAAAGAATTCTTATCCTCTCAAATAAACCGACGACCATCAAGGAAGATATAAAAGTCGACTTGCCCAGACCGCGTGATGTAACGGATCCTGAATTCATCAAACTGAGAAAACATGTCACCGATATGATCAAATGGTGGTAAAAGACAATTCGCTAAAAATACAATAGAAATCTGTTAGGAGTGAAAATAATGAAAGCAATAATGGTGATGTTTGACTCTTTAAATAGACATATGCTTGAGCCTTATGGATGCGACTGGGTTAAAACGCCTAATTTCAACAGGCTGGCAAAAAAAACGGTGACTTTTGACAACAGTTATGTCGGGAGCATGCCATGCATACCGGCAAGAAAGGAACTTCACACCGGCAGGCTCAATTTTCTCCATCGCAGCTGGGGACCCATGGAGCCGTGGGATGATTCGATGCCTGAGATACTCAAACAGAACGGGGTATATACGCATCTGATAACCGACCATTATCATTATTTTGAAGACGGGGGAGCCACATATCATACGAGATACTCCTCATGGGACAGCTACAGGGGCCAGGAGGGCGATCCATGGAAGGCGGAAGTAAAGGATCCGCCGGAACCTGAAAACAGGATAGGCCGAAGAAATTTCCTGTGGAGATATGACGAGATAAACCGCAAATATATAAAAAAGCTCGAGGATTTCCCGCAAGTGAAGTGCTTTGACGCGGCGCTCGATTTCATTGAAACAAATAAGGAAGAAGACAACTGGTTTCTCCAATTGGAGACGTTTGACCCGCATGAACCTTTCTTTGCGCCTGAGGAATTCAAAAAACTATATCCTCACGATTATGACGGACCATTTTTTGATTGGCCGGATTATAAGCCTGTGAGTGAGACTCCTGAACAGGTTAAGCATTTGAAATATCAATATGCGGCTCTGGTAAGCATGTGCGACAGTCAGCTCGGAAGGATCCTTGACATAATGGATGAGAAGGATATGTGGAAGGATACGATGCTTATCGTAAATACCGACCATGGTTATATCCTGGGAGAGCATGATTACTGGTCAAAAAATATTATGCCGTTTTATAACGAAATTGCAAATACTCCTTTGTTTATATGGGATCCGCGCTGTAAAAAGGCCGAAGAGCGCAGAAAGAGCCTTGTGACGACTATAGATGTCGCGCCTACGATGCTTGAATATTTCGGGGTTCCGATTCCCAAGGATATGCAGGGTTCCGTGTTGAAGGACACGATTGCAAACGACAGCAAGGTGCATGACACCATATTGTTTGGAATTCATGGCGGGCATACAAACGTAACGGATGGAAAATATGTATACATGAGAGCGCCTGCCACACCGGAAAATACTCCTCTGTTCAATTATACAATCATGGCTACCAGAATGGAAAAACGGTATCCGCTCGAAGACCTTCAAAATGTAGCTGTGGACATAGCTCCGCCGTTTGAACATACAAAGGGCTGCAAATCCATGAAAATACCATGCCCTGGCAGACCTGAACTTCAAAAGGGAATTGTGCTGGATCTGTTTAAGTTCGGAAATCTTTTGTTCGACGTAGAAAAAGATCCTAAACAGCTGAATCCAATTAAAGACAGTGCTGTAGAGAAAAAAATGATAAGATACATGATTCAATTGATGAAAGAGAATGATGCGCCTGCCGAACAATACGAACGCATCGGTCTGAAGAATATGCTTGACGATGACGAGACGTCAAAGAAATAATCTTTAACGCATACCTATTTTATATGAAAGGAAGAATCAATATGTCAAATCTACCAAAAACAATGAAAGCAGTGGTTGCATATGCACCTGGCGATTACCGGCTTGAAGAAATACCGGTACCGGTTCCAAAAGAGGGTGAAATGCTGATAAAAATTGAAGCTTGCGGTATTTGCGCAGGCGATGTAAAAGCCATGCACGGCGCGCCCCGGTTCTGGGGTGGGGAGGATTTCCCGCCTTATATAATTGCTCCGTTCACACCGGGCCATGAATTTGTCGGACATGTTGCGGCTATGGGCGCCAATGTGCGCGGCGATTTTAAAGTAGGCGACAGAGTAGTTTCGGAGCAGATTGTGCCATGTATGGAATGCAAGTTCTGCAAGACCGGAAGATACTGGATGTGCCAGCCGCATGACGTATACGGCTTCAAAGACCGTGTGAACGGCGGAATGGCTGAATACATGATTTTACCAAAAAATTCGATTAACTTTAAAGTCAATGAAAGCATACCTGTAGAAAAAGCCGTGTTGATAGAGCCGTACTCATGTTCAATGCACTGCGTTGACAGGGCGCAAGTCGGCAACCAGGACGTCGTTGTTCTTGCCGGTGTCGGAACGCTTGGCCTTGGAATGGTCGGAGCAATACGTCAAAGAAATCCTAAAAAGTTCGTAGTTATCGACTACAATGACAAGCGGCTGGCTCTGGCGTTGAAATTCGGCGCTGATATCGCTTTAAACCCGTCGAAGGATGATGTGATGAAGACAGTGTTGGATCTGACCGACGGATACGGCTGTGATATCTACATCGAGGCATCAGGTCATCCTTTAGCGGTAAAGCAGGGTCTGGACATGCTGAGAAAGCTCGGACGTTTTGTAGAATTCAGCGTATTCGGTTCGCCGGCCGTGATAGATTGGAGTGTAATAAGCGATTCAAAAGAACTTGACGTACTGGGTGTTCACCTGAGCCCGTGGTGCTATGAACCTGTAATCGAATGGATAGGCAATGGTACGTTGCCGACAGATGGCGTGGTTACTCATTCCTTTAGCCTTGATAAATGGGACGAGGGCTTTAAAATGGCTGAAAACGGGCAGGAAGCTTTGAAAGTAATATTGAAACCATAGAGGTGTTTGAAAATGCGTATTGCCATAGGATGTGACGAAGCGGGGTTCGATCTGAAACAGACCATCATGCAAATGTTAAAAGACAAAGGTCATCAGCTTGACGACTGCGGCTGCTATGATAAAAATCCCGTATTGTATCCAGATATCGGAGTAAAAGTAGCGGAAACTATAGCTGAAGGAAAAAACGAAAGAGGAATACTTATCTGCGGTACAGGTATCGGAATGGCCATAACTGCAAATAAGGCGCCCGGAGTCAGGGCGGCGGTATGTCACGATCCGTATTCATGCGAAAGGTCGAGAAAATCCAATGATGCACAGATTATGTGCATGGGCGCCCGGGTTATCGGAGTAGAGCTTGCTAAAAATCTTGTTGATTTGTGGCTCACATGTAATTTCCAAGGCGGTGGCTCTACATCAAAGGTAGAAAAAATAAAGGAGTACGAAAATCAGTTTTTAAATACTGTCAGGGGGGATGCAATTTGCAGAGAATAATTAATGATCCGGATATGGTTGTTGAAGATATGCTGAAGGGCTTTGTAAAGAATCACAAGGATACCGTAGCCTTCACCGGCAACCCTAGAGTACTGAAACATAAGCACTCTCCTCAGAAAGGCAAGGTAGGTATAGTTACAGGGGGAGGATCCGGACATAAGCCCGCATTTATTGGCTATATAGGAAAGAATATGGTCGACGCGGCAGCAGTCGGCGAGATATTTTCCTCACCTTCCGCCCAGGCATTCTACGACGCATTTGTCGAAGCGAACGGAGGAGCAGGAGTTGCTTGTCTTTACGGGAACTATGCCGGAGACAACATGAATGTAAAGATAGCTGTGGAGATGGCCGAGGAAGACGGAATAACGGTAAAGACGGTTGTTGCAAATGATGATGTTGCATCCGCACCGAAAGATCAAAGGGAAAAAAGGCGCGGTGTAGCAGGTGAAATATTTATGTGGAAGATAGGCGGAGCCAAAGCAGCAACGGGCGCAAACCTTGATGAAGTCATTGCCGCGGCACAAAAGGCTATAAATAACACGTGCAGCGTCGGAATAGGATTGACCTCATGCACTATACCGGCCGTCGGCCATCCGAATTTCAAAATAGAAGAAGGCAAGATGGAAGTGGGAATCGGTCACCATGGTGAACCTGGCATAAAGGTGTGCGATTTAAAAAGCGCTGACGAAATGGCGGCAATGATGGTGGATATCGTATTGCCGGACCTTCCGTTCGGAAAAGGCGACGAGGTGGCGGTTTTGGTTTCGGGACTCGGGGCAACGCCTGTTATGGAACAATATATAATCTATAACAAAATCGACGAACTACTGGAACAAAAGGGCGTAAAGGTTTACCGCTCGTACGTGGGTAATTACTTTACATCACTCGAAATGATGGGCGTTACTCTTACTGTAATGAAACTGGATGACGAACTCAGAAAACTGCTGGATATGGAATGCGAAAGCATGGGATTGACACAATTTGGGAGGTGAGCAGATGATGGAGTTTAAAAATGCCGATGGAAAAGCAATTGTATTATCACTGGTAAAAGCGATACAGGATAACAAGGATTACCTCAGCGAGGTGGACGGATTAATAGGTGACGGCGACCACGGAGTAAACATGAATAAGGGCTTTACCATCTGCGGGGAGAAACTCAAGGAAACGGAAGCGGATTTTTCTACCGCGCTCAAGATACTAGGCAGGATCCTTATGGTAGAAATCGGCGGATCAATGGGACCTCTTTATGGAACGTTCTTTTCAGAGATGTCCAAGGTAACCGCCAATAAGGAAAAAGTCGATCAGGCATTATTCGCAGACATGCTGGACGCGGCGTATGCAGGGATTAAAAAGATTGGAAACGCTCAGGTCGGAGATAAGACGCTGGTCGATACCATCGATCCTGCAGTAAAGGCTTACAAAGATGCCTGTGAATCAGGAAAAGACTTTAAATCGTCTTTGGAAGATATGAAAACAGCAGCGATAACGGGTAGGGATTCCACTGTCGGCTTAATTGCCAGGATCGGCCGCGCAAGCCGTCTGGGAGAACGTTCAAAAGGCGTATTGGATGCCGGAGCTACTTCATGCTGCCTACTGTTATGCACCATGGCAGATGCCGTAGAAGAACTGATCAGGTAAAAACAGAGAAAGATCCATGAACGCAGCAAAGGAGGATAAACTTGCCACCGCTGAACTTGCTTGTTAAACCGGCTTCAAGCCTGTGCAACTTAAAATGCAGGTATTGCTTTTATCATTCAACCGCTAAGATAAGAAAGGTAGAATCCAACGGTTTGATGAATCTGGAGCTGCTTGAATTGATTGTTAAGAAAGCGCTGGATTTTGCGGACGGCGAATGTAACTTTGCCTTTCAGGGCGGCGAGCCGACACTTGCAGGATTGGATTTCTACAAGAAATTAGTCGAATTCGAAAAAAAATATAACATTAAAAAAGTTAAAATCAACAATGCAATTCAAACCAATGGAATTCTAATAGATGGAAATTGGGCGGAGTTTCTGGCGAGCAACAATTTTCTTGTAGGGCTTTCACTGGACGGAACCAAGGATATAAATGATGATTTGAGGCAGGATGTTCAGGATAGAGGCACATTTTCCAGGATCATGAATGCCGCTGAACTGTTCAACAGGTACAAGGTAGAATACAATATACTATTTGTAGTAAGCTCAAGCGTCGCGAGGCACGTGAGAAGCATATACAGCTTTTTTTCCAAAAAGAATTTCAGATACCTGCAGTTCATTCCATGTATTGAACCTTTGAATGAGAAACCTGGAGGATACAATTTTTCACTCACTCCCGATATGTTTGCCATTTTTTTAAAAACACTATTTGATTTATGGTACGAGGATATCAGGAAGGGCAATTATATAAGCATACGCTATTTTGATAACCTGATCGATATACTGGCGGGCCAGCAGCCAGAGATTTGTGGGATGTCGGGAAATTGCAGCTGTCAGATAATTGTTGAATCAAACGGCGGAGTCTATCCTTGCGATTTTTATGTAATAGACGAATGGTATCTTGGAAATATCAAGGATAAGGGATTTGAAGAATTGAAATATTGTGAAAACGGAAAAAGATTTGTCGAAGCATCAAAGCCAATAGATCCGGAGTGTCTCGAATGTAAATGGATGAATTTGTGTAAAGGCGGTTGCCGAAGATACAGAGAGCCTTTTACCGAGGGCCTGCCTCAACTTAATTATTATTGCCAGTCATATAAGGAGTTTTTTGAGTACGCAGCTCCAAGACTGCAATATATTGAAAGTATATTTCGAGGAGTAACAGCCTGACAAATATATCGGCAATAGTCCCTCCCAACAATACAGTACAAGTCATTGGCCTAAAGCCGGCCGCATAGTAGATTACAGCCATGCGGCCGGCTTTAGGTCGTCGCGACCCAGCGGTACATAAATCCTTGACGCATATCGGCAAACGTTATATAATTAAACAATCAATTTGCGCTGCACTCGACTACAGTACAAACTGAGCAGGCGATGAACCGGAAACGGTTTGTGGGGCTGGGCCGGAACCGGCAACAGATCGGAAATGAGCGAATCTGTGGGACAGTAATATGTTCCATGGATTTTTTTATTTTTGAGGCTGCGTATAATAAAAACGAGGTGTAGGAATGACTGATATATTTATCAGGCTTTTTATCAGGGATCGCGATAATACGGAAAATGCGCAGGTCAGGGAAAACTACGGGAAGTTTGCGGGAGTTGTCGGCATAGCTACGAACTTTATTCTCTTCCTTATAAAGATAACCGTGGGATCGCTTTTCCACAGCATTTCCATAACTGCGGACGCCGTAAACAACCTGTCGGATTCGGGCTCATCCGTTGTGACACTTGTAGGCTTCAAAATATCGGGAAAACCCGCCGACGCCGTTCATCCATACGGGCATGCCCGTATGGAATACATTTCAGGTCTGATCGTATCGTTTGTCATAGTTATTTTGGGCTTTCAGCTGGTCCAGACGTCGGCGGACAAGATAATACATCCGCAGACGGCGCAGTTTTCCTGGCTGACTGTCATCGTACTGGTCGTATCGGTATTTATTAAACTGTGGCAGTGCCTTTTTTACAGAAAAATAGGAAGGACCATAGATTCCCCGGCTCTGTTAGCAACCTCCTTCGACAGCAGGAATGATATCCTGGCGACCTCCTCTGTTCTTGCAGCTACAATAATTACAGCTTTGACGGGATTCAACCTGGATGGTTACATGGGTGTGGTCGTAGCTTTGTTTATTATGTTTTCCGGGGGTAAACTAATTATGTCCACTGTCAGCCCGCTGCTTGGAAATGCGCCTTCGGAGGAATTCGTGCGCAAAATATACAAGAAGATCCAAAGCTATGAGGGCATCGTCGGAATGCATGACCTGAGCGTCCACAATTACGGCGTAGGCAAGTGCTTTGCGTCAGTTCACTGCGAGGTTTCGGCGGAGCAGGATATAATGGTGAGCCATGACATTATTGACAACATAGAGCGTGATTTTTTAAAGGAAATGGATATCCATATGGTTATCCATCTCGATCCTGTCATTACGGACGACAGAAAGACGAATGAGCTAAAGACCGAGGTGAAGAAAGCGATCGGACAGATCTCCGGCCAGATAGGCATGCATGATTTCCGCGTGGTCTGGGGTGTAACGCATTCGAATCTCATTTTTGATATTGTCGTGCCATTTGAATTCAAAATCAGTGATGCCGAGCTTAGAGAGCTGATCTCGGATAGTGTTCGGCAGATCGACAATTCCTACCGTGCAGTCATAACAGTAGACCATGACTATGTCCCGATTTTTGCAGAAAATTGAGCACTCATCCGGCGGCTGTCCGCCGCAGGGCGTCACCAACAAGGCAGGATTGACAATACCGCTTATGTTATGCTATTGTCTGCTATGTACATTTATATTAAATGAAGCATATTAATAGAAATGGTGAGGCAGAAAATGAACAAAACTGAACTTTTGGGGAGATGGACCAAAGAAAAGTCCGAAGAATTATATGGAATAAAGAACTGGGGCGCCGGTTATTTTTCGATCTCCGACAAGGGAGAAGTGCTGGTCAACCCATATAAAGACAATGATTCTGCAATCAGCCTTATGAATATAATATCGGGCGTGCGTGAACGCGGACTGGACATGCCTGTGCTTTTGCGTTTCGAGAATCTGCTCGACTCGCAGATATCGTATTTGAACAATTCCTTCAAAAAAGCGATGAAGGATCTGCATTATAAAGGAGAATACCGCGGAGTATATCCGATAAAAGTAAATCAGCAGCAACAGGTAGTGGAAGAAGTCACGAAATTCGGCCAGCGTTATCATCACGGGCTGGAGGTGGGCAGCAAGGCCGAACTCATAGCGGCGCTTTCGCTTATGAAGGACAAGGAGGCTTGTCTGGTATGCAACGGGTACAAGGACGAGGAATTTATCGATCTTGGCCTGTATGCAGTAAAGATGGGTTTCAAATGCTTCTTTGTCATAGAGATTCCCGACGAACTTGACTTAATACTTGAGCGTTCTCAGACGCTGGGTATCAAGCCTAATATCGGCATCAGGATCAAGCTGTCGGCAAAAGCCGGAGGCCACTGGACTGAGTCCGGCGGCGACCGCAGCATTTTCGGCCTGAACGTATCCCAACTGATTACGACGGTGGATAAGCTTAGGGACAGCGGCATGCTGGGATCTCTCAAGCTGCTGCACTACCATCTGGGCTCGCAGATACCGAATATCAGGGATATCCGTTCAGCCGTGCTTGAAGCTGCACGTGTCTACTCGGAACTTGTAAAGGAAGGCGCGCCGATGGGTTACCTCGATCTCGGCGGCGGTCTCGCAGTCGACTACGACGGCTCGAACACGAATTATACCAACAGCCGGAACTACACTGTCGAAGAGTATTGCACCGATATAGTTGAGGCTGTCATGACCACGCTGGATTCGGACAACGTTGAACACCCGATAATTGTGACCGAATCCGGGCGTACAACGGTCGCATATTATTCCGTGCTGCTTTTCAACGTATTGGACGTAGAAAAGTTCGAAGAATACGATATACAGGAAAAGATAGACGAATCGACTCCCGAGCAGATAAGAAACCTTTATGACGTCAGCAGGAACCTGTCGCTCAGGAACATCCAGGAGTGCTACAACGACGCGCTTTACTACCGCGACGATATAAGGGACATGTTCAAACACGGCAAGATAAACCTGCGCCAGCGCTCTCTTTCCGAAAAGATCTTCTGGAACACTATAAACCAGATTGCGAAGGAAAAGAAAAAAATCAAAAATCCTCCGCCTGATCTTGAGGATATCGAAAGCGCGATTGCCGACATATACTACTGCAATTTCTCCGTGTTCCAGTCGATTCCGGACAGCTGGGCGATCGACCAGCTCTTCCCGATTATGCCGGTGCACCGCCTGCTGGAGCTTCCCAAGCGGAGCGCCGTCATTGCGGACATTACATGCGACTGCGACGGCAAGATCGATCATTTCATAGACCTGCACGACGTACGTACGACCCTGCCTGTGCATGAAATGAAAAACGGAGATGATTATTACCTCGGCGTATTCCTCGTCGGAGCTTATCAGGAAACGCTCGGCGACCTTCACAACCTGTTCGGGGATACAAATGTCGTAAGCGTCAGGATAGATCACGAAGGCCATTATGACCTCGTCAAGGAAATACATGGCGACAGTGTTGCGGATGTACTGTCATACGTGGAATTCGATCCGAAGGATATGCTCGTGCGTTTCAGGGAAACTGCCGAAGAGGCTATTCACGACGGCCTGATCAGCGCCAGCGAAAGGCCGGAAATCATGCGCGCATACGATAACGGGCTTCGCGGATACACGTATTACGAACGGTAAAATAAAACAATCGCTATAAAAAACAATTTTTTGATAATAATATATGATGAGATGTATGAAGCCGGTATGGATAATGATTCATGCCGGTTTTTTTTTGCAGCTTTCTTAATAATTAACTCAAATAATTATAGATTATGTACACAGAATATTACGGGAGGTGTTGAAAATGATAAAGACATTTAGAACAGCTTTGGGAACTTTTGCAGCGGTATGTCTTGTTTCATCCCCGCTGGCGGGCTGCTCCCAGACAGCGAGAGCACCGGGACAGTATGGCGGAACCGGCGTCGGACAGAATTACGGAACAAATTACGCCGGTACAACCTCACCGGGCCGTAATATGGCAGGTACCGGTTATGGCAGCAATGTAGGCTATAATACGGGTTACGGTTATAACGGCTATACCGGCAACGGTTATGCGGGAATGAACAGACCCGGTTATAACGGCGCCAACACAAACCTTGGAAATCAGTTGGGCATAGGTAACTATACCGGGTCCGGCACGACCGGGTATGGCATGACCGGCAACAGGACCGGATACGGTACGACCGGATACGGTATGACGGGCAACAGAACCGGATATGGCACCACCCCTTATGGCACTAACGCGGGCTTCGGTTATACCGGATACGGCACAACCGGCCACGGAACCAACACCAATATGGGCTATACCGGATATGGAACCAACGCCGGTAAGAACACCGGAACCAACATGGGAACTAACTTTGGTACGACCGGGATGAATGGTACAGGTTTGAATACCAATACCGGTACGAGAAATGACGGAACGACTGCCGACATGCTGAAAGCCTCTGTCTTAAGGAAGAATGTTTTGGCTACCAAGGGAGTCAATGCCGCCGAAGTTATAGTTGTAGGCGATACGGCGCTTGTCGGGATCAAGACGAATGGTACCGTTAGTCCGTCACGTTGTAGGGCAGATGTCAATAGAAAGGTAAAAGCTGCAGATCCCTCTATCAAGAATTGTACAGTCAGCGATGCTACGGATATCCTCACAAGGATGCGCAGACTTACTACCAATTTGACCGGAACTACCTCCAACAACCTCGTTGGAACAACAGGCAGGCGGTAGTTTCACAGCGAGTCATATCGTATAATTGCAGGCGAAAGCCTGCAATTATTTTTATCATTTTGTCCGCTGAACGAGAATATTGCTGTTAATTTGAATATATGCTAATATTGCTCCCTGATGCCGGCTTTTTGTGTTCGAACTACCATAAGAAACATATAGGAGATTAGTTCGGATGGAACTGCTTGAATTATTACTGATCGCTCTCGGCCTTTCGATGGATGCTCTGGCTGTTGCAATAAGTAAAGGCTTGTGCGTAAGTGATTTGAAAATCAAACATATTGTTAAAACAGGATTGTATTTCGGCGGTTTTCAGGCGTTGATGCCGCTATTGGGGTATATAGTCGGAACTCAGTTCAAGGACTATATCGTTTCTATCGACCACTGGATCGCATTTGTACTGCTATGTACTATCGGCGCAAATATGATAAGGGAATCCAGAAGCGGTAATGATGAAAAACAGGAGGCTTCCTTCTGTGTAAGAAATATGCTCGTTTTGTCGGTAGCGACCAGCATTGATGCGCTGGCGGTCGGCGTTACCTTTGCATTTTTGAATGTCAATATCGTACCCGCAGTGATAATGATAGGCACTACGACGTTTATTATTTCCGCAATCGGAGTCAAGATAGGAAACATATTCGGTGAAAAATACAAATCCAAGGCCGAAATCGTAGGCGGATTGATCCTTATAGGAATGGGCATAAATATTCTGCTTGAACACCTTAAGGGATGAAAGAATTCCTGCAAAAATGTTGACAATTGAAGAAGTATATGGCAAAATATTTTAAATGAGTATGCTTTAAGGCGGAATGCCCGAGCAGCATAGGGGCGAAAGCCCTACACGCCGGTATTGAACCCTGCGGAGTCACTTTACAGTGATCCTGCGGGTTTTTTTATATCATGGGCATTGATACGATTCTGGCGGAGGTGGATACCATGGATAGGTTTGAAACATCGCATGCGATCGTTGCAAGCGACTTGAGGAAAGTATTTAAAACGAAAGTGAAAAAAGAGGGCTTCAGGGAGAGCTTAAAATCGCTTGTAAGACCAGAGTATAAAAAAATCGAGGCGGTGCGCGGGATCAGTCTCGAAGTTCCGCGCGGGGAGATGGTAGCATTCCTCGGGCCCAACGGGGCCGGCAAATCCACTACGATCAAGATGCTTACGGGGATATTGCATGCAACTTCGGGCAGCATGTCCGTACTTGGCTGCGATCCGCAAAAGCAGAGAAGGGACCTGTCATTTAGTATCGGGAGCGTTTTCGGACAGAAATCACAGCTTTGGTTCCACCTGCCTCCTATGGACAGCTTCAGGCTGCTAGGCGCGATTTACGAAATAGATGGCAAAGTGCTGGATTCAAGAATAAAAGAGATAGTTGAGCTGTTCGAGATCGGTGATTTAATGGATACTCCGGTAAGAAAGCTTTCTCTGGGGCAGCGTATGAGATGTGAATTTGCAGCTTCGATACTGCACAGGCCGCAGATTGTTTTCCTCGACGAACCGACTATCGGACTGGACGTGCTTGTAAAACAAAAAATACGGGAATTGATCATACGCCTGAACAGGGAAGAGAAGACCACGATATTTTTGACAAGCCATGATATTGGCGATGTTGAGCAGCTGTGCAGCAGGGCCGTGATAATCAACCACGGCAGGATCGTCCTGGATAGTTCGGTAAAAGCGCTGAAATATGGCTATCTAAACAGGAAGATAATCGACGTGAAGTTCAGCGAATTGTCTGACCCGGACAGCCTTGACGGACTTAATGTAATCAAGGGCAACGGTTTGGCTATGAAACTCGAAGTGGACGAAAACGGCGGAATACAGGAGGTAATGTCACATCTCATGCGGGCTGGCAGCATCCTTGACGTAACGATCTCGGACATCCCCATGGAGAAGATAATCGGAGATATTTACAGGGACAGGGATATAGGGGGTATCGATGAAAATAGTGGCGGCGACAGCGGCGATGCCTGCCCCGCAGAGAAAACCGGCTCTGAATCTGAAGAAGGAGAGTACGGTTCATGAAAATAATGCGAAAATATTTTCTGGTTGCCGAAACCAGTATAAGCAGCAATATGATGTATACGGCAAATTTTCTCGCAGGCGCCTTCTTCTTCGCGCTTATCATATTTATATTTTTGCAGCTGTGGAACGCCGTTTACCTGAATAATGGCTCCATGGAAGGCTATACCGTCAACAGGATGGTATGGTACTATATTGCGGCTGAAATGGTCATATTATCAAAAAGCGATGTGTTCAGGAGCCTGAATGAAGAGATCCGCGGCGGAGGCATAGTTTACAAGCTGAACAAGCCATACAGCTTCGTAGCGTACCAGTTCTCGGACGGCATGGGCCAGACCGCCGTAAGGTTTATCGCGAATCTGCCCATTGGAGTTCTGGTCGGATTCCTGTACGTAGGCGGGCTCGAAGGCTTTACCTGGCAGTCGCTGCCCTTTGTGCTGCTTTCCGTCCTGCTTGGCATACTTCTCAACTTTTTCATGGATGCCTTCATAGGTATGACTGCCTTTTGGACGGAAGACAATTCAGCTTTCTACTGGATCACGCAGAAGCTGTCTTTTGTACTGGGGTTATTCCTGCCGCTGGAATTCCTGCCGGGAGCCATACGACAGATCGCCGTCCTACTTCCTTTCTCGTATATCGCTTATGCGCCGGCAAGGCTGCTTACGTCGTTTTCAAGGGAAACGCTGCTGGATATCCTGCCTGTACAGGCGTTCTATACTGCATTTTTTGCGGCGCTTACAGCCTGGATGTATCGGAAGGGAGTGAAAAAGCTCAATGTCAACGGTGGCTGATGGAAGGAAATATATATTACGAAAGCACCTTAAGCTCATATGGCTGTATTTCAAATACAACCTGCAGGCCGCAATGGAATACAGGGTAAGCTTCATTGCACAGTCGGCCGGAATGTTTTTGAATGATGCCTTTTTTATATTCTTCTGGTGGGTTGTTTTCAGCAAGGTATCGTCTTTGGGCGGGTATGGCTTCAAGGACGTAATGCTGATCTGGGCGCTGGCGGCGTCGACCTTCGGCTTCCTGCACATTGTTTTCGGGAACGTACGGCAGCTTTCAAGGATCATCATAAACGGCGAGCTCGATACTTACCTTTTGCAGCCTAAAAATGTATTTATTAATGTGCATTGCTCAAGGATGGATTTCTCGGCATGGGGTGATTTCATCTACGGATTTGTACTGTTTTTTGTGATCTTTGGCTTTGCTCCCTTGAAATTGCTGCTTTTTACGCTGTTCGTCGTCGCAGGCGGCCTGCTTACAGGCGCGGTTATGGCGTCCGCAGACACATTGACTTTTTATGTCGGCAATTCTTCCGCCATTACGAGGTTGGTAACAGAATTCCTGCTCAATTTCTCGCTGTATCCGGACAGCATTTTCGGCAGGGAGGTAAAATGGATCATGTATTCTCTGCTTCCTGCAGGGTTCATAGTCTTCATACCGTTCAGGCTGATGTCCGCCTTCAGCTGGTATGGCCTTATTGGCCTGTTGGCTGTTGATGCGGTCTATATATGTCTGGCATGGCTGTTTTTCAAGAATGGATTGAAAAAATATGAATCAGGTAATCTTATCACGACAAAACTGTAGGAATACCATAGCGCTCCATATATAGCAAGGCTCTGATGATTGGACACACAGACGCCGAACAGACCGGTTGTAAAAGATTAAATGGACTGGTAAAATATTTATGGACATATTTTAATAATACTTTTGCGAGGTATATAGATGAATAAAAGATTTACCTCTGTTTTGACAATAATGGTTTTGCTGTTCAGCCTGTTTCCGAATATTTCATCCGCAGCGGCAAGCGATTACCTTGTAGACAACGGCGTACTGATCAAGTACACGGGAAAGGCAACCAATATCGTCATACCGAAGGGTGTGACGACAATCGCGGAAGAAGCCTTCTTTTGGACGAATAACAGCAAGATCACAAGTATTACAATGCCGGACAGCGTTACTACAATTGAAAGACGCGCGCTTCAATGCTGTACTTCGCTTACAAAGCTGACGCTGCCTAAAAATCTGAAAAGCATCGGAGAAGATGCTTTTTCAGGCTGCACTAAGTTGAAAACCGTCAGCCTGCCGTACGGACTTGAACGGATAGATGTCGCAGCCTTTGGCGGCTGCGATGCGCTCGTGAATATGACTATACCGGCTACGGTAAAGTATATAGGACATAATGCGGTGGATAGCCTGGCTAAGAAAAAGGAATTTGTCATTTTGGGGGATGGAATTCTTTACAAATATAATGGCAAGGGCGGAAATGTGGTTATTCCGAAAAATGTTAAAGTAATCGGTGAGCAGGCGTTTGCATATATGGTCGGCGTAAGCATCAAAAGTGTCACAATCCCGGGAAACGTCAGGGAAATCTGGAGCGACGCCTTTCTTCAAGCCGATGATCTCACAAGGGTGACTCTCTCGGAAGGAATTAAAAAGATAAGCCCCTCCGCTTTTTATTTATGCTCCAGGTTAAAGGAAATCAATATTCCCAAAAGTCTGGAGGACACCAGCCTGCTTCAATACAGAAGCAAGGTTAAGCTCGACAGCCAGTCCGGGGATTTTGACATACGCGGGAACAATATTCTTTACGAGTATAACGGAAACGATGCCGATGTTGTTATTCCTCAAGGGGTAAAATATATTAATGGCGGCGCTTTTTATGGAAATAAATCAATTAATTCGGTAATAATTCCGGACGGCGTTGTGAGCATCGGTGAAGGCGCCTTCAGTAACTGCCTCTATCTTAGCCGGGTTGAAATACCGGATAGTGTAAAAAGTATTGGCGCAAGTGCTTTTGATGGTTGTTATAAGCTGAGCGACGTAAATCTCCCTGAAGGCTTGACCTCTATAGAGGAAAGAGCGTTTACCGGATGTAAAATTACAAGCGTTAACATTCCGAAAACTGTCACCAGTATTGGCGAAAGCGCTTTTTACTCCTGCTATCCGCTAAGAGAGGTCAATATTCCCGAGGGCGTGGTCAGTATCGGGAAGCATGCGTTTGGTTCAACTGTGGTTAATGGGTTGATTATTCCGAAAAGCGTTATATATGTTGGAAAAGAAGCATTTGGAAATAAGTATACAACCGAACTGACATTTCTGAATGGTAATACACGTATCGATGAGCTTGCTTTTTATCTTTTTCAGGATAAGTCGAACGTTACCATAACCGCCCCGGCGGGAGGCTCCGTCCAGCGCATGGCTGCCCGTCACAAGCTGAAGTTCAATGCGCTTCAGTAACTACTTCAGAATTGTAGTTCGGAAGTAGGAATTCCGTTATCATTTGGTATCGATTCACATAATATATATCATATTCGGATGTAAAGGTGTGGGTCAAATGCCGGCAGCATATTTTGGTACACTGGAATATACCGTTGCCCCGGGTGATACTCTTAACAGGATATCTCATGACTACAATACGACCGTCGCTAATATCCTGAAATTCAACAATATACCCAACCCGGACTTGATATTCCCGGGACAAAAGGTAATAGTTCCGTTATCACCTCCCGAAGCGATCATATATACGGTAAGGCGGGGGGATTCACTCTATGCGATAGCCAGAAAATACGGGACATACGTGGACAATCTGATAAAATTCAACTATCTGACGAGGCCTTATATCATATACCCGGGACAACAGCTGGTTGTGACCGCATCACTCAGATGATGCGGTCACTGCAGCTTCACCCTGCGCGATGTTTTGCCTGATGCTTATACCAGGTATATTTATCAGCGCTTCCGGCTTTATCGAGGGACAAGCCTGCCCCCGCAGGGAACGGGGATGACCGTTCCGGCCATCCCTTCCATTTATTGAAGAAACCATTGCTAACTAACATATTGATTAATCGAATTATTTTCTGTATAATCAACTAGTTATTATTGGACCTCCTCCCCAAGGAGTGCGGATTAACTCCTTGTATCGGAGGTAATATGCCAGTATGGGGATTTTATTGATTACAGGATGGGGGGGTTGATATGGGTAAGGCATTGATCATCGGAGCAGGCGGCGTGGCAAGTGTCGTGGCTCACAAATGCGCACAGAATTCGAATGTGTTCGAGGAGATATGCATCGCAAGCAGGACCTTGAGCAAGTGCGACGCGATAAAGGAATCTATAGAAAACAGGGTAAAAAACAGCCGGACGAAGATATACACGGCTAAAGTAGACGCGGACAAAACAGAAATGGTAGTAGACCTGATAAGAAGCTTCAGGCCTGATGTAGTAATAAACGTAGCACTTCCATATCAGGATCTTACCATTATGGACGCCTGCCTTGAAACGGGCGTGCATTATGTCGATACGGCCAATTACGAACCGCCGGAGGTTGCGAAGTTCGAGTATAAGTGGCAGTGGGCGTACAGAGAGAAGTTCGAAAAAGCCCATATAACCGCGTTGCTCGGGAGCGGCTTCGATCCGGGCGTTTCGGGTGTTTTCTGCGCTTATGCTCAGAAGCATTACTTCGACGAGATCCATGCGATAGATATACTTGATGCGAATGCAGGAGACCACGGATATCCTTTTGCCACCAATTTCAACCCTGAGATCAACATACGCGAGATCACGGCAAAGGGAAGCTACTTCGAAAACGGCAAGGAGGTAGAGACAGAGCCTTTGGCTTTAAGACAGACCTATGATTTTCCGGAGATAGGTCCAAAGAATATTTACCTGCTCCACCATGAAGAAATAGAATCGCTGGCAATAAATATAAAAGGCGTGAAGCGCATCCGTTTCTGGATGACCTTCTCGGACAATTACCTCAATCACCTGCGCGTGCTGCAGAATGTAGGAATGACGTCGATAGAGCCCATAGAGTTCGAAGGCAGGCAGATAATCCCGCTGCAGTTCCTAAAGGCATTGCTGCCCGATCCTGCGTCACTTGGGCCGAGGACCAAAGGCAAGACGAACATCGGCTGCATTTTCAGGGGCGTAAAGGATGGCAAACCTGCGACATATTATGTGTATAATGTGTGCGACCACCAGGAATGCTATGCCGAGGTGGGTTCGCAGGCGATATCCTATACTACGGGCGTGCCCGCAATGATAGGCGCGATGATGATACTGAACGGGAGCTGGAAGAAACACGGCGTCCACAACATCGAGGAGTTCGATCCCGACCCGTTCATGAATGCGCTGAACAAGTGGGGCTTACCATGGAAGGAAGATTTTTCACCTATCATACCTGAATAAGGATTTGAAATTTTCATGAGGTTTTTAAATGGATCTGGATATAAAATCGCTGCCGACGCCATGTTATCTGGTGGATGAACGGCTTCTCAAAAAGAATCTTGAAATACTGCAGTCTGTCGAGGATAGGACGGGCTGCAGTATTCTTCTTGCTCAAAAAGGGTTTTCGATGTTTTCGGTGTACCCGCTGATAGCGAAGTATCTCAAGGGGGTCACTTCGAGCTCGCTTTTCGAAGCAAGGCTCGGCTACGAAGAAATGGGCAGGGAAGTCCATATTTATGCTCCCGCATATATTGAGGAAGAGTTCGACGATATATTGAAATACTGCGATCATATAGTATTCAATTCGTTCGAGCAGTGGAGCAGGTACAAAAACAGGGTAAAAGCACATAATTCGTCTTCCACCGGCAAGGTAGGCTGCGGGCTCCGCATCAACCCGGAGTACTCGGAAGTCGAAGTGCCGTTATACAATCCCTGCTATGCCAACTCGCGCCTTGGTATCACACTGGCCAATTTCAGAACCGACGAGCTTGAAGGTATCGAAGGCCTTCATTTCCACACGTTGTGCGAACAGGGTTCGGATACGCTGGAACGCACGGTAAAGGTAGTGGACGAGAAATTCGGTAAATATATAAAAGGCATGAAGTGGCTCAATATGGGCGGCGGGCACCACATTACCAAACCCGGCTACGATATTGAAGCATTAGTACGCTCGATAATGTACTTCAAGGAGAAATATGGCGTTCAGGTATATCTTGAGCCTGGAGAGGCGATAGCGCTCAATACGGGTTTCCTTGTCGCGAGCGTGCTGGATATCGTTGATAACGGTATGAAGATCTGCATACTCGACGCATCGGCAGCCTGCCATATGCCCGATGTATTGGAGATGCCTTACAGGCCGGAGATAATAGGCGCCGGACAGCCCGGAACATATGAACACACCTACCGCCTGGGCGGCAATACCTGCCTGTCGGGCGATATCATCGGGGACTATTCCTTCAAAGAACCTTTGAAGCCGGGCGACAGACTGGTTTTCTGCGATATGGCGCATTACACCATGGTCAAGAACAATACCTTCAACGGTGTGAATCTTCCGTCCATAGCGCTTTACAATGAAGAAGAGGGCGTAAAGCTCGTCAAAAAGTTCGGCTATGGGGATTTCCGCAACCGGCTGTCTTAAAATAGTAAATATGGCTCATGTCATTCTCACTGTAGTTTTATATAATATTGGTATAAGGATATTTTTGTAATTGTAGGAGGTAAGGGAGTGAGCATTTCCGGTATAGGAGCCGGTAATCCCGGTTGGTATGGAAGCAATTCCGGGTATGGTTATGCGAACACTGCACCTTCCCAAAAAGCTGGAGCAGCAGACCTCAAGGCTTTGAAACGTTCGGGTGCAATAGAATGCCAGACCTGTAAAAGCCGCACTTACCAGGATGTTTCAGGCGATCCGGGAGTCTCGTTCAAGGCGCCGGGACATATAGACCCTGCCAGCTCAGGTGCGGTCGTGATGAGCCACGAGCAGGAACACGTATCGAAAGTAAAAGCTTCTGCGGCATCAAATGGCAGCAGAATAGTGTCGCAGAGCGTACGGCTGTTTACTTCGGTCTGCCCGGAGTGCGGCCGTTCCTATGTATCGGGCGGGGAGACCAGGACCGTGACCAAATCCGACGCAAGCCGCAAGCTTCCCTCAGCTGCATATGGGAACAATTCCGCAGGCTCTTCCGGAAAACACGTCAATATTACCATATAGACAACTTTCATTACAAAGCGTCCAAACTACCGCCCATTTGTACTAATATGAATAATTGTGTATTAGAAGTAAATAATTAGTAGATGATTGCCTGGCTATCATCTACTTTTTGTCGCTATCAGCACAAAAGTATGGTATGCTGTTCAGAGCCGGCAGTCAATTAACTATCAAAAAGGAGAAATACATGAAATTCAGGGAATTCAACATATCGGAAGAGATACAAAGAGGAATAGACGATCTCGGCTTCGAAGAGGCAACGCCCATACAGGCCCAGTCGATACCACACATCATGAAAGGGCGGGACATAATAGGACAGGCCCAGACAGGAACCGGGAAAACCTGCGCCTTCGGTATCCCCGCAATCGAAATGCTCGATCCTTCGGAAGAAGGCGTCCAGGCATTGATCCTTTGCCCTACGCGTGAATTGGCGATACAATCGTCAGAAGAGCTTAAAAGTCTGACAAAATATAAAAACGGTGTCCGGATACTGCCAATATACGGCGGCCAGCCTATCGACAGGCAGATCAGGGCGTTGAAAAACCGACCGCAGATAATCATCGGAACGCCCGGAAGGGTAATGGACCATATGAGGCGGCGTACGCTCAAATTCGCCAACCTCAAAATGGTAATACTTGATGAGGCCGATGAAATGCTCAACATGGGCTTCCGCGAAGATATAGACACTATTCTCAGGGAAGCTCCGGAAGAACGCCAGACGATCCTGTTCTCAGCGACCATGCCCAAGGAAATAATGGATCTGACTCGTAAATATCAAAAGGATCCCGTACATATAAAAATTTCGCATAAAGAACTGACTGTGCCGAGTATCGAACAGTACTACATAATAGTCGCAAGTTCAGCCAAGGCCGAGTTGCTTTCGAGGCTGATAGATGCAAATGACATCAAGCTTGCTCTTGTTTTCTGCAATACAAAGAAACGGGTCGACGATCTTGCGACTGAAATGCAGTCGAGAGGCTATTCGGCGGAAGCGCTCCACGGCGACATGAGGCAGGAACAGAGGGACAAGGTCATGTCGAGGTTCAGAAGCGGCCAGTTCGATATACTCATAGCTACGGATGTAGCGGCCAGGGGCATTGATGTCGATGATGTGGAAGCAGTTTTCAATTACGACCTGCCCGGGGATGATGAATATTATGTTCACAGGATAGGCAGGACAGGCAGGGCGGGGAAAACCGGCAAGGCCTATTCTTTCGTGGCCGGACGTGAGATCAATCAGCTCAAGGATATACAGCGCTTCACAAAATCCAGAATCATTCCGATCAAGCCACCTACGTTAATGGACGTAGAAGAAAACAAGATAAACAAGCTTATGACCGGTATCAAAAAAATTGTAGCGGATGGTAAGCTTGCCAAATATTCGGACTATATCGAAAGAGCCATTGAAGAAATGAATTCGCCCGAAAGCAGTATGGCCCGTGACGGGGCAGAAGGACCGGAGGATCGGAACGGTGAAAGCTTTACAAGCCCGCTTGACTTTGCAGCCGCATTGTTGAAAATGATTGCAGAACCGGTCGGAAATACCGCACATGGCGTAAATGCTCCTGATAAATCCGAAGTTATGCCGGAAATGGACGCAGGGGATGGCGAACATTATAGTAGCGGGGCAGAGGAAGGATATGTCAGGCTTTTTATCAACGTAGGGCGGAAGGACAGGATACAGCCGGGAAATATCGTTCAGAGCATCGCTTCCACATCCGGGCTGCCGGGTAAACTCATCGGAGCTATCGATATCTACGAAAGCTACACTTTTGTCGAAGTGCCCAGAGAATATGCCCACAAGGTGCTTGATTCAATGAAGGATTACGTTATGAAAGGCAGAAAGGTCAATATAGAACAGTCGAACAAACGTCCGACAGTAAAGAGACATATAGGAATAAAGAGAAAATAACACGGATGATGGAGCGCCAAAATGTGATGTATGGCGGGTTTCCTGCCAAATTTGCGATTTCGGCATAAATTATGGTAAAATAATAAAAGGGCTTTGAATATGAATTAATCTACGAACATACATAGCATAATCCAAGGAGGTATAAAGTGCGTTTTTTATCAAAGGAAGCAATATTCATACCTGCCGCAGTGATTTTATCAATAGTCCTTTTATTTGCAGACCCTGTCGCCATATCACTGGCGGCTGATACGGCCGGTACGCCCGAAAACACGTCAACTACAGGTTCGGCAATTACTATCGGCTCGGCTGTAACTTCGGGCTCGGCTATAACTTCGGGCTCAGCTATAACTACCGGTTCGGCTATAACTACCGGTTCGGCTATAACTACCGGTTCAGCCATTACTACCGGCTCAGCCATCGATACCTCAGGCAATACCACCGCCACAACAAATGCTGCGATTAGCACTACAGGTGCGGCAATAAAGGCGGATGACGAAAGTCTCTGGTACAATACGAAGATACCGATGAAAAAAGATTACCAGAAGCTTCTATGGGAAAAGTGTCAGGAGAAAAAGCTCGATTATATCGACATGCTGGCGTTGATTTCTGTAGAGAGCAATTTCTACGAAAAATGCTCAACGGGAAAATGTAAAGGCTATTTTCAAATAAGTTCAGGCCATTTCAAAGAATTGTCAAAGCAGCTTAAAACCCCTAACAAACCGCTTGACGGCGCAGTAAACATCGAATGGGGTACGACCATGTACAGCTGGGCTCTACATGATAAAAGGACGAAGGGACTTACCGGCAAAAAGCTCAGGGACGTCGCCTTATCAATATATCAGCGCGGTACCGGCGGATATGACCGTTATGGTATAAATAAAAAGTATCTTGCACGTTATTACGAGGAGAGGGATATGGTTCTTTCCTGGTTCAAGAAATGACCTGATATTGAATTTAACAGTAAATGAACGGATCCTGAAAACAGGACCCGTTTTATATGTGCCGGTAACTTTATTGAATGCCATGTGATACGATTGCCTGGCGATTTAATAGAAAAACGGATATGTGCCGTAAAAGGCTCCGGGGAAAGGCTGGAAAAAAGTGTACGGATAACCGTAAAACCCGGGAAAGAAGAATGGTCTTCTGCGGATCAGGTCGGTTATTATCAGTGCGCCCACAAAATCTCTCAGTATACGTCTTCCGCCGAAAGTGAACTGCCTTTCTTCCGCGGAAGGACTCTTTTTGACCGCAGCTTCAACGGCAGGTTCGATCTTTTTGGCAATTTCATTGCTCATGGATTCGACCTCTTCCTTTGTCGGACACTTGCCGCCTTTTTTCTCCATCATATTGTCGCAAGCCTTTTTAACCTCAGGCTTAATGATATTGTATGTCTCCGGAAACATGCTCTCGAGCTGTTCGGCGGGAGATACGCCTGATGGGGCTGCCTGAGCGGGCATTGTGGGAATCGGATTATACATGTTCTGCATAGGCATTGCTGCTGCCGGGTTGAACATATTCTGTGAGGGCATTGCTGCTGTCGGGTTGAACATATTCTGTGCAGGCATTGCTGCTGCCGGGTTATACATATTCTGTGTCGGCATTGCCTCTGTCGGGTTGAACATATTCTGTGTCGGCATTATCTGCGGGTTTTCTCGATAATATTCATACATGACAAATCCTCCTTATATGAATTACTGATTCAGGCCTATGTTACAATTTATGAATTTTGCATCAGAAGAGTTACGTTTTATTTCATTATGTAAATATTACTGCATAGAAATTGAGCTTTCCGCCAATGTTAAGGAGCGGATAAACATATGTGCGCGTCAAATCAGTGAAAGAGAAATAAAGCGGGGAGGAGGCAGCAGATGTATTCTCTTTCGGTACCAAAGGAGAATAGGAACGACGGCGCTCTTGATATTGAAGAACAAACACGGCGGCTCATGGAACAGTACGGTAATGACGTGCTGCGAACCGCCTATATGATCCTGAAGGACAAGCACAGGGCCGAAGACGCTTTTCAGGAGGTCTTTATAAAGGTGTTCAGAAAATATACCGGCTTTAGAGGTGAGAGCAGCGAAAAGACCTGGCTGATCAGTATAACGATGAATGTCTGCAGGGATATGCTTCGCAGTTCATGGTTGAAACGGGTCTTCCCGACAGACAGGATAGCGTTGCAAAGAGGCGGTGCGGATATAGAGGAGCGGTTGATCAGGAAGGATGAAAGCAGATTGCTGTTTGAATCCGTAATGTCCCTTCCGGAGGCGTTCAGGGAGACGGTCGTGCTTTATTACTATAACGGCTGCGATACTGCGGAAATAGGCAGGATGCTGGGTACGAAGGAGGGAACGGTAAGGAGCCGGCTCCACAGGGCAAGGGAATTGCTGAGGACAAAGCTGGGAGGAGGGACAGGTCCGGATGATCGTTATGAAGGATTTTAAAAAGATGGCTGATGAAGCAATGTCTGAGATATATGTCACTGAAGAAATGAAGGCTAAGGTAATAGCAAAAAGTAAAGGCAGGAGCAGGATACCTGCGGGAAGGCTGATTGCGCTTGCTGCATGCGGCGTTCTCATATTGGGAGGCCTTGAGCTGACAGGAGCCTTGAAGCTGAAAAACCTGCACGAAAGTCAGCCGAATCAGGAAATGAATATATTCTCGGCGACCAATACGGCAGCTCCGGGCGTGGCCTCAACCGAGGGACCCAAAGATGCCGGCGAGGCCGGGAAAGCCGGAGCCGGAAACGGACAGGCGGCGGCTGCCGAATGGAAGCCTGCGAATCTTGGTGAAGCGGGAGCCAGCTTCGGCCCGGATTTCCTAATGCCGGCATACATCCCGGATGACTATAGGCTTGAGCAGATAAATGCGTCGGGCGAGGATGTAAAAAACGCCGTAAAAATCGTTATTTCTTACAGTTCAGGCAAGCGCTCCTTCATAATAACCGAACAAAAAGAAGGCGGCGAGGCAAACGATCCGAAGCTTTTCAAGGATTATAATAAAGTCAAGATAGGGGGAAGCGACGGTTATGTAAAAACGGCGGCGATCGGTGGGAGCTCGGCCCCGGGCACTGCAGATACGGAGGTCCATTGGTTTAAAAACGATATCCACTATTCCGTGACAGGCGAACTGACTCGGGAGGATGCTTTGATGACGGCGGAACTGATGCTGCCGCTCAGTAAATAAATATATACGGCTTCAGGCCGAAAGAAACGGGAGGAATGATTATGTCAAGGTCAAGATTCATGAAAGGGTTCATAGTCGGACTGGGGTTGACGATGCTGCTTTCGACGGCAGCATTTGCAGAGGAACAGGCTATATCGCCCGATACGCCGGTGTCGTCGTCGGTCTCCAGTATAGGGCAGACATCTGTGGGCGCCGCCAATGCAGCTACAGACGCTATACCTGCCGCCGCACAGATAGATCCGGTAAGCAGTGAGATGTATAGTAAGCAGAGTGCAATCGATAAATACCTGTTTGAGGAGCACAAGGACGAAATTGCCGCAAAAGGCATAACCGTAACGCATACGGTCGCCGGCAAGGATTTCGTGGAAGTCGGCATAACGCCTTTCAACAAGGAAAATGCGGATTTCATTTACAAGGTGCTGGGAACGGAGCAGGTAAAAGTGGTGGAAGGTACACTGGCCATGACTTATGCGACAGGTGCGGCAAACGGAGAGGAAGGATTGATGTACGCTACGGGCGCTCCGGTTGAAGAAGCAAAAGACGGAGCGGCTCCGACGGATGTGAAGACGGTATCTGCTCCGGCAGATGCGGAACTCTATACTGCGACAGCCGGGAGCGCTTCCGCACAAAACGGGACAACTCCTTCCGCAGCTTCTGTTTCGGCTATCGCCGCTGCCGCATTGGTGCTGCTGGCAGGTATACTTTACTTGACTCGCAGGCTAAGAACAGCAAAACGGTAAACGGTAAAACAACCATCGAGCTGATTTAATATAGAAAAAATATAGATAAAGATAGAAAATTACTGATGAGATAAGAAACCATGCCTGGTAAAAGAATGGGCCGCAAATATTTTGCGGCCCATTCCATACTTCAGGGCATTCAAGCGTTGGACGAATATGGCGTCGGGGATCAGAAGCAAGTCTCCTGAGGAGGAAAGGTAAAGTGCCGTCAATATAGGCAGCTACATAAGCGTACATAGTACGATGATCTTAAAAGGTGCAGTTTGTGCAGGAATGCTCATTGTAACTGTTCCGTATATCACTGCCAGATTCTTGTTTGCCGGGTTTCCTGTAAAAACCTGCCCGTTTTCCTGAATTATTTGAGTAAAGGGACCAATATTTAGTCTTAGCGTGCCATCACTGCTGACCAGCTGACTGTTGAAAAAATCCACCTTGACGTTCTGATTTTGTATGATCCTTGCCATTACAATAGCTTGATATTGCGGAGGGTAGATCAATGGAACAGGAGCGTTCGCATTGTAAAATCCGGTTACGGGATCTCCGGGATTGATCATTACATGATCTATAAAATAGGTGGTCGGCATTATTACAAAGTTTACCACGCTTCCATCCGAACTCTGTACCGACATCAGCTTATAACACCCGGTAGGTGCTCCGGCCCCCGTCGAGAATTCACTTATAGCGGTAACAACACCTGAAAAAGACCCAAAGGCTGCCATTCCCATTACTCCAATATGTTTTGTTCATAATATAACATATGCAGCACCGGTGCATTATGTTATCACGCATCGTACTAAGCTATATCGGTCCCGGGTATTTTTTTTGCTTCCATGGACATATTAAATAAATCGGGATATTAATTACAGTATTTGAGCGGTGAAAGAAAGGGCAACGGTAAAATGGGAAAGAACAAAAACAGAGGCGTGAATTCGGATCCTGCGAAGGAAAAAACACAGGAGCTCGAGCAGACGACAAGGATATCGAAGGGTTATCATAAAAACAATCCGACTAAATCCAAATAGGCCTGAAGAGGCTTATTTTTTTTGAAGATGAAGAAAAAGTCGTTCAGGATACGTATATATAAGTAAAAAATTGTCGGAGGTTTATGATATGATAGTTACAACAACACCATCGGTTGAAGGAAAAAGGATTAAGGAATACAGGGGTATCATTTTCGGAGAAGTAGTATCGGGCGTTGACTTCATAAAGGATTTTGCCGCAGGACTTACCAATTTTTTCGGAGGCAGGTCGGGTTCCTATGAGGGCGAATTGGTGGAGGCCAGGGACAACGCTGTTATGGAAATGGTCAGACGGGCTGAACAGCTCGGTGCGAACGCCGTCGTCGGAGTGGACATGGATTACGAGGTGCTTGGACAGGGCGGGAACATGCTGATGGTAACTGCTTCAGGAACGGCTGTAGTGTTGGAATAACATAATACGAAGGAACAGCATGCACCTTTGGTTTATTGCAGTCACAACGATATGGGATTCATTCAAAGCTTTTGACGACGCCGTGTACAAGTTTGTCGCGGGGTTTATGTCCGAGGGCTTGACGGGCTTTATGAAGCTTATGACTTTTATTGGTTCGGGATGGTCAATTACAGCGCTCGCTGCCGCCATCCCGTTTTTTGTCTTCATTTTCAAAAAGAAAAAATACTATAGGACCGCTCTTTTGATACCTCTGAATATAGCCGTCGGCTCACTGTTGAACGAGATCCTCAAACAGTTGTTTCACAGGGCGCGCCCGGATATTCTAAGGCTTGTCGAAGTTACCGATTACAGCTTTCCAAGCGGCCACTCGATGAACTCCATGATATTTTACGGTTTTCTTGTCTATCTTATGCTGAAATACCTGCAGCCCCGGTTTAAATACCCCGCTGTATTTATCTTTAGCTTGCTTATATTACTTATAGGCACAAGCAGGGTCTACCTTGGCGTACATTATGCAAGCGACGTCGTTGCCGGCTTTATTATCGGACTGGCATGGCTGGCTTTCTATATACATATCTCAGGGAAGTATATAATGAAAACGGGTAATGATCCAAAAAAATGAGCTGGGTTCAGGGAGAATAAAATAATGATCAACCTCGAGTATTATCGCGTCTTTTATTATGTTTCCAAGCTCGGCAGCATTACTATGGCGGCAGAGGAGCTTTTCATATCGCAACCGGCGGTAAGTCAGGCTGTCAGGCGCCTTGAGGATACGCTCGGCGGCAGCCTGTTTGTGAGGACTCCCAAGGGCGTAAGGCTCACTCCGGAGGGAGAGGTGCTATATTCGTATGTTTCGCGCGGATATGAGTACCTGGTGCAGGCCGAGAGCAAATACAGGGAGCTGTTGAACCTCGAGGACGGAGAGGTCAGGATAGGGGCGAGCGACATGACGCTTCAATTTTATCTGCTGCCGCATCTTGAACGCTTCCATAAGGTATATCCGAAAATAAGGATACAGGTCACAAACGCTTCGACGCCGGATACGCTGGAGCATCTGCGCAGCGGGCGGATAGACTTCGGAGCTGTAAGCTCGCCCGTAAACGCTGAAAAAGGGCTCAAACTTATTCCTGTATGCGGAATCCGGGATATTTTCGCGGCAAACGACAGGTTTGCGGAGCTGAAGGACAGGATTGTGGAACCGTCGGAGCTTTTGAAGCATCCGCTTATATGCCTGGAACGCAATACGAGCACAAGAAGGCATGTTGATGCGCATTTCAGCGGCCTCGGAATATCGCTCGGCGTCGAATTCGAACTCGCGACGAGCGAGCTCATTGTATAACAACGTAAACCACTTGCTAAGCAAGTGGAAGAAAAAAGGCTTATGCCGTTGAATATAAAAAAACTCCTATGTTAGGATAATTGCAGGTCTAGCCAACCGCAAATAAACAACATAGGAG
>JAEXNT010000060.1 GCA_023439545.1 Bacillota bacterium
AAATGGGACAAAAGAACCGTCCCTGCGTTTCACCGAAAAATCAAGTGAGTCAAGGAAGCCTCCCTGATTCACACTCATCACTGACTTATCCGAAATGTACCCACTGCTCACTTGGGATCCGCAAATATGCCAACCGGGCACACGAACAAAATCAGAAATACGAGTATAAAGAACAAAATGGCGCAATTATCGCCGCAGAAACCGCCGAAGAAACCTCCTCTTTCTGCCATTCAAAACACCTCCTCATGTAATTAACATAATGGTTTGTTATTTGTTTTTCGCTAGTATAAATATATTCTGCAGCGGTTCAATCGGTTACAAAATTTGCTTTGCGACAAACACAAAAAGGTTCAGCTTACAAGTAGACCTTGACTGCCGGATTGTGTTATACTTATCTAATCAGCGTTGAGCAGCAGTCATAAGACACGAATGAAACGTATAATAAATTGATATATGAGGCGTCAGGCCTCTTGTTATTCGACCAGGCACAGATGGCAGCAGGAGCGAAAGGAGTTGATTACTGTGATGATGTGCTCAGTTTGCAAGGAAAATTATGCAGTGGTTTTTATTACGAAAATCGTCGACGGAAAGCAGATACAGGAAGGCCTTTGCCTGTCTTGCGCGAAAAAGCAGGGTATACAGCCTGTCAACCAATTGATAGAACAGACGGGTATGTCCGATGAGGATATTGATAATATAAATAAACAGATGAGCAGCCTGTTTGACAATATCGATATGGATCAGGGAAACAACGGGCTTGCGGGCATTGAACCCCCGAACAATAAAGCCAATCCGATATTTAATTTTCTTAACCGCGTATTTCCTAAAAGCGAGGAAGCGGGTGAAAATGGAGAACCCAAGGATCCTTCGGACGAGAAGGACAATAAAAACGGTACCCGTGTAAAGACCCAGGAAAAGAAAAGCCTGAAGAAGAAGAAATATCTGGATATGTACGGTACGAATCTGACCGATTCGGCCAAAGAGGATAAAATTGACAGGGTCATCGGAAGACAGCGCGAAATAGACAGGGTCGTACAGATATTGAACAGGAGAACCAAGAACAACCCAGTGCTCATCGGCGAACCGGGCGTCGGCAAGACTGCCATCGCTGAAGGGCTCGCGGTCAGAATAGCCAAGCGCCAGGTACCTGCAAAACTGTTCAATGCCGAGATCTACCTGCTCGATATGACGGGTATAGTAGCCGGTACCCAGTTCAGGGGCCAGTTCGAAAGCCGTATGAAGGGGATAATCGAGGAGGCAAAGGCTTTGGGCAATGTCATCCTCGTTATCGACGAACTGCACAATATAATGGGCGCCGGTGAGGCCGAGGGCGCGATGAACGCAGCCAATATCCTCAAGCCAGCCCTTTCAAGAGGGGATATACAGGTGATCGGCGCTACTACTCTCAATGAGTACCGAAAGCATATAGAGAAGGATACCGCGCTCGAAAGAAGGTTCCAGCCTGTACTCGTGGAAGAACCCTCAGTTGAGGAGACCATAGATATCCTTAAGGGCGTAAGGGATTATTACGAAAAATATCACAGGGTCAGGATAAGTGATGAAGTTATTGAGTCTGCAGTCAGGCTGTCGGAAAGGTATATTTCAGACAGGTTCCTTCCGGACAAGGCGATCGACGTCATCGACGAGGCAGGATCCAGGGTAAACCTGAAAAATACCGGATTGGTAGAACTGGAAGCCTTGAAGGACGAACTGAAAAAGGTACAGGAGGAGAAGGAAAGCGCTGTTTCAGCCGATTCCATCGAAGACTACCAGAAGGCTGCGGACCTGAAAGTGAATGAATGCAAGCTCCTGCAGAAGATAAAGGAGTTTGAGGAGCATAACAAGGAAGATATCCTTACGGTAGACGATATAGCTTATGTTATTGAAAGCTGGACAAAAATTCCTGTGCAGAGGCTTACCGAAGTCGAGGCGGATAAACTTATGAACCTGGAGGAAAGGCTTCATAAAAGAGTTATAGGCCAGAATGAAGCCGTCGCCAGTATAGCCAAGGCAATCAGAAGGAACAGGGCGGGCTTCAGGAAGAAAAAGAAACCGGCTTCCTTCGTATTTGTCGGCCCCACAGGCGTTGGAAAGACAGAGTTGGTGAGAGCGCTGGCAGTGGAACTGTTTGAAACCGAGGACTCGCTGATAAGGCTAGATATGTCCGAATATATGGAGAAGCATACCGTATCGAAGCTGATAGGTTCACCTCCGGGATATGTCGGTTACGACGATGGAGGACAGCTGACTGAAAAGGTGAGGAGAAAACCTTTTTCGATAATACTCATGGACGAGATCGAAAAAGCACATCCTGACGTATTCAACATGCTGCTTCAGATACTTGAAGATGGCAGGCTGACGGACAGCCACGGACGGGTCGTGAATTTTGAGAATACGGTTATCGTTATGACTTCGAATGCAGGCACCACGTTGAAAGCGAACGGCATCGGCTTTAGCAACGACGGCTATAAAGCCCTGGAAAGCAGGGTGCGGGATGTAATGAAGGAGACCTTCCGTCCCGAATTCCTGAACAGGCTTGACGAGATAATAATATTCACGGAACTGAGCAAGGACGAATTGAAGCAGATTGTCGGCCTGATGCTTGAAGAGGTAAGGGCGGAAGCTATGCAGAAGGGTATCTCGCTCAGCTTTACGGACGCATTGACAGATTTCGTGCTGGAAAAGGGATACGATCCCAAATACGGCGCAAGACCGCTCAGAAGGACTATACAGAAATATGTCGAAGACGAACTGACCGAGAAATTCTTCATGGGCAGTGTAAAGCCCGGCAGCAGCCTGGTGGCGGATGTTGTTGAAGGAACGGTACAATTCAGGATGTAAGGAGTTGTAAAAGGTGAGGAGAAACAGTATCTTCCAGACTTTACTTCTCTCAGCGGCAATAGTGTTGATGACGGGCGCCTGCACACAGGCGCCCGATAAGTCGCGTACGGCTGTAAATAAAAATCAGGCCGGTGAAACTGCAAAAACCACGCTTAGGTTCATAAGCAGCTGGGGAGGAGTCGACAGCAAGGCGGAGACTCTTAAAACGGTCCTGAACCAGTTCGAAAAAAGCAACCCGGATATTTCCATTGTAAATGAATCTCTTTTCGGGGAGGATTTCCTTCCCAAAATCAAAACGGACTTCGCATCCGGAAACGACCCCGACGTATTTGGCCTTTGGCCGGGATCGGATATCAATATGCTCATAAAGGCCGGCAAGGTTTATGATCTTACAGGAGAGCTTTCCAAAGACCATGAATGGAAAAACAGCTTCGACACCGATATGTGGGGTTATACTACACAGGACGGTAGGATCTACGGGCTTCCGTTCGAAGTCATATTCGAATGCATGTTCATCAACAGGGATCTCTTCTCCAGATATAGCGTACCGGTTCCCGGGAACTTTGAAGAACTCAAGATTGCCGCACAAATTTTTAATAATCACAATATAATTCCCATAGCGTTCAATACGTATGCGGAAGGCACTTACCTGTACCAGAACCTGATAGCTGTCATGGGCGGGAAGGACGGTACAGAAAAGCCTTTCGAAAACGGATCCATAAAACCGAGCCATATTGCCGCATTGCAACTGATCAAGGAATTGTACGACATGCATGCATTTCCGGACGACTGCTTCACAATGACCAATAACCAGAGAAATGTTCTTTTCAAGCAGAAAAAGGCGGCAATGATAGTGCAGGGCTCATGGTTCATAGGAGAGTTCGACCCGAACGATACGAGCGTCGACATAATACCGTTTCCATATCCCGACGGGTATGAGAGCCGCAAAGGCACCATGGTCTATGGACTTGGGGGAGGCACCTTCCACATGAGCGCAGTGTCCGGTGGGGACAAGACCAAACTCGACGCTTCCCTAAGGCTCCTGAAGTTCCTGACATCACCTGAAACGGCTGCTGTATTTGCTTCCGAAACAGGTATGATCAGCAATGTCGATATAGACAGCTACAATATAAAATACAGGGAGCTTGCCGTTAAAGGAAACCGGCTGGTCGAACGCGCTCCGTATCTGGTCGGACCATTGGATCACTTTGTAGACCGGGCATCCTGGGAGAAGGATATAGCTGAACAATTCCCTTATTTGCTCACCGGAAAGATCACTGCGGAAGAAATGTGGTCAACTGCAATAAGAAATGGGATAATACCCAACTGATCCGGGCGGAGCTTGCCGGGCAGATAATACTGATAAATGGTTTGCGTGGGGGTCAACCTGATGAAATATTCTCCCTCAGTATTTCTTAAATTTTATAAGAACCTTTCCATAAGGAACAAGCTGGTATCGACGCTTTTCGTGCAGATACTGATTCCACTTGTCCTGATCGGATATTTGAGCTACAAAAATTCCGAAAGCATAATCAATGAAAATTCCACCAACTATTCGCGTGACATCCTCAATATGATACAGCTCAGGCTCGACGACTATACCGACAACCTTACGAACATATCTCAGGATCTGCTTTACGAGGATAGAATATACACTGCTCTCAAGAGCAGTTACGATACCGACGATCCGATACAGCAGTATGAATATGAGAATACGATCAACAGTTATCTGAAAATGGTGGTCATATCAAGATCCGAAATACGTTCGATATGTATTTTTTCCGATGACGGAAAGGAGTACTACCAGGATGATAACACCAGGGAAGCCGGCTCCAGCGAGGATATCCCCTACAGCGACATGCTCGGTAAGGCGAGGCAGATGAAGGGCAAGCCGTATATACATGTCGTTTCCGAAGGTAATAAGGCCAAGGCAATTTATCTTGTCAGACAGATAAACGACAGGGACCGATTCGGCGAACTGGGCCTTCTCGTGATCAAGATAAAAATGGAATTGCTCGATGAGGTCTATCAGGGGCTGACCGGCAATCTCCAGAACATAATGATACTTTCTCCGGATATGGATCTCATAGCCAGCAGGGTCAATGACGATCTCTCGGTCTATTCCGGCATACTCTCCGGCAAGATAAGCGGTGAATCCGGCGAACTTGCCGATGAAAAATCCGGCCTGTTCGTATCTTATATAACACTGAAAAATACCGGGTGGAAGGTCGTTGCCTATGTAACGCTGGATGAGCTTTACAAGGATGCGAACACCCTCAGACGGAACATAATAATGCTATGCGTCATAGTAATACTGGTACTTACCGTGTTGACGGTATTCATAGCCTTTGATATAGTCAAGCCGATCAACAGACTGGTAAAGGGTATGAAAAAGGTGCAAGCCGGCAAGAGCAACGTCCAGATCAAGGACGACAGGGGTGACGAACTGGGTTTTCTGAACAAGGCCTTCAATGAAATGTCAAGCGAAATAAACCATCTGGTGAACTGGGTGTACAGGGAACAGCTGACCAGAAAGGAAGCCGAGCTGAAGGCGCTGCAGTCGCAGATCAACCCGCACTTCCTGTTCAATACGCTCGAGGCAATAAACTGGCTGGCTCAGCTTAATAACGTGCCTGAAATAAGCAGCACGGTCTCCGACCTGTCCGATCTTATGGAGGGCAGCATAGGCAGAGACGACAGGCTGATAACGATAAAAGAGGAATTCACCTACGCTGATAAATATATTTCATTACAAAAGAGGAGATTTGGCGACAGAATAGAATTAGTTAAAAATATACAATCTGAAGTGAACAGCATAAAAATACCCCGCCTGCTTATCCAGCCGCTTATAGAAAATGCAGTGTACCACGGTATCGAGCGTATAAGGGGTAAGGGTATCATTACGTTGAACGCGGAAAAACTGGAGGACTGCGTTTCCATAGAGGTCATCGACAACGGCGCCGGCATGGAACGGGAGGATCTCGAGCAGTTGAACGCCAGGCTTTCAATGGATAATGACACCTACTTCAAGAGCCTTGGCAATAAGAGGAGTAAAAGCATCGGAATCGAAAATGTAAACAGAAGGATAAAGCTTTTTTATGGCGAAAATTATGGCTTGAAAATTGAAAGCGAAGCTGGCAGGTTTACCAAGGCGGTGGTCATGATACCTTTTAAAATCAACGCTGATGGAGGGGAAGGCTACTATGTTCAAAGTTCTGATAATTGATGACGAGCCTATCATCCGTAAGGGACTAAGGAATATTATCAACTGGAAAAACTTCGGGTGCGAAGTCTGCGGAGAAGCAGCCGACGGCCTTGAAGGTATCGATCTGATCAGGAAGCTTTTGCCGGATATCATCATTACCGATATCAAGATGCCCGAAACTGACGGCCTCACAATGCTCCGTGAGATAAAGGATTCGGTGCCGGACAGCAAGATAATCATACTGACGGGACACCGTGATTTTGACTACGTGCACGAAGCTCTGAAAATCGGGGCTTTCGACTTCCTGCTCAAGCCGTCGAAAATAGAAGAACTGATGTCCGTTATCACAAGAGCGGTAAAAGAGCTGAAATTCAAAAAGGAACGGTCCGAAGAGATAGAGAAGCTGAGCATGCTGTTCAAGCAGAACATATCGGTCCTTCGCGAGAAATTCCTGTACGACGTCATATATGAGATCAACACTGATGAGGAGGATATCCTTCAGAAGCTCGAGCTTTTCAATGTGAAATCCAAGGAATTCTTTATGCTGATAGTACAGAACGATTCCGAGGACAGCGACACCAGCGAGATAAGCCAGTATGACAGGCATTTGTACCAGTTCGGGATTATCAACACGTTCAACGAAGTATTTGCGGACGTGTTCGACGTTATAAACGTAACCCTGAACAATATGGGTATAGCGTTTATTCTGACGCAGAAGGATGAAGCCGGGAATGTAGCGGAGATTATCGATAAAAAGTGCTTATACCTCCAGGACATTATCTGCAATTGTTTCGGTTTCACAGTGACTATCGCGGTGAGCTCGGAAGGCACGAAAATGATGCAGCTTCCCCAGAAATTCGGAGAGTGCCGTGAAGCGCTCGAGCATAAATTCTATATGGGCAGCAACTCGATAATCTTCCATAGCGATATCAATACCTTTTTCAAATACGATGACCATTCCATGCTGGAAAAGCTGCAGAAGGCGCTGATCGAAGGGATAAGGTCCGGAAACGAACAATTCGTCAGAGACAGGCTGCAGGATATCTATAGCTATATCAAAAGCGTCGATCCTTCCAATAAGGATTTTGTAAAGAATTTCTACTGGAACCTTATTTCGTCGATAAACAACATCCGTATGTCGCTTATGTCGGGAGACAGCGATAAGAAGCTTGAATACAGTGAATTGAGCGGCCTTTACGGGCTTATTGAGAAATGCTCCAACGCCGACGAATTGAACACCCTGCTCGACGAATCCGCCAGGAGCATCACCTCCAAGGTCAACAGCTATAACAACAAGAGCATCAAGCTCATTCTCCGCAAAGCTGTGGAATACCTGCAGAAGCACTACAACGAACAGATCACGCTCAATGAAGTGGCCGAACATACCTTCGTCAGCACCTACTATATCAGCAGGATGTTCAAGAAGGAAATGGGCAAGAACTTTGTCGACTACCTTAATGAGATCCGTATAGAAAAAGCAAAGGAAATGCTCAGGGACGTCCGCTACAAGACATACGAAGTCGCAGAGCAGGTAGGTATCCCCGATGCGCATTATTTTTCCAAATTATTCAAGAAATATGTCGGCGTAACGCCTACCGAATTTCGTGAAAAATAGCAAGTATATACACCATAAAGCAATTCATTCTATTAACCTCATCTTCCATGCATTGTAACATATAAGAGGCGGACAACGATGTTTTATTCGAATCGATCGGGACCGGGCTGGATCAGCCCCGGCCTTGCCATGTTTACGGCAGGACTTATTATTTATAATGCGGAGGTATTTATGAAATTCGGGTACTTTGATGACACTAACAAGGAGTATGTAATAACCACTCCTGAAACTCCAAGCCCGTGGATTAACTATTCAGGCAACCAGGAATTCTTTTCGCTCATTTCCAATACGGCAGGAGGCTATTGCTTCTATAAGGACGCCAGGCTGAGACGTATCACGCGCTATAGATACAACAGCGTTCCTACGGATATCGGCGGAAGATATTTTTATATACGTGACGGTAACGGAGATTTCTGGTCTCCGGGCTGGGCTCCGGTAAAAAAGACCCTGGACAGGTACGAATGCCGTCACGGACTAGGCTACACGAAGATTTACGGAGAATGCGGAGGAATAGGAGCCGAAGTGCTCTTGTTCGTGCCCCAGAATTTCAACGGGGAAGTCCATAAGGTCAGTGTTAAAAATACAAGCGGCTCAGACAAAAAAGTGACGCTGTTTTCATTCATTGAATGGTGTCTTTGGAATGCCTACGACGATATGACAAACTTCCAGAGAAATTTCAGTACCGGCGAGATTGAACTGGAAGGTAATACAATCTATCATAAAACCGAGTACAGGGAAAGGCGCAACCATTTCGCTTTTTATTCGTCAAATACCGATATAACGGGCTTCGATACTGACAGAAATTCATTCGTCGGGCAATACAACGGCTTCGACGCTCCCAAAGCGGTTGCAGCCGGCAAATCCACGAATTCCATGGCGGACGGCTGGTCGCCCATAGCGTCGCACAGCTTCGATATGACGCTGGGACCGGGTGAGCAGAAGGAAATCGTTTTCGTGCTCGGTTACGTTGAAAATAAGGAAGACGAAAAGTGGGAAGCTCCCGGCGTCATTAACAAGAAAATTGCGAAGGAAATGACAGCAAGATTTTCAACCGCCAAACAGGTCGGGGAAGCATTCGATGAACTGAAGGAATACTGGAACAACCTGCTGTCAAAATACAGCGTAAACAGCCATGACGAAAAGCTCAACCGCATGGTCAACATATGGAACCAGTACCAGTGCATGGTCACGTTCAACATGTCCAGAAGCGCATCCTATTTTGAGTCCGGTATCGGGCGCGGCATGGGCTTCAGGGATTCCAACCAGGATATACTTGGCTTCGTCCACCAGATACCCCAGAGAGCGAAGGAGAGGATATTGGATCTCGCTGCAACGCAGCTTGAAGACGGAGGCGCTTATCATCAGTACCAACCGCTTACGAAGAAGGGTAATAACGAGATAGGCGGAAACTTCAACGATGACCCGCTGTGGCTTATAGCCTCCACGGCGGCATATATCAAGGAAACCGGAGACTTCAATATTCTGGAGGAGCAGGTCCCGTTCGATAATGACCAGTCCAAGGCTGCGAATCTTTTTGAGCACCTCAGGAGATCCTTCTACCATGTCGTCAACAATCTCGGGCCTCACGGACTGCCGCTCATAGGCAGGGCGGACTGGAACGACTGCCTGAATCTGAACTGCTTCTCTACGGCGCCTGACGAGTCTTACCAGACAACGACCAGCAAGGACGGCAGGGTTGCAGAATCCGTACTGATCGCAGGAATGTTCGTATTTATCGGAAATGACTATGTCAAGATATGTGAGGACATCGGACTCTATAACGAGGCGAAGGCTGCAAAGGGACACATACAGACCATGAAGGAAACCGTCATGAAGCACGGCTTCGATGGGGAATGGTTCCTGCGTGCCTATGACGATTTCGGAAACAAGGTCGGCAGCAAGGAGAATGATGAGGGAAAGATATTCATCGAAACACAGGGCTTCTGCACTATGGCTCAGATAGGCCTAGAGAGCGGCGCTGTTGAAAAGGCTCTCGACTCCGCGTGGAAATACCTCGATTCAAAACACGGAATGGTGCTTCTAAACCCGGCTTATACGAAATATCATGTGGAACTCGGCGAAATATCGTCCTATCCGCCCGGATACAAGGAAAACGCGGGAATCTTCTGCCACAACAACCCATGGGTAATGGCAGGCGAGGCGGTTTTCGGAAGAGGCGACAAGGCGTTCGAGCTCTATTCGAAGATAGCGCCCGCATACAGGGAGGACATCAGCGATCTCCACAGAATGGAACCCTATGTGTATTCGCAGATGATCTCAGGCAAGGACGCGGGACGGCACGGTGAGGCTAAGAATTCCTGGCTTACGGGAACCGCGGCCTGGAATTTCGTAGCGATCTCGCAGTTCATTCTCGGCATAAAGCCGGACTACCACGGGCTCGCGATCGATCCCTGCATACCCAGGGCCTGGGATGGTTTCAACATCACGCGTCACTTCAGGGGCGCAACCTATGATATCAGGATAACCAACCCGCAGCATGTTTCAAAAGGGATCAAGCTGCTCACGATAGACGGCAAGGAGTTTATAGGCAACGTACTTCCCATATTCAGCGACGGCAAGGTCCACAAGGTGGAAGCTGTAATGGGTTGAAAAAGACTTTTCATGGAGCTGCGGTATTTTATACTGCAGCTTTCTTATATTTAGAAAGCCCCACGCTAGACGTGGGGCTCAGAATAGCTTGCTTTTAGTTTCCGGCCGTACCGGTTATTTTATTGCTGGTTTCGCTCAAAGAGCATATAGATTCAGCTTTGCGGCAAATTTAACTCGCTCGGTGCTTGTTAAGCCATAACTCAAGCGCTTCGCTCAAACAGAAATTTGCCCTTGACAATGCTTCATCAATATGCTCTATTTCACAAAACCAATGCAATTTCAATAACCGGTACGGCCGGAAATAAAGAACAGACCATCCTGCAACTCATTTATTTTAGATTGAAAAATCCAGTAACACGTGTTATAATTTATTTGAAATATATGGTTAATTATTTAACGAATTTAACTGACCCAGCTTGAAAACCACAATGAAATCACTTGTCAAATCACCGGAAATACCTCAGCAATATTCCGCAGCCTGATTACATTTGAAGCGGCAAAGTAAAACTGCGACTGAATGTACGAAGGATTGTTAAAAAAAACCCAAAGTCTGAAAATTATAATTTAATATCGGGTGACTATCATTTTGCCTTTAGGTATGTGAAGGAGGTCTTTATGAGCATTCCGGCAACAACCTGCAATTGCGGAAATGAAACCGACCAGGAAAAGTACGCAAGGATAGCTGATGTTATCGACGAATACAAGGACAGGGAAGGGTGCCTGATCCAGATACTGCACATGGCGCAGGGCATCTATGGATACCTGCCGCTCGAACTGCAGCGATTCATTGCGGAAAAGCTGAACAGGCCGCTGTCTGAAGTGAGCGGCGTAGTGACATTTTACTCTTTTTTCTCGACGAAGCCCAGGGGGGAAAACACCATAAGAGTATGCCTCGGTACCGCCTGCTATGTCAGGGGCGGTAAGAAGATAATCGAAAAGCTCAGAGAGATATTGGGCGTGGAAGTAGGCGGGACCACGGACGACGGCAAATTCTCACTGGAGGTCATGAGGTGTATCGGCGCCTGCGGACTGGCCCCGGCCATAACCATAAACGACAAAGTCTACAAGCAGGTGAATCCGGATAAGCTCCGGAACATCCTTGAACAGTATAAATAAAGGAGGAAGCCATGCAGCAGAATCTTAAAATCAAAAACCGCGACGATCTTTTATCTGTCAGGGAAGCATTCAATGACAGACTGAGGGATAAAAAGCATCAAATCATCGTTTGCTCGGGCGCAGGGTGCATCTCCTCGAATTGCCATGCTGTAAGGGATACGCTTGTAAGTTATCTCGGGGAACTCGGGCTGACTGATAAGGTACGTGTTATCGAAACAGGCTGTATAGGGACCTGTGACCTCGGACCAGTCATGATCATATCGGACATCGTCGGCTCTGACGGTTCGACAGCGAGCAGCACATCCGGTGTCGCAGCCGGCAGCACATCCGGCGCCGCAGCCGGCAGCACATCCGGCGCCGCAGCCGGCAGGAGCATACTTTATACGAAGCTTACCCCCCAGGATATACCGCCGATAATAGATGCGCAGCTTGTGCAGGGGACTGTCCTGATGGAAAAAACCTATTACGACAGGAAAACGGGCAGGTATATAGCTGATCTCAACGATATAGAGTACTTCAAAAAACAGGTCAAGATAGCCCTTCGCAACTGCGGGAGCATAGATTTTGCTTCGCTTGAAGAATACATTGCTCATGACGGCTATATTGCCATATCCAAGGTCCTCGACCGCTACTCGCAGGAACAGGTGGTGGACGAGGTAAAAAGGTCAGGCCTCAGGGGCAGGGGAGGCGCAGGATTCCCAACGGGGATCAAATTCGAATCCGGTATGAAGGCGCCCGGCAATGTAAAATACCTTATCTGCAACGCGGATGAAGGCGACCCCGGCGCATTCATGGACAGGAGCCTGCTCGAGGGAGACCCGCACAGCG
>JAEXNT010000052.1 GCA_023439545.1 Bacillota bacterium
TTATTCCTCTTCTTCCTCTTCGGCCATATCCTTCTTGGCTTCTTCGATGACCTTCTGAGCTACGTTGGCCGGAGCCTCTTCGTATCTGTCGAAATGCTGGTGGAAGGAACCCCTGCCCTGTGTCATGGATCTCAGGTCGTTGGCGTATTTGAACATCTCAGCCGAAGGCACGTCTGCAACAACCTGCTGCAGTCCGCCCTCCTGCGGGTTCATGCCGAGGATTCTGCCCCTTCTCTTGTTGAGGTCGCCTATGATATCGCCCATGTAGTTGTCGGGTATATAGACTTCGACATGGCTGATGGGTTCGAGCAATACCGGGGTTGCCAGCGGCAGGCCTTTCTTGTATGCGAGGCGCGCCGCGATCTTGAAGGCCATTTCGGAAGAGTCGACATCATGATAGGATCCATCTACGAGTGTCGCCTTCAGGTTGACAACGGGGTAACCTGCCAGGATACCGTGCGGGATCGCTTCACGCAGGCCTTTTTCAACTGCGGGATGGTACTGCTTCGGCACCGAACCGCCGAATATCTTTTCTTCGAACTGCAGATCTTCGGTATCGCCGTGCTCGAATTCAACCCATACATGTCCGTACTGGCCGTGGCCTCCGGACTGTTTCTTGTGCTTGCCTTCGACCTTGACCTTCTTCTTGATGGTTTCCCTGTAGGGGACCTTCGGGTCTACGAGGTTTACCGAGACTCCGAATTTTGCCTTCAGCTTGCTTACGATAACGTCGAGGTGCTGTTCGCCTACGCCCGAAATGATCGTCTGGTGAGTTTCGGTATTGAGGGATACCTTGAAGGTAGGATCTTCGTCCTGCAGCCTGTTGAGGCCTGTTCCGATCTTTTCCTCGTCGCCCTTTGACTTAGGCTCAACGGCTAATGAAAGCGCAGGTTCCGGGAACTCTATCTTATCAAGCATTACCGGCTTTGCCTGGTCGCACAGGGTATCGTTGGTATTGGTAAATTGGAGCTTGGCAACCGCTCCGATATCGCCTGCTATGAGTTTGTCTACGGGTATCTGCTTCTTTCCTCTCAGCATGAATACCTGCGCGGTTTTTTCAGTTTTTTCGGCAGTCGTGTTGAGAACTACGGAATCGGATTTGAGTGTTCCGGAGTATACTCTGAATATCGAGATCTTGCCGACGAACGGGTCGGCGATGGTTTTAAACACCAATGCCGACATGCTTTCCTGAGGAGTGTTCTTCAGCTCGACAGCCGTGTCGGTACCGGGCTTGACAGCTTTGGTGACCGGCTTGCAAGCAGGAGACGGCAGGTATTCAATCATCGCATCCATTAGTGTCTGGATGCCGAGATTCAGGTATGCCGAACCACAGAGCACCGGTACGATGGAACCGTCAGCTATACCTAGTGATAAGCCTTTTTTAACATCTTCGGGAGTGAATTCTTCTCCTCCGAAGAATTTTTCCATGAGGTCTTCGCTGGTTTCAGCGATAGCCTCGTTCATCGCGTCTTTGATTGCAGATATCTTATCGTTTAAACCGGCAGGGATCGCTGTATCTACCAGTTTATCCTTGTCGAATTTTTTCGCCGTCATACCAAGAACATCAACAAAACCTGTAAATTTCTCGCCCTCAACTATGGGAAGCTGAAAAGCTATGACACTTTTGCCGAATGAATTGGTCAACTGTCCGAGTACTTCGAAGAAGTTTGCATTTTCTTCGTCCATTTTATTTACGAAAAACATTTTGGGGATTCCCTGTTCTTTTGCATAAGCCCAGGATTTTTCAGTTCCGACCGCTACGCCGCCCTTTGCCGGAACAAGGATAACTGCCGCGTCCGATACCCTTATGCCCTGCCTCACTTCGCCTACGAAGTCGAAATAGCCGGGGGTGTCGATAACGTTGATTTTGCAGTCCTTCCATTCGCATGGGGCAATAGATGTGCTGATTGAGATCTTCCTTTTGATTTCTTCCGGGTCGTAATCCGAGGTAGTGTTTCCGTCATTCACCTTGCCGAACCTGTCAAGCACTCCTGTGTTGAACAGCATGGCTTCTGCGAGCGTTGTCTTACCCGCCCCGCCGTGCGACATAAGGCACACGTTGCGGAGCTTATCCACAGTATAGTCTTTCATGTGAATTCCCCCTTGTTTTTACGAACTTATATTAATTTTCCAAATTAATAGCAAATTCATTCAAAGAATACGGGTATTATGACACAATGTATATTATAACACACATTAAGACCAGTTCAAGGCTTTTCTGAAATGGCAGGCCACGGCGGCCCCTCCGTTTTCCTTGACAATTCGCCGATATCATTGTAAATTTATATCAAACCTGAGCCTTGCATATATAGTAAGAATCGCATGATACAAGGGCTTGGAGCGTGATGTTGTAACCTGCCGGGCCGGCGGTTCGATATTGCATGAGTTTTGTGAATTAGAGCATATTGATGAAGCTTTGCATAAGGCAAATTCACTGTTTGAGCGAGGCTTTAGCCGAGCAATATGAAATGCTTCGCATTTCGTTTCATCTGTAAGTATTTGCATAGCAAATACTATTGTTTGAATTTGCCGTAAAGCGAATCTTATATGCTCTTTTAACAAAACTCCGCAATGGAAAACCGCCGGTACGGCAGGTTCGGTATGAACTACCGGTATGGCAGGTACGGCAGGTTTGGCAAAGCATCACAGCAGTAATGTAGAATGGTAAAACGGCAGTATGGTAAAACTAATTGATTCCAGAGAACAACGGTAGAAAGGAAGGATCCTATGATTATTGTAATGAAACCCGGGACACAGGAGCCTGAAGTCCGGGAAGTAGCAAGAGTACTTGAAAAGGTAGGGCTCGGCGTCCATATTTCGAAAGGGACCGAAAGGACCATAATTGGCGTCATCGGCGACAAAAGGCTGCTGAGCGACATCCCGCTCGAGCTGATGCCCGGCGTCGACAAGCTCGTGCCGATAATGGAAAGCTACAAGCTGGCCGGAAGGACTTTCAGGCCGGAGCCCAGCATAATAGACGTAAATGGCGTTAAAATAGGCGGGAAAGAGCTCGTGCTGATAGCCGGACCATGCGCTATCGAGAGCTCGGAACAGATAATGGAAGCAGCTGCGGCTGTGAAGAAGGCCGGAGCAAAGATACTGCGGGGCGGCGCTTTCAAACCGAGGACCTCGCCGTACTCCTTCCAGGGGCTTGAGGAAGACGGCTTGAAAATGCTGAAGGAAGCGAGCGAAGCCACTGGGCTCGTTACGGTGACCGAAGTCATCAGCGAGCGTTCCGTCGAGATAGCGGCAAATTACGTCGACATGTTCCAGATAGGCGCGCGCAATTCACAGAACTTCCACCTGCTGAGAGAGGTCGGCCGCTCAGGAAAACCGGTGCTGTTCAAGAGGGGATCCGCCACCACTATAGATGAATGGCTCAATGCGGCAGAATATATAATGAGCGAAGGCAATTATAACGTAGTCCTGTGCGAACGCGGTATCAGGACTTTTGAGACTGCCACGAGGAACACGTTGGATGTAAGCGCTATCCCGGTGGTAAAGGCCAACAGCCACCTTCCAATAATTGTCGATCCAAGCCACGCTGCAGGCAAGTCGCAGTATATCCTGCCTCTCTCTCGCGCGGCCGTAGCCGCCGGTGCGGACGGACTGATTATCGAAGTACATCCCAACCCGAGATTGGCGCTTTCCGATGCAGCCCAGCAGCTGTCTCCCGAAGCGTTCGATAATTTATGTAAAGATATCGGAAGGATTGCCGAAATAGTAGGCAGAGAATTCAAGTATGAAGCTTAATAAAGTCACGATAATCGGCCTTGGACTGATCGGCGGTTCGCTTGCGAAAGCGCTGCATGACAAGCTCGGCGTCCGTGGTATTACCGCCGTGGACAACGACGCCGGCGCACTTGAACTGGCCCTGCGGCAGGGGATCATTGAAAAGGGAATTACCTTACCCGACAGCAGTATTTATGCTTCCGATATCATTTTTATCTGTACACCTGTAAAGCAGGCTGTAAGATATATCACAGAAATTGCTCCCCTTGTAAATGACGCCTGTATAATAACCGACACCTGCAGTACGAAGGAAGAGATAGCGAAGGCTGTCGGCGGACTCCCGCACAAGCCCTGCTTTATCGGCGGACACCCGATGGCGGGTACGGAGAGGTCGGGCTACGCGAACAGCTATGCCCATATGTTTGAAAACGCGTATTATGCGTTAACCCCCGATGCCTCCGCAAGGCCTGAAGCAGTAAGCGATCTCACGGAGATGATCAATGGGATCGGAGCCATCCCGATCGTTATGACCGCGGAAGAGCATGACCGGGCGGCAGCCGGTATAAGCCACATGCCGCACGTAATAGCGGCGTCCTTGGTTAATATGGTCAGGGATCTCGATAAGGACGATGGGAGGATGAAGACGCTTGCAGCCGGGGGATTCCGCGATATAACGAGAATTGCATCCTCCAATCCTGCTATGTGGGAAAATATCGTAATGAGCAACAAAGCGCAGGTACTGACCCTTACGGCGCAATTCAAGGAACAGCTGGACCATTTTGCAGCAGCGCTCGGCAGCGATGATTCCGCGGAGGTCCGCGAATTCTTTGCGGGTGCGGGCCGGTACAGGGATTCGATCTCCGATAATCAGGCGGCAGGTTTGATACCTCCGCTGTGCAAGCTCGTTGTAGATGTACAGGACAAACCCGGAATTATTGGTGAAATAGCAACAATCCTCGGCATGAATAATATAAATATAAAAAACATAAATGTTGCAAACAGCAGGGAATTCGAGCAGGGTTGCCTGATAATCTCCCTGTCCGATCCCGGCAGTGTAAATTTTGCCTTTGACTTGCTTGTCAATACGGGATATAAAGTATATAAAAATAAATGATCAAACGTACTCTGACGATGGGTAAAAGATACAGATGATTTTGAAATTACTTAATCAGGGGGGAAGAACGTGTTAATTGAAAACAGAAATACGCTAAGAGGAGAGATCTCAGTTCCGGGAGACAAATCCATATCCCACAGGGCTATAGTAACCGGAGCTCTGGCAAGAGGCACAACTGAAATCGATAATTTTCTGCTTGGCGAAGACTGCATCAGCACGATCGAATGCTTCAGAAAAATGCAGGTCGGCATTGAAATACTCCAGGATAACAAGGTCAGGATCCAGGGACGCGGCCTGTATGGACTGAAACCTCCCGCAGCAGTCCTTAACGCCGGACGTTCCGGCACTGCAATAAGGCTTCTGCTAGGCGTACTTGCCGGCCAGCCTTTCAATTCGAATGTGATACGAAACGAGGCGGCAATGAAGAAGCCGGTAGGCAAGGTAGTCAGCTGCCTTAAACAGATGGGCGCGAACATCTCCGGCAGAGAGGACGGAAATCTGTGCCCCCTGGCATTATCGCCCGCTTCCCTGAAAGGTACGATATTTGAACTATCTGAACTCGAAACTCATATCAAATCCCCTCTTCTATTTGCAGGACTTTACGCCGAAGGCGACACGGTCGTCAGAGAAGCAGTCAAATCAAGGGATCACACTGAACTGATGCTGAATTATTTCGGCGCCGATATCAGGACCGAAGGCCTCGAAGTAGTGAGTCATGCCGTAGAGAATCTATACGCGCAGCATGTTTCGATCCCCGGCGACATATCCATGGCCGCATATTTCATAACTGCCGCGCTGCTTGTACCCAATTCCGACATAGTTATAAAAAACATCGGCGTGAACCCGACAAGGACCGATATCATCGATATTTACAGGTCGATGGGCGCAAACATAGAGTTTATGAACGAGCGGACTGAAAGCAACGAGCCTGTTGCAGACATACACGTGGTAACATCGCCTCTGAAGGGTATAAAAATTGATCCACAGCTCATACCGAACCTAATAGATGAGCTGCCTGTCATAATAGCGGCGGCGGCGCTTGCAAAGGGAACTACCGAGATAACCGGCCTTTCCGGCTTCAAGATCATGGAATCGGGTAAAATAAAGGAGATCGCACTCGAGCTTTCAAAAATGGGAGCCAAAATCACTGAGACAGAGAACGGAATAATTATTGAAGGACGAGAAGCGCTGCGGGGCACAGTCGTCGAGAGCAACAACAACCATGCGCTTGCAATGGCGCTGTCGATAGCGGGACTTGTTGCCGACGGAGAAACCATGATAAGAAAGACGCAGGCTGTCGATATAGTCTACCCCGGTTTCTTTGAAACGCTCAACAAGCTGTGAGCCCGTGAAACAGAGGGACGGTTCAATTACTTATTTATCGCCGAATTTGTCGCGGATCTTGAAACCGAGTACCATAAGGCTGTCGCTGAGATGGACGTTCTCGATCACCATTTCATATGGCAGCTTGAGGTCCATCGGGGAGAAATTCCACAGGCCCCTGATGCCAAGCCGGGCCACCTTTTCAGCCACTTCTCTGGCCTGCTCGTAAGGTACGGTCAGCATCGCAATTTCCACTTTATGTTTCTTGACGAATTCTTCGAGCTTATCCATATGGAATATCTCTATATCTTTGATCCTGGTTCCGATGACCTTCGGATTCACGTCGAAAATACCTATTATATCAAAGCCTCTTCTTTCGAAATTGCCGTAATGGGCCAGCGCCTGCCCCATGTTACCTGCGCCGATGATTATGGTCTTGAATTTATTGTTGACGCCCATTATGTTGCCTATTTCGTTGAAAAGCAATTCCACATTGTAGCCGTAGCCCTGTTGTCCGAATCCTCCGAAGCAGTTCAGATCCTGTCTTATCTGGGAAGCGGTTATGCCCATCCTCGTGCTCAGTTCCTTCGATGAGATCCTTGTTATATCCATCGTCAGCAAGTCGGACAGATATCTGTAGTACCTGGGCAGTCTTCTGATTACAGCTATTGAAACTTTCTTCTTTGAAGCCATGGACTACCTCCTCCAGAATTCGCTTGATACAGGAATTATACAACTTTGATATTTTTTTGTCAATATTGCCCGATACCCGCTTTTTTGCTAGAATGTTTTTATGATTATTCTGGCGTGCAACGAAATCAGCCTGTCCTACGGGACAGATGTCATATTGAACAAGATCAGCTGCAGTCTGCAGCAGGGGGAAAAGGCCGGTTTGGTCGGCGTCAACGGCGCAGGCAAGTCAACGCTTTTTAAAATAATCACCGGAAGGCTCCTGCAGGACTCGGGCGACGTATTTATATCGAAAGGTCTTCAATTGGGCTATCTTGACCAGAATTCCGGCCTGGATACCGACTGCACTATCTGGGCTGAGATGCTCACGACCTATTCCGTGCTTATCTCGATGGAAACGAAACTCAAGCTGCTGGAAAAGGATATAAGCCTTGAAAAGAATGAAGAACGTCTCCATTCAATGATGAAGGAATACGACACGCTGCTGGAGCGTTTCTCGCGCGAAGGCGGCTATGAATACAACAGCAGGATCAGGGGTGTCCTCCGCGGTCTGGGCTTCCCCGACGAGCAGTTCGAGCTTCCCGTAAAAGCGCTGAGCGGAGGGCAGAAGACACGTCTGGCGCTGGCAAAGCTTCTGCTTGAGGAGCCGGACCTGCTGCTTCTCGACGAACCCACGAATCATCTGGACATTTCGGCGATAGAGTGGCTCGAGGATTTCCTCAAAAGCTACAAAAAAGCCGTGCTTGTCATATCCCATGACCGTTACTTCCTCGATGCGGTTACAACCAAAACAATAGAGCTCGAAAATTGCGAATGCACTATCTATAATGGCTCTTATTCCGTCTATGCCCAGAAAAAGGCGGTGGACAGGGAGGTTCAGCGCAAGCATTATGAACAGCAGCAGAAGGAAATCGCCCGGATGGAGGCGTTCATCGAGCAGCAAAGACGCTGGAACCGCGAGAAAAACATCGTAGCTGCGGAAAGCCGCCAGAAGGCGATCGACAGGATGGAAAAGCTAGACGCGCCTAAAAAGCTGCCGGAGGGTATCAAAATAAAGTTCAAGAGCAGCATTATCAGCGGAAACGACGTCCTGTCCGTGGAAAACCTGTCAAAGAGCTTTCCCGGCAAGCCGCTCTTCAGCAATATCGATTTCAACATTAAACGCAATGAAAGGATATTCCTGCTGGGGCCCAACGGCTGCGGCAAATCAACTCTGCTGAAGATACTTTCGGGAAAGCTCGAACAGTCCGGAGGAAGCTTCGAATACGGGCACAAGATCGTCCTCGGCTATTATGACCAGGAGCTCGAAGGCCTGACTAACGACAATACGGTATTGGAAGAAGTGTGGAACGATAACGAAAAGCTCACTCATACGCAGATACGAAACGCTTTGGCGCAGTTTCTCTTTACCGGCGAAGAGGTATATAAGACCGTCGGCATATTGAGCGGGGGCGAAAAAAGCAGGGTAGCGCTTACAAAACTGATGTTGTCAGGCGCAAACCTGCTGTTGCTGGACGAACCGACCAACCATCTCGACGTCAACTCGAGGGAAGCGTTGGAAGAGGCTCTTCTGTCCTTTGACGGAACTCTGCTCGCGGTATCGCACGACAGGTACTTTATCAAGAAACTGGCTTCAAGAATAATAGAAATGTCAGGAATCAGCCTCGAAGACTACAGGGGCGATTACGCCTTCTACCTCGACCACCGCAGACAGCCGCAGGACCAGTCCGCAGGCAGCGGACAGAATCCTACGGCTGCAAAGCAGGAGCACCGGGAGAACAAGGAGGAAAAAGCCCGCAGAAGAAAGCTCGAAAAACAGCTTGCCGCTTGTGAGGACGACATCGCCGGGACTGAGGCGAGGCTCTCCGAAATAGCGGACGAGATGTCCCGCGATACCGCTCTCAGCGATCACATGCTGCTTTCCTCTCTCCTCAGCGAGCAGATGGAACTCGAGACAAAACTGGAGAAGCTGTATGAGGATTGGGAGACTTTTTCGGAATCACTGCAGGAGCTGACTGAGGCTCTTACTTGAAATAGTTGTCGATGCCTTTCTTGATAGCTGCCGCAATCCGGGCCTGGTAATCCTCGGCGCCAAGCTTGCGTTCTTCTTCGGAATTCGATAGAAAGCCGCATTCCACTATGGTAGTAGGCGTTTTAAGATCAGTCAGGATCACAATCTGGTCCTTCTTCTCCTGGGGCGCTCTCTTGTTGCTCTTATCCACGTTCTCCTTCAGAGAATCCTGGAGCAGGTTCGCCAGCTTCAGGCTTTCAGGCGAATATGGCGGATAGAACGTCTGAGCCCCGTAATACTGTGACTGAGGAAAACTGTTCATATGGATACTGACCACGATCTGGGCGCCGCTGTTATCCATTATGTCCTTTCTTCTCGTCAGGTCCTGCTTTCTCTTGTTATATATGTTTGTAGTGCCTTCACTATAAACAAGTCTATCTTCCTCACGAGTCATGATGACCTTGTAGTTGTCGCTTTCCAACAGCTCCTTTACTTTAAAGGCGATCTTGAGATTTAGATCCTTTTCCTTCAGATCGCTGTAACTGCTGATCTTGCCTGGATCCTCGCCGCCATGCCCGGCGTCGATTACGACTGTTTTCTGTCCCGTCTGGTCTCGTCCGGCGATGGCAGTCTGGGTATCAGAACTCATATTAAGGCTGTATATCGCAAGAAGAAGCGCAAAAATAAGTCCTATCAGGATAACATTGGACTTTCTCATTACTATAATCATAAAACCCCGTCCCCCAACACTAATTCATTATAAGGATATTCGCAGACGGGTTGGCCATATTACAATGACTTCCTGATAAGATGCGTTAAAAAAATCGCAAGTACATCGAACCCTTGCGATTTTTGAACAAGACTTATATGTGTTCCATGAATAAAGGAATGGCCTGAATCCGGTTCACACCCTGAACTTAAGGTCGTCCGTACTGCCTCCGAGATGACGGACTGCGGATGCGAGATCATAGAAAGTATCCTTATCCAATTGGGAAGCATTCTTCCTGAGGAATCCCCGGATTGCCGGCACAGCCCTGCCATCGCCGTACTTTGCCAGGCTGTCGGCAGCAACCGTTTTTTGAGGCATTTGCAGAAATGCGTTTTTCAAACAATTGTAAACCTTATCGGACCTGTTGCTTCTCCCGACTTCGGAAAGGGCCATCAGCAGATATTCGTCGGCTGCGCCGAAGCCGTGTTCACTCTCCAGCGCACGAATGATCATATCGATGGACGGAGCGCCGATATTTATAAGCGCATCCCTTACAGCCTCGAAAATCAATTCATCGGCCTCACTGCCGGAATAAATGATATGGATCATCGGCCCTGCGGAACCTGCGGCCTTCCAGCGGCCAAGCACACTTATAGCCATAACCTGGGCCAGCAGGCTTTCCTCTCCGGTTTTGTGCAGTTCCCCGCGCGCGATTCCCACCAGCAGCTTTTCGGCTTCTTCTCCAAAGCTTTTAAGCCTATTCAAAAAAACCTCGGGGAGCTCGTCGTCGCAGACGACCGCGCCGTAAATGAACATCTCCCTGAGCTCGTCAAGACTGCCGACAGCATCCACATACTCTTTCGGAGTCTTGCCGCCCAGTTTTTCAACGGGCGCTGCCAGCCATTTTTCATATCCGTTTTTGAGAAACGTCCCGAGTTTTTCATCTTCGGCGTCAAAGCCTTTTGCCATATCGCCTTCATTGATTTTTATACAGGCGTCGTACGCTGCTTCCATTGCATGAGCATAGCTATCGAAAAATATCTTATCCATTGGTTTTCTTCTTCTTTTTTCCTGAACTTTTCTTAACGTTATTGGTAGGATTCCAGGGACTCTTTGTAAACGCCCTCTCCTGTACTGAAGCCTTCTTCCTGAAAACCTTCCCGAATATATCTATTCCGTAAAAGCCGGCAAGATATCCAAGCATCGCCATCAAAGGCAGCAGCAGTACGGAGAATATATAGCCTGTCAACGATTCATTCAGCGATCTGTATACGAAATAGAAGGGTCCCAGTATGATATTGATGGTCAGATGACGTATCCTGTCCGCAGTAAAGCCGTCAAAATGAAGCAATGCGCCGACCAGCACCAGCACTGCGACCGGTATTATCCCGACAAGTCCGTAAACCGCTCCTTTCAAGGGGTAAGGCTTCAGATCGTACTGGGGCTTTTTCTCCTTTTTTGCAAGGTCCTTCATATCCGCATATATAACGGCGAATGCGAAAACAAAAAATACGCCGCTGTATAACGGCAGCCAAACGTAGACGTTATCCTTCGTGAGCCCGAAGAACGGGTACAGGAATATAAGGAATACTATCAGCGCCATACCGTAGTCGGCCAATATCTTCATACCATTCTTAATGTACATTTTCATTAAAAACATCTCCTATTGCTTCTGTCTTCTCATATCCTTGAGGTAAACGCTGCCCGTCAGGGACTTTGCCTTTTTCTTGAGTTCCGCTGCAATTTCCCCGACCTGCAGGGGATTGGTCAGTATCCTGTATTCATTCGAAACGACGGCAATGGATATGGTCATGATCGGATACTGGATGATATATCCCTTCCTGTTTGTCGTCGTTATGAAACCGGCCCTTTTATCGGCTTCCGAATACAGTTCGGGTACTCTTTCGTCAAAGGCTTTTATTATGTTTTCACACAGCGTATCGGCAAGATCCGGGGTAGTTATCACGACAAAATCGTCTCCGCCTATGTGCCCTATAAAATCGTACTGTGATCCGAAGGTTCTGACAACATCGGTCAACAGATCCGCAATGAGCTTTATTCCGGTATCTCCGCGCGCAAAACCGTAAGCGTCGTTATAAGCCTTGAAATTGTCGACGTCAAGGTACAGCACCGAAAACTGCATTTCCTTCGCGATCCTGTGATTGATCTCGGACTGTATGTCAGTATTTCCCGGAAGGCCCGTCAGAGGGTTCGCCCATCTGTTTCTGTCGATCCTCAGCAGCGTATTTTTGACCCTGCTTATCAGTTCCCGCGGGTTGAACGGCTTGGTAATATAATCGTCGGCGCCAAGTTCAAGACCGGTGAGCTTGTCCTCCTCGTTCCCCTGCGCTGTGAGCATGATTATGGGCATAAGGTTGTTACTCTCATCCTGCCTCAGCAATTTACAGACCTCGAACCCGTTTATGCCTGGCATTACTATATCCAGCAGCACCAGATCCGGTTTTTCGGCCATGACCATTTTGATGCCGTCAAGCCCATTACTAGCAGATACCACCTCGTAGCCGTTGTCGGTCAGGATATCTGTAGTCAGCTTGACCATCAGTTCCGTATCGTCGATAATCAGTATCCTTTTTTTAAACATAGGCGTTCTCCGGCAAAAAGTTATATCAACGCTATTTCAATATATCACGAAGATTATATAATACTTTTATCTTTTTGACCAGATTGTTATTTTTCAAGCAGCAACATTATTTTGCCATAACCGTGATATAATATGATACGGGACACATCTACCGGTCTTAAAGGTCTTGGGCCTGAGATACGTCCCGCATAAATACCGGGGAGTGATTTATTTTTGGCTGAATTTTGTGAATGCGGTTCACTCGTTATAGACGGCCGCTGTACGAACAAGAGCTGTACCTTGAGGGCCGCTGAAAGCCCATCCGCACTAAAAAAGCCCGCCGCCAGGGCTAAGGCTTCATTGAAGGGCGCCGTTACTGCCAAGCCTGCTGCAAAGGCTGTAAAAGCTGTAAACCCGAGAAGAGCTTCAAAGTGCATCACGTACAATCTGTACGATATCAAGGATAAGGAACCCGAGACCTGATAAGGATCAGGTCTTTCAATATGTATGGGTTCAGATTTCAAACACGGTATTCCTGAGTCCATGGTAATAATTCCCCCACTCGGCTGTGAAGCGGAACACGGAATAATCCGGGTCGTCAACGCCCAGAGGGTAGTAGATTTCGCATCCGTCCTTCCAAAGGCGGGCCCTGGATGCATGGTCCGAAAGCACCTCCATTTTCCCTGCAAGCATGAGACCTTTATATTGCTCCTGATCGACAAAGTATATACAGGCCTTGTCGTTCTGCCTGAATTGGGCGACACGCTTCGAAGATGTGTTCGTGCTGAACCAGAACGTCTTCAGTCCTTCAGCCTCACACTTGATCATCGCTTTGATGTTGGGAAACCCGTCGGCTCCATTCGAACCGACCATTGCGTTGGCGCAGCTCTCCACCAGCTTCAGTGACTCGGCGATAGCTTCCTTGACCGATTCTTCGGATGTCCTTTCGTCAACTCCGTCCTCCATTTGTTCCTTGGCCTTTTTAAGCGCGTTGTCCATACCATTTTCATTCATATAACTTCTCCTCTCATAATACGGCTATATAAATATGCCGGCATTTGGCCTTTTCAGCCTTTCAGCCTTCAGCCATTCCGGGTCTTTCAGCTTTTCCGGGCCTCTACGCCATTCGAGCCTTTCAGCAATTCAGGCCTTTCAGCCTTTGAGCCATCCCGTGTCTTTTAGCTTTTCCGGGCCTTTCAGCTACTCCGGCCATTCAGTCGGATAGGTTCGAATAAATGCGTTTCAGGTAATTCTCAAAATCATCTATCTCTTCTTCAGTAAACCCTTTATAAAAAAGCCTGACCATATCGGCCGAAACCTCTTCATAAGCCGCCTTCATCCTTCTGTTCTCGTCGGTCAGCCGTATCAGCACCTTGCGGCGGTCATCCCCGGGAAATATCCTTTGAATGTGGCCGGTTTCCTGAAGCCTGTCGAGCATCCGGGTAAGCGTCGATTTGCTGAGGGCAGTTCTTTGGGCAAGCTGCTGTATAGGTATGTTGTCCTCCTGCCACAACGCGAACAATATCCTGCCCTGCGCGGGATTTATGTCGTTTATGCTGAAATCCTTGAGCTTCCTGGCAAAAATCCTTTGGGAAAGCTGATGTATCTTCGACATCAGGTATCCTCCGGAACGAAGCTGTGTCATATACTCACCCCGTATTCCATGTAACATTCACCGTTGTATATAGTATAATTGTATATACAACCAATTGTCAAAAACAAATTGAGAATGAGTGGGGGGAGTGAGTGGGACACGGGGACAGGGGCTTTGTCCCACCATCCCCCACTCAATAATTTTCCAAATAAAAAGAGCCGGTAATAGGCGCCGCGCTACCCCAGATAGGGCGTCAGGCGCCAGCCGACTCCTGCTTTGTTGACGCAAGGCTGAGGTTTTTGCCGAGCCTTAGTTTTACTGCTATTTCAGGCCCAATCCCTTCCTTTTGGAAATTATATGAGCTTCGATGGCATCGGCTACTTCTTTCGGATCATCACCCAGGGCCACCTTTCCCCCGGTCAGACCCTCCACATCTTCAGTGAGCAGCTTAACAAGCTGCGGCGCGCCTGTTATGAAAGGCGTAGGGGACAAATGCGTATAGGCGCCGTAGGCTACGGCAAATACACCGTCTATTGTGGCCTTCTGTTCCATCCATTCGGGCGCCGTCACTGCAATGGGAAGCTCCGGTATATCCACCTTGAGGTGCTCGGCCAGCGCCGTGACGAGCATCGATATCCTGCCGGTATCCGTACAGGTACCGAAACTCAGCACCGGGGGTATATTCAGCAATCCGCAGACCTCCCTGAGGCCACTCCCGGCCATCTCCTTCGCTTCAGGGCTGCAGAGGCCCGCAACTTCGAGCGCATGGTTTCCGCACCCTCCGCTGACGACAAGTATGTCCCTGCCGATAAGTTCTTTTGTCAGGCTGATCGTATTCCAGTCCTGGGGTCCATTGCGCAAGGTCGAGCAATTTGCCAGCGCTACGACGCCCTTTATCTTGCCTGACGCTATTACGTCGACAAGCGGATCGAGCTTGTTTCCTATCGCCTGTAGAACGGCTTCGGTCGAAAAACCCGCGATCGCTTTTTGAATTTTTTGCGGTACCTTTGGAGTGATCCTTCCATTTCTCTTTTTGAAATTTTCAATACCGAGTTCGATCAGCCTGTCGGCCATAGCTCTCACCTCACCGGGATTATAAGGCATCTGCTGCTGCATCCCGGGAACTCCTATTATGGTGCTAACGCTTACAAGCGTTATCTGATACTTTTCAGCATAGCAGTCTATGGCAGGCGGCGAGCAGTTTTCCTCCATGGCTATGACGTCGACAGTGCCGGTAGCCAGCAGTGGTTCGATAGTAAGCCAGTTGCCCATCAGCCCGACAAATACTTCGTCCATTTCGAACCTCTGAAGCAATTCCTGACCGGTTTCGATGGAGCCGACCACCCTCAGTCCTTTCGCTCCGGCATCCCTTGCCCTTTTCTGCACTTCCGGCGTCCTAGCCTTGAACAGAGTAGCCACGCCTGCCCAGGGCTGATGCCCGTTGAACACTATGTTTACATATTCCGGATCCATGATCCCGAGATCTGTGTTGACCTCATGCGGTTTCGGTGTCCCGAACAATATGTCCTGCACCATTTCAAGGCCGATCTGGGCTGTATATATGGTCGAAAGACCCAGCCTCAGAGCTTTTTTCGCCAACGATGCGTAATCTCCGTCCACATTTGTCAGGCAGCTCGCAACGCAATTCTGTTCTTCGTGGATGACCCCGGCAGGATAAATGTTGAGGCGTTTCCATACTTCCTTGCGTTTAGTTGGCGCAAAGGCTTCCACCATTATACTCGGAGCATCGGGGCCCTTGGCCATCTCACTGTCAAGCAGATCTGCAAGCTCTGCAGCCATTTTATTTTTATCCTGATCGGTATTTATCCCGACCATATCGCACATCCATTTCAACTTGCCTTCGTCGGCTATACCGAAAGGGGTCTTTCCCTGCGCGGTGGCTCTCAGCGTCCGATACGCTTCGTATGCATGGTGGCTGTATGTACCCGCTCCCATGATGTTATGGAGCAGCAGCTCCCTCATTGCCATTGCGTCCGGGCCGATGCCGCAAACTCCTTTTTCCTGGCCGCCTTTTTCATTGATCCTGCAAGGCCCCTGTGAGCAAAGCTTGCAGCTCAGTCCTTCCAGACAATATTTGCATCTTATTTTTTCCTGGAGCGTCCAACGGTCGAACACGTTGGTCATCCCGTCTTCCCTTATCCGCTTGAGCATCTCTTCCACCGAATCGTGGTAACTCACGCGGCCTTCCGTCTTTTCCAGTATCGTCTCACCCATATAAATTCCTCCAAAGCAATTTTATATGATGAGTTTCTGCTGAAATCCTCAGAATATGTATTTGCATGGTAGACAGGGGGACAGGGACTTTGTCCCTTTTCTTCAAAGGGACAAAGTCCCTGCCCCACTGTTTACGTCTCGCGAATCGCACCCATTGGACAAAACATTACGCATTTGCTGCATTTCAAGCACTTGACCTGGTCTATCTCAGGCAGGCCGTATCCGTTTTGTTTTATGGCGCCTGCAGGGCATACTCTTATCGCGGGGCACGAATGATTCTGCGGGCATCGTTTTTTATTTACTGTAATGTTCATTGTTGTCAGCTTCCTCTCAGTAATTTGGGTTATTCATATTATATACCCCATGGGGGTATGTTGCAACTAAAAAATTTTTCCGTTAACCGGGCGAACTATAGCCGGGTACGGGCCATCAAGCCTGCCGGTCTATTTATCCCAGCCTATTGCCTTTATTATAATGTAATACTAGAATATTATGATATGTGAAAAGAAACGGGGATTTTTTACTATGATATGGTTACAAAAGAATTATACAGGTTTGCTGCTGTCCTTAGCTGTCGCGCTTGTAGCATCATGGCTCGGCGGCCTTCTTCCGATTGTCGGAGGACCTGTATTCGGCATCGTGATCGGCATAATAATCAATAATACATTCGGTAAACCGGCAGGAACAGAACCGGGTGTAAAGTTTGCGTCCAAAAAAATACTGCAGTGGGCGATAATACTGCTCGGTACGGGCTTGAGCCTGACTCAGGTCTGGAAAACAGGTGTCGAATCGCTGTCGGTAATGGTGTTCACTTTATCGGCGGCTTTCATAGCAGCCTATGCCTTCGGGCGCGCAATGGGCGTACCGTTCAAGCTTGCGAGCCTTATCGGCGTAGGAACGGCAATTTGCGGAGGATCGGCCATAGCTGCCGTTTCGCCGATAATCGAGGCCGAGGATTCAGAAGTGGCCTACTCTATTTCTACGATTTTCTTTTTCAATATACTGGCTGTTTTGATTTTTCCGCCGCTCGGGCACCTGCTCGGATTCTCCGACAAGGCTTTCGGACTGCTGGCCGGGACGGCGGTAAACGACACATCGTCCGTTGTGGCGGCGGGCTATGCGTTCAGTGACATTGCAGGAAGCTATGCCACAATAGTCAAGCTGACGCGGACTACAATGATAATACCCGTATCGCTGATCTACGCAGTAATTACGGTCATAGGCAAAAAACGCAAGGCCGAAGGCGGCGCTGCCGTCAATTACAGGCTCGGTAAAATATTTCCCTGGTTCATAGCCGGGTTTATTGCGGCTTCGCTGCTCAATACACTGGGCATTTTCAGCGCTTCAGCAGTCGCCTTTCTTTCCGGCGCCGGTAAATTTCTGATAATCATGGCGCTGTCCGCGGTAGGCTTAAGCGCCGATTTGAGGTCTATGATGAAAACAGGGCTCAAGCCATTGTTCCTTGGACTGATAGTGTGGTTTTGCGTGACGGCGGTAAGCGTCGGAGTGCAGTTTGTAACGGGACAGATATGAAAGCCGCGCATAACCGGCATGGTCGCGTGAATATCGTACAAACCGGCATGGTCGCGTGCTAACTGCACACAACACAAAAAAAGCAGACGGCCCGCAAATCAAGGCTATCTGCTTTTTATACTGTTTAGGATTTGCCGGCAGTCCGGTAAACGCCTCACGTATTAACGTCTCATGTCTTGCCGTCTCATGTGTTAACGTCTCATGTCTTGCCGCCTCACGTGTTAACGTCCCATGTGTTAACGTTTCAGCTGTGGCCGCAGCTGCAGCCGTGGCCATGCCCGTGGCTGTGCTCATCATCGTGACCATGCTCATGTCCATGGCCGGCGCAGCCCGCGTTTGTCGATACAAGCCGACCTTTGATAAACGCTTCAATAGCTTCATCGACATTTCCGCTGATTCCCGATATTATTTCTATGCCGTTATCCGCAAGGTTCTGGCGCGCGCCTTCTCCCATACCTCCGGCTATGACCAGATCCACGCCTTGAGAGGCCAGGAAGCCTGGGAGCAGGCCATGTTGATTGCCTTCGGTACTTATAACGCTCTTATTTTTTATGTTCGAATTTTCAATCTCTGCGATTGTGAAGGTCTCACACTTCCCGAAATGTGCGGATACGGAGCTTCCTTCAGTTGCTATAGCTATTTTCATAGCATTATCCTCCTTTTTCACATCTGAAAATTTCTTCTCAATATAGTCGGCTGCTTCATCCAGATAATCGACGCTTACCTTCTCGATCTCTCCCTTGTCGCACAGCTCCGCTACAGACGGATCTATGGGCATTTTAGCCAAGACCTTCAGTCCCATTTTATCAGCAATCGCGTCTATTTTACTTTCACCGAAAAGCTTGATCTCTTTTCCGCAATCGGGGCATTTGAGGCAGCTCATATTTTCAATAATGCCCAATACGGGGATATTCATTTTCATGGCCATATTGTACGCCTTGGTCACTATCAGCGATACAAGATCCTGGGGCGACGTCACGATAATGATTCCGTCCAGAGGTATGGACTGGAAGACGGTCAGCGGAACATCACCCGTACCGGGAGGCATATCCAGGAAAAGATAATCTGCATCACCCCAGATAACATCCGTCCAGAACTGCTTTACCGTACCCGCTATGACCGGACCTCTCCAGATAACGGGCGCGTCATCCTCCTCAAGCAGCAGATTGACCGACATTATACTTATGCCGTTGTGAGTCTTTTGAGGAAATATCCCGTATTCATTTCCCCGGGCCTTTTCCTTTATTCCGAATGTCTTTGGAATAGAGGGCCCTGTAATATCCGCATCCAGGATTCCGACTTCATATCCTTTCCTGCGCATCATTACCGACAGCATCGATGTAACAAGCGATTTGCCGACCCCACCCTTGCCGCTCACAATTCCGATCACTCTTTTGATTGAATTAAGTTCATGCGTATCCTCAAGGAAGCTGTTTTTTTGTCCGCCCCCGCAGCTTTCATTACCGCACCCTTCATTCCCACAGCCTCCGCCGCCACAACCCCTGCTCCCGCACGAACCTGAACGATCCGCGCTTTCACAATTGCAGCCGTTCTCACTCATTTTCATTCACCTCTGTTTTATTATGTATGCACTCTTCACATTTTTCGCAGTCCATACGCCTGCAACTGCCCTGCGTTCTCTTACAGCATGGCCTGTCCGACGTCAGCAGGTAACTTCCTCCATCTATCCGGAGTGTCTTTCCATGAATAATGGCGTCCGCAACCTTTTTTCGGGCAGAGTTGACGATCCGCTGGAAGGTACCCCTCGATACGTTCATGCTGTCAGCCGCCAGATCCTGTTCCAGACCTAGATAATCCGCAAGGCGGATTGATTCGACTTCCTCGACATTCAGAACGACTTCCTCCGTATTTCGAAGCTGAGGATGAAAACATTGATTATCCGGTACAAAGCCTACTCTCCTGCATTTCCTTGGTCTCGTCACCACATCACCTCATTCCGGTCGGTTTTCTCATAGAATATAATGTGCATATGCACATTATAAATATCCGTATATTTTTTGTCAATAGAATAAAGTTATAATAATAGCTTCCAAATCAGTAGACAGCTAATATTTCTGCTGTTATAATATACCCTACAGGGGTATATATTAATTCGTCAGAAAGCAGGTGATGCATTGGCTCCATATATATTGACCTTTACGGAAGGCATTTTAACTTTTATCTCACCGTGCATACTGCCAATGCTGCCTATCTACTTCCTGTACCTCGCCGGCAGCGCCAGTTCTCCGGCTTCGGCGGGCCAATCAGGCTCGGCGGACCAATCCGGTTTGGCAAGTCAATCAGACTCGGTGGACCAATCCGGTTTAGCAGGCATAACAGGTTCGACGGACAGATCGTCTGCCGGCAAAAACCGGGTCCTGATAAACGCAATAGGTTTTGTAGCAGGCTTTACAGTTGTTTTCGTGGTACTTGGCGCAGCTGCAACCGCGCTGGGACATTTTCTTGACAGCAACAGGCTGCTCGTCCAAAGGATAAGCGGTTTGATAATGGTAGTTTTCGGGTTGAACTTTACCGGCTTGTTCAAATTGAGCTTTCTGAATATGGAGAAAAGGCTGAGTTACAGGACTGAAAATTTAAGATTCTTCAGTTCGATGGTTTTCGGCATGGTCTTCAGCTTCGGGTGGACGCCCTGCCTCGGTGCATTTTTAGGCTCTGCGCTGCTGCTTGCCGGCAATTCCGAAACGATGCTCGAAGGCATAACGCTGCTGTTAGTCTATTCGGTAGGGCTCGGCATACCATTTATCATTACTTCGATGATCCTGGAGCAATTGAAGGGAGCCTTCGCATGGCTTCAAAAACATGGCAGGATAATCGGCATAATATCAGGCATACTGCTAATTGCGGCAGGGCTGCTGGTTTTCTTAGGGATTTTGAAATATTTGAACTAGGGCGCAAGGGAGCGAGGGAGGAACAAACAATGAGAAAATCGTCAAATATAATAATTTGGGTCGCTGCGCTTGCTTTGGTAATAGCTGCCGCGTATACCTATTATACGAAGAACAATACGGAGGGCGCAGGACTGCTCCCCGGGCAGAACCCGAGCCAGTCAGGCATATCGGGTTCGTTCGGAGTTTCACAGTCGACGGCTGCCCAAAACAGCGGCTCACAGGACAATACACAAAATGGGACAGCCGGTGAAAATACGGCAAGTGAAAAAATAATGGGTCCCGACTTTGCTTTGAAAGACCTTGACGGCAACACGGTCAAGCTTTCGGATTACCGGGGAAAGATCGTAATACTCAATTTCTGGGCGGTCTGGTGCAAATACTGCAAGCTTGAAATGCCCGACCTTAATGAACTGGACAAAGAGTTGAAAGAAGGCAATGATGCTGTGATACTTGCTGTAGATGTGCAGGAATCGGCAGACACCATTGAAAAATATCTGACCTCCAACAATATCAGTCTGAAGGTTCTTTTGGACGAGGATGGTTCAGTTGCCCAGAGCTATGGCGTTTCGGGCTATCCGACAACCTTCGCGATAAATCCGGATGGTTCGGTTTACACTTATATATCGGGGCAGACATACAAGAAAACTCTTGAGAAGATAATAGACATGATAAAAAACGGAGAGCCCCTTAAGTAACCGCACATCCTTCAAAAAACGGCAGCGCCTTGAATAAACGCGGCGCCGTTTTCATTCCATAAACCGCATGAAGCTCTGCATCGTTTTCGCGAGTTCGGCCATCGCTTTTTCCTTGTCTTCGGAAGCCGCGGCATTCCGGATACAGGTCATTGAATGCTTTTCCAATATCAGGCTGCCTGTTTTATTGATAGCCGCACGGACTGCAGCTACCTGGATAAGTATATCTGCGCAGTTCTTGTCTTCCTCGATCATTCTCTGTATGCCCTTGACCTGGCCCTCTATCCTCCTGAGCCTTTTCAATATATCTTCCCTGTATTCCGTTTTAACATCGTCCATACCGACTGCCTCCAATACCATATAGGGGTATAGCGATATTATACAGTAGGCAAAACATAAAAAAAAGACCCTTGCGGGCCTCAATCCGAGTCCTTCATGTTCTTCTCGGCGAATTTGATCATCTTTCTGACCATGTTGCCTCCTATTTTGCCTGCGTCCCTGGCAGTTATATCGCCGTTATCGCCATGTTTGAGCCCGACGCCTTCCTCGGAAGCAACCTCATATTTCAGCTTGTCAAGCGCGTCCTCTGCTTTTGGTACCAGCTTCCTGTTGTTTGCCATAAAGCACCGCCCTCCTGAAATATTTTATCCTTTCGGACAATAATATTTTTTACGTTATAAAAAACAATATCCCGAAAAAATAATTCTATATTTGGCTTTGCTGCAAAAGTCACGTTATTACTAACAATGCTAATAAAAATCCCGCTGTGAGCCAAAATAAGATTACAGTGTAAAAAAGCTGCATTACAGCTTTATGCATTCCTTTAGCATTGCAAATTGAATTATCCACGAGGCGAAACATATGAAACCAGGCTTCATACCGGCTTTATGGCCGGAAGATCCCGCGCCGGCAGAGGCTATAAACTGCCAGAAATGCGAGCTGTGCCGACAAAGGTCAAGAATAGTATGGGGAGAAGGCAATCCAATGGCGTCGATAGCCGTGATCCTTGACAACCCCGGTTCCAGGGAGGATAAGGAGGGAAAATCCTTTGTCTGCGGAGCAAGGTTGAAATTACAGGAAGCGGCGTACGAAGCGGGTCTTGGAGCCGAAGACCTGTATGTAACCTATATCCTGAAATGCCGTCCGCTCCGGTGTTATGACAAGGAAGGCGCACGCAGCACCTGCATTGGATATCTGGCACAGCAGCTGGACCGGCAAAAGCCTGCGCTTGTTTTGTGCATGGGGAACACTGCCGTACAATGGTATTTCGGTGATATGAAGGCGGAGGTAAAGAATCTCAGAGGTACGTGGCATGATGTAAAAGGTCTGCCCACGGCTGTTACATACCATCCGCTCGCCATCAAAAGGAGGCCGAATCTGACGTCTCAGCATCTGAAGGATTGGCAGATGCTGGCCGACAGGTATTTCAAAGAAATACTAAGGCCATCGAAGCAAAGGATTATTGATACGGCATCCGGCGGCGAAAAAATTACGGAGCATAAAAATCATTTATATTAAAGTCCGAGGTGAAATAATTGTCTGAACAGTATTTTTTGAAGAAATGCATAATCTCGGCGGAGGACGCAAAAGGAAGCTACTCCATGATGGCGAATCTGGACATCGATCAACAGGTCAAGGAGCAATACGATATAATGGTCGCCGATGTGGGACAGCATTTGACTTTCCTTAACAGCAGGCTCAAATACCTGAAACAGCTCAATACTCCGGAGAGATAATATCGAACCCGGTAATGCCGTATTCCTTCACGATACTGCCGATGCAGCCTTTTCTGATCACCGCGTAAATTTCTTTTTTTGCGCAAAGGAGCATACGAAAAATGTCGTAGGAACCTTTTTTCTGAAGCTCCAAAGGGCCGATCTCATCAATGAATACCGGGTTGATCCCCTGTGTGATTATATCGGTCATAGTATTGAGGGCAAATGCCTGCCCCTTTCCTGAGAAGCTGAAACTGCCGTATTTATATACTTCGTCCCAGTCCGGAGAAGTAAATTCACTTATTGTTGAAAAAATTTCACTTTCACCTGTGGAAAGCCGTATTATCTGTTGACCGATGAAATGCTGTTCCCGGTATATCTTTGCATTTATAAAGCCATCTCCGACGCCGAGTTTCCGGTATATTGACAAAAGCCGGGCCGTCTTCCCCGAATTTATTTCTCCCGTCACAATGTGTACGTATGCCTGCCTGCTATCCTCAACCAAAAACTCTCCCCCTAAACAGTGGTGACTGGTTTCACAAATTCAGCGCAGATATCGAAATAATCCTGCATCGTATCGACATCCGCAAGTATGCCTTCATCCTGTACCTCGATTCTTTTAAAACCCTTGGAATCAATGAAATCCTTCAGGCTGCGGTATCCGGGAGCAAAAAGCAACTCGCCGATGTGGCTGCTCTTCATAAGCACGGGATGGCCGTTTTCTCCTTTATAGGAAGGAATGACGATGTCTGCGTCGATATTCAGCATGCTTTCATATACTTCACGGCTTATCAGAGGATAATCGCCGGGAGTCAGGAAAAAGCGTCCGGTTCTGACGTGCTCGAGGCCTTTCCTGACAGAGCTGAACATTCCGTCCCTGAATCTTTCGTTCAGAACCAGTTCCACCCTGGAATATCCCGAGACTACGGGCAAAATGGCGGAAACATTATAACCGCCCACAATTATGAGCCTTGAGCACACTTCGTACATAGCATCGATACATCGCTCAAGTATCGTTTTACCAACTATGTCCAGGGTCATTTTGTATGCCCCTGTCCTGCTTGAAAGGCCCGCTGACAGAATGATCCCCTCGACGCCTGGAAGCCACACTTTATTATTATCCGAATATCCATCCGCTTGTTTCACTTTACAGCGCCCATTGAACAAGCAAGGCGACTGCAAGCATCAAGCAGGAAAGTACGATCTCCGGTATGCTTTTCAATGCACTGCGAACGTTTAGACGCTTTATCATGCTGCCGGCCAATTCAGATACTTTCATACATCCGAAGATAACCAGGCAATTCGCCATGCTTTCAACGATCAAAAAGCTCAACAGGGTGGTAGCTGACCGCAATGGCGATATAGCGGCAAAGCTCGCGGGCATTATCAGCATATATGCTATATACAGCAGCCTCCAGCCTATACTGACGGATAATACCCCCAGAAATCCGGTCCGATGAGCATCTCGCCTGTCATAAACCAGTTTGAACAGGACAAATACCGCAAAGCCTTCAAGAATTATTGAAACTACAGGGTTGATTATCCTATCCGGGCTCGTGGGCATTATGAAATCAATCATTTTTACTGCAGCTGCAAGAAAAGAGGTAAATATGACCGAATACAGGCTGTTTGTCCTCCTGTAAACGCTGCTGATAAAAAAGAATGCAAGCGGGAACCACAAAATCCAGCCGATATCCAGTGAGAGTAAGTGCAGCAAATACCCGAGAGTAGCCTCGGTCAGGCCCCAGAAGGCGCCCCAGAAAATAATACCGCTCAGATACTTTTTCATAATAGACCCTGCCTTTTAATAGATAAACTAAACCATATAATTCTATGCTTACGGAACCGGCAATATTTCAACTGACATGCTGTCCGGCGTCAAAGCCTTCCCAAAACCGACTTTACCGCTTCACATATCTCCTGATACCCCGTACACCTGCAGATATTGGATTCGAGCCACTCTTCTACCACGTCGCCGGTTGCATCCGGATAAATGCTGATCAAGGCCTGACTGTTCATAATCATTCCGGGGGTACAGTAGCCGCACTGTATGGCAAACCTGTCGATAAATTCCCGCTGTATTGGCGCGTCCACCAAACCCTCTATTGTAGTTATATCCGATCCTGTCGCTTCCACAGCGAGCATCAGGCAGGCCTTCACGGGCCATCCGTCCATCAGTACGGTACATGCGTCGCAGTCACCGTTCTCGCAGCCATTTTTAGCGCCGGTCAACCCGAGCTGTTCGCGCAGTACATATAAAAGCGTATCGGCGGGCCTGACGGTAACGCTCTTTTTACTGCCGTTGACATTGATATCGATAATACTTCTGCCCTTTAACTCAAGCATCGCCCTTTACTCCTTTCTATAGGCCCCGAGCATAGTCATCGCCTCTTCCAGGGCATTCCTCGCCACGAATTCACGATATCCTGACGAACCGAGAATATCTTCAAGCACCGGCGCGGGCAAATTGCTGAAGACGCTGTCGATCCTATCCTTGAGAACAGTCGAGCTGTTATTGAGATGGTCCTCTATCGTCGGAAGTCTGAAGGGATATTGGCATAATCCGCTGAAGGCGGCCCTTATACGTTTGTCCTTCATGATCATCGTCACTGTAAATAGAGGGTAGTCGACCTTGTCCTGCCTGGTCTTTTTGATGCTTGCATATGGCAGCACAGTATAACTCCTGTCGATTTTTACCTGGACCAGGAATTCACCGTCGTCAAGCTTCAGTTCCTTATCGAAGACCGTTGTGAGAGGCCGGGTCTTCACGCCTCCGCGGCCTGCGGTCACAGCTTCGCAATCGCACAACAGCAAAGGCAGCAGCGCTTCCTTATAAGGCATACTGCTGCAGATATTACCTCCGAGTGTGATCTTGTCGCGCGCCGTATGGTCGGCCGACCTGCGGCAGCATTCTCCCAGGAGCGGAAATAACCTTGAATCGGATATCCTGGTAAGCGTCACAGCAGCGCCTATTACCAGCTTATCGCCCTGATACCCGAATTGGCGGCATTCGGGAATGCTCTTTATGTCGATCACCGCGTCGAAACGCATCAGGTTCGTTCTCGAAAGGCTTATAATCTCCGTCCCGCCGGCGTAATATATTGCTTTGCTGCCCTGTCCTGTCAGGGCGCTGTAAATATCCGCCGCCTCCTCGACCGAATCGGGCCTGTAGTAATCAAAGTCGAAAGCTATCATACCTGCCCTCCCGTCTTTGTTTTCCACAATGATTCAGGAGTAAGCGGAAGCCTGTTCAGGTCAGCCTCTATCGCAACCGAAAGGCAGTTTGCCAGCGCGCCCGGCATTCCGATCAGCCCGTGTTCACCCAGACCGCGCGCGCCGTACGGTCCGTCTATCTCAGGCGTTTCAAAAAACTCAACGAGATATTCAGGATTCTGCCCACAGCGCATAGTTCTGTACATTCTCAGGTTTGGGTTCAGCATGATCCCATTATTGTCATATAGAAAAGCTTCCCTGCCGGCAAGGCTCAAACCCATGGACATTCCGCCCATCGTCACCGATTTTGCAGCCATCGGATTTATGACCTTTCCGGCGTCCAGAACGCATGCCGCCCTCAGCAGCCTGTATGTATAGTCTTTCGTTTCGAGTTCCACTTCCACTGCTTCGGCGCCTACCGTCCAGAGCGGCCCTGGGTTGCCCTTGCCGGTTTCCCTGTCCATACCGCTCAAATGTTTCATTATGAAGCTTCCACACCCGATAACCTGTCCGCCAATGGAATTACCGTTGGGATATTTGTAGCCATGGATCACTTCCGTTATATCCAGATATTTTTGCTCGTCACTTTTGATGAATACCTTCCCGCCTTCGACTTCAAGGTCTTCGGGAGAACACCTCAAAACTACCGAAGCGATCTCCCTGATCTGCCGGATAACATCGTCCGCTGCTGCAATGACTGCGTTTCCAACCATATAGGTCGTGCTGCTCGCGACTGTTTTCCAATGTTCCGGATTATCACGCGTATCTACCTCCATCGAAACGTTAATCCTGTTCGGATCGAGCTTCAATTTTTCAGCCAATATCTGTGCGAGCACTGTCTTTGCTCCCTGCCCGATTTCAACGGCGCCGACGCTCAGGTTGGCATAGCCGTCAGGGGAAAATGTGATTACAGCGCCTGATGCAGCATCGGGAGGCGTTGTGGAGGTCTTCCAGAAGCAGGCTGCTCCTTTTGCCCTGATCCTGGTACCGCTTATTGTGATCCTTCGACCTTCGTCCCAGTTTATCAGCGCTTTGAGCCTGTTTATACATTCCGGGAGGTTGCCAATATTGCTTTTTGTCAGTTCTGATTGAGTAGGCGTGGTATCTCCCGGCATTATCGCGTTATTGTATCTTAGCACCAGCGGGTCCATTCCAAGGGCATTCGCCAGCTTGTCCATCGTCCTTTCTATCGCGGCGGTGTACTCGGCATGGCCGAAACCTCTGAAGGACGTTACATAGGTATGATTGGTATAAACGCACATTGAATCGCACGATACGTTTTCTATGTCATAGGGACCCGTGCAGTCGGATGCGATCGATTTTGTCATAACGGCTCCCATATCACAATATGCCCCGCTGTTGACCAGATAAGTGATTTCGGCAGCCTTAAGCATACCATCTCTGGCAGCCCCCAGCTTGACCCTGGCCTCAAGCCCGATACGGCAGGGGGAACTGATCATATCCTCTTCTCTTGTGTTCGTTATGATTACTTCTCTTCCGTCAACAGACCTTGATGCAAGGTAGGCAATGAGCTCAAGCTGCACTGCGGCTTTACCGCCAAAAGAACCGCCGACCATCGGGGTATGTACCGTTATCTTTCCGTTATCGATGCCAAAGTGGCGGGCCAGCTTCTTCCTGATTATGTAGGGCGCCTGTGAAGGCGTGTGTATTATCACCTGTCCGTCAGCTTTGATCTCCGCCCTGACTGACCGCGTCTCCAGCGCGACATGATCGGACTGTGGAATAAAAAAGCTTTCTTCGGCTGTGATCTCACTCTCGGCCCAGCCCTTTGCCATATCGCCTTTTCTGATCTTTACATGATTTGCGATATTAGTATTAGGTTCCGGAAAGCATTGCTTAATCCGCCTGTAATTGCCCAGACCTTCATGTATCAATACCGCTCCCGGCTTTACCGAATCACCGGGAGAATTCAGTACAGGCAGCGGTTCGTATTCGACTTTTATTAGCTCGGCAGCCCTGCAGGCCTCAAGTTCGCTGTCGGCGACAACGACTGCAACAGGTTCCCCGAAATACCTTACCTTGCCGGCTGCGATAGGAGGCCGGTCTTCGATGAATGTACCTGTAAGGATGCCCTTTATGTCGTCCCCTGTCAAGACCGCGCGTACTCCGGGCGAGTTTGCCGCTTCAAAAACATCGATCCTCCTGATAACGGCATGGGCAAATTTGCTGGTGACCATTTTTGCGTGCAGGATCCCCGGCACAATGACATCGCTCGTGAATTTGACCCTGCCTGTGGCCTTATCCGCCGCATCTTTCCTGATAATGCTTTTCCCGACCGCAATTGCTGTCTCCATTGATTTTCCTCCACCCGTGTGATATATTTCCCCCGCAGGCAGCCTATTATTCCAGATCTTGTGGTATTCTGCCTCCAAATTCCTGTTTATACCGTTTTATTATTCACACAAAAGCGCCGGATATGAATATGATAGAGCGAGCTGCTATTTTGTAACGAGAGGTGTGCCCAATGTATAGTATTATCCACAGCAATGCCAAAGGGGTCAGGAGGATAGATCCCGCGGATATTGCCGTACCGCCTGGCTTTAAAACGGATGTGTTCACGGACGGACTGACAACTCCCATCAATATTACAATGACTGATAACGGTGAGATGCTTGTAGCAGACGCAGGCGTAGCGGATGGTAACGGCAAGGTGCTGAAGCTTGTGAACGACAGGTTCGAGACAATCGCGGACGGCTTCAGGCCGCCTTTGACGGGCATAACCTGCTACAAAGGGGATATATACGTCGCTCACAGGGGCTTTATTACAGTGATCAGGCCTAACGGCAGCAAAGTGGATGTGCTGAGCGGGCTTCCAAGCTGGGGCGATCACCATAACAACAGGGTCGTTTTCGGCGCGGACGGCAAAATGTATTTCGGCCAAGGCACGGCAACGAACTCGGGCGTCGTCGGGGAAGACAACGAATGGTTTTCGAACTACCCGTTCTTCCACGATTACCCCGGCTGCGATATCGAATTGAGGGGCTTTAACTTCATTACCCAAAACCCTCAGAGCAAGGCGCCCTCAGATATGGTCTGCACCGGCGCCTACCAGCCTTTCGGCGTGCCCGGACGTCCGGGAGAAAAAATTAGAGGGATCGCCCGTGCGAGCGGAAGCATACTGCGGGCCAATCCGGACGGTTCGTGCCTCGAGCTGGTCGCGTGGGGCCTCAGGAATCCCTTCAGGATAAGGTTCGACAGCTCGGGACGGTTATTCGCGGCCAATCACGGCATGGATGTACGCGGCAGCCGTCCGGTAGCCAACGCGCCTGATGAATTCCAGTTGATAAGGTATGGGGCATGGTACGGCTGGCCCGATTATACCGGCGGCATGCCTGTAACGATGCCGCAATTCAAGCCCGAGGGCAAGCCTCGTCCGGAGTTCCTGCTGGCGAACCATCCAATGCGCCCTCCGACGCCTCTTGCAAATTTCGTTCCGCATTCAGCCATAATGGGCTTCGAGTTCAACCATTCGCCTGCTTTCGGTCCTACAGGCAACGCATTCATCGCCGAATACGGCAGTGAAGCCCCCGAAACAACTGGCGGATTGCCGCTTCCGGGTGTAGGACACAGAGTTTCGACAATCGACATGCAGACCGGGAGGATAGCTACATTTGCAATCAATAAGAGCGGTTACGCCGCATCCTATACGGGTGGCGGCGGGTTCGAGCGTCCCATCGACATTCTCTTTTCAGACAGGGACGAGTTGTTCGTATCGGATTTCGGCCTGACGCAGGAAGAAGACGGAGGGTTTGTACAGGGTACGGGCGTCATCTGGAGGATAACGAGGGCATAGCATTACGGCTTGACCAGCCTATATGATATCGGATATGTTACAGCAGCCCATACGGCCCCAGTACGGCTCTTATATCGCTGTTGATCCTGCCGGCGTTTATGCTGCCGATCGTCGTATCCTTCAGGTTATATTTCATCTTCAGTCTCAAGATGCGGTATACGCTTTCATTTATCCGCGACATGGGTATGGTACCGCTCACGGCCGCATTTCTCAGGGCGTTCAACACCTTTACTTCGTTGTTGTAGCCTCCGCTGAGAAGTATGATATCGCTTCCGGCATTCACAGACTTTATAGCCGCTTCAGCCAGATCATAATTCTTCGTAATGGCTCCCATGGTCATGTCGTCCGTAATCACTACACCTTTGAAGCCCAACCGGTTTCGCAGGATATCGGTGATAACTGTCTTCGACATGGACGAAGGATTCGCCGGATCTACCCTTGTCAGCAATATATGTGCGACCATTACTGCATCCGCGCCGTTATTTATAGCTGCTTTGAAGGGTACGAATTCAAAGCTCGACAGCCGGTTCAGATCATAATTTACAATGGGCAGTGCGGTATGCGAATCAACGGATGTATCACCATGACCCGGGAAATGCTTGACTACGGGTATCACTCCTCCGTCCCTGATCCCCAGCATCGTCTGGATGCCAAGCCTGCTTACGATCTCCGGAGTGGAACCGAAAGCCCTGTCCCCTATCACAGGATTATTGGGATTGCTGTTTATGTCCAGGACAGGCGCAAAGTCCATATTGAAACCGAATGAACGGATCATCTCCGCTGTCACGTTTCCGACCCGGTAGGCGAGGCTGTTATCGTTTACCCTGCCGATCGCCCCCATAGCCGGGATATTCACGAATTCGGCAGGCATACGGCTTACCCTTCCGCCTTCCTCATCGACCGATACGAAAATCGGCGCCTTGTTTGACGAATTCGTTATCTTGAGCCAATTGATCAAAGCCAGAAGCTGGCCCGTACTCTGAACGTTGCCGCCGTATAGTATAAAACCGCCGATGCGGTAATTTCTGATCAGCGCTCTGACGTTGTCGTTCACTTCATAGCCTTCAAACCCGGCAATAACCATCTGACCTATTTTCTCGTCAAGAGTCATACCCGCAAGTAATTCCGCCGCTGCGTCGGCAATGGGTATGCAAAGCTTTTGCCCGACGGACAGTATGCCGGGATTGACGATCTGTGGATTGGCCCTGAGAATGGCGTCGACACTTACGTGATATGTCTGTGCTATTTTATAAAGCGTGTCCCCCGGTTGAATTATCCTGACAGTCTGCCCCGGCGGACACAACGGTATGCAAATGACCTGCCCTACTCTAAGCCGATAGGGATCGAGTCCGGGATTCGCCGCAGTTAATTGGGATACGTTGACGCCAAGCCTGACCGCAATGAAATAAAGAGTGTCGCCCTGCCTGATCGTGTATTGGTAACTGTTTGCAGGGCACTGCCTGTACTGAAAAAACTCATACATAATAAAGACCAGTCATCCCTGGCCAGCAACCGGCCAAAAATCTTCTTATGTATACTATGATGCGGAACCGGTTTTGCTTCCATATCGCTCCATATCGTTTCCTTCCAAAAATTCAAGGCAGTTGCAGCTTCCAAAATTATATGATATATTGTGTTACAATTTATTATACCAACGACCGGAGGCTCGGTAACTTTGATAGAGGTATTTTTGAGATCGATGCTTATAGGTTATTCAGGCGCAATGATGCCCGGTTCTCTGCTTACCTACACTTTGGATAAAAGCATGAAGACCGGCGCCAAAGCGGGTATTTTGATCTCTCTGGGTCACGCGCTTCTCGAACTTTCGCTCGTGATACTGATATTTCTAGGCGTGGGCAAATACCTCGGCACAACGGCAGCGCAGTTGATAATAGGGATATTGGGCGGGCTGGTTCTGATATTTTTCGGGGCCGGCATGGTCAAAGATATCTTCAAGGGTAATATAAACGTCGACTTCAACAAGCCTGCCGACGCCAAATATGGGAATATTGTGGTCGGAGGCGCACTGATAAGCGCATCCAATCCTTATTTCATAATATGGTGGGCGGCGGTCGGCCTCGGCCTTATCATGAATGCATACAACTCATTCGGCATTGCGGGCGTCATATTATTCTATACAGGCCACGTCCTTTCGGATTTCACCTGGTACTGCTTCATTTCGGTCCTGATCAGCAAGACAAGGACTTTTATAAATCTGAAGGTCTACAAGATCGTGATCGCCTTGCTGGGCGTCTGTCTTGCAGGCTTCGGTCTCAGTTTCCTGATAGCGTCCGTGAAAATTGCATACGGCTTTCTGGCTTAAGTACGATCCCGAATTATTTATGAAGGGTATTTTAATGAATCACACTATCCTTACACAAGGACCGTGTCCAGGAATAATATATTTCACGGGAAGGTCCCTGACGCTTTGCTGTACTGTTCTGTAGCCCTTGGGATCCGGGATCTGCGACGGCGATATACCTTGCGGCTCATCCTCCAGGCGTGAATCGACGATTTTATCCTTAAGGACAACTGCCGGGAGCGAGCTATTCGCCCGCCCCCAGGCAATCCTAATATTTGCCGAATTCCGTATCGCTCAGCGAAATCTTATTTTTTGAAGCGGATGTGTCGATGGATTTTTCCTTATCGGCAAATCCGTCTTTTTTCTTTTCCGACAGTTCTTCAAGCATTTTAAGAACATCAGGGCTGATCTCATCAAGCTTGTTCATGGATCTGGTATTATGCTTCAGTTTGAATTTCCCTACCATTTCCTTCAACAATATTGACTGGCTTGAAAGCTCTTCACTTGCGGCAGCGCTCTCCTCTGAAGTAGCAGAATTCGTTTGAATGACCTGCGATACCTGTGCAAGCCCCTGTGTAACCTGCGCTATACCGGTAGCCTGCTCATTTGAAGCAGCTGCGATACCATTTACCAGGTTTGCCACCTTCTCAACGCCATCTACGATCTTATTAAGAGCCTCCGCCGTTTCTTTAGCTATCCTGGTTCCTCCCTCGGTCTTTCTTATGGAACCTTCGATCATGTCGGTAGTCTCCCTGGCTGCATTTGCAGAACGTGCGGCAAGGTTCCTGACTTCCTCGGCTACCACGGCAAAGCCTTTGCCGTGCTGTCCCGCCCTTGCGGCTTCAACTGCGGCATTCAGCGCAAGTATATTAGTCTGGAATGCGATGTCGTCTATGACCTTGATTATTTTGGAGATATTGGCGGAGGAAACATTGATCTCTTCCATTGCCTGAAGCATTTCCTTCATCTGGCTGTTCCCCAGGGCAGCGTTGTTTTTGGCATTTTCAGCCAGCTCATTCGCCTGGTTTGCATTTTGGGCATTAAGCCTTGTCTGAGAGGAAATCTCCTCTATAGAAGCAGTGAGCTCTTCAACCGAACTGGCCTGCTCGGTCGCTCCCTGTGAAAGGGCCATGCTTGAGGCGGATAACTGGCGCGAACCCGATGCGACCTGCTCCGAGGCAGAGTTTATATTAGTCATGACTTCATTCGTATTATCGGCCATAGCAGCGAATGATCTGGCTAGTATACCGACTTCATCCCTGGAATCGATGCGAATATTGACGTCAAGATCCCCGCCTGCGATTTTGTCGGCGGCAAGCACCAATTTATTTACAGGACTGCTGATGGACGAACTGATGAAAAATCCCAGAAGTATAGCTATAACTACGGCAGCCGCAACTACTATAATCAGTTGCATCGTTGCCGACTGTGCCGCCGAAGTGTTCTGTGTGCTCTTGTCCGCCGCAATCTGATTCTTAAGATTGCATAAGACGTCGATCGAATCCTGAAGCGCCTTTGATGCCTTGCCGCTTTCTCCGTCTGCGGCTATCAAGCTTATAACCTCTTCATCCTTGTTGTCCCGCGCCAGTGCGATATCTTTATCAAGTGTGATGTAGAAAGCGTTCAGAGCGTCCGAAAATACTTTATAAGCATCCAGTCCTTCCTTTGTCAGGAGAGTTTTCTCCAATTCAGGCATCAAAGCGGCTATTTGCTTCTTACGGTCGTTAATGACGGCAATGCTGGTATCCATGTCGCTGATATCGCTCTCAATTACCATGTCTCTGAGGCCTACCCTGATAAATTGGAAAGCCACCGATATGTCTGACATTTGCCCTATGGGAACCGTGCACTTTTCGTATAGCTCGGTATCATTTTTATCAATATCGGTTAAGCTCAATATTGCTATAACACCTACAACTCCTGAGAGCAACGCCACCAGAATGAAACCGGACAACAGCTTGACGGATATTTTAAGATTATTGAACCATTTCATTATAGAAAACCTCCCTTATTCATTGATATCTGACAAACGCTCGGTTTCATCTGCAGTCAGCAGCTTCTCGCAGTCAAGCAGCAGCTTCACGTCGTTCCCTACCTTGCCGATCATTTTAATATACCTGTTGTTCAAACCGGTATTCATCTGCGGGGGTATAACGGTTTCCTGTTCAGGAATGGAAAGTACTTCCGACACGCTGTCGACGATAAGCCCTATGCACATATCCCTTATGTCAACCACGATCACACATGTTCTGTCGTTGTAATCCCTTGGATCTTTTTTAAAACGTAGCCTGACATCCATTACCGGGATTATCTTTCCCCTCAGATTGATTATTCCCTTTATGTATTCCGGGAGTTCAGGTATCTCGGTTATAGCTTGAATACCTATGATTTCAGTAACATATTTGATTTCAATGCCGTAGATTTCCTTACCCAGTGAAAAGGTCAAATATCTGCCATTTTGCGTATCTTCCTCCATTTCCGCGACGTCTTCCATTATCTCTGCCATGTATTCATCTCCTTTCTTTACACATTCTTCCATATATGTATGAAAGATTTTATACACTTTAATTCCCTCTGCTCACCGCGCTATCAAGCCTCCGATATCGAGTATAAGGCTGATACTCCCGTCCCCGGCAGAGTGCAACCGGTAAATCCCTTGATCCTATGAAATTTACTTATGAAATTTGGAAGTAATAGATCTGAAAGTGGCGGACAGTCTATATTATCAGGCTTGTCCCTGCGTATAAAATAAAAGATGTTTTCAATGACATGAGTCAACGATGATATATTTGCGAACATCATCATTGCAGATGATTCTTTAATGGTATGCATAATGCGGAATATTTCATCAACGGCAGACTGGCTGTAGTGGCTTGATTTTTCATTGGATAATATCAATTCTTCAAGCTGTTCCAAAAGCTGACTGGTCGCAAAAGCAAAAATGTCCAGTAAGGGTTCGTATATATAATGCTCAGACATAGATGTATCCCCTTTTAAGCTTCCTTATTCGATTATGGTAAATAGCCAAACATTAACAGTATAAGACACATTATTGCAATTTGTCAATGTAGCCCTGCGATTCCACGATTTTAAAGCGCAGCCTTCTCATAGACATTCCGCACAATCTCTTCAATTTCGGGTTCCTTTATTCTTATGTCGTTGATATCGTAGTTTCTTGTGAGATATGTGACCGCTTCTCCGATGCTTATTATTTCCTTATCACAGATGAATTTCCTGCTAGGTCCCTCTTCTACGGCTATGCTGAACCTTTCGTCTGTAACCGTAACATTATCGCCGGCAAACTCCACCTGTATCATGAACCTTCTATTATGAGACTCCTTGAAGCCGCTTACGGTACCGTCGTATATTTTGGTTCCCTTGTCTATCATGATCAGACGATTGCAGGTTTGCTCGATGTCATCCATGTCATGCGTCGTTAAAATAACGGTCGTTTTCTTTTCACGGTTGATCTCCCGAATAAAATTCCTTATCCTACTCTTCGCCACAACGTCCAGGCCGATCGTAGGTTCATCGAGATATACGATTTCCGGATCATGCAGCAATGCGACGGTGATGTTCGCGCGCATTTTCTGTCCAAGGCTCAGCTGTCTGACCGGCTTCTGCAAAAACTCCTGCAGGCCGAGAAGCTCCACATAAAACTCAACATTCCTTTTGAAGCGCGAGTCGTTGATCTTATACATCTTTTTGTACAACTCAAAAGTGTCCTCTACGGGAAGGTCCCAATACAGCTGCGATCTCTGCCCGAACACGACGCCGATATGCATGGCGTTTTCCTTCCTGTCGGCATAAGGGAACGCTCCGTTCACCATGATACTGCCGGAGGTCGGAAGCAGTATCCCCGTAAGCATCTTGATCGTCGTGGATTTGCCTGCGCCGTTAGGCCCTACGTATCCTACAAGGTCGCCCCTCCCGATTTCGAAGCATATGTTATTGACGGCCCTCTTGACTTCATATTGTCTGGTGAACAGAGATTTTACGGTATTTGCCAAGCCCTTTTCCCTTTTGTATATCCTGAATTCCTTTGTAACGTTCTCTACCTGTATCAAAGACATCCGGACCCCTCCTTACGAACCCGTGCTCTTGTAATTGTTGACTCCCAGTATCCAGAACCTGTACGCGAGGATAAAAAGCAAAATTCCGACGGCAGGAGTCATATATTGAAAAACCGGGTGGAAAATCAAAAAATCATTTTTATTTAAAAAATACTGCGCTGGGTAAAAGTTTATGAAAGCGTAGGGTACAACCAGCGTCAGCAGTACCTGGACAGCCCTGTTATACAAAGAGACCGGGTACTGTATAAAAGACTTGAGATTAGTAAAGAAGGTATGTTTCAGGCTGTTGTTTTGTATCAGCCAGAATGACGGCACAGTAGTAATCAGTAATGCGGCGCCCTGTATAAGCGCCCCGCCAGTTATGACGGTCAGCAGTATAATGAGCTTCAATACGGTGAGCCTGATCCCGAGGTTGACAAAACAAACAGCCATTACGACGACTGACAGGGAGATATGCGTAAAATATGCGATGTTGAATTCCCTGCTTATCAGATGAACAAATGGGTTGAGGGGCTTGGTCAGTATATCGTCGAATTCGCCCGTTTGGATCATCGAAGGCAGCATCATGCTGAAATTGAACAGGAAAAATGCCGCAAAGGAGTAGGAGCACAGGTCCAGTGCATAGAGGAACAGTATTTCGTACGAGCTCCAACCGTTCAAATTTTTGAACTTGTCTATCATGATCCATATCAGCACAAACGTGGAACCGTACATGATGAACTGCGCAGCCGCACCCGAAAGGAATGCTCCGCGGTATTCCACCATCCTTTTCAGACGGATTTTTATAAATTCCAGATAAAGAGGTATGTACGACATATCAGCCCCCCTGTATGCTTATCTTGCTTTGTGCCCTGTTCCAGACCATTTTCTCGGCTATATTCAGAACTCCGATCCATATAAGTTGATATAAAATAACATACGCTGAGGATCCCAGAGAAAGCTTGCCCAAATAAATCGATATGGGCTCGAAGGTCACGAGCCTGAACGGCAGTACACCGCTTATCCTATGAAGAATACCCGGATAAAACCATATGGGCACGAAGGTGCCGCCGAAAAGCTTGAAGAGCGCTCCCGTATACCATGGAATGTACCATGTGGACTTCAGCCAGAAGGCCAGCAATCCGAAGATATAATTGATGAGAAATATTATGATGACGCCGTTGACCAGACTTAGTACAAAAAGGCATAGCCTGATAATATCAGAAGGCAGCCTGAAGCCGAATATCGCTATTGAGACCAGGCATACCGGCAAAACGTTGAACACCACGACAAACAAATTATTGCCGAGATCCTGGGACAGCAGGAAGTATTTCAGACTGACAGGTCTTATCAGATCGATCGCAACGGAGCCGTCCTGCACCTTCTTTGCCAGTTCATTCCCCGCATTCGAATAAACCAGGGCCAGTACCACCGTATTTATAATGAGGTAGTTGAACATATCCTGGAAGCTGATACCGTTGACGCTTCCGCCATTACCCATCAATGCATACCAGAGACTTATCTGAATGAATAGTGTAATAAGAGAGCCTATGATGCTCAGGTACGAATCCACCTTGTACACGGCGCGCTGCTGGAACGACTTTTTAATTATCTCCAGGTATACTCCAAGCATGATACTTACGATACCTTTCTAGCGAGATAGGAAAGTTTTAATATATCTTAATAAAGTATGAAAATATTGTCAATAGATTGAAAAAAATCATAAAGAAATACCTTGTCCCGGGGACAGGGTATTATAAACAGAGGGAACTTTATGCGACATGTCTTTTTATACTGACCTTGCAATTGCTGTCGGCCAGCCTTGCCACCTGAAATTCGGTATGCTCGGTAATATTCAAACCTGTGTCTATAATCTTCAAAACCGCTTCCACCAAGCTTTCGGCTTCAATGGTAAAATTCCTGCCGTTCAGTTCGATATTCATTTTCATAATCATCGCCCCTATTGAGATTGTACAATATCATTCGTATTCTGGTATCGGATTTTGAGGGTACTAGCTGAATGTAAATGTTTCCAAAATAATAATGATCCACCGGCCTAGCCGGTGGTTTTTCTTTAACGGGCATAGCCCTTTACTACTAGCCACGCCTAAAGGGCGTTGGTACGGTCTGCCGCATGCGATGAGCTTATTACCAGCGCCCGTA
>JAEXNT010000017.1 GCA_023439545.1 Bacillota bacterium
AACGCTTGGGCGTTTCCGAAATCATACCCGGAAATACCGGCGCGCAGCCGAAACCAATGAAAGCCAGTCCAATGAGCGCGGCAAACGGAGGTAGCGGCAGCATCAGGATCACAGCGCCGAACAGAACCGTACAAAGACCGACGCCTATAAGCCTTTTATTATTGACTTTTAAGGCGATGAAGCCGCAAAGCATTCTTCCGACAGTTATGCCAAGATAATACATGCTGATCCAACCGGCGGCCGTCGCGGAGGATACTTCCCGGACCTTCACCAGATAGGTGCTTCCCCAGCAAACGATGGTGTATTCCGTTGCGCAGTAACATAAAAACGTAAGCATCGCAAGCTTTACACCCTTTACTTTAATCAGGTCGAAGAATTTCAAAACCACGTGTTCTTCTTCGGTTTTCATCTCCTCGTGGGCTTTCCATACCGGTATGGACAAGAGCAATATAACAACAATAGCCATCTGTGCGGCGCCGATTGTAAAATACCCATAACGCCATCCCAATTGCCTGTTTATGAATAACGCCATCACTGCCGGCCCCGTCATGGCGCCGATTCCCCAAAAGCAGTGCAGCCAGTTCATATGACTTGCCTTGTAATGTACTGCCAGAAAGTTATTCAGCGCGGTATCTATTGCTCCTGCGCCGATGCCCAGGGGAACGTTCAATAAAAGTATCCAGAAAAAATTGGGTGCAAGTCCATAGCCCAATATCGCACACGCAGTTAGCAGTGTGCTTAATACAACTATGCGGAAGGTACCCAGTTTCTTCATCAGTCTTGCAGCGTTCAGGCTGGATACGATCGTACCTACTGTTATAACGGCATTCCCGATTGCCTCGAGCGAGATCGGAAGCTTGAGCTCCGTATAAATTTGAGGCCACGCCGTGCCAAGCAGCGAATCCGGGAGGCCAAGCCCGATAAAACATAGATAAATAATAATCAGTAAAAGTGTTGCCATACTTCAACTCCTGCCGATAATCGATCAACCATTTAATGCTATATTATGGTTTGAAACAAGTCAAGCGAGTTCGCTTTTCGGATACAGTTCCGGAGTTCATTTTTCGGATAACATCTTCAAAAGCAGCTGATTTTACTTTTGTTGATTCTGAACGACTTGCTGTCAATTGCCCGCTGAACGGCTAATATTCCGTCCAGGTGATCATATTCATGCTGGAGCAATTCTGCTAAGTCACCTTCTAATTCTAAAGTACAATCGGACCATTCAAGATCTTTATAAAATACCTTACATTTTCTATGTCTGCGTAACCTGACCTCAAGGCCGGGAAAACTCATACAATCATCCCAAAGCTCAAACACTTCATTGCCGCAAAAAGACAATTCAGGGTTGATAAGAATTCTGGAATTACCATCGATATTCATATAAATTATCCTAAGAAACTCATCTATCTGAGGCGCTGCAATTGCCCTGCCGAATCCATATTTCTTTCTGAAATCCATTAAAGTATCATGCAAATCCTTTGATATACGATTAATATCTCCGATTTCGCCTCTAGTAACCTCTTTGCTTGATTTGTACAAGCTCTCATTTCCTAAAAGCAGAATTTCTCTTACTGACATTCAATATAACCCCCCTTGGAAATTCTTCTTCTCAAAATCAGTGTGCTTGATCCGTGAGACTGGACCTCTTCGGTATTAAAAAAGCCCATGTGTCTTAAAAGTCACACGGGCTTTTAAATCGTGCGCCCGGTGAGCGCACGTTCTTAAGGGTGAAAGTCCCGAGCCTACCCGGTAGCGGGAAGGGCATAGCCGAACACTAAGGGTGTCCATCGCGAGGTGGAATCTGGAGAAAAGTGAAGGTAAATCTCCGGCCTGACGAACAGAAATCTCATCAGGCTACAAATGAGGGTAAGGCTCCGATTCAAGTTGAAACCCAATAGCTACACGGAACCATTTGTAGTAAATGAGGCAGGTAGATGGGGAGAAAGAATGTGTGAGTACCCGGGGAGGTCTCGCAAACGCAAGCGAGTAGACATAATCGAAAGTGGGCGTAGTAACAACGAATTGCGAGAAGTCAGCAGAAGCCACAGTACCATAAAAAAAAAAAAATGGGAAGGGCCGAACAATCGTAAGTCCGAAGAACGGACGAAGGGAGGTCAATGCGTTGAAAGCAGAATATCTTGAAAACAAGGGCTGCCTGCAAAGGGATAGCGCGGAACGTGAAGAGTATGCAGGAGCGCGGAGCATTGACAGTCGGGAAACCGAAGAGGCGGACGGTGCAGAATTGCTTGAAAGGATTCTGGACAGGGAGAACCTGAACATAGCCTACAAGCGTGTAAAGGCCAACAAGGGAGCGCCAGGCATAGACGGCATGACCGTAGAGGAGGCGCTTAGTTGGTTAAGCGAACACAGGGAAGAACTTTTGGAGAGCATCCGCAGCGGCAAATACAAGCCGCAGCCGGTGCGCCGGAAGGAAATCCCGAAGCCGGATGGCGGAATGCGAAAACTGGGAATCCCAACTGTTGTAGACCGCATAATCCAGCAGGCAATTGCGCAGCAACTAACCCCAATCTTCGAACCGCTTTTCTTGGATAACAGCTTTGGCTACCGTCCGGGAAAGAGTGCGCAGATGGCAATTCAGAAAGTGAAGGAGTATGCGGAACAGGGATACAAACATGCAGTGCTGATCGACCTTTCCAAATATTTTGACACACTGAACCACGAACTGCTCATGAACATGGTGCGAGAACAAGTCCATGACAAGCGTGTAACAGAACTCATCAAGAAGTATCTGAAAAGCGGTGTCATGGAAAACGGACTGCTGTTGAAAACAGAAGAAGGCTCACCGCAAGGTGGTCCGCTTAGTCCGCTGCTGGCTAACATCTATCTGAACAAATTTGATCAGGAAATGAGCAGCAGAGGCGTTCAGGCTATTCGCTACGCAGATGACATTGTGGTATTGGCCAAAAGCGAACGGGCGGCAGAACGACTGCTTGAATCCGGCGGAAAATATCTTGAGGGTAAACTAAAGCTCAAGGTAAACGCAGAGAAAAGCAAGGTCGTGAGCGTGGTGGCAATCCGAAATTTTAAGTTTCTGGGCTTCGCGTTGGGAAGGGGCAAGAACGGATACTTCATTCGGGCTCACGCGAAGTCCTTGAAGAAAGCAAAGCAGAAGCTGAAAGAACTGACTTCCCGCAGTCAGGGCAGAAACGTCCGAACGGTAATGGAGAACGTAAAGGTCTACATACGCGGATGGCTTATCTACTTCGGAATTGCAAGCATGAAAGGAACGCTGGAGGAATGGGATGGCTGGCTGCGCCGCCGTTTTCGGATGTACATCTGGAAACAGTGGAAGAAACCCAAAACACGCGTGAAGAACCTGAGGAAGTTGGGCATGCAGGATTGGTAGGCCTACAGAAACGGGAATACACGCAAGGGCTACTGGGCAGTTGCCGGAAGTGGTATTCTCACACACACTATTACCAACAAAAGACTCGCACAGGCTGGATACTTTAGCATCCTCGACCAGTACGAGTCCCTGCACTCATGCGGTTGAACCGCCGTGTACCGAACGGTATGCACGGTGGTGTGAGAGGTCGGTCACTCAATTAATGGGTGACCTCCTACTCGATTTACAGGAATATTTCCACTATCTCCGCATCCTTGCGCTCGTTCAGGTCTACTATATAAGGCTGGAGGATCGGCGGCCCCGACTTGTTCGAAAATACGCTTATCTTCTGCTTCATCCCATTGACTACGCTGCCCGACGAAATTACGCTGCCGAGCTCCCCGGTATTCAGCAGCACGAGCGTTCCCTCGCCATATACGGCTATACTGTTTATGAACAGGTCGACAATGAACGGATCGAAAAGCACGCCTGAGTTGTTTTTTATGTACTCTGCCGCTACATGCGGCAATTCTCTTTTTTTGTAGACCCTGTCGGAGGTCAGTGCGTCATATACGTCAGACAAGGCGACTATCCTTGCAAGAGGATCGATCGTGTTGGACAGCAAGCCCATTGGATAGCCCGTGCCGTCCCACTTTTCATGGTGCTGGAACGCTATGTTTGCCACCTTGGTGCTCAGGTGATATGAATTTTTTATTATTTCGCAGCCGTAGACCGTATGCAGTTTCATTTGATGAAACTCTTCACTCGTCAGTTTATCCGGCTTCTGCAATATTTCAATGGGCACTTTGCATTTGCCTATATCGTGCAGTATCGCTCCCAAACCCAGTGCCATAAGCGGTTCTTTGCCATAACCGAGCCTCTTGCCTATAATGATCGAATAAATGCAGACGTCTACCGAATGAAGGAAGGTGTAATTATCGATATCGCGTATGCCCGTAAGCTGCAGCATGACGGTCTCGTTTTCAATTACCTTGTTGAGTATATCGCTGACTGTATCCTTGACGATTGAAAGGTCGGCATGCTCATTTTTCCGTGCCATCGAAAAGATGTTCTTGATCGTAACTGCCGCGTGATTGTATAATTTCTCCTCTTCAAACTCCTCTATCGGAGTATATGGGCCTTCCTCGACGTATATATCGTTTACGCTGAAGGCTTCCAGTTTTCTTATGTACAGGGGTTTGACCAGGAAACCTGACAGGAGAAGGAGCCTTCCGTCTCTCAATCTGACATCCTTGGCCAGTTTCATGCCCGGTTTCAATTCTGCCAACGTTACTCGAATCAATTTGATATCTCCTTGTATATAAGGTCGGAGCAAAGCCCTGCTGCGATTTTTCTTATATATGTCTTAGAATTATCTTTAGAGCTGAGCCCGACCTATTCAGTTTGTAATCGAACATTAACGTGGTAGTTTATTGCTTGAAAAGGTCATATCTTGACAGTTCTCAACAAAACTATGTCCCATATTTCATATTATACCACATTATGTAATATAAAAAGCAATGGTATATACATCCTAAAGAACATTTTTTGAATCATATGAATATATTATAACGAGGCGGAAAATGTCGTCTGCATATCGAGCATATCTCCAGCCTCGTTGAAACGCAGCAAAGTAAAGAAATTTTTTGACTTTATAGAGGTGGTTCTGTATGTTATATAACCTGCTGTTTTGTATTGTCTGCATTCTTGCCGCATATGGGTTGCTCGCACTGATATCGAGTATAGCTGAATCCGTCCGCTGCAGGATCTCAGGCATCCGCCCGGAGGTAAGGGTGGTGATACTTGTACAGAATGCAGAGGAACAAATCGAATACATAGTTAGGAATGCAGTAAAAAAAGATATCCAGTCAAAAATGCTGTCGGATAAAAAGGTGGTATTTGTCGATATGGATTCCAAAGACAAGACCAATGAACTGCTTGAAAAACTGCAAAAAAATTTTTCCAGCATAGAAGTGCTGTCATATCCGGACAGAGCGCATATCTATGACGGTTTCAGTATCTTTTCACCTTCTGCAAAGTGATATATACTTATATATGTGATATAACCATTCAGGAGCCATATCTTCAATTTCGAAAGAGTATGCCGGCAAGTGCGGTGTAACTGTGGGAAACAATGGATCTTATTGAAATAGAGGGAACGATAGAGGAAATCATATATAAAAACGATTCGAACGGATATACGGTATGCGAGGTAAAGGGCAAGAAGGGCTTTACCGCCGTAGGGTATATGCCGTTCGTCAATGCCGGAGAAACTATCAGGGCAAGCGGTCGCTGGGTAACACACCCCGACTATGGCGAGCAGTTCAAGGTGGAATTGTATGAAAAGGTAATGCCAAGGACTTCCGACGCCATTGAAAAATATCTTTCGTCCGGTATCGTAAAGGGAGTCGGTCCGGCTACAGCGGCTAAAATAGTGGAGAAATTCGGGCAGGCCACGCTCGAGGTGATCAGCACCAAGCCGCAAAGACTGTCGGAGATAAAGGGTATAAGCCTTGATAAGGCTATTGCCATCGGGCAGGCATTGGATGAGCAGAGGAGCCTGAGGGAAATCGTCATGTTCCTGCAGGAATATGGCATAAGCCCCTCTGTTTGCATAAAGATACACAAGGCTTACGGGGATCAGGCGGTCTCTAGAATTAAGGAAAATCCCTACAGGCTTTGCGAAGAAGTTTTTGGCATAGGCTTCAAGACGGCAGACACAATAGCTATGAAACTGGGGATTGACCCTGCTTCGAAGTTCAGGATAAAAAGCGGTATCAAATATATTTTGACCCACGCCTCTTCGAACGGTCACACTTATTTGCCGGAAAACACGCTCAAGGAGCGCGTACAGGAACTCCTGGGCAGTTGTGAACAGGATGTGGAGGATGCCCTGATATCATTGATATTCGACAAGGCTGTCGTGACGGAAAAGTTCGACGACCTCACACGCGTGTATCTGACTGCGTTTTACAATGCCGAGCAGGGTGTCTGCAAGAGGCTGCTGGCGCTATCGCAGCAGCGTTTCGAGGCAGGACTCGAGCATTTTGAGGACAAGCTCGGGAAGATACAGTCGGAGGAAGGTATCCAGCTGGCTCAGATGCAGAGTGAAGCTATCAGGGAAGCCATGACAAACGGTGTGCTGGTAATTACCGGCGGACCCGGCACCGGGAAGACGACGATAATCAAAAGCATTATCAGGCTGCTGATGGACGACGGCTGCAGGATCATGCTGGCAGCCCCCACGGGACGCGCCGCCAAGAGGATGTCCGAGGCGACCGGGTTTGAAGCCCGCACTATCCACAGGATGCTTGAAATAGGATACACAGGCGACGAAAATGAGCTTTTGTTCCAGCGTAATGAGGAGAATCCTGTCGAGGCGGATGTAATAATAATAGACGAGATGTCGATGGTCGACATATTGATAATGAACCACCTGCTAAAGGCTGTTCCTCCCGGAGCAAGGCTGATTCTGGTCGGAGATGCGGATCAGCTGCCGTCTGTAGGCGCCGGGAGCGTGCTCCAGGATATTATCGGCTGCAGTACCGTAAAAACTGTCAGGCTGGCTGAAATATTCAGGCAGGCGGGCGAAAGCATGATCACGGTAAATGCACACAGGATAAACAGGGGAGAGGCGCCGGTGCTGAATGCAAAGGATAAGGATTTTTTCTTTTTGCCGCGGAATGGGCTCGACTCAATAGTACGAACCGTCGTAGACCTTTGCAGCAGAAGGCTTCCTGATACCTATGAGTTTGACCCGATGAAGGATATACAGGTACTGTCGCCGACGAGGAAAGGACCGGCAGGAGTTGCAAGCCTCAATATCGAGCTTCAGAAGGTATTGAATCCACCGGACCGCAAGAAGACTGAAAAGGCGTCTAAAAACTGCGTATTCCGCGAAGGCGACCGGGTAATGCAGGTAAAGAACAATTATGATCTCAGGTGGGAAAAGCCTGACAACAAGTTGATAGATGGTAATGGTGTATTCAACGGAGATATGGGCACTATCCGAAAAATCGACGAGGATGCGATGAACATCGAGGTTCTTTTTGACGATGACCGGCTTGCCGAATATGATTACAGTATTCTGGATGAAATCGAACCTGCATATGCCGTTACGATCCATAAAAGCCAGGGCTCGGAGTTCCCTGTCGTCGTAATGCCAGTTTTCCCCGGCCCTCAGGTGCTGATGACCAGAAATCTGCTGTATACGGCCGTAACGAGGGCGAAGAATCTGGTCGTACTGGTGGGGGATGAGTCATTCCTTTACGAAATGGTCGCAAACGAGCGCGAAATGCTGAGATATTCCGGTTTATCAGATAAGCTAAAAAGGTTTGCGATTTATTCCGATATATAATTTGACCGGTTCGGCGGACGGGGATAGGACGGCTGAATAGGTCAGCGTATGAAAGGGCGAAGCATTATGAGGCTGTTTGAACAGATCTCCGGTATGGTTTTTCCGCCGAAATGCATATTTTGCCAAAAGCTGTTGAGCCATGACGCCATTCTTCATATATGTACTGATTGCTATCTGAAGCTTCCCTTCCTGGATAAGGCGTTTATGACTGTGACGCAGGACGGCGAAGACAATTACTGCGACGGAGCGGTCGGCATATTTCAGTATACGGGCATGGTAAAGGAATCGCTGATCAGGTTCAAGTTTTATAATAAACCGAGCTATTACAGGACTTATGCAAGGCTTATTTCGGACATGCTTGTAAAAACGATCGAAATAAAACAGTATAATCTGGTTTTAAGCGTTCCGCTGCACAAGCATAAGGAGTTTTCGAGGGGATACAATCAGGCGCATCTTATTGCCAGGGCGCTCGCGAAGGAACTAAAGCTGCCGGAACGTTCCGAGCTGCTTAAAAGATACAGGTATACCGAGGCACAAAGCCTGCTGGACAAACAAAAAAGGAACCAGAACGTGAAAGGGGCATTTACTGTTATTTCACCTAAAAAGCTGGAAGGCAAGTCGGTATTATTGGTGGACGATATCCTGACAACGGGTTCGACACTGGAGGAATGCGGAAGGATGTTGAAACAGGCGGGGGCACAAAAGGTTACGGCTGTAGTTGTCGCCACAGGAAGAAAAAATCAGGGAGGTTTGACTTATGCCGGATGTTAGAAATTGCAGAAAATGTGGAAAAATTTACAATTATATAGGCGGAGCTCCGATTTGCCCCGATTGCAAGAAGTTGGATGAGGAGGACTTCCAGAAGGTCAAGGAATATCTTTATCAAAACCCGGGAGCCGGAATCAATCAAGTTTCCGTCGATCTTGACATTAGTGTCGAGAAGATAAGAAGGTACCTTAAGGAAGGAAGGCTCGAGATCACGAGCGACGACGGCAACATGATACTCGAGTGTGAAAATTGCGGCAAATCCATTAAAAGCGGCAGGTTCTGCTCCGAATGCGAGAGGGAGCTCGAATCCGGCTTCAGGAACGCAGCAAGCCAGATACAGGGAGACCTCGATTCACAGTCCGATTCCGGCCTTAAAGGTATGGGCATGAGATACCTCAATAAGAACGAAAAAAAGTTCTGAATATTGCTGGTTAATATTTTCCCGGATCGTACCGATATTATAAATGAGTCCAGGTAATGAACGAATCAGGTTGTAGTCACCGCGGACGTCAAGAGTGGTTATGATACAGGAGGTCTGACGTTCCAGGAGCTTCTGCATTATGGTAAGTAATATAAAAGGTGAGTGGTAAGCATGAGAATACCAGGTGATTTGTCAAAGATAACCGGAGTTTACGGAACACAAAAGAGTGTCGGACGGGTTGGCAAGACCGGACCTGTTTCGGCAAAGAAAGATGTACTTTCAATATCCAACGAAGCCAAGGATTTTCAAACGGTCAACAGGGCTTTGAAGGATGTGCCGGATATACGCCAGGGTAAGGTGGATGATATTCTGGGAAGTATGAATACGGGAAGCTATAACGTTTCGGGCCGGGATGTAGCTGATAAGGTCATTAATTCTGTTTTTGACAGGAAAGCTTGACATACCGGGGGGGAGTTGAAAAACTCTCCCTTTTCCAAAGGCGGCAGATGCAGGTTAAATATGGTTCAGGATGTCGGGTGGTGAAAATTTGGATACTGCATTGGTTGAAAGTCTGATAGGAATCCTTGATAAGGAAAAGAATATATATGAAAGCATATTAAAGCTTTCCATGGATAAAAAAGATGTGATCGTAGCCGGGAAGATTTCCGAACTCGAAGGCATGACCAGGCTGGAACAGTCTGTGATTCTTAAATTGGGAAAGCTCGAGGAAGAACGGGAGGAACTGACCGCGAGACTGGCAGCCGAGCTTAAAATCAAACCGTCGGAAGTAACGCTGTCGGGCCTCGTAAAACTGATGCCGGACGCACAGGGAGCCAGACTCAGGAACTGCCAGGATTCCCTTTTGAAGACCGTAAATGACATACGCAGCAATAACACGCTCAATTCGAAGCTTATCCGCAATTCGCTGGATTATATAGATTTCTCCGTTAATATTCTTACAAATGCCGGAGCTGCAGGTAATAATTACAGCAATTCCGGACAGTCAAGCGATCCGAAGAAAAGGAACTTTTTTGATATCAAGCTGTAGGAGAATGTTTAGCGCCCTGAGGCGCGAATTTCCTTTAAAACATTCAAAGGAGGGACATATGGGCGTAGGTTTTGCCAGTTATGAAATAGCTCGTTCCGGCCTTATGGTCAATGAACGCGGCCTGTATGTAACCGGCCACAATATGGCGAATGTGAACACCCCGGGCTATGTAAGGCAACAGGCCGTTATAAAAAACGGGCCTTATGAGTCCTATTATACGCGCGGGGGTATGGTGCAGTATGGCCTTGGCGCGGATATACAGGAAATAAGACAGATAAGGCATACCTTCCTTGACAATATATACAGGCAGGAGAATACGGCTCTGGGCTATTGGGAATCAAGGCAGAAGACGTTCCAGGATGTCGAGGCCATCATGGCCGAGCCGATGAAGTCCGGGCTGCAGAACGTTCTCAACCAGTTCTGGGATTCATGGCAGGAGCTTTCCAAGGAACCCGACAGCCTCACGGTAAGAGCTCTGGTCAGGCAGAGGAGCGAAGCTCTTGTCCAGCAGATAAACCATATGGGCGCGCAGCTCGACAGGCTGCAGAATGACCTGAACTCGGAAATATCAGTGCGTATAGACGAAGTGAATGATATAACCAGGCAGATTGCCAGCCTTAACATAACCATTTTGAAATCCGAGGTATCCGGCGATTCTGCAAACGATTACCGGGACCAGCGCAATTCGCTCATAGACAGGCTGACAAAGCTGGTAAAGTGCGATGTGAACGAAATGCAGGACGGACAGATCGACATTACGCTCGGAGGTTATTTCGTAGTGCAAAAGGGCGTCAGTACCGACCTCTATGCCGCTGAGAGAAATGTCGGGGATAATTTCTTTGTTCCAAAGCTTGCAGGAACAAATGTTGAAGTCCCGCTCGGCAGCGGTATCATAAAGGGCCTGATGGAGTCCAGAGGCGAGGTCTCGGGTGCTATCGGGAGCTATGAAAACGGCACGCCGAACACCAGGACGGACGTAGTTTTCTATGTTGATACATCGACAATGTCCGCGGCGGATGCAAAACTCAGGATAGACGCGTACAGGGCGGAACTCCAGAAGCGCGGGCTTGACTGCAATGTGCTTCCGGCAGTAACGGTCGCGTCGGCCGACGATTTTGCCGCAGCCATAGATCCCGCAGATTTCAGAACCGATGCCAATAAATACGCAATATTTATTTCTAATAATGTTCCGACTGATATGGCGGCGCTGCAAACGGCATTGACAAATGCCGGAGCCGATGCTTCTGCAGTTACGGATGCGGCCCATACTGCTGCATGGACATCACTGACAAGTGCAAATGATGGTGCGGCGTATGATCTGACTCAATTTTCAGATATAGATTTAGCCGATTACACCGCATTCGCCGACAGCATGGCCGGCGACACGAACCGGGACGTCAGCGCCAATTCGTCACTGGTGTCCGAATCGCTTAACATCGTATCCGATATGAGAAGCAGACTGAATGCCATGGTAAATGTGATGCTGCGCCAGATAAATTATATGCATAAAAGCGGCTTTAACTTAAAGGGCGCCCCCGGAGAAGACCTGTTTGTGGCGATAAATTCCGGCAGACCGCTTGAAATGGGTAATATAAAGCTTAATCCCAATTTGTCGGATTTGTCCTCTTTGGTTGCATCAGTGACAACCGAAAAAGGAAACAATACGATTGCCCTGGATATAGCTAATCTCAGGAATAAGGCGTTCATTGATGACAACACGGGCGTCGTAAGTATTGACGATTACTATCAGGATATCATCCTCCATATGGGAAACAACGGCGCCGACGCAGTAAATATCGCCAACAGCCAGAGTAAGCTTGTCGAGGCGGCCGATGCGTCGAGGCAGGCTATAACGGGCGTTTCCATGGACGAGGAAATGACCAATATGATGAAATATAAATTCGCATACGACGCGGCTTCCAGAGTGCTCAATATTATCGACAGCATGATGGAGACCGTTGTCAACAAGCTTGGAATGACAGGTAGGTGATAATAAATGGCAGAATCGTTTTTTGGCTTGAACCTGGCTGTGCGTGGACTCTATACGGCACAGAGGAATCTCGACATTGTGAACCATAACCTGAACAACATAAATACGCCCGGATATTCAAGACAGCAAGCCATTCAGGCAGCTTCAAGACCTATGGCGCTGGCGGACGGCACAGGCATGATGGGTACCGGTTCCGATGTTACAGGAGTACGGAGAATTCGCGACGAATACCTCGATTTCAAATACTGGAGCGAGAATCGGTCTCTCGGTGAGTGGAGCGCAAAGCATGAGGCGCTGTCAGATATAGAAGCCCAGTTCAACGAGCCTTCCGACAGCGGCTTTACAACTATTATGAGCGATTTCTACGACTCCATGCAGGAGCTGGCCAAGGACCCCTCCAGCGAGGCTGTAAGATCACTTGTGAAGCAGCGGGGCGTCACACTTGCGAAGTATTTCAACAGCATGGCCACCCATTTTGAAGATCTGCAGCAGGATCTGAACTACAGGATACAGACCAAGGTTGAGGAGGTCAACTCATACGCGACCCAGATACAGCAGCTGAACAGGCAGATATACATATCGGAGCTTGACGGCAGTACGGCAAACGACATGAGGGACCAGAGGACGCTTCTGGTGGACAAGCTGTCGAAAATAGTCAATATAGACGCAAACGAAGTCGTGGCGGGTTATACGCCGGACGGCAGGGAGGATAAGCATTTTGTAGTAACGATTAGCGGCAAGGCTCTCGTCGACCACTTTTCGGTCAGCAAACTTGACCTGGTACAGAGAGACGGCGCTCATCAGGTGAATGCCGAGGATGTGCCGAATCTTTACGACGTCAGGTGGGCCGACGGCAACTCCTTGACGATAAAGGGCGGCGAACTGAGGGGCTACCTGGATGTGCGCGACGGTAACGAAGGCAAAACCGGCCCGAATGGAATTGATTCTCCGGATTACAAGGGGATCCCGTATTACCAGAAAAAGCTGAACGAGTTCGTAAGGACCTTTGCCAGGGCATTCAATGAAGGATACATAGATTCGGACGGCAACGGGGATTATTCTGCCGGCGATACGGTGGGCGGCGGTCATGCGAGCGGTTATGGATACAATAAGACAACCAATGGCACAAGATTTTTTACGATGACCGGAGTGGGTGATCGGCCGATTTCAAGTGCGGACTTTATCAGTGGAGCCGCGGATCCGACGGATCCCGAAGAAGTTTATGATTTATATGCGACTGTAACCGCCAAGAACTTTTGTGTGAGTTCCGATATAATGAATGATTATAATCTTATCGCAACTTCCGATGCTGCAGGCGAAGCCAGCAATATCGACACTTTGAACAATCTGCTCAAATTGAGGCAGAATACGCAAATGTTCTCTGAAGGCGCGCCTGAGGACTACATGAAATCGCTTGTCGCGACATTGGGTATAGATTCGCAGCAGGCTGAAAATTACGGGGACAATCAGCAGGTAGTTGTGAATCAGATCGTAAACAGGCGGCTTTCGGACTCCGGCGTATCCATAGATGAAGAAATGACCAACCTTATTAAATTCCAACAGGCTTACAATGCTTCCGCAAAAATGATACAGACGATGTCCGAGGTGTACGATACATTGATCAACAGGCTCTTTGCCTGATTGGAGGTAGTTTCATGAGAATAACAAACAACATGCTTATCAACAATATGGTCAAATACATAGGAAATAATCTGACGCGTATGGACAAGTATCAGAGCCAGCTCGCGACGGGTAAAAAGATACAGGTCCCTTCGGATGACCCGGTCGTGGCTGCCAGGGCGCTCAAGCTGCGCACCAACGTGGCCGAGATACAGCAGTACCAGCG
>JAEXNT010000002.1 GCA_023439545.1 Bacillota bacterium
GCGGGCTTTTCATCGAATCGTCGGCCGGGTCGGCAGCGTCGTACTCGGCAATACGCTTTTTCCCGCCGCCGCTGTAGCCTGACACGGCATGGCAGGTAACGGGATAATCCGCCGGGACGATCCCTTCCTTTATAAGAGGGTACATCAGCGCGACAAATCCTGATGCATAACAGCCCGGTACCGATACCCTGGCGGAATTCCTGATCCTGCTCCTGAAATCGGGGCACAGTTCGGGGAAGCCGTATGCCCAGGCACTATTAGTACGGTGAGCCGTGCTTGAATCTATTATGCGGGCCTTGCTGCCCTCGGCAAGCGCTGCGGATTCCTTTGCGGCGTCGTCGGGCAGGCAAAGGAAAACGATATCCGCTTCATTTATCAGCCTTTTCCTTTCGCCGAGATCTTTGCGTTTCTCCGGATCTATCTTAAGCAATTCGATGTCATTTCGTTTTTGCAGACGTTCGTTAATCTGCAGGCCTGTCGTTCCCTCCTGGCCATCTACGAAGATTTTGTATGCCATACTCTGCTCCTTCCAATATATAAAGCGAACTTACCTGATGCGCTGCCTGGTTTTATTGAGAGAACATATGCGTAGAGACAATAGAGTGTGTTAATCAAGAAAGTATAAGGCAAAATCACGTCCTGTTCGAGTGGGAGCGACCCAAGAGCGAGACACGTTTGATTTTGCGCCGGGGCTTGCATTTACAGACTCTTTGGCTCGGAGCATCGTTCTCATGATAAAACCAGGCAGCGTATTCATCTAGAATCAATTATACCACATTTGTTATTTATAATTATACATACCAGTGTATAAAAATGCAATATTTTAACTGAAATTCATTATGCAAAGTTACTAATAACCGATTTTTAAATTTGTTAAAAAGTGTACTAGTTGAAAAAGTCAGCACATGTTATAGTAATTATAGTATCGTAAACCGTATTTAGATATGGGAGGGGAAAAAATGGCAAGTGTAAAGCTAAAAAACGTATACAAAAGATATGAGGGTGGCGTTACAGCAGTAAGCGATTTCAATCTGGACATCGAAGATAAGGAATTCATCATTCTCGTTGGACCGTCTGGTTGTGGCAAAACGACGACCTTGAGAATGGTTGCCGGATTGGAAGAAATTAGCGAAGGCGAAGTTTACATTGGCGACAGACTTGTTAATGATGTTCAGCCTAAGGACAGAGATATCGCAATGGTTTTCCAGAACTACGCTTTGTACCCGCATATGACTGTATTCGACAATATGGCATTCGGTCTCAAGCTCAGGAAAACACCGAAGGAAGATATAAAGAAGAGAGTCCACGAAGCAGCAAAGATATTGGAAATAGAGCATTTGCTCGACAGAAAGCCTAAGGCTCTGTCAGGCGGACAGAGGCAGAGGGTTGCTCTCGGACGTGCTATAGTCCGTGACCCTAAGGTATTCCTCATGGACGAACCTCTTTCCAACCTCGATGCAAAACTCAGGGTTCAGATGAGACTTGAAATCACCAAGCTGCACCAGAAACTGAATACTACGTTCATATATGTTACACATGACCAGACCGAAGCTATGACGATGGGTACCAGGATCGTCGTTATGAAAGATGGTCTCATCCAGCAGGTCGACACTCCTACAGCATTGTATGACAGACCGGTCAACATGTTCGTTGCAGGCTTTATCGGCAGCCCGCAGATGAACTTCATCAATGTTGAAATCAACAAAAAAGGCGAAGATATACTGCTGAAGTTCGGCGAACACGTTATCAAGCTGCCTGAAGGCAAAGCAAAGAAGATCGACGGTACTGACTTCATCGGTAAGGAAGTTGTCATGGGCATCAGGCCTGAGAGCATGCATGACGAGGAAGCATTCCTTGAATCAATGCCCGACAGCATCGTAAAGGCAAACGTGGAAGTCGTAGAAATGCTCGGTTCCGAAACCCTGCTCCATATGTTCATCGGGGACGTAAGCTGCACAGCAAGGGTCAACCCGAGGACCAAAACCAGATCCGGAGATGTTATCAAGATAGCTATCGACACCAACAGGGTCCACCTTTTCGACAAAGACACGGAAAAGACGATAGTAAACTGATAACCACAAATATAAAGAGGAAGATATCGATCTTCCTCTTTTTTATTTTATATTTTTTTCTAATATAGTATAATAATTTCCGTACACCAGATTATCTCGGCGACGGGAGGAATAAAAAGTGAAACTTTTTCAGAGCCTTGTAAATCAGATACATGAGTTTATGGATGGCTTTTTCGGCGTTATGGATGAAACCGGCTTGATACTCGGATGTACGGATGAAACACTGACCGGAAGCGTTCATTCGGAGATCGGATCGATCCTTAACGAGAGAAGCCTGTTTTACGAATCCCAGGGCTTCCTGTTTCAAAAAGTTTATGTCAAGAACAGGATGGAGTTTATAGTTTTCATAAACATGGAGGGGGAGCACAGCAGAAAACTGCTTTCGATGCTCGCCATCAACGTATCGAACATCCGCAATTATTATGAAGAAAAATTTGATCGCAGTAATTTCTTCAAGAGCATAATCACAGACAATATTTTGCCGGGAGATATACAGCTCAAGGCAAAGGAATTGCACATACCGTTCAATGTCTACCGCTCAGTTTTTCTCATAAAGACCGAAAAGGTCAGGGACGTCCAGCCGCACGAAGTTATACAGAGCCTTTTCCCCAAGAAGATCAAGGATTTTGTCATCGCGCTCGACGACGAGAGCACCGTACTGATCAAGGAACTCAGGGACGACGAGGATACCAGGGAAATCGACAAGACAGCGAAATCGATCATTGACACTCTGAATACCGAGCTTATGGTAAAGGCACAGATCGGGATCGGTTCGATAGTGGACAGTGTAAGGGAGATAGGAAGGTCATACAAGGAAGCTCAGACGGCATTGCAGATCGGAAGCATATTCGAAAATGACAAGGCCATCATCGATTACAACAACCTGGGGATCGGAAGGCTTATATACCAGCTTCCGACAACCATGTGCAAGCTATTCCTCAAGGAGGTCTTCAAGGAGGGCTCCTTTGAAGCGCTGGACAGTGAAACGCTGCTCACGATACAGAAATTTTTCGAAAACAACCTGAACGTCAGCGAAACGTCGCGGCAGCTGTATGTCCACAGGAATACGCTCGTATACAGGCTCGACAAGATACAGAAGATCACGGGACTCGACCTTAGGAATTTTGACGACGCTATTATATTCAAGGTATCCATGCTTGTAAAGAAGTATCTGGATAAGGCGGAAAGCTCCAGAGGGGAATTTGTTTAGGGGCCGGCTGGAATTTTAAACATTTTTTAAGCAGGATTTAAGGATTTTTTTGTAGAATATAGTCATATTGTGCTGAATTGGGGAGTGTTGATGTGGTCGAGCTCAAAAATGTAGAAAAAACATATCCCAATGGGACTGTTGCATTAAGGGAAGTCAATCTTAAAATTGAAAAGGGAGAATTCGTTTTTGTGGTTGGACCCAGCGGTTCGGGCAAATCGACGATGGTCAAGCTGCTGCTTAAGGAAGAGGATGCGACCGAGGGAGAAGTTTATGTAAACGGGTATGACGTAACTTCAATGACGAGGCAGGAGGTTCCTTACCTCAGAAGGAGCCTTGGTTTTGTTTTCCAGGATTTCAGACTGCTGCCGAACAAAACGGTATATGAAAACGTTGCTTTTGCAATGGTAATCACAGAGGCGCTGCCGAAGGAAATCAGGCGGCAGGTACCTATGGCGCTTGCGCTCGTCGGTCTGAGCAGGAAGGCAAACATGTACCCGAACCAGCTTTCTGGCGGTGAACAGCAGAGGGTCGCGTTGGCGAGAGCCCTTGTCAACAACCCGGCGCTTCTTATAGCCGATGAACCGACAGGTAACCTGGACCCCGAGACATCGTGGGAGATCATGAAGCTCCTTAGCGAAGTCAATCACAGAGGTACAACGGTCATTGTGGCCACGCATGAAAAATCCATCGTCGATGAGATGAAGAAACGCGTCGTAGCCATCAGCAAGGGTTTGATCGTCAGGGACCAGGAGAAAGGACTTTACAGGGATGAAGATAAGAACAGTCCGGCATATAATTAAGGAAGGCGCCATAAACTCATATAGAAACAAGCTGATGTCGCTGGCATCCGTTATGATAGTGACGGCTACGCTCGTTATCTTCGGTTTTTTCCTGCTGTCGGCATACAACCTCGAGGGCAACATAAAGGTCTGGAAGGAAGCGCCGCAGCTCGAGGCATTCTGCTATGAAGAGCTCAACGACGTACAGGTACAGAAGGTCGAGGACAGTATCAAAAACAATGATAAGATTGCTTCCTACCAGAAGATCACCAAGGAGGAAGCTTTTCAAAGGGCCAAGGATAAGCTTGGTAACAGCTCCGGACTGCTTGACGGGTTCGGTGAGATTTTCCCCGTATCCTTCGTTATAAAGCTCAAGGATACGGCTTTTAGCAAGGATGTTGTAGCCGCTCTCGAAAAAAACAGCGGTATAAAGGAAGTAAGCTATTCGCAGGATGCGATCGATATAATTACCAGGGTGTCTTACTGGATTAAGCTCGGCAGCACCTTCATGGTTACGGTATTCCTGATAATATCGATATTTATCATATCGAATACCATCAAGCTTACGGTGTTCGCAAGGCGTAAGGAAATAGGCATCATGAAATATATAGGCGCCACAGATTGGTTCATACGCTGGCCTTTTGTGGTAGAAGGTGTTATAATAAGTATAATTGGCGCTGTGGTAGCATTTGTCATATCGACGTACGGTTATAATGCTATTCAGGTAAATTTCTCACAGGATCTGATCATTGCCAATAAACAGCTGCTAACGCTCTCGAAAGTACAGGAGGTTTGGTCACGGCTCGCGGTATATTATCTGTTGATCGGCGCTGTAGTGGGCACAATGGGAAGCTTCCTGTCGATACGCAGATACTTGCGGGTTTAAGGTAAGGGGACACACCTTCAAATACCATTACAAGGAATGTCCCCTTTCGTAGGGAAATACAGTAAGAAGGGGACACACCTTCAGAGTCCATTAAAAGGAATGTCCCCTTCTGAAGGAAAAAAACAAGCTACAGATTTTTTGTGTATGGAGGTTTGGAATAGTGAAGAGATTGACAATCGTAACGCTTCTTGCAACCTTACTCATAACGGTTTTCATACCGGTCACTGTCTCGGCCGACAAGTT
>JAEXNT010000008.1 GCA_023439545.1 Bacillota bacterium
CCGTCCTCCGAGGTAAAATGCAGTATGAGACCGTCTTTTACGGCACGGCGCCCTGGTGCGATTTCCGCGCGGAGGGGATTACGGTTCAAAAGGAAACCACCGCTTTCCGCTGCATTACTCCGGGGAGGGAGAGCATCGATGTGACACTGCCGGTACCTGGGAAACACTATGCTTTGGACGCTCTCGCCGGTCTTGCCGTGGCGGAGCGGCTTGGTGTGCCTCTGGACCGCGCCGCTGCCGCGCTCGGGGATTACCAACCGCTCGCCATGCGCCAGCACATTCGCCATATCAACGAGCTCACAATCATCGACGATTCCTACAACTCCAGTCCCGACGCGGCCAAAAGCAGCCTGAGCGTCCTCTCGGGGTTCCGGACCGGCCGCAGGGTAGCCGTGCTGGCGGACATGCTCGAACTGGGGGAGTATTCCCGGCAGGCGCATTTTGAAGTCGGCGTCTTCGCCGCGGAAAGCGGAGTCGATATTTTACTCACCGTCGGTCCGGAGGCGAAGGCCATGGCAAAGGGCGCCCGCTCCGTCCGGTCCGGTATGGATTGCCGGGTTTTTGACGATAACGGGAAAGCCGCAGCGGAGCTGAAATCTTTTCTGTCTCCAGGCGACGCAGTTCTGGTCAAAGGCTCCCGCGGCATGCATACAGACGAGATTGTCCGCGCACTGCTTTGATAACCGCCCCTAATACGTGAGTTTTGTGGGTCTTACCTTAACTATGGACGACTGCTACAGGAAGTAGGAGTGAATATATGAAAAGGAAAAAAGTTGCAGTCTTATTCGGAGGATGCTCAAAAGATTATGAGGCGTCTCTCCAATCCGCCTATACTGTAATAACAAACCTTAATCCCCAAAAGTATAAACCCATATTGATCGGCATCACCCGGCAGGGAGCTTGGCTTAGATATTATGGTCCGATTGAAAAAATACCGAACGATACATGGATGGATGGCGGTGAGTGTGTTCCGGTAGCTATTCCTTCTGATCGGAACATTCACGGGCTGCTCGAATTCCATGGTGACGGAACGGTTATGACCAGAATCGACGTGGCATTTCCCGTCCTGTATGGAAAACTGTAATGTTAAATTAAAAAATGATTGAAACTCCTCATTATCTACTCGTTTTACCTAAAAAGCCTTGCGCCGCAAGGCTTTTAGAGTTGGAGGTGCAAGTACACTGTAAACTCGGTAGCAGGAAGCGCTGGACAAAAGCAAGGGTGTCCGTTGTGAGACGGAATCTGGAAGAAGCCGGAGGCAAAATTCTGGGCCGATGAACAGATATCTCATACAAGGCCGAACAGAGGTGGAAGAGATTGAAGCACAAAACGAAATCCAGAGAGATAGTGCGGAACGCGAAGGGTATGGCAAAGCGTTTTTTACAGATGGACAAGCTAATTCTATACACATTTGTTGCTGACGTTCGAGTATGCGCTATTTTTGAATACCCGATATTATACAGTCAACTTTATTCATACGTGTTTTTGCATTTTGCTTTTGAAATGGCATATATGTGATATTTAAAACCATTGACAGTATTGAGAAAAATATAATATCATAGGGGAGTTAGTAAATCTTTCATTTAAACATATACCTAGGAGGGTGATCAATAGTTGGGATGCACACCTGTTACTTTAGGAGAGCTTGAACGGTGTTTTCCAAATTATGGGTTAATTTTATCTCCTCAAGTGAACACCCCATTAGGTATGCAATCATATGCGGGTTTTGTTTTTGTGCTATTACAAATCCCCTTCCCAATTACGAGAGAGGAGGGTTTTAGAATGGGCAAGCAGAAAAAAAATTGCAAGGTTTTTACACCGTCAGATGTTGTAAAAAAAATGCTTGATATCGCTGGATATTGTGAGAACCTATATGGGAGAAAAATATTAGAGAATTCCTGTGGCGACGGACATTTTTTGGTTGAAATCGTTTCCAGATACATTGGAGATTGCCGCCGTAATGGTTATAATGATATAAAAATATGTGAAGGGCTCGAGCGAGATGTTGTTGGGTTTGAAATTGACGAGGATACTTATCAGACTTGTTTAACCCATTTAGATGATTTGTTGGAGAAAAACTCACTGCCTAATGTTAAATGGAATATTCGACAGGCAGATGCGCTAAAAACCAATATGGAAACAGATTTTCTTTTCGTCGTCGGTAATCCGCCTTATATTACATATTCTGCACTTCCCAACGAGGATCGCGAATTTATTAAAAACGCCTTTGAAGTTTGTAAAGATGGTAAGCCGGATTATTACTATGCATTTATTGAGTCTGCTATAAAGCACATGAGTAATAATGGACGGCTTGTATATTTGGTTCCCAGTAATTTTTTTAAAACTCGATTTGCTCACAAATTGCGGTCGGCTATGTTACCGCTGCTTACTGATATTTATGATTATACGGAACAAAAGATATTTGATTCTGCACTAACAGCCTCGGCAATTATTGTTTGCGACAAGTCTATTAAAGCGAAAAAAGTAAAATACCATGATGTGGCTAGTGGTAGAACATTTCAAGAGGATAAAGAGTTGCTGATGGAAAGATGGATATTCTGTTCCCTAATATCTACAGAAGAAGTTACAGAAACAAAGATACGTTTTGGTGATATATATCCTGCATCCAGTTCTATTGCGACTTTATATAATGACGCTTTTGTCATTAGATCGGATGATGCAACTAAAATTGTGGAGTCGGAAGTCCTTCGTGTGGCGGTCAGTCCCAAATCCATGTCTAACAAAAAGTCAGAATATATTATTTTCCCTTACTATTATGATAATGAGGGTAATTTTCAGCGTTATCCCGAGGAAATATTCGAAATAAGTTTTCCTTGTGCAGTCAAGCATTTAGAAACATATAAAGAGAAATTAGGTGCACGCGATAGTGATAGAACTACGAAGTGGTATGAATATGGAAGATCACAAGCGATTGCTCACTTGAATCAAAGCAAGCTGTTACTATCAACACTTGTGACCAATAAGGTCAAAGTTTATGAATTAGATGAAAACACGATCCCATATTCAGGAATTTATATAATTGCAAGCCCAGGTAATAAATTGTCTGATGCCAAGCGAATATTGGAGTCCGATGATTTTCTCAACTATGCAAAAAAAGTCGGTATCCATGCTAATGGTACATCTATAAGAATCTCTATTCGAGATGTTAATGAATATCAATTTTGCGAGTAACACTAAGGAGGTCCGGTGCCATGGCAAAAGTATCTTTTAACGTTGATGCGTATACTGCACGCCTAATTGGACGCGAGAATGTTGCCAAACTTAATGGTGCTGTACTGGAATTAGTTAAGAATACGTATGATGCAGATGCTTCAGTATGTTTTCTTTACTATGACGATGATAAACAGATCCTCTATATTGGAGATAATGGAACTGGCATGGCACAAGATACTATCATTAAGCACTGGATGACGATTGGCCGCTCAACCAAAAAAATGTATTTTATTAGCCAAACAGGTCGCATACAGACTGGCGCTAAGGGCATTGGCAGGTTTGCATTAGATCGTATTGCCGACCAATGCGTAATGCTAACATCTTCCAATAGTGGTAGTTTTGTTTGGACGGTTGACTGGAGAGATTTCGAAAAAGAAGGAGCTATTACAGAAATTTCTGCTGATTTAGATGAAACGACCATTTCGTTCATGGAGTTTTTACACGATATACATAATGAAAATGTCAAAGAGCTAGTCAGATCCCATTTTGTTAAGTACGGTACCATTTTCAAACTTTCTCTACTCCGAGACAAATGGGGTTCTTCTCGAATGGAAGACATAAAGAATGAGCTGAGCACACTCATTCCGCATGAGTTGAGCAAAATTTTTAATATTTTTCTATTTGATAACAATACTACAATTGAAAATGCAGCAGTGCTACTCAATAGTGATTCATTTTCTTTTGATTATAAAGTAGATTTTAAGGTTGTTGAAGATGGTACAACCCAGATTCAAATATGGAGAAATGAGTTTGATTTCGGAAGCAGATTTGAATATATAATGAAGAACGCTGGGTTCCGTGTAGAGGATAGGGCATATTTTTTGGGAATGCCTATCATGTATAATACTACTTTTTCTGAGCTGATTACAAAGGACAAAAACAGAATCTCTAACACTGTCGGAAGTTTTAATGGTTCACTTTATTTTGCAAAGTTGCAAACACCAGTGTCTGAAAAGCAAAAATTCTATTATAAAGATATTGCTGATAGAAAAGATTACATGAATACATTTGGTGGCATTAAAATCTATCGTGATCAATTTAGAGTCCGTCCTTATGGTGATCCGCATACTTCAAATTTCGACTGGCTACAGCTATCCGAACGAAAAAACCGTTCGCCAGCAGCTGTATCACACCCGTCAGGGGCGTGGAGAGTAAGGGGAGATCAAGTGCTTGGTTCCATTTATATCTCTCGAGTGAATATAGCTTTACCGGATCAAGCGAACAGAGAAGGAATTGTTGAAACGCCGGAATTCGGCTTACTTAAAGAACTTTTGCTTAACATTATTCAATTGTTTGAACGGGACCGTCAGTACGTCTGTCGGAAACTTAATGATCTTTACGAAAATGAAACAGAAGCCGAAAGATATCGTAAGGAAATTGAAGCAAAGGCTAAGGTGGAGGCGGAAGAACGCGACAAACCATCAAAAGATACCGGCTTAGGCTCTGCAACGGCTAGCACAATGGTTGAGGCTAGTAAAGCTCAGAAAGTTATCGAAGCGAAAGAAGAAGTAATTCGAAATTTAGAGGACGAAAATCGTTTGCTTCGTGTTCTTGCTACGACTGGTATTGCTACCAATTCATATATTCATGAATTCAAAGAACAAACGCATAAATTAAGCATGAAAATCATAATGGCAAAAGAAGCACTTGAATATGATAGAGACCAAACAGAGGCATTACGCCAATTAACTATGGCAGACCAAATCAGAGGCTCTTTTACTTCGTGGTTTCGAGTCACTGTTGAGTCTGTTCGTAGAGATAAGCGTTCACTTAAGATACTCGACTTAAACGAATTCATATCTCAATTATGTGAAGCTTGGGGGCAAGTGGTTTCAGGAAAAGGTATCGAGATTCTGCATGAGTTGCCAGATGATCCGGTTACTTTCCGTTGCTTTCCATATGAGATTGAAATAATTCTTAACAACCTTATAACAAATAGTGCTGGTATTCTTGGACCTTTGAAAAGTTATCCCAAAATCATACGAATTGTATTGTTGGATATGCCGGAGGCTGTAATATTGTTATATTCAGATAACGGACCTGGATTAACAAGTGCTTATAAAGCGCATCCTGAATTAATACTGGAGCCCTTCGAAACGGATAAGACCAATGATTTAGGTGAAATGGTCGGCACTGGAATGGGGATGTGGCTTATAAAACGGACAGTTTCTGACTATAATGGAGGCATAGACTTATCTCGTAATATGACAGAGCCTACCGGCTTCTTCTGCAGTATTATATTACCAAAGTCTAAATAAAAAATTAAGATTGGAGTGCAAATATGTATACAGTTGGCTTTGTAGACAATAGCTTTGACCTCCTGCCTGACTACCAAACTCGTTTGAGGCGCTATGAAGTTGAGTTGCTTTTCCCAGTAGAAGGCAAGAACAAGGAAGAAATTGAACAATGGGTTTTAAAGAATGATATTCGCTGCTTAATGGTTGATCATAAACTGCGTCCAAATTTTGATTTTTCCGGAACCGATTTAGTAGCCTATATTAATAGTGCTCTACCTGACTTACCTTGTATGATTTTGACAGCATATAGACAGGAATCCCTCAACGAGAAGTTGGTCGTACAAAATATGATTGAAAGCAGGGAATCCCTGGAACCTGCTGATCTCAGCGCTTTTGCCTATAAGCTTAAACAAGCTGTCGACGTTTTCGGTAAGCGTCTTGAACTGCGGGAAACTGAGTACCGTAACCTGCTAGAGAAAAAACAAAATGGTACAATTGGCGCACAACAGGAGGAACGCCTAGAATATCTGTATCGGTTATTGCGTGCGTATGGCGAAATTGACGAACTCCCAACGGAGTTATTGCGACCTGAAATGGAAGGTAAAGTTGATTCTCTAATTGGTAAGCTGAATGATTTATTGGAAGACATAACCTCCAAAAAGGAGGAGCATTAAATGCGTGTGCATGGCACTAAAATTATTTGTAGGCGGGCGGGTGTACTACCTCAATCAGACTATCATATGTATATTCCAGATTTAATGGAAGATTTTCATCACATGTGCGGTTACTGTGGAAAACATGAAATGATCTCACATAAAGGTATGGAGCCAGACCACTTTGTACCCGATAAAACAGATCACTTAAGGCAATGTGATTATTCAAATCTTGTCTATTCTTGTTTTACATGTAACCGAAAAAAACTTAACAAATGGCCGACCCTTGATAAGGATCGGCCACATGATGGTTACAAAGGTTTTGTTGATCCTGCAACACCTGAATATGACACGCATATAGGCAGAAATGATGATGGTACGATTGAATTTTATACTGATGTTGGAGAGTATATGTTTAAGACCGCCTTTAAATTTGATGTTAGGCCGACAAAAGTTATTTGGAAGGCTTCTCAACTTTATGAACTCATGGACAAGCTTAGAACAGAAATAAGTATGATGTCTCCTGTGGAAAAGGATAAATACATAACTGTGGCAAGAGAGTTATTTGATTTTCAGAAATACCTTTTTGATAGTAGGGAATAAGATTGTTAAGCTTTTTTGTTTAATGCAGTAGATTCCAATTGCCTGTTATAGCATTGTTGACACTATATACTTGATCCGCAAAGGCGGCTCTGTTGGGGTGTAGCTCACATGGGAGAGCGCTTGACTGGTAGTCAAGAGTTAAGAAATTCAACCCACAATATCTCCATAAATTTTACCTGAAAATCATAGAATATCAAGGGCATACGACATTATTACGGCTAGATAATCAATATTTATTATTTGTGGATTTTCTCACTTTCCGTTAACCAATTTCGCACCGCATTTTGAACATTCCTGCTCGAACCAATTGTTTAAATTGTTGCATTTTTTGCAGTAATAAGCTTTTTCCTTTTTCTTCGCCCATTCTTCCATGCCCGTTTTTTTCATCTCTTCCATATCGGCAGGAACCTCGAGGTGATATTTATAGCCGTCGTCATTTATGAAACCATTCAACATGTCGCATGGATAATCGGCGCATTCAATACAGATTTTCTGGCCTTTCGTTCTGTTGCACTGCTTTATCCCGCATTCTGTACACCATTTTATCGTCCTGTCTGATCTGCATCCCTCACAATACATGGGAATTCCATTTTGGTCGGTTACGGGATCGTTTGCTGCGGCTCTTTGGTAGACCCCGCATCCGCCGCAATATAACCCGCAATATCCAATCAGCATTTCATTCATGACTTCCTCCGCAAAAACATTCGTCTCGACACTGATTCATTTGACTTGAATATAACCAATCTGTGCTAAATTGTCAACCGTGAATATCATTAAAATTTATCTATAAATCTGCCGAAATATAAAGTAGCTAATAAGATATTCAAAAAGTAAATTGAAAGAGCAGAGGTTAATTGTGGGCCTGAAAAAATATTGGGTAAAAATCAGTTCAAAGTGGCGAATACTGCTTGTGATTTCAGTTCCCGCCCTGATGCTTTTTGGCCTGGCCGTCATGTTAACGCAGGGCTCGGCCGTTACGGACAATGGCAGGGCTGATCTGTCGGGCATCGACTTTCGTCATAATAAGGCGGTTGCATTGGATGGACAGTGGGAATTCTATTGGAACAGGCTGCTTATGCCGGAAGCTTTTATCTCGGGACAGAAGCCTGAGATGGATTCGTTCATGAAAGTTCCCGGAGTGTGGGCCGGCAATACCGGTACAAATTATGCACGTCAGGGTATCGCCACATACAGGCTGTCGCTTTACTATCCGTCAACATTGAAAGACCCTGCTCTTCGCATTCAAAATGTAGGTAATGCTTATAAATTATATGTCAATGGACTACTTGCCGAAGAAGTCGGAAGCTCGTTGGGCGACAAGGTAAACGGCAAAAACGATGATAAAATAGCTATTATCGATTTGCCGAAGGATACGCAGAAGCTTGAACTGGTTTTTCAGGTGGGTAATTTGAATTGCGCCTCGGGAGGTCTTCGCGCTGCCCCTGTGTTTGGATCAAAGCAGGCATTGGAACGGCAGAGAATGATCATGTTAATCCTGCAGATGCTCTTCATCGGCGGCGCGTTAATATTTGGGATTCATTATTTTTTTCTGTTTTTCCTTCAGACTAAAAACAAGACAGCCCTGCTTTTTGCCATTTTTTGCTTAGTAACGGTTTTGCGTTCGCTTATATGGGGTGAAATTCCTCTGCAGATTCTCTTCCCCGACGTATCCCCGGAACTGAGGATGTATATAAACTATTCGACGGGCTATAATTATGTGGCGATTGTGATTCTGTTTATTCACAGTATCTATCCTTTGGAATTTAATAAAAAAGTAATGGCCTTGTTCCTGCTTCCAAGCCTGGTCTTTGATGTTTTCCTGTTGATTTCAAGGCCGCAGGCTATGACGTTTTACACAAATTACGTGTATATTCTTCTGCTTTTACAAATGATTTTCACTTTAATAATACTGATGAAAGCTGTAATACGGAAGAGAGACAATGCAGTTTTAATGTTCTTCGCCATTTGCATCCTGATTTGGGCTATGAATGAAGATATCATCAATTACATTTTTATTGGAAGCATCTATTTATCATGTATGTTTTTATTCGGTAATTTTGCCGTAATTCTTGCAGTATCATACGTTCAGGCGAGACAGCAGGCCATGATCCACAAAAAGCTTGTTCTGTACAATGAAAATCTACTGGAGTCTGACAGATTGAAGGATAGAATAATGGCAACGGAAATGTCGTTTTTACAAGCTCAGATCAAGCCTCATTTCCTTTACAACGCGCTCAGCGCAATTGCCAACGTGTGTGAAAAGGACGAGAAGCAGGCAGGTAAACTAATTCTCGATCTGGCAGTATATTTAAGAGGCAGCCTGGAATTCAACAATCTTGACAAAATGGTGACTATTGAAAAAGAGCTGGAGTTTATCGATACCTACTTTCACATCGAGCAAGCGCGTTTCGGGCAAAAAATACGACTGCAAAAGGAGATTGAAATACCTTTGGATGTGCAGATACCGGTGCTTATACTCCAGCCTCTGGTTGAAAATGCCGTCAGGCATGGTATTTCAAAAAAGCCCGGCGGTGGAAGCGTAACGGTGCGGATGATGCAAAAGGATGATAACATCGGAATTGAGATTGAAGACGATGGCGTCGGCATAGACAGCGAAAAGCTGGCGTCACTTCTAGACGGATCTGGCATGAGTCAGGGAGTTGGACTCCTCAATATCCATAACAGGCTCCTTAAATTGTACGGAAGCGGCCTTGAAATCAGCAGTGAATCAGATCATACCCGCGTAAAATTATGGATCCCGGAGGCTCGATGACAATGACGATGAAGATTGCGGCGGTAGACGATGAAACACATGTACTGGAACGGTTTGAAAGAATGGTTTCAGTTAGAACGGAGCTTGACCTGTGCGGTTTGTTCGAAACGGGAGAACAGCTTCTTGCTTATTTGAAGGATTATCCGCTTCATGCAGTATTTCTGGATATCGAAATGCCGGGCCTGAATGGCCTGCAATTAGCTGATCAGATACAAAACCTGAATGAAAATATTGATATCATTTTTGTCACCGCTTTTAACCAATATGCAGTGGAGGCTTTTGAATTGCAGGCGGTAGACTATATTATGAAGCCCTTGACGGAAGAAAGACTCGGTAAAACCATACGGAGGCTGCTAAAAACGAACAGAACTGCAGCACGCCCGGGAAAACCATTCATACAATGCTTTGGCGGGTTTGAAGTGTTTGCGGACGGAGAAGCAATGACGTGGAAGAATTCGAAAGCAAAGGAAGTATTGGCGTTTTTGGTACATAAAAGCGGAGTGCCGGTCGGGTGGGAAAAGATAGTGGACGCTGTCTGGCCGGACTTTACTTCCGAAAAAGCCCAAACGAACTTTCATGCAACCACCTACCTGCTGCGAAAAAGATTGGCTGAAGCCGGATTATCCCGGATTCTTGAAAGCGTGCGCGGAAATTACAGGATCATAATGGATAAAGTCGACTGTGACGCCTATCGGCTCGAGGAAATGCTTAAAACGAACCGGATGAAAAGGAAAGAAGACTTTTATCTGCTTGAAGAACTGGTGCAAAAGGGGTATATGGAGGCCAGCGGGTACGACTGGGCCTACCCGAAGGCTGCCGAGCTTGACGCTCTGTGCAGAAACGCCATGGCTGGGTCTAAAAAATAATAAATCCATGAGAATATGGTATGAATTGCGAAAGCCAATGAAACGTAAGACTTTCAGAGAAGTGCCCCACGGGAGAAACCGCTCCTGTGGGGCGCTTCTCATTTATGGTTCATTTAGGGTCATTGTTTTATCATGAAAAGAAAGCTGGTAATAGGGGCGGGGACCGTATGAAATACATCATTGCCGATCCGGATATACAAAACGGTAATGAACTGAAAAAAATCCTGGACGGCTATGAAATGCTTGAATTTCAGGGAAACTTCACGTTTCTGGAGGCCTTTGAAGAGGGTACGAGCAGAGAGCCTCCGGACTTAGCCTTTATAAGGATGGACGGGGTTGGAATGAACTCTTTCAGGCTGGTTCGCGAAATCCGTGAGAGAAACCGAGCCTCAAAAGTTATTTTAGTAAGCAGCCATAAGGAATATGCGGTGGAAGCTTTCGAGTACGGGGCCGACGGTTTTTTGTTAATCCCTTTCGACAGGAAAAGAGTCAAACGTTTGTTGCAAAGATGGTATGAAAAGAGAACGGATTAAAGCAGTTTAGGTAATTGGATATGTAGAAGACATGAAAAAAGAGAAGTGAAAGCGGAGGAGAAATCATTATGAAACAGTTTTCATGCAGTCGAAAAGTATTATCAATCATGCTCATGCTGGTATTATCAATGGGTCTTGTTCAGTTTAGCGTACCGCTGACCGCATATGCAGCAACGAGCTATACCGCCGGTACTTACAATGAACTGGCTACTGCCATAAGCGCTGCCAATGACGGCGACACAATCAATATTACTGCCGATATCGTTGTAAACGCCCAGTTGACGATAGCCTCTTCCGTTACGATCAACGGAAATGATCATACCATTTCCGTGCCGCAGCCCGGACTTTTGGAATCAGGTTTGCTAAATCCGAACGGTTCGAGGTTTTGTGTGTTTTTTATCGACGGTTCCGGCAAGACAGTCACATTGAATGACATGACCTTGTATGGCGGAGTATACGGCGAGCAAGTTGCTGCGCGAAGCAATCGCTATTTCGGCGGTGCTGTCGTCGTCAAATATGGAAGGTTGAATTTATATAATTCAACCGTTTCAAGGTCTGGAGGTGTGGATGCCATCAGCGGTAACCAGTGTGCGGCCGGAGGAATCTGCAATGAGGCAAATGGTGTTGTGTTTATCAGTAACTGTAATTTCAGCCGTAATGCCGCCTCTTTTGGCGGAAGCTTTGTTAACTATGGAAAAATGTTTATAGAAAACAGTACCTTTAGTGAAAACAGGAGTTTATCCAGCGGTGGAGGTGGCGGAGCAGGTCAAAATAATGGAACATTGTATATAAATAACTCCACCCTTTCAAACAACAACAGCACTGAGCTTGGCGGCGCGATCAATGATTTGTCCACCGCATACACCTACATACTAAATAGTACATTTACCGGGAATGTCTCATACAACTCAATTTACGGCGGCGGCGCACTTCGAGGAAGCAGTAACACTGCTGTCATCAATTGCCTGTTTGCGTACAACTATGACTATGTGGGCGGCACGCTTAACCTAAATGATATTGCCATTTATTATGGAGGCTATGCAAACACCTCTTCGTACTACTCAATGTATCAAAGCATTAATAAATCCGGCACTGGAAACATGCGATACAACGGTAATATGAACGGTTCGGACAATTCTCTTTTTGCCGGCGGGATTTATACAAAGGTTATGGCTGCAGATGGTACAGAGCTTAACGTTGGACAAGTGTATCGGCCATTCTTATGTAAACCGACAGGAACAGATACCTCTGTCATTCCTCTAAAAACGGGAAGTCAAGCACTTGGCGGAGGATGTGACACAGCGTTCTTTGCAGATCCGGGTTTCCCCGAAGTGGGCTATTACAATGGAAGTACCAGTTCGTGGCAAATGATTACCGGCGCCCATAACACTGTACACGAAGTTACAACTGACCAGACAGGCACAGCAAGGGTAAACGCCGTCGGTGCAACGGAGCTTTTAGAGAGCAGTCTGCACATGGTAAAGCTGAAATATTACGATGCGGCTACCTATGGTCCGGTTAGCGGTATTTCGATATATGGAGATAACTACATGTCGGGTGCAAATGCTACAATAAGTGCCAATCCGAATAGTGGATATTTGTTTAGGGAATGGAAAAATGTATCGGACGATTCTACTTTTTCTGATAACAATCCTTATACTTTTAACGTGACAAGCGATGTATATATTTACCCGACTTTTGAGGCAGGCTATACGATAACTTTTGACGGAAACGGGAGTACCGGCGGATCTATGGCAGCCCAAACCATAGCGAACGGAGGAAATTTTACCATACCATCCAATACATTTACAAAAACAGGCAGCATCTTCAACGGTTGGGCAGCAAGCGGCGCAACTACCGGAAGCTATGGCGACGGCGATACAATCAACAATGTCACAGGTAATATAACGCTTACGGCGCAGTGGCTTGCGGTGAACTATTCGATCTCTGCATCTCCACTTACTTCGTTCGGCTCGCATGAAACACCGTATAGCCAGCCCGCGGAGCAAACAGTTACGGTCACAAATACCGGCAATCAGAGTGTAACGCTGTCCCAGCCCACTTCCACGAATTACATAATAGGGACGCTTTCGTCAACAAGCCTTCCGACAAATGGAAGTACGGCAACCTTTACGATACAGCCCAAGGCGGGTTTGGGTGTTGGCAATCACGATGAGACCATCGCCCTTAATGGCAGTAATGGAGCGACTACTACAATCGACGCGGAGTTTATCGTAACATCGGCGGCGCCGGTTTATACGATTTCTGCATCTCCACTTACTTCGTTCGGCTCGCATGAAACACCGTATAGCCAGCCCGCGGAGCAAACAGTTACGGTCACAAATACCGGCAATCAGAGTGTAACACTGTCCCAGCCCGCTTCCATTAATTACATCATAGGGACGCTTTCGTCAACAAGCCTTCCGGCAAACGGAAGTACGGTAACCTTTACTGTACAGCCCAAGGCAGGTTTGGGTGTTGGCAATCATGACGAGACCATCGCCATTAATGGGAATAATGGCGCGACAACTTCAGTCGGTGCACAGTTTATCGTAACAGCGGCGGCGCCGGCTTATACGATTTCTGCGTCTTCACTTTCTTCGTTCGGCTCGCTTGCAGCACCGTACATCCAACCTGCGGCGCAAACGGTCACGGTCACAAATACTGGCAATCAGAGTGTAACGTTGTCCCAGCCCACTTCCACAAATTACATCATAGGGGCACTTTCGTCAACAAGCCTTCCGGCAAATGGAAGTACGGTAACCTTTACAGTACAGCCCAAGGCAGGTTTGGGGGTTGGCAATCACGATGAGACCATCGCCATTAATGGGAGTAATGGCGCGACTACTACAGTCGACGCGCAGTTCATCGTAACTGCGGCGCATTCAAGTGACAACGAAACTGATTCCACACCAACCGCACCTTCCGCTCCGCCGGCTTCCGGCGTCGATATCATAGTCAACGGAAACAGGGTAAACGCAGGTACTGCATCGGATTCCACAGAAAACGGCAGATCGGTTACGACAGTGACCGTTGATCAGCAAAAGCTTGAGCGGAAGCTTGCAATAGAGGGTAACAATGCGTTGGTAATAATTCCGATCGATTCTGATTCGGATAAAATGGTAGGACGGCTCAATGGCCGGATGATCAAGGATATGGAGGAAAGGCAGGCTACGCTTGAGCTTCGGACCAAGTCGGCAGCCTATACGCTGCCCGCTTCGGAAATCAATATAGATGCGGTTTCTGCCCAGCTCGGCAAAAATCTGACGCTTTCAGACATAATCGTTCTGATTGAGATAGCCTCGCCGACCGACCGGACAGCGACGGCGGTGAAGAGTGCCGCCAGGAACGGCGGTTTCTCGTTAGGCGCACCTGCAGTCGATTTCAATATCAGCTGCGTACATAACGGCAAAACCGTGGATTTATCGACCTTCAATACCTATGTAGAAAGAACCGTAGCAATACCCGAAGGAGTCGACCCCGCGAAAATAACCACAGGCGTCGTGGTGAATCCGGACGGTACGGTGCGTCATGTTCCAACGAAGGTTACCCAAGTAGACGGCCGGTATCATGCAGTAATTAAAAGCCTGACAAACAGCACATATGCGATAATCTGGCATCCGGTCAAGTTTTCCGATATGGGGTCCAACTGGGCAAAGGCTTCAGTAAATGATATGGGCTCCAGAATGGTAATTGAAGGGGTCGGAAATAACAAATATGCTCCGAACAGGTTCATAACCCGCGCCGAATTTGCCGCAATCGTCGTCAGAGCCCTGGGGTTGCCTCCGGGAACAGGCAGCAATGATTTCAGGGACGTCGGCTCCTCCAAATGGTATTGCGGGTATATCAAAACTGCGAGCGCGTACGGTATTATCCAAGGGTACAATACGACGGCATTCGGACCTGATGACAGGGTAACCCGTGAGCAGGCAATGACAATGATTGCAAGGGCAATGAAAATAACCGGTTTAAAACCGGAAATGAAAGACAGTGAAATAAACCCGCTTCTTTCCCGGTATTCAGACGGAACGGCTGTTTCTGATTTTGCCAGGACAAGCATAGCTGCTTGCCTGAAAACCGGCATCATAACAGGCAGAAGCAGCAGTGCGATAGCGCCGAAGGACTTCATAACCCGTGCGGAAGTGGCGGTTATAGTCCAAAGGCTGCTGCAGAAATCCGGTTTGATCTAGAGAATAAATAAGAGAAAATGTGTTTTCAGGGTCCGAACTTATTTCAATTGGAGAGCGCTTAAGCCATAAAGCAGAGGGACGGTTTGCTTCCGTTATGGAAGCAAACCGTCTCTCTGCTTTATGCTGTTCCATGCTTCCTTGAACTCGGAAGGGGTTACTCCCATGTAGCGCTTGAACTGGTTGCTGAAATAGCTCAGGTTGTTAAAGCCCGTCTCAAGCGCTACATCCAGCAGCTTCTTGTCGGTTGTTTTGATCAGTGCAGCTGCCTGTGCCAGACGGAAATGATTTATATATTCGGTAATGGTCTGACCTGTTATTTCCTTAAAGAAGCGGCACAGATAGATTGGGCTCAGGCTTACTACTTTCGAGATGGATTCTATGCTTAGCTTCTTATTATAGTTTTGATGGATGTAATCGCAAATGCTCTTTATTCTGCTTTCTCGATAGTGTATACTCCTTAACTGTTCTTTTGGATCAACATATTGGGAGCAGTGATTTGTTAAATGTGCAAAAAGCATGAATAGAAGGGATTTGACCTGCAATTCGTAAGTGGGGGTCTGGGATTCCATCAGTTCTATGATGCTGTGTACGTGTCGGATGATTTCAGCCTGCCAATGCACCTCCGACGTAAGTTTTTCGGCAGATTCACATTTCCGTCCAAAATCGGCGAGATATATCGTTGAAAAACCACATCAAACTCCGGACCTGCGAGTAAGTTGGAGTGAAATACCAGCGCTTCGAAGTTGCAGGAGGCATGGTCTATGGCAAACCCTGCATGTATCTGCTCCGGAGGTATGAAAGCGACCTCTCCGGCTTCCAGGACGAAGTTCTCGTCATTGAGCTGGAACATGATGCGTCCGTTTGCAACGTAAAAAAACTCCCATTCGGTATGCCAATGCGTATGAAGGATCTGCTCCTTATTCTGTACATCGAACAAGTAGCAATTCATTGGCAGATATCCTCTGATATGTCTTTCATCTTCTTTCAGCATGCGATTCTGATTGACTCTCATACTATTTCCCTCATACGGATGGTTTTCAGGATCATTGCGAATTATGTAAAAATACTAATATCAATTGTAAATATAGCGCAAGTAATCTTTGAACAATTATACTATACTATTGGTGAAATTATCAATTTTTTTAAATTTTTGCTGAAATTACGGACATAACCTCTCGAATAGTACGGTATTTATTCTTTCTAAGTGCAAATTTATAGAGATATGGCCAATATATTACAAATAACAGGGAGAGTATAGAGATGATACTTCAGCGCAGGACGGCTTCTACTGGTAAATCATTACGCTACAAATACAAATTGCTTTTATTTGCTCTGCCATTTCTGCTGCTGGTGCTTGTTTTTGCTTATGCACCGCTGTTGGGATGGATTCTTGCGTTTTTCAACTACAGACCTGGCTTTCGTTTGAAACCGGAAGATTTTGTTGGATTCAAGTGGTTTATATCCATAGCCGGCAATGCGACACAGCGCGGCGAGATTTTGCGCGTCATGCGCAATACGGTTGTAATGAGTTCGTTGGGGATATTGACCTCTGTAATACCTGTTGCATTCGCCATATTTCTGGCAGAAATACGCACCCGCTCCTATAAGAAAGCCGTACAAGTGCTCACTACGCTGCCGAACTTCATAAGCTGGGTGCTGGTTTATGCTTTTGCATTTGCCATTTTCAGCTACGACAGCGGCTTTTTGAATTCTCTAATGGTCAAAACCGGCTTGATTACCATGGAACAACGTGTAAATATCCTGGCTGATCCCAGCACCAACGGAATGATCTGGCTGCAAATGACTCTGTGGGGTCTGTGGAAGGGTATGGGATGGAGTGCAATTATCTACCTGGCGGCGATTACCGGCATAGAACAGGAGCAGTACGAGGCTGCAAAAGTCGATGGCGCAGGGCGCTTCAAAACCATGCTGCACATCACGCTTCCCGGAATTGCCGAAACATTCTTTGTGCTTTTGCTTCTTTCCATAGCCAACTTCATCAACAATGGAATGGATCAGTACTTTGTGTTCCAGAACGCCATGAACAAGTCATATCTTGAGGTTCTGGACCTGTACGTATACAATACCAGCCTTGTGGGAAGCGGCAATTTCCCGTATGCGATCGCCATCAGCATGCTGAAATCGCTCGTCAGCGTTTCGCTGCTGTTTTTTGCAAACCGCCTGTCCAAACTGGTACGCGGCCAAACTATTATTTAATTTGAGGAGAATCCTATGAGTACTCTGAATAGAAACAAAATCACATATACAACAGGAGATGTAGTATTCAATATCCTGAACTACCTGATATTCGGGCTGATCACTCTGGCCTGCGTATTCCCGTTTTACTATATCTTCATAAACAGTATAAGCGACAATCGCCTCAGTGGTCTTGGAGACATCATGTTCTACCCGAAGGGGATTAACTTCAACAATTATCTCAATGTTATACTGCTTAACGGATTGGGGCGCGCCGCATTCATATCCGCTGCCCGTACGACCCTCGGCACATTTGTCACTGTTATGGCTTCTGCCATATTGGGATATATTTTTACCAAGCAGGAGATGTGGAACAGGAAGTTTTTCTATCGTTTCGTAGTCATCACGATGTACTTCAATGCCGGATTGATCCCATGGTTTGTCCTGATGCTGAACCTGAAGCTTACGAATAATTTTCTGGTGTATATTCTTCCGGCAATCGTATCCCCCTTTAATGTCATTTTGGTAAAGACATATGTGGAATCGGTTCCGGCGTCCCTTGAAGAATCAGCCAAGCTGGACGGAGCGGGAATCTGGACGGTGCTGACGAAGGTTATCATACCGCTCATCAAGCCAATCCTTGCCACTGTCGCCATATTTGCCGCCGTAGGGCAGTGGAACTCATTTGTCGACACTCTCTTCCTGATGACCAAACAGGACAATTACACGCTCCAGTTCATTCTGTACAAGTATCTGAGCGAATCGAGCTCCCTGGCGAGACTGCTTCAGACTTCACAGGGCTCAAGCATGGCGAACGATCTTTCGCAGCTTCAAACTACCACCTCCGTCCGGATGACCGTCACAATGATTGTCGTACTGCCCGTATTGATGATTTACCCAATCTTCCAACGTTACTTCGTTCAGGGAATTATGATAGGAGCCGTAAAGGGATAATGGGATCAGGCACAGGGAGGACTTTTGCAACCGAACAGGCGGCTGCGGCGCTTCGGGAAGCCCGGATAATAACCGGCCAACCTGCGGAAATACCGGCAGAGCTGAAATGGTTGTCAAAATATAGCCGTTTTATATGGTAAAAAATTAAGGGAGGATGAAAAAATGGTTATGAAAAAAAGATTGGCAGTATTATTGGTTGTTGTTCTGATGCTGTTAAACGTGGTTGCCTGTTCGTCAGTAAAGACCGACACGCAGCAGGCAGCTACCGAAGCTTCGAATACTGCCGCAACCGGTACTGCAGATAAACCGGGGGCAGCTCCGGCAATTGACCACAGCGAGGTATACAAGATAACCGCTTTCTCGCAGGTGGCAAATTATTCCGGCAATATGACCGGATGGTTCGGGAAGGTCATCAAGGATAAGTTCAACATAGAGATCAATGTTGAGCCTGCCAACCTTGACAATGGTACCAGTAAATTTGCAACCAAGATGGTTTCCGGCGATCTGGGGGATATCGTTATATTCGGAGACAATGCCGACGAATATAAAAAGGCTGTGGAAGCCGGACTGCTCCTGGATTGGAATAAGGACGGACTGGTTGACAAATATGGCCAGGATATCAAAGCCCGCTATTCGGCTGCTCTGGACAAGAACAAAGCCCAGTACGGCGGAGGAACGGCAATCTACGGAATAGGCCACGACACATCGGATTCCAACGAAGGGCCCGGCGAAATCGCCGATCTCGTCTGGGGACCGTATCTGCGATGGGATCTCTATGCAAAAGCTGGATATCCGCAAATAAACGATATGGAAGATTATCTTCCCGTCCTGAAGCAGATGAAGGATCTGGAGCCGAAAACAGCGGACGGCAAGCCGGTATACGCCTTCTCCTTCTGGAAGGACTGGGACGGCTCGCATATGATGAATGCAAAGCAGTTCGCCTGCACATATGGCTTTAATGACGACACCGGCGGATTGGTATTGGTTCATGGTTCTCGCGACGAATATCAGGATCTGCTGCAGACTGACGGCTACTATTTAAGGACTTTAAAAATGTATTTCCAGGCCAACCAGATGGGCTTGGTGGATCCCGAATCCCCATCGCAAAACTGGGATATAATGTATAAAAAAGCAGAGAACGGGCAGGTGCTGTTCAGCTGGTTCTCCTGGCTGCGCCCCTATAATACGGATGTGAACAAGGATCAGGGTAAAGGCTTGATGCTGGTTCCCTTCAAAAATGAAGAAGTATATTCCTATGGTATGAACATCTACGGCGGCCAGCGTATTTCTGCAATAGGCAAGAATGCAAAGAAACCTGAACGGATTATGGAACTATACGACTGGCTGTGCACTGATGACGGTTCCATGATACAAAACAACGGACCGGAAGGTATGGCTTGGAATTACAAGGATGGGAAGGCAGTGCTTACAGACCTTGGCGTCAAGATCCGCGGAGACCAGAATACGCTTATTCCGGATGAATACGGCGGAGGAAAATACTTCGACGGCATGAACAAGCTCAACATCAATATCATCAATAAAGCCGCAATCAACAAAAAGACCGGCGAGCCTTATGACAAAGAAGGCTGGAGCTACGTCCTGAACCTGAATCCAAGGAAGGTCGATACCGATTGGCGTACGAAAATGGGCGCCACCACATCCATCGAATGGCTCCAGAAGAATGTGAAGCTCGCTATCTACAAACCCACGAAGCAGTCCGTCAACACGACTCTCAGCGATGACCTCAAGCAGATCCTCGATCAGGTCGGATCTGTTATAAAGGAATACTCATGGAAGATGGTATTTGCCAAGAACCAGGCGGAATTTGACAAGCTGCAGAACGAAATGATCACCAAGTCAAAAGGTCTTGGATATGACAAGGTTGTTGCTGAAAATGTCAAGATGACGCAACAGCTCTTCGAATACCGCAAGGAGAAATAAACCGGAACAAGAAAAGCAAAGCGTGCAGGCCTGGCCTGCACGCTTTGCTTACACAGGTATTGCGGACCAGACCAGCCGATGCCTGCCATTGCTTTGTTTACTCTTCTGAAATGGTTTTGAATAATAGACTGATCCCATCTTGATATCTCTTTTGTAACACGCCTATATTCAATTTCATATACATAAGGGGAAGGGGTCTGTTAAGTATGAATCTGAACAGCCAATACTCTTTTTATCCTGTCCAGCCCGATAACCCTAGTGATGCCGACAGATATATGCTGGCGTATGATGCGCTTACGCGGAAGGGTTGGCCTGAGGATTTCGGACAGATACTGAAGCTGATGTCACCGCCGCCCGATATCACCAACTATGCGAAGCCGGGAGAATTCAAGTCTGTCAGGATCTGCGTTATAGGAGGAGGTTTGGCGGGGCTTGCGGCAGCTTTCGAGCTGCGAAAACCGGGCTTTGACATTACTATCTTCGACGCTCTCGAGGACAGGGTCGGGGGAAGAATCTATACATATTATTTTGACAAGCAAAAAAGGCTGTATAATGAATTCGGCCCGATGAGGATACCGGTCATCCATGAGGCCGTATGGCATTATATCAAAACCTTTGAGCTGCCGACGCGACCCTTTGTCCAGTACAACCCCAACGGGTATGTCTACCTTAAGAACACACGTGTTCGCAATGACTCTGCCGGTTACAACGTATCAAAACACATTTATCCGGAATATCCACTCAGGGACTGGGAGCGAAAGCTTAACTGGCAAAGGCTGCTGGCCATCGGAACCGATGATATCCTGCTGCATGCTTCACAGCAGGACAGGGCGGAGATCCTTCAGGTTAAACCGTATTACGGCAGAAACGCACTGGTGTGGAGCGATAACAGCAATATCAGGATGATGCAGTACGCGGGATTGAGCCAGGGCGCCATCAATCTTGTATCCAATTTCAATCCTCTGTTGAATGGCAACCTGTATAACAGTTTTATCGATTTTATTGAAGAGGATTATCCTGCAAATCTGACATATCTGTATGAAATACCGGGCGGTATGGCAAGGCTGCCGGATGCATTCCTTGATTCCTTCAGGGACTCCGGGCATTATCCGGGCATTGCCGGGGAGGACCTCGGAAAAGTAAGCTACAAGGCGGGGTGTCTGGTCACCGGTATTTATTATGATTATTCCGGCAGGAAAGTAATAATAAAACATAAAAAGACCGGAGCAGGCGGAAATGACAAAGAAAGCTTCGATTACGCAATATGCGCGATCCCTTTTTCGACTCTGAGGACCATTGACATAGACCCTCTGTTCAGCTGGATAAAAATGCGGGCGATTCGTGAAGTCAATTATACGCCATCCCAAAAAACGCTTTTGCTTTTCAGCAAAAGATTCTGGGAAAAGGAGTGGATTGCGGGGGGCTCGTCCTTTACCGATCTTCCTCTGGCGTCCATTTGGTATCCGTCGGATCACGCCCGATATGTCAATAACCCCGCAAATGCCGTAAATCAGCTGAAAGGATTACCCTCAAGCGAGCCGGGCGTCCTTATCGGTTCGTATAATTTCAACCTGGATACGACCCGTTTGACTAATCAGCCTGAAGAAATCCGTTTCAATGAAATAAAAAGAGAGCTGGAACTGGTACATGGCTTGAAGCCAGGATATCTTGACGCGATTGCCGTGGATTATAAAACTGTCAATTGGGATGAGCAGCCTACGATAAGAGGCGCGTTGTCCTTTTTCGCGCCTGAGCAGAAAAGAATTTTTTCATATGGCATGGCTCTGCCTGAATACGATGAAAGGATATTCTTTGCAGGCGAGCACATATCGGCCGTTCACCGCTGGATGCAGGGCGCCCTGCAAAGCGGTATGCAGGCGGCAAACGATCTGGCTGCCGCTTGTAAAAAGCATTCTTAGCTTACCCGGGTTGAATCGAAACCCTTCTGTAAAATCCTTCTGTTCATAATCAACAGAAGGATTTTTTATTGTATAACAACGTAAACCACTTGCTAAGCAAGTGGAAGAAAAAAGGCTTATGCCGTTGAATATAAAAAAACTCCTATGTTAGGATAATTGCAGGTCTAGCCAACCGCAAATAAACAACATAGGAG
>JAEXNT010000053.1 GCA_023439545.1 Bacillota bacterium
ACGCCATGTATGTCAACACCAGCAGCGTCAGCGGTCAGTGGATCGAATTCGAGGCATCGTCCGCCGAGGGGCTGTTTTCCTTTGACCTGTCCTCGCTGACGGTTTACAGAGGTTCAAGCGGCGGAGCAATGACGTTCGAGGTTGTCGGCACCAAAACTGGAGGCTCGACCGTCACCGAGAATCTTTCATGGCCTCTGGACGGTACCGAGGTCAAAACCTTTTCGGTTTCCGCTCTCACCGGCATCACCAAGTTCAGAGTCAACATGAGCGGCTTTGTCACATGGTGCGCCGACTTTGTCAGCTTCACAATCTCAAACCAGGTCAATAGCGGCAACGCATCTCCGGTGATCAGCAATCTCAGTGATGCCGCCTTTTGGGAAAACACCGTCAACGCTGCGGCGCAGCAGCTTGACACGGATATTTCCGTGAGTGACACAGATTCAGCAGACCTCTCCGGCGGGAAGGTCACGGTGTCCTATACCGGAACCGGCTTAACAGAGGATCGACTGACGGTCGGCAATATCGGCAATATCTCGGTATCGGGGACTACGGTAAGTTACTCGGGGGTAGGCTCCATCGGCACGGTAAGCGGCGGCGGTAGCGGCTCATCGCTGGTGATAACGCTCGGCGAAAACGCCACGCCCGCAAGGACTATAGATTTACTGCGGGCCATATGCTATGCAAACACTTCCGATGAACCCACCAGCTACCGCACCGTTTCCATTACTGTCAGCGATGGGGACGGGGCGACAAGCAGCGCGGTCACGGCTGAAATAAGCGTAACCGGCGAGGCGGATAACGGCAGCGTCGAAACTCCGGGAACGGTCAACGATCTCAATGTAGATTGGCTGGATGATCTGAATAATTATTTTATCATCGCCAGCAACGATACCGCATGGTCACTGTCAGGCGACGCCTCCTTTATCTGGCTCGACGATGGACCAATAAACGTGGGAACAGGCCCGGCCTCCCTGACCATCAGCGCCGCTGAGCAGTTTGCCGGAGGCATGTTCGACCTGACACAAATTCAATTTGATCTGGACACCTCCGCCAGTGGACAAACGTTCAACGTGACGGTCAACGGGCACCAGGCAGGCGGAACGCAGATAACCGGCGGCACAACCATCAGCACCACAGGTTCAAACGCAATGAACCTAAGCAACATGACCGGGCTGACCTCTTTCGACGTTCAGATTGAAGGGAGCGTTGACCTGTCGTTTTTGTCGCTTGATTCCTTCACGGTAGCCAATCCCCAGGTTGCTAATATTCCTCCCTCCGTGACCGGGGTAACCAAGCCCGTAAGTGGAAGCACCGATGTATCGGTGGATACGAATATCGTGATTCAGTTCAGCGAATCGCTGGACACCGCCACCATCGGTACCGTGACTCTGAACAGCACATCTTATATCAACGGGAGCAATGCCGCGATTTCGGTATCTGGAAGCATGGTGACCGTCAACCCGACGAACGATTTTACGTATGGCACCAAATATACGGGGCTTAGTGTGAGCGGTTTCAAGGACACTGGGGGTAGTCAAATGACTGCCTATACCGACTCATCCTACAATTTTACTACATTGCAGCCGCCATCACTTACCACGCCTACCGGCCTTGCATGGGACGGCACGACGCCCGGTAAAGCGACGTGGAACACGGTTTCAAACGCTGTCAGCTACACCGTTCAGCTCTACAAGGGCGGCACGGCGCAGGGCAGCGCAGTCACAGGCGTCACTGCCGCGGAGCATGACTTCACTGCAACCATAACCTCGGCGGGAACAGGCGCCTACACCTTTAAGGTGACAGCCGTCGGCGACGGCAGCAGCTATACCAACAGCGCGGAGTCCGCCGCAAGCGCGACATACAGCTATATCGCGCCGTCATCGCCAATCCAGCTAACAATGCCCACCGGCCTTGCCTGGAACGGCACGACGCCCGGTAAAGCGACGTGGAACACGGTTTCAAACGCTGTCAGCTACACCGTGCAGCTCTACAAGGGCGGCACGACGCAGGGCAGCGCAGTCACCGGCGTCACTGCCGCGGAGTATGACTTCACTGCAACCATAACCTCGGCGGGAACAGGCGCCTACACCTTTAAGGTGACAGCCGTCGGTGATGGCAGCAGCTATACAAACAGCGCGGAGTCCGCCGCAAGCGCGGCGTACACCTATACCGCGCCGTCATCGCCTATCCAGCTTGACGCGCCCGCTGGCCTTGCATGGAACAGCACGACGCCCGGTAAAGCGACGTGGAACACGGTTTCAAACGCTGTCAGCTACACCGTGCAGCTCTACAAGGGCGGCACGACGCAGGGCAGCGCAGTCACCGGCGTCACTGCCGCGGAGCATGACTTCACGTCCGCAATTACCACAGTAGGAAACGGCAGCTACACCTTTAAGGTAACCGCTGTCGGTGATGGGATAAAATACACAAACAGCGCGGAATCCGCCGCAAGCGCGGCGTACACCTATACCGGAGGAGCGGCGAGCTACACCATTACCGCGTGGGCTGGAAGTGGCGGCAGCATCAGTCCCAGCGGTTCGGTTTCCGTTACTTCGGGCGGCAGCCAAACCTTTACTATTACGCCAAACAACAATTACGGCATTTCCTCCGTAGCCGTGGATAGTGTAAACCAGGGCACCATAGCCTCCTACACCTTTACAAATGTGAGTGGCAACCACACCATTAGCGTGACCTTCACTTACACAGGTGGAAGCTCCGGCGGCTCATCGTCGGGCGGCGGAAGCTTCGAGGCAAAATATACGGTGTCGGCTGACAAAAGCCCGAACGGGACGGTCACCCTGTCCGCGACCAGTGTCAAGGAAGGCGGCAGCGTGACGATTACGATATCCCCGAAGAAAGGCTACCGGATAGCCGACGTACTGATTAACGGAGTTTCTGTAGGCGTAGTTTCAAGCTACACCATCGAAAATATCAGCAAAAACATCACGGTTCGGGCTATATTCGAAAAGCTTGAGGAAGACGAAGCATGGGTGAATCCCTATTCGGATGTCCCTGACAGCGCATGGTATTATGCTTATGTAAGTTATATAAGCAGGAAAGGGCTTATGAACGGAGACGGCAGACATTTCGACCCGGACGGCGATATGACAAGGGCGATGGCCGTAACGGTGCTGTTCCGCCTCGGCGGGGATTCCGGGAGCTATAAAAACACCTTCACAGATGTGGATTCCGGCGCGTGGTATGGACAGGCCGTAGCGTGGGCTTCGACAAACGGCATCGTTAGCGGCGTGGGCGGGAACAGATTTGCCCCCAAAAGCCCGCTGTCCCGCGAGCAGCTCGCCGTGATGTTGTATAACTATGCGAAATACAAGGGCCTTACCATCACTGTGACGAGCGGCGGCGTTCTGGATAGTTATTCCGATGCAGGCAGCGTATCGGAATGGGCGGAGGATGCCATAAATTGGGCGGTAAGCCTCGGGATCATATCCGGAGACGGTGTAAACCTTGACCCGCAGGGCAACGCCACACGCGCCCAGATCGCGGCCATGCTGCAGCGGTTTATTGAATACGTGGATCGTTGATACTGCTTATTGTTTTTCAAATCCGCTCTGATGAAAAGTTGATCTTCAATAAGAATTGGTAAAAAGAGTTTGAATACACTGTTTTTCAAACGCAAAGCAAATGATATCGATTTTGGAAAGAAAACACAGAACTAAAGATCCGAACTTCTCCTATTGGATGGGTTCGGATTTTTTATTTCTATGCCGTGTCCTGATTGTTTTAAAAAACATGTTTGTTGAAATACGCCATTTAAAACTGGATACAAAATTATAGTATTTGGACACTTTATTAAATTTTATATTCATATACCCTATGCTATCATAAAGAAAAAGCCATTAAGGAGGAGGACTTGTTTATGAAGCTCAGGAAATTGGCGACCTTATTGCTGGTATTCGCGTTCATTGCTGCAACCATTATGGGATGCGGATCCGGAACCAAAACGGGAGATGCTGCGGCAGCGGAAGCGACTGCAGTAGTCGATACCGCACCCGTAGAACCTTCAGCGAGCGAAGCGGCTGCACCGGAAGAGGATACTCTGAAGGTACCGGACAAGGACATTAAGATCACTTTGTGGGACATCGCAACTGAGGATCCTGCGAACACCATCCAGCAGGGAGCTGTTGACCGTTTCATGAAGGATCATCCCAATGTCAAGGTTGAAACCACTCATATCCAGAACGATACCTACAAGCAGAAGCTGGTTGTGGCAATGAGCTCCGGACAGTGCCCGAACATGTACATCCACTGGGGCGGCGGTCCTATGAACGAGTATATCGATTCCGGTTTTGCAGTACCGATTACCGAACTGATGAACAAGTACAATAAGGTGCCTTTCCTAAAGGCGGCCATTGCACAGAGCACTTACAAGGGCGAGATTTATGCGGTTCCTTACAGCAGCCTCGCAGGAAGCGGCATATACTATAACAAGACCATATTCCAGAAACTTGGACTTCAGGTTCCGCAGACAATAGCTGAACTGGAAAAGGCCTGCGATACGTTGAAAAAGAACGGCTACATTCCTTTCTCACTGGCAAACCAGAACAAATGGACAGGATCCATGTACTTCATGTATCTGGCGGCCCGCTACGGCGGAGTTGAGGAATTCAATGCGGCAGTCGACGGCACCGGTTCCTTCACTTCACCTGCTTTCAAGTTTGCAGCGGAAACAATCCAGAAATGGATAAAGGCCGGATATTTCCCGGACGGCGTAAACAGCATAAATGCCGACGACGGACAGGACAGACAGCTGATGTACAAGGAAGAAGCCGCTATGATGCTCCATGGCACATGGCAGTCATCATCGATGAAAAACGACAACGCAGAGTGGTATACAGCTAACATAGGATACTTCGCATTCCCGAAGCTTGACGGAAGCAAAGCAGATCAGTCTATAGTGGTGGGTACCTCCATAGGTAATGGCTTCAATTTCAACACCGGAGACGACAAGGATCTTCTCAACGCATGCTTTATCCTTGCAACACAGTACTACAACGATGATACTTACAAAAAGGCTCAGCTTGATACGGGCGGTATTCCTTCGATCGAAGGCATGGGCGATTCCATTACCGATCCCTGTATGCAGCAGGTTTGGAAGGACTTCACAAATGCCAGCAACGTACAGCTGTGGTATGACCAGTATCTGCCTCCGGAAGTCGGAGAAGTTCACAAGAATACCTGTCAGGAAATCTTCGGTCTGACGAAGACTCCGGATCAAGCAAATCAGGAACTTCAGGACGCTATGCAGAAATATCTGTCCGAAAAGAAATAACAGATCAAGCGAATTATTAAATATTAATAACTTAAAAGAGAAAGCCCGCAGTGAATTACGAGACTACTTACTGTGGGCTTCCTTTTAGTAACGGTAAATCAGGTACTTCAGTTGATAAATTGCTGTATATCGTATCGGAGGGATTTATCTGTGAATAATAACATATCATTGCTTCAAACCAGGCGGAGAAGCACACGAAATGCTGCAGCCGTATTCCTGGCGCCGGTTATACTGATTATGCTTGTTTTCATTGTATACCCGATTTTTGCCACGTTCGACATCAGTCTGTATCAATGGAACGGTATCTCAGCAAAGAAAGTCTTCATCGGATTGGGGAACTGGCGTGATCTGGCAACCGACATTGCGTTCTGGTATGCATTCAAGAACAATGTTCTGATCATGGTTTGTTCAATCCTGCTTCAAATACCTATCGCTGTTGCGCTTGCGACATTTCTGGACGCAGGGGGAAGAAAACTCAATATATATAAGGTTGTCTGGTTCCTGCCGCTGCTGATGTCCTCGGTGGCGATAGGTTTTCTGTTTTCATATGCACTGGCAACGTCAGGAGGCATAATCACTACGATTTCGCAGGCATTAGGCGGAGGAAAGGTCGATTTACTGGGCCGCGCCCCGCATGCGCTTTTTGCCGTCATTGGCGTAATTGCCTGGCAGTATACTCCATTTTACATGGTGTTTTTTATGGCCGGCTACAGCAATATCAGCATGGACATTTACGAGGCTACGATCATTGACGGCGCGACAAGGGGGCAATATTTCCGCTATGTAGCGCTTCCCTTGCTGACTCCGATCGTAAAAACGGCATGTATTCTATCACTTATCGGTTCTCTGAAATACTTCGATTTGATTTATGTCATGACAGGCGGCGGTCCCGGAACTGCGTCGGAATTGATGGCAACGTATATGTACAAGATGTCCTTCCGGCACTTCAAGATGGGATACGGTTCGACCGCGGCTGCAGGAATGTTTATCCTGGTAACGGGGATTGCACTGCTGATCCAGAGATTAATCAGAGTAAAGGATGATATATCATGAACAAGGATGCAACGGTAAAAATAAAAAGCAGGGTTTCATGGACCATAGCTTTCATTCTTGCAACCGGGTGGGTGCTGGTAACGGGAATCCCGTTCATCTTCATGGTACTCAACTCCTTCAAGGGGCAGTTCGAGATGCTGAAGAAGGGAATATTCCAGCTTCCTGATAAGTGGTATCCCGAAAATTATATAGCAGTTCTGTCAAAAGGGTTTCTGAACTATTTCCTAAACAGTGTTATCGTTCTGGCGGTTTCATTGACAGTACTGCTGTTCATAACCGCGTGCGCATCCTATCCATTATCCAGGATGCAGTTCAAATTCAGGGGTGCAATTTACGGTTTGATCGTTGCATGCATGTCCATTCCAATACATGTAACATTGATTCCTGTATTCAAGATGACGACTCAATTTAAAATCTATGATAAGCTCTGGGCACTTATGGGGCCGAACATAGCTTTTGCAATCCCGATATCATGCTATATACTAACGACCTTTATGAGCGGTATACCCAGGGATGTGGAGGAATCTGCCGAGATCGACGGGTGCGGCAAATACAGGAACTTCTTCAGTATCATATTGCCGCTTGCAAAGCCCGGTCTTTCCACGCTGGCAATATATGACGGCGTTGCGATATGGAACGAATTCATTTTTGCGAACACGCTGACCCAGTCGAAGTCTGCAAAGACACTGCCTTTGGCAATATCGGCCTTTCAGGGGGAGCATGCCATGAACATTCCGGTTATAATGTCGGTTCTGGTTCTGACAGTGCTTCCAATGATCATTTTGTTTATAATATTGCAGGACAAACTGGTAAAGGGCCTGATGGCCGGTGCGGTAAAGGGCTGACGTACGTAGGAAGGCGAGGACAGCCGGTACCATATCCTGCCCCATTGAGAAATTAAAATGGTATAATCCCAAAACATCGGCGTGGGAGCTCGAACACATGGATTATGAATTATACATTGGTTTCAGCACGCGGATGAGGATCTTACGAAAGGTACAATAACGCTGTAGTAAAATCGGGGCGCCGGGAGTGCTGGTATTACGATTTATGAAATATCAGCAGCCCGGGTTACTTTATGCTAAAATATATGATATGGCAGCATGTCACTTTACCTATTCAATGAAGAAGAGGAAAAGGTGAAATAATGGTCATAATATGGAAGAGTAAGTTCAGCAGTTGGAATCTGGACAAAAAAATTTATGCTGTAATAACCGGCCTGAGTTATGCCATTTCAATCATAATGCTTGCTATCTTCACTACCTTTTACATATCGTCCTTTATAGGCCAGTCAAACAACATTACAAACGACCAATTGACTTCAATGGTCGTAAATTACGAGTCGGCACTGGATTCCTACAAGGAACTTGCAGAAGCTCTTATTATCGACGATTCCTTCCAACAATATCTTAAATGCGGCGGCAAAGCCAACTATAAATATTATAGCCTGGTGAACGGCGTAAAAAATACGCTTCAAAATGCGTTTAACATGCATTCCAACATGCGGTTCATAGCAGTCGTCAGCTATTATTTCGAGGACACCATATATAAAAGCACCCTCACAAAAATTTCGAACAACTTTCGAAAGGTCTACGAAGAAGACTACGGAGACTGTGATTACAGCTGTGAAAAAGGAACGCTCCGTATAAGCTACAATGATGCTTATTTGAAAAACAACAGCATGCTTAATGTGTACATGCCTATTTACAACACTTCCAACATGATCCACGAAATGGGGCTGTTGTGCATGATTTTCGACAATAGCCTGTTTGAAGGAATACCTCCTGAAAAAAACGCGATAAAATACGATTCGGAGCTGTTCATGGTGGACACCTCCAGCTTTATTGTCTCCTGTACGGATACCGGCCTGATAGGTTCGGAATTTGAATATTCGGGATTGTTGAAAGGGACCAGCGGAAATTTCGTCAAGGGAACCAGCCTGTATAACTACAGGAAAGTCGGCAGATGGAATTATTTTCTTATAAGCAGGATTCCTCTTATGAAGATGTACAGGGACAATATCATAGTAGTAGTCGTGCTTGTTCTGATGACTGTAGCGGTGACATATTTCGGTCTGAAAATATGCAAGAAAATCATCAACAGAACCTATCAGCCTCTTGATAACATAATCAGAGGAATGAATGATGCGGCGGAGGGAAAATTGGATGTACGCGTCAATGTGGAAAATGTAGGTGTTGATTTCGCCAAGCTTGCCAACGGTTTCAATTATATGATGGAGGAAATCAAAACACTGATGGAGCAAGTCAAGCTGGAGCAGCATCAAATGGACCAGATCAGGTTCAATGCCCTGCAGTCCCAGATCCAGCCGCATTTTCTTTACAATACGCTGGAATGCATCCATTGGCAGGCGAGTGCCGACGGGAACAAGGAGCTGTCAATGTTCGTAAAGGCGCTTGCCCAGTATTACAGATTGTGCCTCAGCAAAGGCAAGGACGTAATCTGCCTTGAACAGGAAATTGACCATGTAAGGAATTATCTTATCATCCAGAACATAAGGTATGACAATATAATAAGCAGTACCATTGATATCGAGGAGGACTGTAAAAAGGTCCTGATCCCCAAAATAACGTTACAGCCTCTGGTGGAAAATTCAATATATCACGGGATAAAAATCAAGGAAGGCAAAAGGGGTGAATTGAAAATAACAGCCCGTAAAAAGGGCGGTGATACTTTTATAGTATTGGAAGACGACGGAACAGGCATGACGGAGGAACAGATCCAAAATATGAACAATTCCATTTCCGAGTACGACCAGGATTTCGGGTACGGAATCCGGAATGTGAACAAGCGGATCGAAATACTGTTCGGCAAAGAATATGGACTGAATTATTCAAAGAATGAGTCGGGCGGGGTGACTGTGACTATTCGGCTTCCCGGTGCGGAAGGCTGCAAATTCGAAGAGGTGATGTAATGTACAGCGCACTTATTGTAGATGACGAAAAACTCATAAGGCTGGGGATGCGTAAGGCAATACCATGGAATTCCATAGGAATCGGCGAAGTTTACGTAGCTCAGTCAGGCAGGGAAGCTCTTGATGTCATCAGGGGAAAAAAACCCGAGATACTCATTACCGATATTAAAATGGATGAAATGACGGGACTGGACCTTATTGATCAGGCGAAACACTTCGTGCCCGATATTAAGGTAATCGTACTGACGGGGTATGATGAATTCGAATATGCAAGGCAGTGCATCAAGCTTAAGGTGCATGACTTTTTTCTTAAACCTATCGATGAAAATGCTCTGGTGGAATCACTCAAAAAACAGACCGCGGCTTTGGAAGCCGGCAAGATCAAAAAACTGGCGGACATCAACGAAAACCGCGCCCACGCTGTGACAGAACAGATGCAGATAGAAAACTTCCTGAGAAATCTGGCGTGCAGCGGCAGGAATCAACAGGACGGTGAAACGGAGAAATTCTGCCGGAAATACAATTATCAGCCTGAACAGTATGTACAGGCGGCCATTATTGTTCCCGCCCTGTATGAGGACAGTGACAACGATGTTGAAAAATTTACCGCGCTGACTATAAAAAATATCTGTATCGGTATGGTGGATGCCCAGAACAGAGGGCTAACCTTCATGGATAATAGCGGCAGAATCGTAATCGCCTTTTTCCTCAGCGGGAGGAGAAGAGGTATACTGGAATGGATAAAGGAACTGAATGGAATTTTAAGGGATGAGTGCGGTAAAAAGCCCAGGGTTGTAGTCGGTAATCCTGTGCAGGGCATTAAGCATCTGAGAACCTCATATAACGATGCGGTGGATTTGCTGAAATACGGGGATGATGTTCATGATGAAATCATTCAGACAATATGCGCCCGGAAAAAGGATAACCTGTTCAAGGAAGTGTTCCTGGAAATTAAAAACGCAATGTGTGAAAACATAGCGGAGCCGGACAAGGTACTGAATAAATTTGAACGATTTTGTCAGGCTACGGATACTTACAACGTCTCGGATTCTTATATCCGAAGATGCTGCTATGAACTTGCCTCCTCGGTATACTACTCCTATATATGCCATTCGGGATCGTCAGCTGATACAGCTCTGAACGTGTTTGTAGGCAATCTGACTAATATGAACGGAGAGGGGCTGTTCGGCCTGACAAGGAACTTTCTTTCAAACTTGTTGGGCAACAGGGATGACAAGTGTTTTCATGAAATCGTGGACAAAGCGAAACGCTATATAGCAACGCATTTGTCCGACGATTTGTCCGTTTCCGATATCGCAACCTCTCTTTATGTTACGCCCAACTATTTGTCCAGACTTTTTAAAAAGGCCACCGGAGAAGGCTGCAACGAATATATAGTAAGGAAGCGGATAGAAAGGGCAAAGCTGCTCCTTGAGACTACTAATTTCAAAACCAGCAGAATCGCGCTGATGGTTGGATACCGCGATACCAATTATTTTTCTCTTGCAGTGAAAAAGAATACCGGAATGTCTCCGAAAAAATACAGGGAGATCCATAAGCTGAACAGGACAGGGTAATCGCCCATATTTGAATTGGATCGGAAAACGTATATTGACATATATCGGTATATAAACTATTATTGTATAAAAGGACACGACAAAACGGCGTTGATAAGGAGGAGTACATACGCTCCCGATGCAAAGAGAGAAGACGGACGGTGCAAGTCTTCATGAGGGAAGTATGGAAGTAGCCTTTGAGCAGTGGACCGAAAGGATATGATCCCAGTAGGCTTCAACGGAATTTTCCACCGTTATAGGGAAAACAGTATCGGTCATCTTTTGGATCTCCCGTGCTGGCAGAGTGCAGAGTAATTTTCTGAATTCAGGTGGTACCACGAACGAATACGGTTCGCCCTGAGCAAACGTTTTAACGTTGGCTTGAGGCGAACCTTTTATTTTATACAGGTTCGGAAATTATGGAGGTATCGTATATGGAAAGGAATTATGATTTTAAAGCGGCAGAAACGGAAATGCAGCAGCTGTGGAAAGAAGACAATGTTTATCATTTTGATGAACAAAGCGGAAGGGAGATATATTCCATAGACACTCCGCCGCCGACTGTCAGCGGGAGTCTTCATATCGGCCATATTTTTTCCTACGCGCAGGCTGAAATGATAGCGCGCTTCAGACGCATGCGGGGTTATAACGTTTTTTACCCCTTCGGCTTCGACGATAACGGTCTTCCTACGGAAAGACTCGTCGAACGTGAGGAAGGCGTCTTTGCGAAGAATCTGCCGCGCAGTGAATTCATAGCAAAATGTACCGGTACGGCGGCCAAATATGTCGGAGAGTTCAGAGAACTCTGGCAATCGCTCGGCTTTTCGGTCGACTGGTCGCTGCAATATGAGACGATCAGCCCGATGGCGCAGAGGATCTCTCAAAAATCGTTCATAGAGCTTTACAAGGCCGGGAAAGCGTACATGAAGGAATCGCCCGTCCTTTGGTGCACGGAATGCCGGACTTCCATCGCTCAGGCTGAGCTCGATACCAGGGACAAGGACACGGTTTTCAACTACATCCCGTTCAGGATAAAGGGAAGCGCAGACAGCCTGCTTGTTGCTACAACGCGCCCCGAACTGCTCTACGGATGCGTTTGTCTGTTCGTCAATCCTCAGGATGCAAGATATGCGAAGTATATCGGAAGCAACGCGCTCGTTCCGCTGTACGATTACGAAATTCCCGTCATGGCAGACGACATGGTCGGTATGGATAAAGGCACAGGCGTCGTTATGTGCGCGACCTTCGGAGACAGTACAGACGCCGCATGGTATGAAACGCATAGACTGCCGTACAGGAAAGTCATACTGCCGGACGCGACGATAGCTCCGGAGGTTCCATTCCTGGGAGGGCTTGCCGTTCCCGCAGCCAGGAAACAGGTCATCCGTCTGCTTGACGAAAAAGGGCTGCTGATGAGGTCGGAACAGATCACGCACACAGTTGCGGTTCACGAACGCTGTGGCAAAGAGATCGAGATCATACCGTCGAAGCAGTGGTATATCGATATTTTGTCGAACAGGGAAGCGTTTATGAAAGCGGCGGATGAAATAAACTGGTATCCGGAATATATGAAGAGCCGTTATAAATTGTGGGTCGAAAATCTGAAGTGGGATTGGTGCATATCACGACAGCGTTATTTCGGTGTTCCTTTCCCGGTCTGGTACTGTAAGGCTTGCGGAAAGCCTGTGACAGCCGGTGAAGAATCCCTGCCGGTCGATCCGAGGGAAACCTCGCCGGAGGGGCCCTGCAGCTGCGGCTGTACGGAATTCATACCCGAGAACTCTGTTTTTGACACATGGGCGACGTCTTCTGTCACACCGCAGATAAATGCAAAATGGGGCGAGGCAGGCGATATAAGTTCAAAGCTGCTGCCGATGGGTCTCAGAACACAGGCGCATGAGATCATCCGCACATGGGCGTTCTACACGATCGTCAAAAGCTTATACCATACAGGGAGGATACCCTGGAAGGATATAATGATATGCGGGTTCGTTCTCGCAAAGAAAGGAGAAAAGATAAGCAAGTCGAAAAATAACTCCGAGCTTTCGCCAAGCTCTCTTATCGGCGCCCATTCCGCCGATGTTATCCGCTACTGGTCCGCAAATTCGAGGCTGGGGACCGATACCTTCTTTTCACAGGATGAACTGGGGATCGCAAAAAGGTTCGTTACAAAACTATGGAACGCGGCAAAGTTCTCGATTTCGCACCTGCAGGATTATAATCCGCGTATGGAGACGGAATTGCTTCCTGTCGACCGGTGGATAATGGAAAGCTGCGACAGGACAAAAAATGGGGCAGCGGAGCTCCTGAATCAGTACGAGACAGGCTCTGCAAGACACTTGACCGATGACTTCTTTTGGAAGGATTTCTGCGATTATTATCTTGAAATAGTCAAGGAACGCCTTTACCGGCCCGATATACATGGAGCGGATGCACGCAGGTCTGCTCAGAGGGCTTTATACCATACGCTTCTGAATATATTGAAGCTGTATGCGATCTATGTTCCGCATATAACAGAGTATATTTACCAGGGTTTTTTCAGGGAATATGAGAAAAATGTGTCTCTCCATTTGCTGAGCTGGGCTGATGAAAGTCCGGCGGAAAATGATATAATGGAATTTGGAGAGAAACTGAAGGAAGTCATCGCCGGCGCCAGAAAATTCAAGTCGGAGCATTCTCTTTCAATGAAAGCTGAGATGGACGAGATAGTTATAAATACCGACGAAAGATTTGCAGACTTGTTCGAACGGACTATACCGGATATAAGGGCATGTTGCAATGCCGGAGCGGTCAGTCTGGTCTTTTGATATAAAAAAGACGGCAGGAAAATGATTATTATGAATAGGACAGTGAGGATATCCGTATGAATTGCAGGAAAGGGTGCGGGGCGTGCTGTATCGCGCCTTCGATCACATCCCCTGTACCGGGGATGCCGGAAGGGAAGCCCTCCGGCGTTCGTTGCATACAATTGACCGATGACAATAAATGCAGGCTTTTCGGAAAGCCCGAAAGGCCGAAATTTTGTGCAGGTCTTCAGCCCTCTGCCGAAATGTGCGGGGGATCGGCGGAGGAGGCTTTGCGGTATTTGTACTGCCTTGAAAGGGACACAAAACCATGAATGCCGTACATACCCCGGCAGGGTGAAGTTGCTCAATATATTGTTGAATACAGCCAAAGTATGAATTATAATAAAAAAGTGGTTCAGCCACTAACAATTTACTTTCTAAATGACAGAGTAGGTCAATGCGCGTGAAGTGCCAGCCGGACGGGAAGTTGCCGCTGGACGAAAAATCCTTGTGATTTGCGGTGCATTGATCGCATTCCGCTGCCACATGAGGGCATTTCCTTCCTTCTGTGACGCATTGTCGTTGAGAAGGGGCCTGTCCGTTGCCGGAAAGTCTATCGGTACGGAGGCCTATGAAGGAAAGGAGGTGCTGGAATGAAAAAGACAAAAATCCTTGTCTACATGAGTCTCTTCGTAGCCATGTATGTCGTGCTTACCTATCTTATTCCCGTTATTAAAATCGATATAATCAGAATCAGCTTCGGTTTTGTACCGCAGGCATTTGCCTCGATGCTGTTTGGACCGTTGATCGGAGGGGTGGGTTCTGCCGCAGGGGATATCCTCGGTATGCTGATTGCCCCCAGTGGCGCGTATTTTGCCGGCTTTACGCTGAGCGCTTTCCTGGCGGGCATGATCTATGGCTTGTTTCTTTACAACAAACCCAAAACTCTTCTGAGGATCATACTTGCCGTTCTTTGTATTACAATTTTTATCGACATCGGACTCAATACGTACTGGCTGACGATCCTGCTTGGCAAAGGCTATATGGCATTGCTGCCGGCGCGCGTAATAAAAAGCGCCGCTATGCTTCCCGTACAGATCATAGTAATATCCTTGCTCTGGAAATATGCAGGGAGGCATATGGAAGGAATATCCGGCGAGGCCGGAAGGAGACGGGTGTAAGGCTTATCGAAACGCAGGGACGGTTCTTTTGTTTCACTTTTCACGAAAAGCGAAACAAAAGAACCGTCCGAAACCACTGCGTTTCACATTTGAGCCTGGGACTGTTATCCTGTTATATCGAAGCTATATAAATTTCCCGAATTATCGTCTACATTGTTCAACTGGTCCCTGAAGCTCAATTTGAGGTACGATTCCTTCAAGGCAGGTACAGTCGCCTCAAAGCAGGTATCACTCCTGGTCATCGGTATGTCCTGTTCGTTTTCCATATGGGCTCCATATCCCAGATGTACGTTCATTCCCGTTGCACCGTTCTTGGACAGGATACCGTCGTATATTATCCTTATCCTGTCGCCTACCACCGGAACAGCAGGGCTTATTGCCACTCCGTCCTCCATGTATTCGAAATTCTGCTTGTCTGTCATATGCACACCTTTCAAAAAATTTTGATAATTTATAGGTCGTTTCTAGCATATACATTTTTACCTGTGATAATTCATGCCGCTTTCCTGTATGTTTTTTACCGCTGTGGCAGAAATTAATACCGTAATGCAGGATTTTTCTAAAAAAGAACGATAAAGGGATGAATCTGATGAAAGCTGTTATTATGGCCGGCGGAGAGGGCACAAGGCTGCGGCCTCTTACATGCTGCAGGCCCAAACCCATGGTTCCGGTTGCAAACAAGCCTGTAATGGAACACATTGTCGAACTTCTTAAAAAATACGGCATAACGGATATCGCCGCGACGCTTCAATACATGCCCGACCTGATCAGCGAATACTTTGGCGACGGAGAAGATTTCGGCGTCAGGATGAGATACTACATCGAAGATAAACCTCTCGGGACTGCGGGAAGCGTGAAAAATGCCGAGGCTTTTCTGGACGAAACTTTTTTGGTCATCAGCGGCGATGCTCTCACGGACATCGACCTGAAAAGTGCGATAAAATTCCATAAGGACAAGAATTCCATGGCAACTTTGGTTTTGAAACATGTGGATATACCGCTCGAATACGGCGTAGTGGTTACGAACCCCGAAGGCAGGATAATCCGGTTCCTTGAAAAACCGAGCTGGGGCGAAGTATTCAGCGATACTGCAAACACTGGTATTTATATACTGTCGCCTGAAATATTCAGCTACATAAAACCGGGGTCGGTTTTTGACTTTAGCAAGGATCTTTTCCCGGTACTTCTGAAGGAAAATAAAGGCATGTACGGCTATATAACTGAAGATTACTGGTGCGATATAGGGGATATAGGAGCATATCTCCAGGCGCAGGCCGATATTTTGGACGGCAGGGTACGGATAAACATACCCGGGCAGGAGCTTGAAAAAGGGATATGGATCGGTAAAGGGACAGAAATTGGTCCGGGAGTGAGGCTCACAGCACCGTGCCTGATTGGCTCCGGCTGTCATGTCGGCGAGGCTTCCGAGATCGGCAGTTATTCGGTGATAGGCGATAATAACGTGATTTCGGGTCAATGCAGCATAAAACATGGTACTACCTGGAGGAACTGCACTATCGGCAGCAAGACACAGCTCAGGGGAGGCATATTGTGCTCCAACGTCAGTATCAAGCAAGGCGTTTCGGCATATGAACAGTCTGTTATTGGAGACCGCACGTTAATAAGCGAGATGGCTGTGATAGATCCTTCAGTTAAAATATGGCCCGGTAAGCTGGTAGGCCCGGGCGCGGAAGTCGACGCCAATCTTGTATGGGGTTCCAAAACGGGCAGACAGATATTTGGGAACAGGGGCGTAGCAGGCGATGTAAATATAGACCTGACGCCTGAGTTTTCTGCAAAACTCGGAGCTTCGTTCGGAGCGGTATATGGCGGTAAGGGTAAACTCGGAGTCAGCTGCGACGGATCTCCCGCAGCGATAATGATAAGGAACGCATTTGTTTCCGGGCTGGTTTCATCCGGTATCAAAGTATACGATTTCGGCAGGCTGCTGCTTCCTGTGATACGTTCGGCCGTTAGGTTCTACCGTCTGGACGGAGGAGTACATATCAGCGCCTGCTCAGGGGAGAAAACGAGACTCGTGCTGGATTTCCTCGACAGGTCGGGAAATAACGTTGAGAGAAGTGTCGAGAGGAAAATTGAAAATATCTTTGCCAGGGATGATTTCAACCGCTGCAGCTGCGATTGTATCAATAATATCGTGGATGTACAGGGGTATGACGAATTTTACCTGAAAAACATATTGAGAGGCGTGAAATCTGAAAAACTCAAATTCAACATAGCGTTGAATACCACATCGCCTCTGCATTCGCAGGTGGTCTCGGATCTGCTGGGTGAACTGGGCTGCAGCGTGAAGATCGCCAACGACCAGGACGGCGTACTTGCGCCTGTCAGCATGGGAGGCTTTGTGAATTTCGTTGTGAAGGAGGGCTTCGACCTGGGCGTTTCCATCGAAGAATCCTGTGAAAAGATGGTACTTGTCGACAGAAAGGGCAGGATAGTGCTCGAGGATATGTTCATAGCCCTCATATCGCTCGTGCTGCTCAGGAATCTGGAGGGAGGAACTGTAGTAGTACCGCTTTCAGCCAGTCAGGCTGTTGAAAAGATAGCCGACCAATATCACGGAAAAGTGATACGGACTAAAACGTCAGCAAGGGATATAATGGGTAAACTGTTGGGCAGGAATACCGGAGAAGATCTGCTGGAGCAGTTTACACTGCACTTTGACGCTATCGCGGGGCTCGTCAGGCTGCTGGATTATATGTCGGTCAATCAGCTCAGCCTGTCCGAGCTTGTAGACATGTTACCTGAAATACACATGCACAGGCAGGAAGTGGAATGCGGCTGGAACAGCAAGGGCAAGGTTATCCGCAGGCTGATACAGGAAAATAGCGGAAGCAAGGTTGAAACGCTTGAAGGGGTGAAGGTATATAATGACAAAGGCTGGGTGCTTGTACTCCCGGACGCAGAGAAGCCTCTGGTAAAGGTCATCGGCGAGAGCACCAGTACTGAGTTTGCGGAAGAATTGACGAACATTTACACCCGAAAGGTGAGAGAGATCAGCAGAAGCTGATAAATATGGCTTTATGCAGTGTAATTATATTTCACTTGAAATACATAGTTATTAAAAGTAGAATTGTTATATAGAGTTTGTAACGGATACGGGGTCTTTATGAGGAAGCACGGCAGCCAGTATATTTTACTGATCGTTTTCATAATTTTCGGTATCGTTTTAGCTGTTCAGACGAAGAGCACGCTCAACACAAAGAAGCTGGCTGCAGCCAAGATTTACAGCGCGGACATGTTAAAGGAGCAGCTTGTAAAAGAGCAGGCTGAAAATGATGCCTTGAAGAAAGCAATTGATGAAAATGTAGCCGATCAGAATAAAATTATTGATGAATATGTCCTGCAGCAAAATGACGATGAGCTTGCAAGAGATTGGGAAAAGATGAGATTCTCCGCCGGCCTTGTCGACATCAAGGGTCCGGGCATTACCCTCAAGCTTGACGACGCTCCTGCGCGCCAGCCTGATACTCCCTTGGACTGGCAGATCATACATGACCAGGATATCAGGGTGATACTGAACGATCTGAAAAAAGCCGGTGCGGAGGCTATTTCCGTAAACGGCGAGCGTATAGCGCCCATGAGCGAGCAGGTATGCGCAGGCCCTACCGTACTCATCAACGGCAACAGGCATCCGGTTCCTTTTATAATTGAAGCAATAGGAGATCCCGACACATTGTACAACAGTATCATCAATAGCAGCAGGATTGCTGAAATGACCGAATTCAACATCAGGGTGGATATTACTAAATCAAATGAGATAAAACTGACAAAATTCAGCGGCGCTGACAAGCTGGACAAGTTTATTTCGGGGTTGGAGGTAGTTGATAAATGAAGATCGCTAGGAACGTGGCAATGATGTTGGTTTGTGTGATCCTGGGTATAATGCTGTCACTGCAATATAAAAGCATAAATTACAATCAAAGCATTGCAAGCTACGAAAACAAGAGGCTCGATGATCTGAAGACCGAACTCATCACGCTGCAGGGCCAAAAAAATTCACTGCAGGAAAGGCTCCAGGAGCTGGAGCAGGAAAACCAGACCTATGCGAAGGTGAAGGCGGGAGACAGCGAAGCGGCGCAGCAGATACAGAACAACCTGCGGAAGGCAAGGATATTTGCCGGCCTTGAAACAGTCAAAGGGAAAGGTGTCGTAGTCAATCTGGACAATAACGGCTTGATATCGGTACAGGAATACGATGTCCTGGACGTGGTCAACGAATTGAGAGCCAGCGGGGCTCAAGCCATTTCGGTCAACGATCAAAGGATAGTAGCCATGACGGAAATCCGGGCGGCAGGACAGTATATAGTCATAAACGGCAAGCAGATGACTGCGCCCTTCGTGATAAAGGCGATTGCGGACCCTGACGATCTTGAACGTTCGCTATCACTGCTGGGGGGAGTCCTGGACAGATTGAAGGAGGATATGCTCAACGTCAGCATTAAGAAAGCCAATGAAGTTGTGATAAATAAATTTGTCGATGACGGAACGACTATCAAGACGGACCTTCTGACACCGGTACAATAACCGGTATTATTTTCAAACCTCCATAATACAAATATATTGTAGGCATGTCGGGCCTTGACTTGAAATACAAGCCGGGGCTTTTTTTCAACGGGTTTTTATGGAGGTCGTCCAAATGAAGTTTAAGTTACGTAATCCTAAATCCTTTTATTTTATTGCTGCCGCATTGATAATAGTTATCGTATTGATGTCCCTTCTGAACGGGCTTTCGGATGTTTCGGCGTATAACCCGGAGCTTAGCGATCTTGGCGGGGTTTATGCAAGCAGGTTCAGCGATCTCGACCTCAAAACGGAAATAAGCGGCAGGCTTTCCGAGGATGCCGGAAAAAAAGACCAGCCTGTGATAACCGACAACAGCGGTACTCTCAGCAACAAGCTTCTTAGCTGGGGCATATCGAGAAGAACTGGCAATCAGACTCCCGCAGCCGATCCTGGAGCTCCGGAGCTATTGAGGAAATACGGCGGCGTATATCTTGGTGACACTCAAAGGAACGTTATATATCTTACTTTCGACGAAGGCTACGAAAACGGCTATACGCCCATGATACTGGACGCACTGCGCGACAATGACGTTAAAGCCATATTCTTTATAACGGGTCCATATCTTAACGGACATCAGGATCTGGTCAGGAGAATGGTGGAGGAAGGGCATTATGTCGGAAACCACACCATTCATCACCCCAGCCTTCCAAGCCTTGACGACGGCCGGCTCGAAGAGGAGATCCTCGGACTTGACAGAGCCTTCAAGGAGAAGTTCGGCGAAAGCATGCAATTCCTAAGACCGCCGAAAGGCGAATACAGCGAACGTACTCTGGCGTTGACACAAAAGCTGGGTTACTGCAATCTATTCTGGAGTTTTGCATATGATGACTGGTATAGGGATAAATACAGGGGATCGCAGTATGCGTACGACATTGTCATGAGGAATCTTCACAATGGAGCCGTCCTGCTGCTGCACGCAGTTTCCCGGGATAATGCGCAAGCACTTGACAGCATAATTAAGGGAGCCCGGGAGAAGGGATATACTGTAGGCGACCCTAAAGATCTGCTGCCGCAGGAAAAGGCTGGGGATGTAGTCTATGGCGAAGAATAACGCCAGAAAGAAAAAGTTGAAGGAAAAAAGTGAAGAGTACAGCCGTAAAAAGGGATTCAGGGAAAAGTTCACGGAGATACTGGAACTCCCGAAAGAACTGCTCCTAAATATCCCCAGAATAACCATGGTCGGTAATGGCGATATGATGATTGAAAATTACAGGGGCCTTATCGAATACGGCCGCGCCAGGATAAGGATCAGTACGGGCCAGGGTACGGTGAAAATCACCGGGGTCGGGCTCATCATAAAAGAAATTACTACGGAAGACATCATAATATCAGGAAACATACAAACGCTGGAATTTCTATATGCCGTAAACGATACGGAACATACGGGGTGAAGCTTTTGTTACTGCTCAGATTGTGGAATTATCTGCGGGGATATGTTATTATAATAGTCGAAGGCTTTTTCACAGAGAAGTTCATAAATATCTGTGTGCACCGGAATATTCTGCTTCGGGACGTTAAGGTGCAGAGCGACCGGACGCTGACGATGAGGATGGGCATAAATGGGTTCAGACTTATCAGGCCGATAGCCAGAAAGGCGAAATGCAAAGTCAGGCTGCTCAGAAAAACGGGCTTGCCGTTTGTATTTAACAGGTATCGCAGACGGAAGGCTTTTTTTGCGGGAGCTCTTTTATTTATAGCGTTGATATACGTACTTTCATCATTCATATGGAATGTTGAAATAACGGGCAATAAAAGCATCGATACTGCGCAATTGGAAGAAGTGCTGGCTCGTAACGGCATAAAGACTGGCATATTGAAATACGACATCGATACCGACAACGCGGTATCGAATATCATGCTCGACATGGAGGAGATATCGTGGATAGGCATTACGATCCACGGTACCAAAGCCAGAGTACAGATCAGGGAAAGGATACCCATACCGGAGATAATCCCGATGGACGAACCGTGCAACATTGTGGCTTCAAAGGACGGCATGATTAAAAGGGTCGTTGCAAAGGAAGGCATAGAAGCAGTTGGCGAGGGCGATACTGTACAAAAGGGGCAGGTCCTGATTTCAGGCAGTATACCGTTGAAGGACGACGAAAAACGATTCAAGTTTGTGCATGCGATGGGGAAGGTCACTGCAAGGACCTGGTATGAAGAGGAATCGCCGGTTATATTGACGCAGACCGAGAGGCTGAAGACCGGAAGGGAAATAAATGCCCATTCGCTGATACTTTTTTCCTGGAAGCTCGATCTGCCGCACAGGAAGAATAATTTCAGCAATTTTTCCGTTGCAGAGGACAGGAAACGGCTATCGATAGGAGAGGATCTTGTATTTCCGGTGGAATGGGTCATGTTGAGCTACAAGGAGGAGAAACTGGCGGAAGCTGTCGTAAATGAGGAGGACGCTAAAGACGCGGCGGCCGAGGCAGCGTATAAAAAGGCTTTGCTGCAGATGCCCGAAAATGCCGAGATAGTGAATACGAATATATATTATATAAAGGATGAACAGCAGGGAATGCTTGCAAGAGTGACTCTGGAATGCCTGGAAGATATAGGAGTGTCCAGAAGGATTGGAGGAAACTGATTGGACAGTATTGAAAAGACGATAGAATTCGAGAAGATAGAACACGCAATCAAGCTATTCGGAAATTTCGATGAAAACGCAAAGATCATAGAAGACGGGCTTAATGTCAAAATGATTTCAAGGGACGCCGAAATAAAGATCACCGGTGACAAGGATGACGTCGAAAGGGCGTCTGTCGTTATAGAAAGGCTGCTGGCCATTGCTGTTCAAGGTGAGGAGATCACGCGGCAGAACGTTAATTATCTGGTCAATCTGGCGTCGGAAGGCCAGCTCGAAAAGGTCAGGGAATATCCGGGCGATTATATATGCCTTACGGCACGCGGCAGGCAAGTAAAATCAAAGACGCACGGACAGAAAAGATACGTTAATGCAATAAAGGAAAACACGGTAGTATTCGGTATCGGACCGGCAGGCACAGGCAAGACATTTCTAGCGGTTGCCATGGCTGTAACGGCGTTCAGGGACAAGCAGGTAAACAGGATAATACTGACGCGTCCTGCAGTCGAGGCCGGAGAGAAGCTCGGCTTTCTTCCCGGGGACCTGCAGAACAAGGTAGATCCGTATCTGAGGCCGTTATATGACGCGTTGTATGAGATAATGGGCGCCGAGACCTATCAGAAATACCTCGAAAAGGGCATGATCGAGATAGCGCCGCTCGCATATATGCGCGGACGTACTCTTGACGATTCGTTCATTATTCTCGATGAAGCGCAGAACACAACGCCGGAACAGATGAAAATGTTCCTGACGAGGATAGGCATAGGCTCGAAAGCGGTCGTTACGGGCGACATAACTCAGATAGACCTTCCGGGAGAAAAAAAATCAGGGCTCAGAGAGGTCACGAAGATTTTAAGGGATATAGAGGGGCTCGAGTTTGTTTATCTGACGGAAAAGGATGTTGTACGGCATGAACTGGTGCAGAAGATCATAAAGGCTTATGAGAGATTCGATCAAAGGAACCAGGCGCATTAGCCGAATGGGGGGCTGTTATTTTGAAGGCCGCAGACAGAAGCAGTAAAGCAAGGCAGTTGGGAAACTTTTTAAGAAACAGGCTGTTTCAGAAGCTCGTGATCACTATCGTGACAGTATTTACGGCTTCTTTGATGATAGTGAACGGGGCGGCTCCCAAAAAGTACAGGCTTGAGCTGGGCGAAAAATCAGGTTACGATATCAACGCGCCAAGGGATATCGAAAACGAATACCTGACGAAAAAGCTCGCCGACGAAGCCGCAGCGAAAGTCCCGCCAGTCATGACGAGACTTGAAAGCGTGCCGATAGATGTGATAAACAGTGCAAACGACTTTATAAATGAAATAAAAAATGCGCGTCTTGGTGTAGATAGAAACCTTCAGGAGCAGGGCATAACCAAAAAAGACGAAAATTACGGGCGAATGCTGGAACAGGAACGGAACATAGCCGCAATCAACCTTAAGATAAAGCTTGCAAGGTTTAACGTCCCGTTATCCGGCGAACAGGTGAAATATCTGGTTGCGAATGCTTCCGAAGACGAACTGGGCAAGTTTACGCAGGTCACGATCGGGCTGCTCAGCACCGTGATGAAGCAGGATGTTGATCAGGTAAACCTTGCTTCGAAGATAGATTATCTTCAGAGCACCTACCAAAGCAGCGACCTCGTACAGGAATTCAAAAATATCGGCAGTCTGCTGGCAAAGGCCTTGATGAAGCCCAATAGCGTAATAGACGATGAAATTACGGACAGCAGAAAGCTTGACGCCTACAATGCAGCTATCGAAAACAAACAGATGATTCGGGAAGGCTCCAGAATCCTGAGCTTCGGAGACAATGTCACACAGGACAAGCTGGATGTGCTTGACGAACTCAACCTGCTTGAAACGGGTAAATTCGATTTTTCGTTTGCCGGAGGGATACTGGCGGTCGTTCTGATGCTTTCCTTCCTTCTTATTTTGTATATCCGCCTTTTCTGCTCTAAATTGATGCATGGCACAAAAGAAAACATACTGCTCAGCGTCATCATACTGCTAACACTGCTGTCGGCATGGCTGCTCAATCCGGTCCAGCCGCTGCTGATACCTGTTTTTTTAGCGCCTATGCTGATTTCGATACTGATAGATTTAAGGCTCGCAATTTTGGTCAATCTGCTCACATCCATGGCGATTTCCTTCATTACAAAGGGTGATCTGGCCCTTTTCTTCACAGCTGTGATAGGAGGGACCATCGCCGCGTTTATAGTATACGGAGCCAATCAAAGAAGCAGGCTTTCGGCGTCCGGACTTGTGATAGCGCTGATTAACGCGGTAGTTGTGGCCAGTTTCGGACTTATAAGCAAAGACAGTCCAACGGCGATAGCCAACAGCGCCATGATAGTCGGTGTAAACGGAGTACTGTCGACTGTCTTGACCATTGGAACTCTGCCGTTTTTCGAAAGCACCTTCAACGTTATAACCCCCTTGAAGCTGCTGGAGCTCGTAAACCCGAACCAGCCGCTGATGAAGAAGCTTCTGATGGAAGCGCCGGGTACATATCATCACAGCCTTATGGTGGGAAATCTGGCCGAGGCTGCGACGGAAGCAATTAACGGTAATGCATTACTTGCCAGGGTAGGCGCATATTATCATGATGTGGGGAAATTGAAAAGGCCGAACTTTTTCAAGGAGAACCAGCTCTCCGATAACCCTCACGACCGTATGACGCCAAACCTCAGCACGCTCGTGATCACATCGCATACCAACGACGGGGCTGAAATAGCTGAAAAATACAAGGTCCCGCTCGCGGTAAGGAATATTATCAGCCAGCATCATGGAACCACACTCGCCGCCTATTTTTACTTCAAGGCGAAGAAAACCGACAAGACGGACAGCGTGAAGTCGGAGGATTTCAGATACCCGGGGCCGCGCCCCACCACAAAAGAAGCCGCCGTTGTCATGCTCGCAGACTCTGTTGAAGCGGCGATACGTTCAATGATCGAAAAGACGGAAGGCAAGATGGAAGGCATGGTCAGGAACATAATCAAGGATAAGCTGGACGATGGACAGCTGGATCTTTGCGACCTTACGCTGAGAGATCTCGACATGATCGCTAAAGCTTTCATGAGAGTATTCGGAGGGTATTTCCATGAGAGAGAGGAATACCCCGAAATGAAGATAAAAAAACCGCAGGAGGAAGGAAAAAATGAAGCTGCATCACTCGATACGGCAACCGGTAACGAAAATGCCCGGGAGGATGCGTTGAATACCAAAGAAGAAATACAGGAGGAGGAAGACAGGGAGTATGAGAAAGCGGAAAATTAAAGGGCCCGACGCAACAAGGGTCTTTATAGAAAATGAACAGGAAGCTGTCGCCGTTAGCGACGATATGCTCGAGTTATTGGACAAAACAGTTAAGGCCTGCCTTGCAAGCGAAAATATAAAGGTCGGCTGTGAAGCGAACATTCTGCTGACTGACGACGGATCCATAAAGAATATAAACAAGCAGTTTAGGAGTATCGATAAAGCTACAGATGTACTTTCGTTTCCAATGGCTGATATGAAAGACGGGAAGCTCCTTTCAGAGACAGGGGATTACGATCCTGACGAAGAACTGCTGCTGCTCGGCGATATCGTGATTTCCATGGAGACGGTGGGCAGGCAGGCGGAACAATACGGCCACTCGTTCCAAAGGGAGCTGGCTTTTTTAACGGCGCACGGCGTTTTTCACCTGCTTGGCTACGATCATATGGAGAAAGACGAGGAAACCGTTATGATCTCCAAACAGGAGGCAGTTCTTGACAAGCTGGGGTTGAAAAGGGAATGAAAAACAGGAATCTTCTGGACAGCTTCAATAATGCCATAAATGGCATCCTTTCCACGGTCAGGAGCGAGAGGAACATGAAGATCCATCTGTCCGTGGCCCTGCTGGTCCTGGTGCTGTCGATGTTTTATGACCTTACCAGGATCGAGTTTGTAATAGTCTGTATAACTATTGCCATAGTAGTAATATGTGAGCTGTTCAATACGGCGATAGAGGTCATCATAGACACGCTGATCGGCATCTATCACCCGAAAGCCAGAGTGGTCAAGGACACTGCCGCCGGAGCCGTCTTCATATCTGCGCTTCTTTCGGTCCTGGTCGGCTATTTCATCTTTTTCGACAGAATAAGCACGAGCCTCGAGGTAGGTATAATACGCATACACCAGACCCCAATGCATATAACCGTGATCGCACTGCTGCTCACTTTGACGGTAGTTGTGGTACTGAAAACCTTTTTCGGAAAAGGGACCCCGTTCAGCGGAGGAATGCCGAGCGGCCATTCGGCTATAGCTTTTTCGGCGACTACTGCGGTAGCGCTTTATACGAATAATGCAAATATCACGATTTTATTCCTTATTGTTTCAATGCTTGTTGTACAAAGCCGTTTAGAGGGGAAAATACATACAGTGATCGAACTGGCGGCAGGGGCGATTATCGGATTTACCTTAACGCTGCTGCTGTTCCAGCTGTTATCATGAACCGATATAAAATGTGATAAAGATATAAAAGGATGTTTAGCGCCCTGAGGCGCGAATTTCCTTTAAAACATCCATAAGGAGGAAATATCATGTCGTTCAAATCCGGTTTTGTCTCGATCGTGGGCCGTCCGAATGTAGGGAAGTCAACTTTGACCAACTGCCTGGCCGGTGAAAAGATCTCCATAATTTCGAACAAACCGCAAACCACCAGAAATACCATCAAGACCATCATCAATACCGACAGCAGTCAGATAATATTCATCGACACCCCGGGTATACATAAGCCTAAAACAAAGCTCGGAGAATACATGGTCAGCATTGCCGAGGATACGCTGAATGAAGTCGACATAGTGCTGTTCCTCGTCGAAGCGACAGACGCGGAACCGGGGTCGGGCGACCAGTTCATCATGGAGCAGTTGAAAGAGCTCAGTACTCCGGTATTCCTTATCATCAACAAAATCGACCTGATCAAAAAGGAGCAGTTGTTCGAGAGGATAAAGAAATACACCGATATAATGGAGTTTGCCGCTGTAATACCTATTTCAGCCTTGAACGACGAGGGTACCGGGATTGTATTGAAGGAGATAGAAAAGCTTTTGCCTGAAGGCCCCAAATATTTTCCCGACGACATCATCACGGACCAGCCCGAGAAAATGCTGGCGGCCGAGCTTATCAGGGAAAAGATACTTGAGCTTATACAGGAGGAGGTGCCGCATGGAACGGGCGTAGAAGTGATCTCGTTCAAGGAGCGCGAGGGCAGGGATCTCATCGATATAGAAGCGAATATCTACTGCGAGAGGGAGTCTCACAAGGGCATTCTGATAGGCAAGGAAGGGAAAATGCTTAAAAAGATAGGTTCGCTTGCGCGTGTCGAAATAGAGAACCTGCTGGGAGTAAAGGTATTCCTGCAGCTCTGGGTCAAGGTCAAGCCCGATTGGCGCAACAGCGACAACATGCTGAAAACGCTGGGGTATAAGTAAATAATGCAGGATATAGGTTTTGCCGGAACGTTTGCTTTCAATTACGGAGTTTTGTTCAAAGAGCATATAGATTCAGCTGAGTGGCAAATCTAACAATACTATTTGCTTTGCAAATAGTTACAGATGAAACGAAATGCGGAGCATTTCATATTGCGGTGCAATGCATATCCGACGTATTTTTCATTGCACCGCTCAAACAGAGATTTGCCCTTGGCAATGCTTCATCAATATGCTCTATATCGCAAAACTCATGCAATTTCAAACAAACGGTCCGGCAAAAAGAGCCAGGTAATTGAAAGCAAGAGGTGCAGCAGAATGGTTCGCGGAACTGTTACAAGCGATTGAAAAACAAATTGCTCAAATCCCATAGACATTTGACACAAATTCTAGCAAGTATACATTTTACTTTTTGGAGAAAGCTAAATGTAAAGCTAAAGAACTTGTACAAACGATAAAGCTTGAAAAAGAAAAGGGGGATTTGTAGTCAAATGTTGAAGGAATTCGCGTGGAATACTTTTATCAATACCGGAAATCTTGAATCCTATATATTTTATAGAGAAATAGAGGAGAAGGACAGGGCTGCTGAACAAAGCAAGCTGGCGGAAGCTGAGGCCGCTCCGAGCGTTAGCAATGCCTGAGCTGTTTTCAAAGCCCCGTCGATATTTCTATGGCATTTCTGAAAACCAGGGGGATCGTTGTAAAAGAGGTCAATACTGGAGAAGCGGATAAGATAATCACGATTTTTTCACGGAACCGGGGCCGTATTTCAGCTCTCGCAAAGGGCGGAAAGCGGCCTAAGTCCAAATTGTCCGCAGGATCCCAATTCATGTCCTACGGGGAATACGTACTATATTCGGGTAAGGAGCTTTATTCGGTGAACAGCTGCGAGGTGATCGAGCCGTTCTACGAGATCCGGAACGATATGGAAAAGCTCACTTATGCCGCTCATTTCATGGATATAATCCTCGAAATAATACAGGAGAACCAGCCGTCTCCGAGGCTTCTGCAGCTTTTGCTCAATTCTCTTTACCTGCTTGCCAAGACCGATAAGCCGCCGGAGCTCGTCTCCAGAGTATTCGAGCTTAGGGCGCTGTCGCTGGCCGGGTTCACGCCGCATGTCAACAGATGCATGAATTGCGGTCAGGAACCGGAAAAATTCTACTCGTTCAGCTTCGAAAAATGTGGTTTCCTTTGCGACAGGGAAAGCTGTGCAGCTTCGGACCGGTTTTCGATCCAGCTGTCACCCGGGACGTCCAGGACGATCCAGCATATCGTTTACTCAAAAATGGACGAGTTGTTCAGCTTCGGCCTGTCTCCCGAGGTTCTTGAGGAACTGGGACGGATAACTAGAAGGTATTTGCGTGAACGCCTCGAGCGTGATTTCACGAAACTCGATTTCTTAAAGAGCATCTAGGCTTCAGTTTTTTAGGTTTATTACAGCTTCATAGACGTCGTCGATGCCGTTTTTATAATCGTTGAATGAATCATTCACTTCCACATCCGGAATGAAATTTTCCTTGAACTTGTCGGATAGACTGAAATATTTAGTTGAATATGATATCTGCATTTTTGAATTAGGCAGTACCAAGGGTCGTGTATCGCCATAGCCGTTTACATTTCCTCCAGTGGGTTCACCGTAAAAAACCGCATCTGTCGATTTCATTAAATCAACGGCGGCGAATACCGCTGATGAAAAAGTTTCCCTGCCTATCATCGCGTATACTTTGCCCTTAAGCTTGTCGATGACCGCCAGTTTAACTGCCAAACCGGTAAATAATGACGAATCGCCTCCGCCATTGTATCTCAGATCGATGACAAACTTGTCTATATCATTTTCAGATATGGCTTTTATAATACCATCCGAGAACACCTCAAAGTCGGGATACTTTTCAAAATCTTTGTATCCGCGTTCGCGTGCTATTTTTTTATCGACGCAGTCATTATATTGAAAGTATAGTATTTTATCCTCCGGTATATATTTATACCAGTACAAACTATCAGCAAAGTTATTGGAATTGTATTGGAATCTCAAAGGCTTGACAGGAGTACCATCCAAGACTCCCGCTTCATTTGCGGATGCCAGCGCTCCCGGGCTGAGCTTGTATTTGGTTATGCTGTTGTCATCAGCCGTAAATGTAAATTCGGCAGTATAATCAGATATAATATCGAACATCTTTAAAACATCGGGCATCATAATATACTGCGGATCCATTGCCTTCAGCCATTGAGCATTTTCATGGGATATCAGGGAATCAGTTTTTTTCGCAATTTCGCTTATTGGAATACCGTTGATTTGTGTGAGTTTCGCACTCAAAATATCCTTATGCTCCCTGTCAGTTTTGATAACTCTCAGATCCTCGCCGAACCACCAAACCTTCAGGGGATATGTAGAGCTGTAATCGAAATTCAAGTATAATGAAGTATGCGCATCTCCGATCGAAGCTACAATTTGAGCCAGCCTGCATTCTATCTCATAATCCTTGAACTTCGGCACATCATTCTTTAAATCGAATATCGCTTTGTCAAAGTCTTCTTTCTTTATACTATGGTACAGGTTCTTATGTATCTGCGGCAGGTTAGTTTGCATATAGTCTATGTCATCAATCCAGTTCTGGATTCTTGTGTCCTGAGATGTACCGGTACCGGCGGCTTTTGCGTTTTCTGCAGCGTTTGTACTAGCAACTGTTTCACCGCCTGCAGTACTTGTACCGGCAGCTTTTCCGTTATCTACGGTACAGCCGTATGGAAGCGCTGTAATAAGTAATGCAATCAAAATACCGGCTGTTTTTATATACCTGGTCATACTTCCTCCGTAAGGCGTCGTATTTATACAGGAAAACTTATGTAGATTATATTAACATATATTTACCAAATGCTCAAACATTGAATAAACTTGCTCTGACCAGGCAAATTGTGATCTTCCATTAACTAAAATAAGACACAAAATCAATTTATACGTATAATACTTTTGCGGAGGGATAAAAAATGAATGTAAGAAAATTCATTATAATACCTGCTATATCGATACTGTATTTATTCTTAGTACGTCAGACGGTTTTTTGCTATACTGATAATTCAGTCGAATCAGAGGTTCGGGATAATAATATTTTAAATCAATCGGATGTTTTCAATCCCGGCAGTAATTATGAAATAGCGCTCCCTTCAAATATTAGAGATATTATTAAAAACAACAGATATTTTTCTGCTGCGGATAATGCTGCGGTTAAAGAATTTGCATCCAATCTTTATAAGTTCAAGTCATTTTCAAACGAGCCCCAGGATTTTGAATATTCAAAGGTTGAACGATCGGACAACACAAATTCCAATAATACTCTCAGCCGGGAATCAATTCTGCAGGATCTGGATTACTTTTTCGGTACGATGAAATATTCATACGCAGGTTATCAGTACTTCGGGGGAGATAAAGCGTTTAATACAGCCAGGGGAAATATTATCAAGGCGGTAGACAAATATAAGTACGTGATAACGAGAGCAGTTCTTGCAAAAATAATCTCTGAGAATTTGAGCTTTATTCAAGATTCTCATTTTTCTGTTGACAATTATAGAACGGCTAAAAAATATTACTACCTGAATAATAATGATTATCATATACAAAAGGACAGCGCAGGGTTCTTCTCAATATTCGGCACTGAGAAGTATTATGTCGATAAAATAAACGGAGACTCTTACAAGAATTATATAAAGCCGACACTGGCTCCTAATGGAATACTGACATATGAGATAGGTACAATCGAACCTGTATTTGAAAAATATGTGAAAATTACTTTTAAGTCCTTCAACAAGCGTATAGAAAGAATGATTACTTTATCTTACCGCAAGCTTGGCAATCTTCCTCATGTCGGTTACGACAGATATGAAATAAACGGAATAACCATATTGACTAATCGAAGAATGTATCTTTTGAATGAAAACAAAGACGAACTGGACGATTTTGTTAATGATGCCAATAAGCTGAACAGCCTGGGTATTTTTATTCTGGATATAAGGGGCAACAACGGAGGGCAGGATACCTATCCAATAAATTGGTATAAAAATCTGACAGGCAATTATCCTTCAAATGGCCCCAGACTTTTTTGCAGTTTAGAGACAAGGCTTTGCTTTCAACATGAATTTGTGAATCTTCAAAACGGTATATACAGGAATAAGGAGAGCCGGTCAAGCGAGTTGGAAACAAGTATCCGGCAGATGGAAGCAGGTAAACTGAAAGAGGGATGGGACGATATTATTAATTTATCCGCAGAAACATATAAAAACAAAACTTTTGTAATTGTTTTGATGGATGGCTACACTGTGTCTTCCGGAGAATCCTTCATAAATTACTTAAGATCGCTTGAAAATGTAATCTTTATAGGTACTAATTCAGGCGGGGCGTTTTTAATAGGAAATAATAATCTCTGGACCCTGCCGAACTCAGGGATTCAGATATTTTCGGGCAGAAACGTAAATCTTCCGCCCAATTTGAAAAATACTGACGGAATGGGATTCCAGCCCGACATATGGGTCAATTCTCAAGACATCCTAAGCCGTGCATTATTATTTGCAAAAAAGTACAGGATAAAACAATAAAAAAAGCCTTCGTATAACGGGCTAGGGTTACGGAATTTTGCAGTAATTGTACAATGTAAAGTGCTATGGATAGTCTCGGAATATTACAGGAAGCGTATAAGACACTCGACTGTGTATACGGTGACACAGGCGGCGAGCGCCACCGTCAGCAGACTTTTTTCCTTGAAGGAGAGAAGCAGGGCGACAGCCGTGCCCGCCACGGCGGAATATATAGAAGCTGTCGATGTTAAAACCGCAGGGAAGGTCATCGCAGCGAGTACTGCAAAAGGAATATAAAACATGAAAGACTTTACGAAACGGTTCTCAATTTTGCGCTTGAAGATAATCAGCGGCAGCATCCTGACAAGATAGGTCACTCCCGCCATAACAAGTATATATCCCAGGATCATTCGCTCACATCCTTTACTTCATCAATATTCACTGCAACTCCGACAACTTCTGTAGTCTCATCAACTTCGCCGGCATCGGCAGCTCCGGTAGTCTCATCAGCTTCGACAGTATTATCAGCATCGGCAGCATCTGCATTTGCCGCATTTTCGGCGTCCCTGACGGGGAAAAGCAGAGCCCCTGCCGCAGAGGCAGCTATGGCGCATATTATGATGACAAAACCTCCCGATAACCGGTTGAGCACGGGGGTGTACCGAAACAGGCAGCTTATAGCGACCGAAAGCAGGATAACCTTCAGCACCGGCTTCGAATGCTTTGCCGGAGGGATAATGATTGCAATAAACATGCCGTAAATAGCGATATTGAGTGCGGAACAAACGGATGCAGGCAGTAATGTGCTCGCTGCGGCACCCAAAAAGGTACCGAGCGCCCAGCCTGCATAGGGGATGGTTATCAGTCCGTACATGTAGCGCGTACCTATCTCCGAGAGCTTACCGGTTGCAACGGCAAATATTTCGTCGGTTACGCCGAAGGATACTATAAGCCTTTGCAATAACCCAAATGACTTGTCGGCTTTTTGGGATACCGAAAGCGACATCAAAGAATACCGGAGATTTATAACGAGCTGTGTCAGAGCCATTTCCAGATAGGGAGCGGAAGACGCTATCAGGCCTATACCGGCGAATTGTCCGGCGGACGTCAGGTTGGTCATGGATATGAGTACCGCCACCCATACGGGGAGGCCTGAATTGACAGCCATGATACCGAACGTAAAGGACACTGAGAGATATCCGAGGCCGATAGGTATGCCGTCTTTCAAGCCTTTGGAATAGCTGTTCAACGATACTGTCCGATTTATGGATGCTTCACTGTTGGTTTGACGGAACCCGCCCATTTACCGGTTCTCCTTGTCATCTCGACTTTCGTACTTCATCATAGCATCGTGGATATGTGCTGTCAAATCCGACCACACGGTAACAGGCGCTGAAAGGGAATACTGCCAGGCTTCAGACAACAAAAAAGAGAGGTTATAAACCTCTCTTTTTCTGGTGCGGTCGATGGGACTTGAACCCATACGGTTGCCCATACGCCCCTCAAACGTACGCGTCTGCCAGTTCCGCCACGACCGCATTTTCAGGCCTTTGCTCGCGCATCGGCAAAATCAATTATACTAACTGTTTGGAGGAGTGTCAATACTTTTGGGGAAAAAATATAATTAGCAATTAAATGTAGATCATATGTATTGAATTATACTCAGGCTGTTGGTAGAATTGATAATAAGCATTAAAATAAGCCTTGGTCTGATCAGACTGAAGGCGTGACAAGAAATGAG